>CAIPTY010000086.1 GCA_903868145.1 uncultured Desulfuromonadales bacterium | reverse complement strand
GAGATAGACGTGCTTGGTTTCGAGGGTAAGGCTGTCGGCTTCCAGTTGGCCGGAGTCGTTATTGCCGGCGACGCCCTTGTAGACTGAGTTGGTAGCAAGCGCCGCACCCGGTGTGTAACCGGCCTGGCTTCCACCCTGTCCACCGAAGCGGGAATCAAGCTCAAAGTGAGTAACCAGTTTGAGGTCGTCACTGGCTTTGGCAATGTACTGCAGGCGTGCGCGCTGCTCGAAGAAGTTGTTCATCGGCAGATTTGACTTGTAAGTGTCCGGCCTGATTGCATAGCTTGAGTTGTTGTCGTAGTTGGACAGGAAATACTTGAAAGTGTACGTGCCGTGAAACTCGTTCTCAAATGCCATTGCCGGGACGGAAACTGCCGCCATGGCGCCGGCTGCTGCTGCGATTAAAACTGTTTTCTTCAAATTCATCGTGTGCCTCCTTCATTTTTTATAAAATACCTTGATTTAGTGCTGCGAACGGTGCTTCTGAAAACCTGCGTTTTAGCTTGTTGATGGTCACCACCTTTCTGTGATATTTGGCGTCAAACACGGGGATAACTGCCATCGAAATCAATGTATTTTCGTTAACTACAAAAACCCTTGAACAGCGCTTACGAAAGGCCACCCAAAGGCAAAGATAAAAATAGGCGACTTTTTTTGATTTTTTCTGAAACGTTCACAGTGTTTCGCTCCCGGTTTTTTTCGTCCAATATCTGAACGAAACTAATACAATATCAATCGGTTAGCTACTAGAAGTAGGGCGTTTGTCTCAGCAAATGTTCTAAAAAGTTACGGGAAATATACAATAAATCAAACTGTTGTCAAGAAAAAAAATGCATCACGTGCCGTGAATACTCATTCAAACCGTATTGTGCTTCCAAATGTCGCTGAAAACTATCGATAAACAATCCAGCGTTAATCCTTCATTCATGCCCAGCCTGGCATATTTCCGTCAACACCCCGTTGCTGCTTTTCGGGTGGACAAACGCAATGCGGGTGCCATGGGCGCCATTGCGCGGCTTTTCATCGATCATCCGCGCCCCATCCGCAAGCAACCGGGCTATGGCCGCTTCGATGTCCGCGACCTCGTAGGCCAGGTGATGGATACCGGGGCCGTTTTTTTCAATGAACTTTGCCACCGGACTGTCTTCCGAGGTCGGCTCCAGCAGTTCGATCTTGGATTCGCCGATAGCCAGCATCGCAACCCTGACCTTCTGTTCGGCAACTTCCTCGATTCCCTTGAATGCCATACCGAGATTGTCGCGATAAAAAGGCAGGGTTTCGTTGAGGGATGAAACGGCGATACCGATGTGATTGATTTTTGTAAGCATGGGAGCCCTTTCACCACGGAGACACGGAGACACAGAGAATTATAAAACCATCCTCTTCAAGCCCTCTTTCATTACGTGGACGTGGAAATTTAAGAGTAATCCGGTTCTTAAACCAGATAATTTCAAATACGTAAGTAACTGTGCTTCGTGGATTGGGAGCAATGTATCAACGCACTTAAGCTCAACAATAACTCTGCTTTCCACAACTACATCAAGCCGGTAACCACAATCCAGTTTGAGCCCTTTGGAAAGGAACTCCCAGCAGGTTCAACTCATGACAGAGGCACTCTTCGTAAGCAGATCCAAGTAATCCGGGTCCCAGCGATTTATGCACTTCAATGGCTGATTTGATTATCTGCTCTGTTACGTCCGAATCTCTCAAGATTTTCTCTGTGCCTCCGTGTCTCCGTGGTAAAGCTTTATAGAACCACCGTCTCCGTATGTTTCCCGAATACCTCCCTGAAGACATCGGATATCTCGCCCAGGGTGGCGTAGGTTTTGACCGCCTCCAGGATGTACGGCATCAGGTTGTCGGTTCCTTTGGCTGCCGCTTCGAGTTTTGCCAGTGAGGCCTGTACCGCGGCATTGTCGCGCCCGGCCTTTACCTCGCCCAGGGATTTTTTCTGGGAGATCTCCACCTCTTCTTTGACCTTGAGCAAACCGGTTGGAGGCGGTTCCTTGACGGTGAACTTGTTGACGCCGACGATGATCAGTTCATCCTTTTCGATGGCCTTCTGGTAGGCGTAGGCCGAATCCTGAATCTCCTTCTGCTGGAAACCGCGCGAGATGGCCTCGACGGCACCGCCCAGCGAGTCGATCTTGTCGATGTATTCCAGGGCCGCCTTTTCGATCTGATCGGTCAATGATTCAACCAGAAATGAACCAGCCAGCGGGTCGATGGAGTCGGCAGCGCCGGATTCGTAGGCGATTACCTGCTGGGTGCGCAGTGCGATGCGGACGGAATCCTCGGTCGGCAGCGCCAGCGCCTCGTCGCGTGAGTTGGTGTGCAGTGACTGGGTGCCGCCCAACACTGCGGACAGCGCCTGGATAGTGACGCGCATGATGTTGTTATCCGGCTGCTGGGCCGTCAGCGTACATCCGGCAGTCTGGGTGTGTAAACGCAGCATCTGGGATTTGGGGTCTTTGGCGCCGAAGCGCTCTTTCATGATCTTACCCCAGATGCGACGGGCGGCGCGGAACTTGCCGACCTCTTCAAACAGGTTGTTGTGGGCATTGAAAAAAAACGCCAGACGCGGTGCAAACTCGTCCACCGCCAGACCGGCCGTGATGGCGGCATCAACGTAGGCGATACCGTCGGCCAGGGTGAAGGCGACTTCCTGAACCGCCGACGAGCCGGCCTCGCGGATGTGGTATCCGGAGATGGAGATAGTGTTCCACTTGGGCACGTTGTCTTTACAGTATGCGAAGATGTCGGTGATGATGCGCATCGACTCCTTGGGGGGATAGATGTAGGTTCCGCGGGCCATGTACTCCTTGAGGATATCGTTCTGGATCGTGCCGGAGATTTTATCCGCCGATACACCCTGCTTCTCGGCCACGGCAATGTACATGCAGAGCAGGATGGCGGCGGTGGAATTGATCGTCATGGAGGTGGAGACCGTATCCATGGGGATACCGCCGAACAGGGTCTCCATGTCGGCCAGTGAGTCGATCGCCACGCCCACCTTGCCCACTTCCCCCTGACTCATGGCGGCATCCGAGTCGTAGCCCATCTGGGTCGGCAGGTCGAAGGCCACCGAGAGACCGGTCTGACCGGCGGAGAGCAGGTACTTGTAGCGCTCGTTGGACTCTTTGGCCGTCCCGAAACCGGCGTACTGGCGCATGGTCCAGAAGCGGCCGCGGTACATGGTCGGCTGGACACCACGGGTGAAGGGGTACTCGCCGGGCAATCCCAACTGTTCATCGTAGCCGGGGTAATCAAAGCCGGGCGTAAAACAGCGGTCAATCTCGATGTTCGAGGTCGTGCGAAATTCCGCATACCGTTCCGGTGCACGGGCTATGTTCTTGGCAACGACAGTTGCGGTCCATTTTTGCTTCTTCTCGGAAATGCTCATTGCTGCCCCCTTTATTGGTGGTTGTATGGATCGGAAAAAAATAGGCCGTTTTTCAAAAAGCTGATTGAAATGAGGCCGTTTTGAAAAAAATGCATTCTATTACATTTTGGAATTCACTGGTATGTAAAAACCGTTAAAAAATATCCGCCTGTTTCAAAATATCGATCTACTTTTAAAATTATCAATTATTTCAGCTTGCTATAAAACTTTTATTCGGAAATTACCGGCGGGAACGATTTGGTGCGTTTACACAGAAATCAAAACACGGTCTGTAGACCAAAACGATCTTTTTTTATAACATATTGTTTTAAAAAGACTTCTATATTTTTTTTGCTTGTATTAAAAAATACGGGGCATATAATTCAGTAACGATCAAGCAAACTACATGGCTGCGAGCCATACACAGTACAAGGAGATTATTATGAAATGCCCGGTCTGCAACACCTACGAACACATTGATATCAATCTTCATTCAGACGGTTTTGATGAGGCGATCAGCAAGTGCCCGAGCTGTGGAACCACCTGGTCCGTCAATCACGGACTGGCAGAGGTCGTGAACGACGCCCAGGCAAACTCGTTCCTCTCGGCGATCACCGAGTGCGTCGAGGGAGATGATTACCGACTGGCCGCATAAACATGAGAACCCCGCACCAGGCGGGGTTCTCTGACAGGTAACGAGGGCTCACCGTTATGGAGCGGTGGGCCCGTTTTCGTTTCTTCCGCTACAGTACCGCCTTCAAGTACTCTGTGGTGGTTTCCCGTTTCTCCCTGGCGATCAGCGCGGGGTCAGTCTCAACAAACTTTTCGTCCGGCGTGATCTTGAAGAGCGGCTGTCCCTTCTGGACGATGCTGCCGTCTCCGCTCTGGATGATGATCTTGTCAACAGTGCCGGAGAAGGTTGCCCGAACAGTGTTGAACATCTTCATGACCTCAATGATATACAGCGCCTGACCCTTTTCAAAATGCATCCCTTCGGCTACGAAAATGGGGAGTCCGGGCGCCTCCTGGCTGTAGTACATGCCGCCGCAGATGGCGACAATCTCGTCCGCCTTGGTGGCAGGCGGCGGCACCAGGATTTTTTTCATCCTGACCTGGAGATCGGGGTCGTTCAGGCTGACGGGGATAGTGACCTCAAGATCGTCCTCGACCCTGAAATCCCAGAACTTGACATTGCCCGCAACCAGAAACAGCATCCCCAACAGCTCGAGACCCGCCTCAAATGCGACGTGAGCCGACCGGATCTGCGCCCATTCGTCAGCCGTGAAGCTGTTCTGAGGTTTGTCTTTGGCAAGAATCGCCGACAACTTGTCGAAATCGTGCATATCCAGTTTGAAACGCTCCGACAGTGTTGCATAGAACCGCAGCCCCTTCTGCAGCAGCTCGTTGTCGTGGCTCCAGATCACTTCGGCGGCCGGTGCTGCCGGATCGTAGGACATGTTCAGATATTCGTAGGTATCGGCAAGGATCACGAATGGGTTGCCATGCCACACAACCAAACCCTTCTCGATGGTAAAGTTGTTGCGGTTGATGGAGAGCCAGCCTGAAAGCAGGTGCGGGTCTTCCAGCAACTTGTCCATGGGCCTGGTCACCAGGGTTCCCTTACGGTCAAGGATGGCGGACATGTCTTTGCCGGCCTTAGGGTCATCGGGGAACTGCTCGGCCATCTTCTGGGCATAGAGCTTCTTCATCTGCAGGAAGGCATGTACGGTATCCAGCTTGGCAGACTCCTCTTTGAGTTGGCCGATCAGGGTCAGATAGGGCACCACGAAACGAGTGGTCGGCTTGGCCATGACGTTCTGGCCGAGAAACCAGTTCACCAGACCGTAGTGGAACTCCAGATTGGTTCCCAGATCGGAACCGCGCAGGGTCGTCTTGCCGAGAACCCGTGAAAGGTGCTGGTAGCTATCAAGGCGATCGACACCCTTGGTCAGCAGCAGGGCGATGTTTGAATCGTAGGCACCGGCAACCTTGTAGCGCATGAACATACCGGTATCGGGATTCACCAGGCTGATACCCTGGTCATCGCGAATTTCACCCTCGATGGGTGTGGACCAGAAGCGTATCATGCCGCCTGCATGGGGCGAGAGGGAGGCATCGGTGGCGTTGAGACGAGCCTCGGCCGCAGCGGCAAAGCGGGGGATGCGCTCCGGCTTGGGCAGACGTTTTTTATGCCGCGCCAGCAGTGACATTGCCTCCACCAGTGATTCGACGATGAAAAAATCATTCTTGTTTTTGGGGTTGGTGAACTTCAGCGAGTAGCAGAGTTCGGATACGCGGTGTTCCACCTGGATGCGGGTGTTGACCTCCATAAAGTAGTAGCGGTCGCGATCAACGATGCATTCAAAGGTCGAGACGGAGTCCAGCCCCACGGCCGTGCCGAACTTGGTGGAGTCATCTTCCATGCGTTTCAGGACTTTCAGGTCGCTTTCCAGCGCCTTGACCTCGGCCTTGCGTCCCGCTTTTCGGGCTTTTTCTATGGCCAGAGCCAGGCTTTCCTGGGTAACGGAAATTTCCAGGAGTTTCTGCTCGTGCATCTGCAGCGAACAGTCACGACCGCCCAATGAGACACACCATTCGCCGTTACCCACCAGCTGGATTTCATTGTGGCGGGTCTGCTCGATGTTCAGCTCGACCAGCACGTTCTTGTTATCGCCGATTCCGTTGGCCTTGACTTCATTCAGGACTTCGCGCACCAGCGTCGGCGTCTCGGCAGCGGCTTCCCTGATCTGTTTGTCGGTGGCATTTTTGAGTGTCAACAGCGATGCACCGAGGATACGCTGACCTTTGCCGCCACCGCCGCCGATGGCCTTGATGCGGATGCGGCTGGCCGGATACTCCTTGAACATGGCGATGACTTCAGTCTGAACCTGAGCGCTCATCTCCTCGATGGAGTAGAGATCGATCCCCTTCTCGTAAGAGGCATACAGGATCTGATCCGCCAGATCCTCCAGTGAGAGCTTCTTGTCGTTGGCAGTCTTCGCATCCACCGCCAGGCCATGAGTCTTTATCAACGCCAGCAGTTTGTCGCGGGTACCGTGTTTTTTGACCAGGGTGCGGGCGGTTACGTTGTTGATGCCGGGGGTGACGCTGACCCCCACCGACAGGGCCGTGCGCTTGGCTTCGTCTTTTTTTCCGGCATCCGCCTGAGTGCGCGAGTTGGGGCCGATGAAAATGAGTCCGGCCTTTTCAATGGCTGCGACGAACTCCTCATCCTCAGCCATGAAGCCGTATCCGGAAAAAATGGAGTCATAGCCGTTGTCGTGGGCGGTCTGGATGATCTGGCCGATGCGCTCGACCCGTTCTTCCTTGCTGGCCCCGGTATAGTCCGGCACCCGGTGGACGCGGGTCGAGTCGGTCAACTGGCGAAGCTCCGGCGCCAGGGCGTTGGGATAAACGATGGAGTCCTTCTCGGACAGGAGGATGCCGTAGTGGGCCATGCCCATCTCTTCAAAGACATCCATGGCTTCCTTGCGGATCGGTCCGCGGCACACGATCAGAGGCTTCAGGTCTTCGCTGGCAAAGGAGCGAACCCACTCGGAGGAGGATTTCCAAAGGCGGCGGTCACGGTGAATCAGGGGGTTATTATTGTAGAGGTCGTTCATTGGTCTCTATCTCCAATTCAAGAATGGATATAATCCAGAATTTTAAAATCCACCACAGAGACACGGAGACACAGAGAAAATCGGAACATCAAATCATTTTTTAACAATCAGAAAAAAGCTTTAAAAATAAAACCTGATTTTCTGATTTTGCCGTTCTCCGTGCCTCTGTGTCTCCGTGGTGAATGTTTCTCAGTGGAATTCCCGCTGCGGGCCCATCATCGGCCCCGGTTTGTAGTGCCTGAGCAGGAAGCTCATGTTTTCGCCCAATACCTTGCGCAGATCGGTCGGCATGACGATGGAGGAGATTGACCCCAGCGCCAGACCTTCCCTGGGATTCATCAGCTCCTTCTCGTACCGCAGGTTGAGCGCAGCTTCCTGGGCTTTGAGCCATTCGGCAGCCTCTTTTTCCGCATCCTTCCGTGCGATTATACCTTCAGCTCCAGCCTTGACGCGCGCCTCGGTGCCCTTTCTGACCATCTCCGAGGCAGCGGAGCGCACCTTGCGAAGATCATCCTTATAGACAAATTCCTTACCGGCCGGCCCCATGACCGCCAGACGGGTGGTCGGGAGCGCCAGCACCAGATCGGCGCCGGTCGGGTAGTTGTTGTAGGATGCGTAGGCTCCGCCGTAGGCGTTGCGCAGGATCAGCAGGATGCGGGGGGTGCGTACATCAACGATCGAATCAAGCATGGAACGACCGGCCTGGACAATGCCGCGCGCTTCCTGCTCGCGTCCCGGCAGAAATCCGGTGGTGTCTTCCATGAAGATGATCGGGATATTATAGATGTTGCAGAAGCGCACGAAGCGGGCGATCTTTACCGCCGAGTCGCAGTCGATCTGACCAGAGGAGATGGCCGAGTTGTTGGCCACGAATCCGACCACGTTGCCGCCCAGGCGGCCAAAGGCGGTCACGACCTCTTTGGCGCGCTCCGGCTGGAGCTCGAAGTAATCGCCATGGTCACAGATCTGCTGGATGATGATCGAGACATCGAACGGGGTGTTGAACCCGGTCGGCGAGTTGAAGGCCTTTTTCAGCAGGGTGTTGATCTCCCAGGTTTTGCGGTCGAGGGGATCGCTGGTTTCCTGGAACGGCGCTGAAATGCTGTTGTTGTCGGGGATGTAGGAGAGCAGGCGCACCGCCGTGCGCAGGGCGGCGACCTCATCGGTCACCGTAATGTCGGCAACGCCGGATTTACCATGAACCTTGGGGCCACCCAGCTCCTCCGGTGTGACGTCTTCGCCCAGCACCGATTTGACGACCCCCGGTCCGGTCAGACCGAAGAAGGTGTCGTTGGGCTGTATCACAAAGCTCCCCTGGCGGGGGAGGTAACTGCCGCCGCCGGCGTTGAAGCCGAACATGCACATGATGGAGGGAACCACACCGCTGATCTTGCGGAGAGCGGTAAAAGCCTCGGCGTAGCCGTCCAGGCCGCCGACGCCCGCCGGTACGTAGGCTCCGGCGGAATCGTTCATGCCGATGACCGGAATCCCCTTGGCTGCCGCCATATTGAACAGCTTTGCCAGCTTCGAACCGTTCGTCGCGTCAATGGAACCGGCCCGCACGGTGAAGTCGTGGCCATAGACCGCCACGTCCCGCCCGCCGATATTGAGAATGGCGGTTACCAGCGATGCGCCGTCAAGGTTCTTGCCCCAGTTCTGGTACAGGACATTGGGCTCCTTGTCCGAGAGTACCCGCAGGCGCTCCCAGACGGTCATGCGCTTTTTGAAGTGCTGTTTTTCGATCTGGTCGATCATCACGGATTTGATCGGGCGCTGGGTCAGTTCGTACCCCTCGCGCATGGCCTCTTCGTATCCTCCGGTGGCCTTGGAAATTTCACCGGGGATGGTGAACTCGACCTTTTCGGGTGGATCAAAGGGGTTCTTCAGTATCGGTTTAATTGTTTGCTTTGCCATGCTTCCGCCTTCCTTCCAGATGTAATGAGGTTAGTGAGTAGTGAGTAACTGATATGGGGCTGATAAAATAAAACGTATTTTCCATCCGGCCATTACCGGTCAGCGTGCGACAACCGCGAGCACCTTGGTTTCGTCGCCATCTTTCGAGAGAAGGCGATGCTTTATGGTTGAGTCGAAATACACGCAGTCACCCTCATACAGCGCGATGCGCTTGTCTTCGAGAATTAGTTCCACAGTGCCTTTCATAACAAAAAGGAACTCTTCACCGTCGTGACTGTAGGTATTTTCCTCCTGCACCTTTTCGGTAATGGTCAGGAGGAACGGCTCCATTTTCTTGTTCTGCTTGTGGAAGGAAAGGGATTCGTAGGAATAGCCCTGACTGGTTCCGGCGCGGGAGATGACCCGGGGAATCGTCTTGCGCTCATGGGCGCGAACAACCTCAAAACGGCATTCTTCTTCATCATCAGCAAAAAAAAGTCCGATCTTGACGTCGAAAAATTTTGATATTCTGGAAAGCGTTGCTATGGGCGGGGAAACGTTGTTGTTCTCTATCTGGGAAATAAGGGCAGGTGAAAAACCGGTCTCTCTGGCAACTGCCTGAAGAGTCAGCTTCTTTGCCAACCGGAGTTTCTTGATTTTTGCCCCGATGTTGAAGTCTTTCATCCAATCACCTGATCCCGACAATAGAACTCAGTTTTCGTGCGGGGTTTGTATACAATTTGGGCTACATTGTCAATAAAAATAATTTACCTGGAACAAAGAATTTATAGTTTTAATAAAACCCTTCAGGCGGAATGCATTATTTTTTTGCTCTCAGGCCACGGGCAAGCAGTTGCAGGGTATGCAGCACTTCAACCCGGGAGCCATGCTGTTTCAGACCGTCGCTGATCTGCATCATACAGCCGGGACAGCCGGTGGCCACCGCCTCCGCCCCGGTAGCAACAATAGCATCGCTCTTGGCGTTGTTAATGGTCATGGATGAACCGTAGTGGTACACGTTGAATGTGCCCCCCAGACCGCAGCAGCGGTCAGCTCCCTCCATCTCGGCCAGATCAATGCCGGCAGCAGCTTTCAGCAACTCGCGCGGCTGTTTCGTTACTCCACGGGTACGCAGGTGGCAGGGGTCGTGATAGGTTACGCGAAGTGCCTCGCCACCTCCGGTGGCCGCAGGGTCAAGTCCAAGTTTGTGCAGAAGCTGCGCCGCGTCAACCGTCTTTGCCGCCAGTGCCTCCAGGCGGATCTTCAGCTCGGGATTGCGCTTGCCGATCACCAGCGGATAGAGGCGATGCAAAGCACCACTGCAGGTGGCGCAGGCGCTCATGACATAATCGGCCTCGTACCTTTCCATTTCTGCCAGATTTTTTTCCGCCAGTTCCCGCACAGTCTCTATATCGCCCCCCGACATACCCGGCAGGCCGCAGCACTGCTGATCTTTGGGGATTATCACCGTGCAGCCCAGGTGGCGGAACAGCGCAAGTGCCGATTCCCCGATTTCCGTATAGACGAAATTTGTCATGCAGCCGACAAAGAAAACAATGCGCGGTTTTCCCGGTTCTCCCGGGATCACCTCCGGGTGACGGTCAATAAACGGTTTTCCTGCTATGGCAGGAATATGGCGGGTATTGCCCATGAACGGCATCGGAAACCTCAGACGCAGCCCCGACGTTGCCGGAACCTTTTTGAAAAACAGCGGGCCGAGCAGCGAGGCCATCCAGGCTCCCATCTTCATGCGAGACCGGTTCTTGATGACGTGACCGACTGCAGCGTGAAAGGTCGTCAAACCGCGCCGCTTGGCAAGCGCCTCCCGGGCGGCAATAACTATTTCGTCCGTTGGCACGTCGTTGGGGCACTTGTCCACGCAGCTGCCGCACAACAGACATTTTGACATGGCAAGATAGGTCTGATCATCCAGATCGATATCATTTTTTAGGGCGTGCTGCGCCAGAGCCACTTTACCGCGCGCTACGGCAGGTTCACGGCCGAAAGCCGTAAAAGCCGGGCAGTTCTGGCGGCAGGCACCGCATTTGACACATCTCTTAAGCTGTTCCTCAACCCTCTTGAGCGGGTCAACCGTTTCGTCAGACATCAAGCATCCTCGTTTGTGATAATTTGGCAGCTACATTCTGGCATATTAAACCAGCACCTGCGAAACAGGCCAACAAATTTTTCACCGCAGCGCCAGCTCCATCTCTTCCAGGCTCTTCACGCGATCCCGCAGTTCGGCAGCACGCTCGAAATTCAGCTGCCTGGCCGCTTCCAGCATCTCTTTGCGGAGTTTTTTTACCAGTTTTGGAATATCTTTCGGAGCGGTTCCATATCGCTCCGATGCTTCCGAGACAGCGCCCGGAGGGGTGTAGTAGTCTTTTTCCTCGATGGAGCCAAGAATGCTGCGCATACTCTTTGTAACCGTTTCCGGCGTGATGTCATGTTCCAGATTCCAGGCCAGCTGCTTGACGCGTCGGCGTTCGGTTTCGTCGATGCAGGCCCGCATGGAACGGGTTATGGTGTCGCCGTACATCAGAACACGCCCATTGATGTTGCGGGCAGCGCGTCCGCAGGTCTGTATCAGGGAGCGGGCAGACCGCAAAAAGCCCTCCTTGTCCGCATCCAGAACTGCAACCAGCGAAACCTCCGGAAGATCAAGCCCTTCCCGCAACAGGTTGATTCCCACCAGCACATCGAACTCCCCCAGCCGAAGGTCGTGCAGAATCTGCATCCGCTCGATTGTGACGATATCGGAATGCAGGTATCTGACCCGTACCCCCAGCTCCCGGTAATAGGTGGTAAGCTCCTCGGCCATGCGTTTTGTCAGGGTCGTCACCAGCACCCGCTCACCACGGGCGACTGTTTGGCGGACTTCGTGCAGCAGGTCGTCGACCTGGCCAAAATCTCCCGTCACCGGTCGCACCTCAATCACCGGATCAACCAGTCCGGTGGGACGAATCACCTGTTCTACAAAAACGCCGCCGCTCTTTTCCATCTCGAAGTCAGCCGGAGTGGCTGAGACATAGACCACCTGGCGGATGCGCGACTCGAACTCCTGGAAGTTGAGCGGCCGGTTGTCAAGCGCCGCCGGCAGGCGAAAACCGTACTGGACCAGTGTTTCCTTGCGGCTGCGGTCGCCGCGATACATCCCCCCGACCTGGGGAATCGTGATGTGGGATTCATCAACAAACAGTACAAAATCATCGGGAAAATAATCAATCAGGGTGTAGCCCGGCTCACCGGCCTGTCGACCGTCGAAATAGCGGGAGTAGTTCTCTATCCCCTGACAGAAGCCCATCTCTTCCATCATCTCGATGTCAAAAAAGGTGCGCTGCTCGATGCGCTGGGCCTCCAGCAGCATGTTCTGGGCCCGGAAATGACGGATGCGCTCCCCCAGATCAACGCGGATCTGCTCCACGGCCAGCTCCAGTGTCTCACGGGTAGAGACGTAATGCGAAGCCGGGTAGATGGCGCATTTGGACAGTTTGTGCCGCACAACCCCACGCAGCGGGTCGATCTCGCTGATGGCCTCGACCTCATCGCCAAAGAATTCTATCCGCAGCGCCCTGTCATCATCGTAGGCCGGGAAAATCTCGACCACATCACCCCTCACCCGGAAGGTACCGCGATGAAAGTCCATGTCATTGCGTTCGTACTGGATCTCCACCAGCTTTTTAAGCAGGATGTCGCGGCCATACTCATCTCCCTGACACAGAAAGATATGCAGACTGGCGTAGGCCTCCGGCGAACCGATGCCGTAGATGCAGGAGACCGAGGCAACAATGATCACATCCCGGCGCGTCAGGAGGCTGCGGGTGGCCGAATGGCGCATTTTGTCAATCTCGTCGTTGATGGCGGAATCTTTTTCGATGAAGGTATCGCTGGTTGGAAGATATGCCTCGGGCTGATAGTAATCATAATACGAGACGAAGTACTCCACCGCATTATCCGGGAACAGTTCTTTGAACTCTCCGTAAAGCTGGGCCGCCAGGGTCTTGTTGGGCGCCAGCACGAGAGCAGGCCGACCGGTGCGTGCGATCACATTCGCCACGGTAAAGGTCTTACCCGATCCGGTCACGCCCAGCAGAACCTGATGCGTATCGCCACGCTCGATGCCGGCCACCAGTTCTTCGATGGCCTGCGGCTGGTCGCCACGCGGGGTATAATCGGTTGTCAGAATAAATGTTGACATTTTTACTTTTTGGTATAGAACCGAATCAATTGTTTCCTCATTTTAGTCATTAATCGGATATTCACAAGCTTTATCACGAAAGGAGAAATGAGTATGGGTGCGTTACTTGGTCTGATTTGGCTCGCCGCTGTTGTATTAATGATCGTCTCTATGTGGAAAGTTTTTGAAAAAGCAGGAAAACCGGGCTGGGCTGCCCTGGTTCCCTTCTACAACCTCTTTGTAATACTTGAGCTTACGGGAAAACCGGGTTGGTGGCTGGTGCTGTTTTTGATCCCGCTGGTTAATATGGTCATGATGATCATCGTGACTATTGCTTTTGCGGCCAAGTTCGGCAAAAGCGGCGGGTTTGCCGCCGGAATGATCATACTGCCCTTTGTATTCTATCCGTTGCTGGCCTTTGGTGACGACAGATACCAACCCTGAGCGATTTTTCAGAATCAATTGAGACATTTGATGAGAGGCGCAGAGGCGTCTCTCAATTTTTTCACCACCTGCATCCAAATTTCTACCAATACTGAAGAAAATGTGATAAGTGTACGGTCGTTGCCGATACGCTTCGGTAGGGGATTGTGACAGGTGTTGCCTGTGTAGAGCTGTCATCTGGTTCAATCCGGAGGTGAGGACACTTTGGAATCACGGCTGAAAGCATTAATCGTGGATGACTCGGAGATTAGCAGGCTGATCACGGCAAGAGTGATTGGCAAGGTTTTCGTGTATGATGAAGCCGAGAATGGATTGATTGCGGTCAGGAAGTACCAGGAGGCTATCGAACTCGGGGCAGCCTACGATATCGTTTTTATGGATGTCGTCATGCCGGAGATGGATGGAAAAGAGGCGGTTCGCAAGATTCGCGAGCACGAAAAGAACATTGGGCGACCAAAAGTTCCCATCATCATGGTCTCGGCCAGTGAGATGCTGGGCGAGGTGGAAGGCCTGGTAAACGGCCTGCTGAGAAAACCGACCTCCCGACCGCTGTTGAATGAGATGCTGCAGGAACTCTTCAAGGGCAAGATCGCTCTGCTGAGCTGATAACGTTACTCCCGCCTGTTTCACCCCCATATAACAAGGACAACACCAGGATCTGTAAAATCCCGCGGCACGGGGTCGAGCCTGTATTCTTCAAATTCCAGATCAAGGACGATATCAGGGCGGCGAGGCGTACTTTCTCGTACGTTGAGCTGCCGAAGACGAGCCAACGAAGATAGGGCCTTGATATGGAATTGGAGTTAGCTGGTTCGACGGTCAAGCAGTCTGCCGTTTGCCGCATACAGAGAGATGACAGTACCGCTCCGGCCGCTTATGTGTGTGGCACAGGAGAGGCAGGGGTCGTACAGTCTGATCCCGTGCTCGACGCGGTTAAGAAGCCCCTCACTGAGGCGGTCTCCACGGATATGTCTCCGGGCGATATCAGTGATGGTGCGATCCATGGCCCGGCTGTTATGGCCGGTTGCCACGATCAGGTTGACCCCCGTGAGCAGGCCGTCCCGATCGACGTGATAGTGGTGAATCAGCGTTCCGCGAGGTGCTTCCGTCACACCGACAGCCTCGAAGGCATTGACTCCGGCACGGGCCAGCACATGACTATCCGTGGTGACCGGATCATCCAGCAAGGTGGAGATTCGCTCAACGGCATAGAGCATCTCTATCAAACGTGCATGATGATACCCCAGACTGGAGGTTGATGCCTGAGGCTCACCCAGAAACTCCCTGCGCGCCCGTTCCGCACCATGCGCCTGTGCAAACGAGCCCACGGAAAGCCGGGCCAGAGGCCCGACACGATAAAGACTATCATCCCCGCCAAGGTACTCGGTCGGCTTCATATAGCTGTCACCCGGCGGAGTTTCCCTTAATGCTTCCCCGTAACATTCAGCTTGCAGCTCCCGCACAACGGCTCCCGACCCAACCACGAAACGCAGTCTGCCGCCACAATAGTCAAGGCATCCGTCGTCGTCCACCAGCCCGAGCAACAGACTCGGGAATGCGCAGCAATCCCCCATTTCCTCACGGAAAATCTTGCACCGCTCCTCCCACACCGACAGGGCAAAACCCACCAGCTCCAGTGCCTCTGGCAACAGCCCCCGGATGATATCGCGGCCATCGTTATTTAACTGATGAAGCATGCCGCCCGCAACGATGAATTCCGGGTGCAGGTGCCCCCCGCCAACCCGGTTGACGATCTCCTGACCGATCTGCCGCAGACGAATACCCTTGCGAATCAGTTCAGGGAAGCGGCGGGCAAGGCCGACGATGTTGCGTTCGGTCGGGTCGCTGTCAAGACCCAGGACTATATCAGGGGCCGAAAGATGAAAGAAGCTGAGGGAATGGCTGAGGATCAACTGGGCAAGGGAAAGCAGGCGGCGAAGGTTACGGGCAGCAGGCGGCGGCTCCACGCCCATGATCCGATCGCCGGCCTGAGCCGATGCCAGGGCATGGCTGACGGGGCAGATGCCGCAGATACGCGAGGTGATGGCCGGCATCTCCCAGAAGGGGCGACCGACGCAAAACGCCTCGAACCCCCGGAAATCCTGGACGTGCAGCCGGGCTTCGGATACCTGCCCGCTGTCATCCAGCTGGATGCTGATCCGGGCATGCCCTTCGATACGGGTAAGCGGTGAGATGGATACGATCTGACTCATGCTGAAAAGTGTACCACGCTCCCAGCAATAGTCCAGCGCAACGGATCAAACTCCGGCTATCACATTACTGAGTACCCGGATGCGTCTGACAGACTCTTCTCTCCCCAGCGTCTCGACTATCTCGCCGATGCCGGGCGCCTGGGTACCTCCTGAGAGGGCAATACGCAACGGCTGGCCGACCTGTGGCATTTTCCAGGCATTTTCAGCACAGATGTCCTTGAAAATCGCATCGAACTCCGTCGCCGTGCCCGCTTGTGTGGTGGATAATTTCTCAGCGACCACCTGGAAAACCTTTGCAAGGTGGTCTCCGTCGAATTTGGCAAGTGCAGTCTCGTCATATCCCTGTGGCGCCTGATAGTAGAACAGGGCCCGCTCAGCCATTTCCTCAAGGGTCTGGGCTCGTTCCTGCAGGGTTTTAACAACCGTGGCCAGAACCGGGCCATTCGATATGACAACACCGCGCCGTGTCAGGTGCGGCATCAAAAGGTCGGCCAGTCGCTCAGGATCGCCGGCCTTAATATAGTGGGCATTCAGCCAGAGGAGTTTGTCCGGGTTGAACACGCCCGCAGAGCGCCCCACGCTGCCGATGTCAAATCGCTGAATCATCTCCTCGCGACTGAAGATCTCGTCGTCTCCGTGGCTCCACCCCAGGCGCACCAGGTAGTTTATCAGAGCCTCGGGGAGAAAACCCATGTCGCGATAGGCCATTACACTGGTGGCACCGTGCCGTTTGGAAAGCCGGGCCTTGTCGCTGCCGAGAATCATCGGCACATGCGCAAATTCTGGGACGGGAAAGCCCAGTGCCTGGTAAAGCTGAATCTGACGGGGGGTGTTGTTGACGTGGTCATCCCCCCGGATGACGGTGGTGATCTTCATGGTGGCATCGTCGATCACGACACAGAAGTTGTAGGTCGGCGTTCCGTCGGTGCGCTGGATGATCAGATCATCCAGTTCCTCGGCCGGAAAGGCAATACGTCCCTTGATCAGGTCGTTGAACGCAACCTCCCCTCCCTGTGGGGTGCGGAATCGCACGACGGATGGAGCATCGGGATGATCGGAACGATCGCGGCAGGTGCCGTCGTACTTGGGTTTGCGCCCCTCTCTCATGGCCAGCTCCCGCCGGGCCTCAAGCTCGGCAGCGCTGCAGTAGCACCTGTAAGCCTTTCCTTCAGCCAGCAGTCTCTGAACGTACTCACGGTAGAGCGGGAAGCTGTCCGACTGATAGAACGGCCCTTCATCCCAATCCAGTCCGAGCCATTCCATCCCTTGCAGAATCGCATCTACCGACTCCCTGGTTGAGCGTTCGACATCGGTGTCCTCGATGCGCAGGATGAAGGTTCCCCCCTGTTTTCTTGCAAGCAGCCAGTTGAACAGGGCAGTGCGCGCCCCGCCGACGTGAAGGTAGCCGGTCGGACTGGGTGCAAAACGGACGCGTAGATCAGACATACTGAAACTCCTTGAGGTACCGCGAGGGTATATTTTTCTGAGTGAGCGGCCAAACTATAGCATTGTCGGCACTAACGAAAAAGGACTTTCTGGCAACGGCTTTCCATTAGTCTTTGACAAAACCGCATCATGCCATGGTAAGATGTCACGCGCTGGCTTATACCGGATCACTACACGGAGGGGCATACCATGGCGGACACGGGCGGAAAAAAGGGTTTATCTAATATCTCAGACCCGGAAAAAATCGTACGGATCATTGCGGAGAGGTATCCTGCCGACGACACCCTGCTGGCCGAATTCAAGAAGCTTGACGAACTGTGCAAAAAGCTTGAAACACGTACGGGGAAGCTGACGAGGGAGAATGAACGGCTCAAAACAGAGCTGGTAAACATGGTGCGCTCCC
This sequence comes from uncultured Desulfuromonadales bacterium, assembly GCA_903868145.1. GTDB lineage: Bacteria > Desulfobacterota > Desulfuromonadia > Geobacterales > Pseudopelobacteraceae > CAIPTY01. Next base: position 44,536 of record CAIPTY010000086.1, on the reverse strand, counting down.
TGGAACTGGCCAGCAGGGTTGATGGCATGACCGGGCTTGCGAACCGGCGTGATATCATGGAAAAAATTGAGCGGGAAGCGACCCGGTCACACCGTCATCAGCACCCGTTCACCATTTTGCTGGTTGATGTGGATGACTTTAGAAAAGTCAACGATGAGTATGGCTACAATTTTGGCGACGATGTGCTCGTCGAGATGTCACGGGTGCTCACAAGCTGCGTCCGGAATGAAGATGTCTGCGCACGCTGGGGGGGCGAGGAGTTTCTGATTCTTCTGCCGGAAACGACCGCAGAAGGTTCTCGCACAGTAGCCGGCAAGGTGCTCGAAGCGATGGCCATGACCGAATTCAAGGCTAATAAGCCGGGCATACGGATCACGGTCAGCATCGGGATATGCGAAAACGACCCGGCCAGGTCAGTGCACGAATGCATCTCAAGGGTAGATCAGGCACTGCAGCAGGCAAAGATGGGCGGCAAGAATCGCCACTGCATTGCGACGTAGAGATACGGCTTGAATGTGATTATTTAAGAGCACCGAATAAATAACTTGACAGATAATATTTTGCGAGTATATTGGTAAATCGATTTTTAAAACCATGCGCATAGCGTTTAAATGGTAAATTCAAAAAAAGAGGTGACGTAATGAAAAAGCTGATCTCCCTGGCACTCGTACTGGCTCTTGCTACTGCATTCACTGCTGGCTGCAAGAAAAAAGAAGAAGCACCCAAAGCACCTGAAGCACCTGCTGCAGCTGCACCCGCTCCTGCTGCTCCGGTTCAGGCTGCTCCGTCTTCTGCAAAGAAAGACGCTGCAGCTCCTGCTGCTGCACCTGCTGCTGAGCCGAAGAAAGACGAGCCCAAAAAAGACGAGAAGAAACACTAAGAAGCTGTTCCCTTACGGGAATGCAAAGGCCTGCGGGTTTATTCCCGCAGGCCTTTTTTTACTTTCTTTACACGCGGGGGCCTCATGCATGAGCTGGCCATAACACAAGGCATCATAGAGCTTTGTCAGGGACACGCCGTAGGTCGACGTGTGCTGTCAGTTGACGTTGAAATCGGTGAACTAGGTTCCGTTGTGCCGGATGCGATCCAGTTCTGCTTTGAGGCCTGCAGCAGGGGAACGGAGCTTGAAGGAGCCGTACTCACTATTGTGCGAGTTCCCGGCAGGGGTTCCTGCAACACCTGCGGAGCTGAGATGCGGCTCGAATCACTGTATGATCCCTGTGTCTCATGCGGAGCTTACGGAGTTATCGTTACGGCAGGGGAAGAGATGCGGGTCCGGGAGATTGAAGTGGCCGACTGAAAATGGCGCTGCCGATGCAGCGCCATTTTTTTCAGGTAAAGGGTAATTCAGCTGCCTAGCTATTCGCGTCGGTTGTTGGATGGAATTGCTCCCAATGCTCAGGCGAACGCCACAATCCCGAGAGAATCAGCTCGCGGATATGTGAGAACTCTTTGGGTAGACGGTCATACATCTTGACAAACAGTTCCTCGTGGGAGACAAGCTCCTCTTTCCAGACATCGCGATCGACGGACATCAGTTGATAGAACTGCTCTCGGGTCACACAGTCCAGGCCGGTCCAGTCCAGATCTTCATAACGCGGCATCCATCCCAGCGGGCTTTCAACCGCAGCGGCATTTCCGTTGACACGTTCTACAACCCATTTCAGAATACGCATGTTTTCGCCGTAACCCGGCCAGAGGAAATTGCCGTTGGCATCTTTTCTGAACCAGTTGACGCTGAATATGCGCGGCGGTTTGGGAGTGGTTCTACCTACCTGCAGCCAGTGAGCGAAATAATCGGCAATATGGTACCCGCAGAAGGGGAGCATGGCAAACGGGTCACGACGAACATTGCCGACCGCGCCGGTTGCCGCAGCGGTTGTCTCCGACCCCATGGTAGCAGCCAGATAGACACCGAAGCTCCAGTTGAAAGACTGATACACCAGCGGGATGACATTGTTGCGGCGACCACCGAAGATAAAGGCGGCCATGGGGACACCCTTCGGGTTTTCCCACTCCGGATCGATGGAAGGACACTGGCCGGCCGGTGAGGTAAAGCGGGAGTTGGGGTGAGCGGCATTTCTGCCACAGTCGGGTGTCCATTTATTCCCCTGCCAGTCGGTCAGGATGGGGGGCTTGGCATCCGTCATGCCCTCCCACCAGACATCGCCATCCGGCGTCAGTGCGACGTTGGTGAAGATCGAGTTGGCGGCACAGGAGGCCATGGCGTTCGGGTTGGTCTTCTCTGAGGTACCTGGGGCAACGCCAAAGAAGCCGTATTCAGGGTTGATGGCGTAAAGCCGTCCATCGGGACCGGGCTTGATCCAGGCGATGTCATCGCCGACCGTTGAGACTTTCCAGCCGGTCTTGTTGAATGTGTCAGGTGGAACCAGCATGGCCAGGTTGGTCTTCCCGCACGCGCTGGGGAAAGCGGCGCCAATGTAGGTTTTCTCACCCTTCGGTGATTCGATCCCCAGAATCAGCATGTGTTCCGCCAGCCAACCCTCATCCTTTGCGATCTTTGATGCGATACGCAGAGCCAGACATTTTTTCCCGAGCAGGGCATTGCCGCCGTAACCGCTGCCATATGACCAGATAGAGCGCTCTTCGGGGAAATGCACGATATATTTTTCCTTGTTGCAGGGCCAGGGCACGTCTTTCTGCCCGGGTTCCAGCGGGGCACCGACCGAGTGCAGACAGGGCACGAACTCGCCGTTGCCGAGAACGTCGGTGACCGCCTTGCCCATACGGGTCATGATACGCATGTTGACAGCCACATATGGTGAATCGGAAATCTCAACGCCGATCTTCGCAATCGGCGAGCCAAGCGGCCCCATGCTGAAAGGGATTACATACATGGTGCGGCCCTTCATGCATCCCTTGAAAAGCTTTGTCAGGGTATCCTTCATCTCTTTCGGGTGCGTCCAGTTGTTGGTAGGTCCGGCATCCTGTTTAGAGATGCTGCAGATGAAGGTGCGATCCTCTACGCGGGCCACATCACCCGGATCGGAGCAGGCCAGATAACTGTTGGGCCGTTTTTCCTGGTTCAGTTTCAGGAAGGTTCCGCCCTGTACCAGCTGATTGCAAAGCCCGTCATACTCTTCCTGCGAGCCGTCACACCAATGTATTTTTTCAGGCCCACACAGTGTAGCGACTTCTGAAACCCACCTAATCAGCTCCTCGTTTTTGACTTCATAACCCATACTCAGTTTCCTCCCATCAAGATATGTGACTATCTCATGCGACAATCCATGAGCCGCGTAAAGACGACAGATTTTAGTATAATTTAAATACCACGGCATGCCGGAAAATGCAAAAAAGTTTTTGGTTTGAGGGGGAAATTTTGAAATAATTCTTGTAAGTGGCGATTTATTCTGTTCAGGGAAATGGTACGTGGAGGCATCTAGATTGGATTGGCTGTGATATTCTACGGGATTGGAAGAGCAAAAGGGACCGGCTCGATGAGCCAGCCCCTTTTGCCAGGGCATTTTTACCAGGAATAGAAAATTTCGTTATTTCTTTTCTTCAGCTTTCGGCGCGTCCGCTTTTGCATCATCTTTCTTGTGGTGCTTCTTGTGGTGCGCCTTGGCAGGTCTGATGGCAGTGGCGGTCAACTGGCCATCTTTACGTGAGAATTTGACGGAAACCTTATCGCCTACTTTAACATCGGCAAGCAACTTCTCGTCAGCAGTAAAGGACTTTTCACCACCACTGACAGTTATGGTGCCGGCCTTGGCATCAACGGCTTTTACTTCACCACGGTAATGGTTGCGGTGATGCGCCTTCTTTTCTCCGCCACCCTTCTTCTCTTCTACCTTCTTTTCCTGGGCAGGTTTGGCATCAGCAGGCTTTGCTTCAACTGCCTTGTCTGCTGCAAATGCGGTCATGGAAAATGCGACGATGAGTCCGGTGAGCAGTGTGGTGATTCTCTTCATTGGTGGTCTCCTTCTGCTAGATTGGATGTACAAACTGTGTGCGGGGAAACTAGCACGGTGTATTAAACCGGGTCAACTGAAATTTTAGCAGGTTACAGGGTTCCCAAGCATTTACAGGCATCCAGGGTGTCTCAACCCGGTTTCCCGACCAGGATAAAGGCGCCCCAATAGAAGGGGTTCGGTTTTTTTGCCATCATCTCAAGCTTCGCCTGCCTCAGAGCTTCGGCTTTAGACTTCCCGTCGGCCATCAGGGTGTAGAATCTGTTCATCAGCAGCATCGTCTCTTCACTGGGGACGCTCCAGAGGCTCAGGATCACCGATTTCGCCCCCGAAAGGATGAAGGCCCGCTTCAACCCGAAGACCCCTTCACCGTTCTGTACCTCCCCGACCCCGGTTTCACAGGCAGACAGGACGACCAGATCAGTTCCCATAAGCCTGAGCCCCATGACCTTCTCGGCACTCATGATCCCCTCATCTTTCCCCTCTTTCAGTGAGAGATTGATTCCCGCCAGGGCAATGCCGGACCTGAGCATCGGATTGTCCTTGAGCAGAAGACCGGAATCTTTGATCACACCGCCCTGTTTGGAGTCATCCTGACCGAGAAAATAGCCGTGGGTAGCCAGGTGAATGATGGAAGGAGATACAGCAGCATTCAGCACCGACTCGACGGCTTTTTCCTGCTGATAGGTTTTTACCGCGAAGCTCATGCGACTCGTCAGAATTTCCTGAATCGTGTTTGCTTCATTTTTTGTGTCGGGAAGTCGCGTAAAGGATGACAATTCGTACGATTTTGGCGGAGCTGGTGCAGCACCTGTTTTCTGCGGCGGGTTTTCCGCCTCAAGCTTTTCCTTGGCACTCAGCCCGAAGTCGTAATCAGGATCGGCCAGAATGAGCGCATTTACTCCCTTGCCCTGTCGCTCCCCCTTTTCCTCAAATCGCATGATATCCCTTCCGGCGGTGATGTAGCTGATCCGGTAGGTATCGATCTGATACGCTCCCTGCGCATTTACGAAAACTTCAAACGGCAGCAGGTTGAGGTTGCCGTCCGGGCTGATGTACAGGTGTTGCTTGCCCGAAAGATGGCGCTCGATGGGACGCATGACGAGTCGATTGATTTCTGCGGCCTCCGTGTCGAGCACCTTCTTGCTGGGCACATACCCGTTCCGGGAAACATTCATTGCCTTCAGGTAGGCACGGACATGCTTATCCACCGTTTCTGCCGGACCGAGATCGACCAGGGCCAGGAACGATTTTTTACCCGGGCCGAGGACAAAGACCAGATAGCGCGGCTCATCCCAGGTTTTCTTCTGAAAATCAAAGAAAGAAATCCTGGCAAAATCCAGATAGACAGAATTTTCCGGGAGAATACCCATAATTTGGGTCGTATCAGCTTTGACGGCGCTCCGCTCCACCTCAAAATCCCTGCTCATGCCGGAGAGCTGTGCCTCCAGTGTTTCCTTAAGTTTTTCACGGGTTTGGAGCGTGTCCCTGATCTCCGCAAATGTTGCATCCGTCCACCGCGAAGTCTGGAGCTTGGCAATTTCCCTGCGTGCAGTATTCAGTTCCTCAAAGAGCTTTTGGAGCTGGGCATTTCCCGAGGCGACAACGGCCTCGAGATGCCTCCCCTGCGCCTCCATGACGGCTCCCTTCCAGCGCAGCCAGGCATCGAACGCCCCGGCGACGGCCTGTTGATCCGCCGCCAGATATGATGAGGTATGACTCAAAAATTCATGAATCGACCGCTCGGTCTCATTCATGTAACCCAGCTTTTCCCGTTCGGACAAAAGAAGAAAAACATTATCCCGTTTTATCCCCTCTATCTTCATCTGTTGCGTAAAATAGCGGTGACTTTCCGGATGTTTACCCTGTAAGGCCGAGAGCAGTGCAAGCTCTTTTGCCGATAGTGCCACCTTCGGATGGCTCTCTCCGAGCAGCTTGAGGCGGATCACATATGCCTTGTCCAGGTAATGCCCGGAAGCTTCATACCGGCCGGTTGTCCGGTACAGGACACCGAGGCTGTGCATGCTGTCCGCCACCAGGGGTGAGTCCTTATCGTAGATCTTCTCACGGATTTCGAGAGCCGTCTTATAGCGTAGTTCCGCTTCCGGAAATTTAGCTGCTCGAACATACAGACCTGCAAGGGTATCGTAGCTCTCGGCAATATCGGGATGATACTTTCCAAACGCCTTCTCACGGATTTCCAGGGCTCTGGTGTAGTACTGTTCGGCCTCCGTAACGGCTCCCCGCGCCTGAAACATGATGCCGAGCAGATTGAGACTTTCGGCCACCTCAAGATGATCCCTGCCCAGTGCCTTTTCCTTGATTTCGAGCGCTTTTTTCAGCTCCAGTTCCGCATCGGGAGACCTGCCGCTGTTCCGGTACAGCGAGGCAAGGGCGATTCTGCTGTCGGCCACCGTGCGATGTTCCTTGCCCAGCAGCTTCTCGCGGATGCCAAGCACCCGCTTGCAGAGAGGTTCTGCCTCGGCGTACAGCCCTTTGGCAATATGGATTTCCGCCAGCACCTCCATGCTCTTTGCCGTGTAAACATGCTCTTTCCCCAGCTTTTCCTGGTTGATCCTGATAGCCGTATCAATCAGCCTTTCCGCTTTTTCGTAGACCCCCATCTTCAGATAGAGACCGGCCAGGGAGGTCATGAGACGAGCCGAGGCAGGATGCTCAACCCCGCCGGATTTGGCTCTGATGTCCAGAGCCTTCTGGTAGAGACTCTCTGCATCCCGGTATTTCCCCATCGCCTCATACAGCTCCGCCGTGGCCGCAATGCTTCCGGCATACTGGGGGTGCTCGGCTCCCAGCAGCTTTTCACGGATCTTCATCGAGCGGGTTATCAACTGTTCAGCCTCGGCGTATTTTCCCAGCGTCAAGTACAGGCGGGCGAGGCCGCTCATGCTGGTTGCCGTGTCCTGATGCTCAGGCACCAGCGATTTCTGGCGGATATCCAGACCATTCTTCAGCTCTGTTTCGGCAGCGACATATTTACCTGTGGCCAGGTGCAGCATGCCAAGTGCATGCAGGCTTTGGGCGACCACGGGATGATCTGGGCCAAAGGCGAGCTGGCGTATCCTCAGAGCCTCCCTGTACATGGCTTCCGCATCGCTATTCCTGCCGGTTGACCGATAAACGCTGCCGAGCAGATGCATGCTTTCAGCCACATCGGGATGGTTCTTGCCGGCCTTCGTCTCACGGATCGCCAGCGCCTGTTTGCAGAGTTGTTCCGCCTTTTCATATTCGCCGCGAGAATTGTGGATATCTGCCAGCGTGTGGAGATCGGCGGCAACATTCGGGTGATCGCGATCATATTTTTTACGTGAAATCTCAAGGGCTTGCGTGGCCATCTGCTGTGCATCCGCGTACCGTCCCATGGTCTTGTAGAGTGAGGCGAGTGATCTGAGTGACTGCGCAACCTGGGGATGCTCCGCGCCGAGCTGTGCCCGGCGGATCTCAAGCGCCCTCAGATAGAGTTTTTCAGCCTCCGCATGGTTTCCCGTGACTTCATGGAATTCCGCCATGGCGCCCAGACTCCGGGCGTACTGACGATGCTCGGTTCCCAGCGACGTTTCCCGTATCAGGAGCGACCGTTTCAGCAGCGGTTCCGCCTCGGCATATTTTCCGGACGCGAAATAGAGACGGGCAAGCAGGCTGATACTTGAAGCCACATCCTTGTGATCGGCAGTCAGCAGTTTCTCCCTGATCTCAAGCGCCCTTTTACAGACGATCTCCGCCTCCTTGTATTTCCCCTGGGTGAACAGCGCCAGACCGAGGGAGTTGAGGCTCTGGGCAACATCGGGGTGCTCGGCGCCCAGAGCGGTCTGGCGTATTTCCAGAGCGCGGACATAGAGCTTTCTGGCCTCCTCCGTTTGACCTTTTGCAGCGGCTATACGACCCAGCAGCATAAGGCTCTGGGCAACATCGGGATGGTTCTTGCCGAACTTTTTCTCCCTGATATTCAGCGCTTTTTTGCCCAATTGCTCCGCCTTGTCGTATTCTGCGCGCTCAACCGCCACTTCTGCCCGCAGGTGCATGCTCTTTGCCGCCGTCGGAATCTCGAAATCGCGTCTTTTCTGCATGATCGCCTCTGCCCGATTGAGCATCAGCTCAGCCTGACCGTAGTTCGACATGTTCTTGTAGAGCTCCGCAAGCGCATTGAGCGATCTGACAACACGCGGGTGGTTCTTCCCGAGACGGTTTTCGCGAATTTCGAGGGCACGAAGATGCAGGGCCTCGGCTTCAGGGTATCGTCCCATGATGATGAAGATGTCCGCCATGGAGTAGAGGCTTCCCGAAAGAGAGGAGTGGTCTTTACCAAGCGCTTTCTCGCGGATGGAGATGGCTCTGCGATACAGCGACTCAGCCTCGTCATATCTGCCGGTCTTGAGATAGAGCGATCCGAGTACGCTGAGGCTTTCAGCAATTTCGGTGCTGTCCATGTCAAGATTCTTTTCCCTGATTTCGAGAGCCTTTTTAAACTTTTCCTCGGCCTCGGTATAATTGCTCCGTGTCGAAGCGAGCATGCCGAGACAGGAAAGCACCGGCGCCGAAGCCGGGTTGTCCACGCCCCCCTTGAGATTTATTTCGAGCGCGCCTTTGCAGAATTTTTCCGCCTCGCCATAGCGGGAAGTGGCGAGGGCTATCCTGCCAAGCAGGGTCAGGCTCTCCGCAACCTCCGTGTGATCCTTGCCCAAAGCTTTTTCACGAATCCCCCAGGCCCTTTTGCTGTTTGATTCGGCCGCCGGATAATCGCCCTTTGCAAGCAGTATCCGGGAGTACAGATGGAGGCTGCGAGCGGTATCGGGATGGTCTTTACCCGCGAGACGGTTCCGTATCTCAAGAGCCTTGGCGGTTTTTGCAGCGGCAGTATCGTAATTCTCTTCCAGCAGCAGCCTGTCTGCCTCTTTCATAAGTGCTTCCGCCATGGCAGCGTCATCACCAGCGACGGTCACCGCTGCAACAGACAGGACAAACAACGCCGAAGACAGGAGCAGATACAAGCCCTTCAGCTTATTGGAAATGCGTACTACCGGGGCAACGTTCATTGTGACACGCATACTGCTCCTCCTGAAGAATCCATTAAAACCAGAGTTGGCGCTGCACGTGCAGAGTTCCCTCCCGGAAAAGAGCGCACACGTCCGGGGACAGGGGAGATTTTGCTGATGAAAAATGGGGGGTGGCTTTTAAACGGGGAAACTGTCTGATCTACCTCCCCTCCCTCGCACAAAGGCGGGGAAGGGGAGGTTTGTACCCAAAGTTTCAGTCTTTGTGGCGCTCGAACAAAGCGCCTGTTAGGGTATTACCTGCAAACCAGGGCGCAGTCACCGTGTCGGCATACGCGATACCAGTTGCAGTCGTAGCGGCGACCATGGTGGCGGCGCTCATAATAGCCGCCGTAATAGTAGCCATCGTGATGACCTCTGACCGCAACCTTCTCGGGGGGGGTCTGAACCTTTGCAATCACGGCGAGCAGTTCCTGATCTCCGGCGGCAAACTGCTTTGCCTGGGCCAATAACGCATCACGCTCATAGCGTGCTTCTCCCTTTTCCGGCTGATCCGGTTTCACGATTCCGCTGAACGGCAGTTCATCGAGCATTTTCACCGCACTGAGCGTGACCAGAGGATCTTTATTTTTCTCGCCATATGTGGCGAGTTGGATAAAAAGATCGACCTTCTTGGAAAAATCAGCTTTTTCCTTTTCTGTCAGAGCAGGCGCCGCTTCTTTTTTCGCGTCCGGTTTTTTATCCTCCGCGCACACAACCGTGAGGGAACTTGCGCAGACAAAAACTGTCAACAACATGAGCCATAAAGCTTTTTTCATAGAGTCTCTCCTTTTGAATTAACGTTCATAATATCTGTGATGCCGCTTGTACCTGGGTCAACATCCCGCGCCAACTTCACCTCCTTTGCAGTATACCGGCGGATGACAGGCACGCATCGATCCGCCAACTCAAGGTGGAATTATAGGGTATCATAATAGTGTTTTAGTGATCGAATGTAAAGCTATTTAATGGATAACAACTCTGGTTACTGTGCCATCTGCCGCAATATCTGCTCCAGCTTTCGCAACTCCTCGCCGTAACCGGCCCAGTTCCCCTGGCGTTGCAGATTCATGGCTTTTTCGTAGACCCCCATGGCCTCTCTGGCCAGCGAAGATGCCGCCTGTTTCGGCTCACCCGCAACCGGCGGCATGGCAGGGAGCGCTGCAACAGCAGGCGCGGCCGCAAGGTTGGTTTTTGCCCCGAAGAGCCGCTGCAGAGCCAGCTCCAGATTCTCCTCCATCACCACCTGGTCACCAAACGCCACTATTACCCGTTTCAATTCCGGCAGCGCTGCCTTGTCGGCTGCCAGAAACAGCGGCTGGACGTATAACAGTGATTTTTCGATCGGGATCACCAGCATGCTGCCCCTGATAACTTCCGAACCACGCTGGTTCCAGAGCGTCAACTGCTGGGAGATGAAGGAGTCCTGATTGATCCGGGCGTCGATCTGTTTCGGGCCGTAGATCAGCCGGTCACGCGGGAAGGTGTAGGCCCGGATCTTGCCGTAGTTCGGCCCGTCGCAGCGTGCGGTCAGCCAGGCTGCCAGATTGTCGCGTTTGGAAGGGGTGAATGGGAGCAGCAGGATGTACTCCTCGGTTTTTTCGCCCGGGAGCTTCATGATCGTGTAGTAGGGCTCCATCGGTTTTTCGCCCAGGGTCGGAACCTGCCACAGGTTTTCCTTGTTGTAGAACACCTTGGGATCGGTCATATGGTAGGCCGAAAACATCCCGGCCTGCAGTTGCAGAAACTGGTGCGGATAACGGACGTGCCTGCGCAGGTCATCCGGCATGGCGGCCATCGGTTTGAACAGTTCGGGAAACATCAGCCTGTAGGCTCGTATCATGGCATCGTGAGGGTCACTGATGTAAAAACTGACACTGCCGTCGTAGGCATCCACAACCGCTTTTACCGAGTTTCTGATGTAGTTGACTCCACCCTTGAGCGGTTTTGAATACGGGAGGCGATCCGAGTGGGTATAGGCGTCAATAATCCATTTGAGCCCGCCCTGTGCTGTTACAACCAGATAGGGGTCGCTGTCGAAACTCAGGAATGGTGCCAGCGCCTTGACCCGCTGGTTGATGTTGCGGTTATAGATTATGCGGCTGGTTGCCGTAATGTCCGATGAGAGCAGGATCTTCTCGCTTTTGAATCTGGCGGCAAAGAGCGCCTTGGTGAACACCGAATCGATCAGCACCCCCCCCTTGCCGCTGTAGGTTGTGGTAATGTTGCCGGTAGCGGTCGGATAGCTGAACTCCGGCACTCTGGTCTTCACGATGACGTAGTCGTTGGAGAGCTCGCCGAAATAGATCTCCGGGCGGGTCACCTTGATATCGGCAAGACTGACGGGGGGGATATCCTTGACAAAAAACTCCGGCAGCCCCTCCTTGCTGATCCGGCTGACCGGTCCGAAGGTAATGCCGTTGCCGTGGGTGAAGATGATGTGTTCGTTGATCCAGTTTCTGCTCGGCAGGTCCGCGTAGGAAAGCTCGCGGGGCGAGAGCATAACCTGGGTGTAATGCCCGTTGACCAGATAGCGGTCGTTGTCCACATCAAAAAATTTGTAGTAGGTTCTGATCTGCTGCAACTGGCTGTAGGTCTTGAGCAGCGGTGCGTGATCCCAGAGGCGGATGTTCTTGATGGTGGCATCGTTGGCGGTGATATCGGCGGCAGAGAGTTTGCTGTCAACGTCGAATGGAACCGTTTCTATCTTGTCCAGGTCGTACCCGAAGCGCGTCAGTTTGATGTTGTTCTCTATGTAAGGGGTTTCAAGCGCCAGTTCGTTCGGCGCAACCTTGAACTTCTGCAGCAGCCCCGGATAGACCTTGATCCCGAGTCCGTAGACCGCCAGCACGATCACCACCGGCACAATCACCAGTCGGACTGTTCCTCTCCAGAGTCCGACCATCAGCACGATGCCGGCCAGAGGGGTTATGGCGGTGAGAATCTGGCAGGTCAGCAGCCGTGCGTTGATATCGATATATCCGGCGCCGGGAAAAACTCCGCTTCCCGAGCGCATCAGGTTGAAACAATCCAGAAAAAAGCCTGCGGCAAGTGTGAGTGAGAAAATGCCGAGCATCACCGCAAGATGTTTTCTGACCTTCCCGTCAATAGCCACCCCCTGCTCCGACACTGTGATACCGCCCCGGAAATAGTAGGCCACGCCGGAAATGATCGTGGCTGCCAGAAGCGTGAAAACGGCAAAGGCCTTGAGCATCTCCATAAATGGCAGAGTGAAGAGGAAAAACCCGATGTCGGTACCCATTACCGGATCAGCGGTTCCCACATCCACTCTGTTGATGAAGAGCAGTGCTTTCTCCCACTGCTGGATACCCCAGTTGCCGACCAGTAGCGCCAGTGCGAAGGCGGCCAGCATACCCATCGGTTTCACCCGCTGCTGCAGCTCAACGTTCAGCATACCCACGGTGATATTGTTGACCGAGAACATGCGCGTGGGGGAGAATAGCGGGCGGCAGGCAGCAAGCAGATTGATCAGCACAAAGGTAAAGAATATAAAACCGGAACCGATCCCGCAGACTGTTTTCGCGTACAGTGCTGTCGTAAAGACCGTCTCAAACCCGGTCTCGCTGAAAAAAAACCATTCGGAACAGAATGTTACCAGAGAGGAGAAGAGCGGAACAAGAATTGAGAGTGTAACGAGAACGAGAACAAGTCTGCGACGTAACATTGGGTACTCCCTGGTTGGTTTTTCAAGGGATACAAAGGATTTTTTGCACTATAGCTTAAAAAGAATAGAATTCAAAAACAAATGAGGTCATTTCCCGTTTAGCCGTGATTTCGACATACCGGTAACTCCTGCTCTCCCGGCAAATAAATACATGGAAAATATCTGAATTTAATGGTAAAAAGTCATCCGGTTGAATTGACCGATTCAGTCAGAGGTTGTGTAAGTGATACGAGCGTACCTGTACCTGCTGGTGTTCATCCCCGTAACAGCGCTGTTTGCCCTGAGCGCCAGCTTTTTTACCCTCTTAGATGCCAGCGGCAGATGCTATGCCGTTCACGCACGCCTCTGGGCCCGGGTGGCGCTGGCTCTGAGTAATACGCCGGTGGAGTTGCAGGGAGCGGAAAATCTGCCGGATGGCCCTTGTATTCTGATGAGTAACCACCAGAGCAATTACGATATATTGTCCCTGATAGCTGTTGTGCCCCGCAGGATCTACTGGATTGCCAAAAAAGAACTCTTCGACATACCGGTTTTCGGGTCATCCATGCGACGGGGAGGATATATCCCGCTTGACCGCAGTGATGGTCGCAAGGCGTTGAAAAGCATTGAAAACGCAGCCGCCATTATCAGGGAAGGCAGGAGCGTCGTGATGTTTCCTGAGGGTACCCGTACGCGCGACGGCCATCTGCTCCCCTTCAAGCGAGGCGGCTTCATGCTCGCCGTCAGGGCCGGTGTCCCGGTTGTTCCCGTGACGATCAACGGCAGCGGCAGGGTCAACCCGGGGGGATTGATCAGATTGTACCCGGGAGGTATCTCCCTCACACTCCACCCGCAGATTATCATTCCTGGCGGGATGAAAAAAGGGGAGGCTGAAGAATGGCTGATGGAGCAGGTGCGACAGGCCATAAACTCCTCTCTGGAGGTTTGACATGCACGCAGGCCTGAAATTCATACCGTTGATCGTCGCTGGTCTGGGCGCGGTGATCTGGGGGCTCCCGGCCTCCCACCGTCTGCGCTATCCTCTTGATATCGCCGCGGCACTGGCTGTCCTGGCAGGCGTGCTGGCAACAGTCATGGGTATCCTGCTGACTATCATTCCCGCGTTTTTCAGGTGACCGATGAAGGATCGAATTACCGCCATTCTGGCAAATACCGTTGTTATCATCCTGATATGTCTGCTGATTTTCTTTGCCGGTACCTGGTGGCGCCTGCATGAGCAGTTTACCCTGGGAGAGGCCGCCCTGCGCAAGGGCGATTTCACCGGCGCCGTTGCCGGTTTCGAGTCGGCAATCCATATGTACATCCCCTTCAATCCAAAAATCGAAAAGGCCGCGCAACATCTGTGGACTATCGGTGAAGCCAACGAGCGACTCGGCGACATCACCCGGGCTCTGATCGCCTATCGGGCCCTCCGCAGTTCGTTTTATGCAGCCCGCTGGCTGGTAACACCCGGCATGGCATGGATCACACGGTGTGACCAAAAAATAGCAGCGCTTGTTCCGCTCCAGAAAGAAAGGTAAACGTGGAATCTTCCCCATCAACAGCAGCGCTTCAGATTATCCCGCTCGGCGGGCTCGGTGAGATCGGGATGAACATGATGGCCTACCAGTGCGGCACGGACATCATCATCGTCGATTGCGGCCTGATGTTTCCCGAACCGGACATGCTGGGCATTGATTACGTTATCCCGGATATCAGCTGGCTGCGCGAGCGGTTTTGCCATGTGCGCGCCATCTGCCTGACCCATGGGCACGAGGATCATATCGGCGCATTGCCGTTTGTCCTGCAGGAGCTGAACGTACCGATCTACGGCACGGCACTGACCCTCGGGTTTGTCAACGAAAAGCTCAAGGAATATAAACTGGACGACCAGGTTGATCTGCGGGTAATCAAGCCCCGCGACAGTGTCGAGCTGGGCTGTTTCAGCGTTGAGTTTTTGCGGGTGGCACACTCCATCGTGGATGGCTGTGCTTTGGCAATCACAACGCCCGAAGGCGTGGTGATCCACACCGGAGACTTCAAGATCGACCAGACGCCTGTGGACGGCGAGCTGACCGATCTGGCCTCGCTTGCCCGTTACGGCGAGCAGGGTGTGCTGGCGCTCCTGTCCGATTCCACCAACGTGGAACGCCCTGGGTACACTCTCTCGGAGAAATCCGTCGGCGAAGCATTTGCCGAAATATTCCCCACCTGTGAAGGACGCATCATCGTTGCGGCCTTCTCCAGCAGCATCCACCGCGTGCAGCAGGTTGCCGATGTGGCTGCCCGCTGTGGCCGGAAGATCCTTCTCAATGGCCGTTCCATGGTCGCCAACGTCCGTATCGCCCGCGAACTGGGCTATCTGCACATCCCGGACGATCTGCTGATGGATCTGAAAGAACTGCCGCGCATGCCCCGCGAACAGGTCTGTATGATCACCACCGGCAGTCAGGGCGAGCCACGCTCATCCCTGATTCGCATCGCCATGGATGACCATAAGCAGATCAGGCTGGAGCAGGGTGACACGGTGATCCTCTCATCACGCGTGATCCCCGGCAACGAGCGCACCATCTCCGAACTGATCAACCATCTCTACCGCCGTGGCGCCGAGGTTTATCATGAGAAAACCTCCGAGGTGCACGTTTCCGGTCATGCCTGCCAGGAAGAGCTCAAGCTGATGCTCAATCTGGTGCGCCCACGTTTTTTCATTCCGATTCACGGCGAATACCGCCACCTGATGGTGCACTCCAAGCTGGCCCAAAAGACCGGTATCCCGGCGGAGCGCTGCATCCTTGCCACCGACGGTGACGTTATTTCGTTCTACTCCGATACAGCGGCGATTGTGGAGCAGGTCGAGTCCGGGCGGGTCTTCGTGGACGGCAAGGGGGTCGGGGATGTGGGAAATGTCGTACTCAGGGACCGCAAGCACCTCTCGGAGGACGGCATGGTGGTGGTAATCATCGGCATGAACCATTCCACCGGTGCTCTGATCTACGGCCCGGATATTGTTTCGCGCGGTTTTGTCTTCGAGGATGAGAGCCAGGAGTATCTTGAAACGGCGCGCTGTGTCGTGACATCGGCGCTGGACGAATTGAACGAGGAGATGCGCTGTGATGCAGAAGAGGTCAATACGACTGTGCGGCAGGCGCTGCGGCGTTTCTTCAAGAAGACCATCGAGCGGCGACCGGTGATTTTACCGGTGATTATGGAGATGTAGTCTCCGTTACTGAAAAAATCAATGTTTTTTGCTGCACCAACAAAAAACGCCCCCTTCGAGGCGTTTTTTTGTACTTTTATTTTTCCGCCAGAATCCGCAGCATCCGTCTGAGCGGCTCGGCAGCTCCCCAGAGGAGCTGGTCGCCGCAGGTGAATGCCTGCAGGTAGTGCGGCCCCATGCGCATCTTGCGGACACGGCCGATCGGCACGGTCAGCGTGCCGGAGACCGCTGCAGGGGTGAGTCCCGCAAGGGTCTCAGCCTTGGTATTGGGAATCAGCCTGACCCACTGATTATCGTTGGCTATCAGCTGCTCGATGTCGTGCAGAGGAACATCCCTGTTGAGCTTGATGGTAATGGCCTGGCTATGGCAGCGCATGGCTCCCACCCGGACACAGATGCCGTCCACCGGGATCGGATTGGTGGTACCGAGAATCTTGTTGGTCTCGGCAAAGCCCTTCCACTCCTCACGGCTCTGTCCATCATCCACCTCACGATCAATCCAGGGGAGTACATTGCCGGCCAGAGGAAAACCGAACTCCTTGATCGGCATGTTGTCGCCCCGCAGGGTAGCGGTTACCATGCGGTCGATCTCGAGAATAGCCGACTGGGGGTCGTTGAGCAGATGGGCGACCGAAGCGTGCAGGACACCCTTCTGAGCCAACAGTTCCCGCATGTTGGGAGCGCCTGCGCCGCTCGCCGCCTGATAGGTCATGGATGAAATCCACTCCACCAGATCTGCCCGGAACAGTCCGCCCAGGGCCATCAGCATCAGACTGACGGTACAGTTGCCGCCGATGAAGTCCTTTTGGCCGTTTGCCAGAGCCTTGTCTATCACGTTGCGGTTTACCGAATCGAGAATAATGACGGCGTTGTCCTCCATGCGCAACGTAGAGGCGGCATCGATCCAGTAGCCGTTCCAACCCTGTCTGCGCAGTTCGGGATGAGCAGCTTTGGTGTAGTCTCCCCCCTGACAGGTGATGATAATGTCGAGTTTTTTCAACTCGTTGATGTCATCAGCGCTCTTCAGCGTACCGGCGTTCATCGGTGCCGGTTGTCCGGCCTGAGAAGTCGAGAAGAATACCGGCTCGATGCCGATGCCGAAGTCACCCTCCTCCAGCATGCGCTGAAGGAGCACTGAACCTACCATACCACGCCAACCGACGATTCCGACTTTCATAGCTACAGTTCCTCTTCTTCTATTGAGTGTAGTGAAAAATTACAGCGCTGCTATAATTGCATCGCCTATTTCCCTCGTATTGACCAGCTTTTCATCCGACGCGCCCTGATAGATGTCCCGAGTCCGATACCCCTGATCCAGCACCTTCGCCACGGCATTGTCGATGGATGTAGCCGCATCCGGCATGCCGAAGGAGAACTTGAGCATCATGCCCATGGAGAGGATCTGGGCAATCGGATTGGCGATGCCCTGGCCGGCAATATCCGGAGCTGAACCACCAGAGGGTTCGTACATACCGAATGTTCCTTCCGCCAGCGAGGCGGATGGAAGCATACCGAGTGAGCCCGTCAGCATGGCCGCCTCATCGGAGAGGATGTCACCGAACATGTTCTCGCAGAGGATGACGTCAAACTGCTTGGGCCATTTGACCAGCTGCATTGCAGCGTTGTCCACGTACATATGTGAGAGTTCCACATCGGGGTATTCCCTGGCGATACCGGTAACGACTTCGCGCCACAGGACTGAGGTGGAAAGCACGTTGGCCTTATCGATGGAGCAGACCTTTTTGTCCCGCTTGCGGGCCGCCTGAAACGCGACATGGGTG
Organism: uncultured Desulfuromonadales bacterium; assembly: GCA_903868145.1. Lineage (GTDB taxonomy): Bacteria > Desulfobacterota > Desulfuromonadia > Geobacterales > Pseudopelobacteraceae > CAIPTY01. Next base: position 26,891 of record CAIPTY010000086.1, on the reverse strand, counting down.
ATGCGCTCGATCTCCGGAACGCTGTAGCGCATGGTATCCACCCCGACTCGTTCACGCCCCGTACCTTCAATCCCTTTCGGCTGGGAGAAGTAGATGCCCCCGGTCAGTTCGCGGATCACCAGAATGTTGAAACCGCCTCCGATGACCTCTTCCTTGAGCGATGACGCGCCGGTCAGCGAGGGGAAGATGATGGCCGGGCGCAGGTTGGCGTAGAGGCCGAATATTTTGCGCAGCGGGAGCAGAGCCCCGCGCTCGGGCTGCTCGTCAGGCGGTAGCGTCTCCCACTTGGGGCCGCCGACCGAGCCGAACAGGATCGCATCGCTGGCCTTGCAGATATCGATGGTTGTCTGGGGGAGAGCCTTGCCCTCATTATCTATCCCTGCACCACCCACATTGGCGTGGGTACGCTCGAACTGTACGCTGAACTTTGTTTCAACGGCACCAAGCACGCGCAGCGCTTCGGCCATCACCTCCGGCCCGATGCCGTCGCCCGGCAGGACCGCTATTTTGTATGTTTTGGCCATGTCTATATTCCCGCTTTTTCTTTGAGAATCGACGCCTTGTCCGTTTTCTCCCAGGAGAATTCCGGCAGCTCGCGACCAAAGTGGCCGTAGGCAGCGGTCTTCTGGTAGATCGGACGGAGCAGGTCAAGCTGCTCGGTGATGGCGCGGGGACGCATGTCAAACACCTCGCGCACCAGTTCGGCCAGACGGTCTTCGGAAACCTTGCCTGTGCCGAATGCGTTGACATTGATCGACACCGGTTGAGCCACGCCGATGGCGTAGGCCACCTGTACCTCACAACGATCGGCAAGACCTGCGGCCACCAGGTTCTTTGCAACGTAGCGCCCCATGTAGGCAGCCGAGCGGTCAACCTTGGAAGGATCCTTGCCGGAGAAAGCACCACCGCCATGGCGACCCATTCCTCCATAGGTATCGACAATGATCTTTCGTCCGGTCAGGCCGCAGTCCCCCATGGGGCCGCCGACAACGAAGCGACCGGTCGGATTGATGTAGTAGCGGGTGTTCTCGTCAAGAAGAGCCGCGGGGATAACCTCTTTGACAACCTTTTCAATGACATGCTTTTCAATCTCGGCGTGGGTAACATCCGGGGTATGCTGCGTCGAGATAACCACCGTATCGATACGGGACGGCTTGCCGTCCACATATTCGACGGAAACCTGGGATTTTGAGTCGGGGCGCAGGAAGTGCAGCTCGCCGGATTTGCGAACCTCGGAAAGTTTGGCGACCAACTGGTGAGCCAACTGGATCGGCATCGGCATCAGCTCCGGGGTCTCGTTGCAGGCATAGCCAAACATCAGTCCCTGATCACCGGCGCCCTGCTCCTTGTGAAGGCCCTCGCCCTCGGATACTCCCTGGGCAATGTCGGGAGACTGGCGATCGATCGAAACCAGCACGGCACAGGTATCGGCATCGAAACCCATTTCCGAATCGGTGTAGCCGATTTCCCTGATGGTCTTGCGGGCAATCTCCGAGTAGTTGATTATTGCGTCGGTAGTGATCTCACCGGCGATGACCACCATGCCGGTGGTTACCAGGGTCTCACAGGCGACACGAGCCCGGGGGTCCTGTGTCAGAATGGCGTCAAGAATAGAGTCGGAAACCTGGTCGGCAACCTTGTCGGGATGTCCCTCGGAGACGGACTCGGATGTGAAGATGAATTTTTCAGCCATGGTGCGTGATACTCCTCTCGAATATTTATTTATTGAGCTGTCTTGCTGAAGCAATTATTTCAGAGTCGTTAAATCTATAGGCAGGTACCTGTTTTGTCAAGAAAAGATAGCTTGCGGCAACCATGCTGCTCCCTGCAGCAAGAAGATCTCAGCCCCGCCCGGCAGTCCCGCCTGCGGACATCCATGAGGAAAATATCTATTGAATTTTGTGGATAAAACACTTAGAGTTGCGCCTGATTTTGCCTCAAATAACTGTCTGCGGAGAGGTGTGCACATGTCAGACAATACCGCCATTGGCGTGATCGGCGGCAGCGGGCTGTACGAGATGGAGGGACTGGAGGATGTTCGTGCTGTCCGTCTGGAAACGCCCTTCGGCAACCCGTCCGATGAGTATATTACCGGCGTGCTGAACGGCGTGAGGATGGTATTTCTTCCCCGCCACGGCAGGGGGCACCGCTTTCTACCCTCCGAAGTCAATTACCGCGCCAACATCTACGGCATGAAAAAACTGGGCGTCGAACGAATCATATCCGTATCAGCCGTCGGGAGCCTGAAAGACGCCATTGAACCCGGGCACATCGTGATTCCCGACCAGTTCTATGACCGCACCAAGGGGATTCGCAAGGATACCTTCTTCGGTGATGGCATCGTGGCGCATGCCGGTTTCGCCGATCCTGTCTGTCACCCGCTGTCGGACACCCTGTACGCTGCGGCGCGGAAAGCCGGTGCCACCGTTCACGCGGGCGGCACCTACATCTGTATGGAGGGGCCGGCCTTCTCCACCAGAGCCGAATCATTCTCCTATCTGGGACTGGGGGCATCAGTGATCGGCATGACCAACCTGACCGAGGCAAAACTGGCCCGCGAGGCGGAGATCTGCTACGGAATCATTGCCCTTTCCACCGACTATGACTGCTGGCACGAACACCACGACGACGTAACCGTCGAAGCCATCATCAAGATAATCCACCAGAATGTTGCCATGGCCAAGAGCATCATTCGTCACGCTGTTGCCGACATACAGGGCGGGCGGAACTGCCCCTGCGGCAACGCCATGCAGTACGCCGTCATCACCGACAGAAGCGTCATGCCGGAAAACACCAGGAAGAAGCTTGACGTCATAATCGGAAAATATCTTTAGCATTCGAGGAGTCAGCGGAAATGGGCATCGTCGTCGTTGGAACAGTTGCTTTTGATACGGTTGAGACACCGTTCGGCAGGGGAGAGAATGTCCTGGGCGGCTCGGCCACCTATTTTTCCACGTCCGCCAGTTTTTTTACCGATGTGTCACTTGTGGCAGTGGTGGGTGAGGACTTCCCGCAGGAGCACGTGGATTTCCTGCGGTCGCGGGATATCAACATCGATGGCCTGCAGCGCATCCCGGGCAAGACCTTTCACTGGAGCGGCAAATACGGTTATGACCTGAACGAAGCCCAGACACTGGACACCCAGCTTAACGTGCTGATGCAGTTCAGGCCCGACCTGCCCGAGTCGTACCGCGATGCCGAGTACCTTTTCCTTGCCAACATAGACCCCGATCTGCAGTTGGAGGTGCTTTCCCAGGTTCGCAAGCCGAAACTGGTTGCCTGCGACACCATGAACTTCTGGATTTCATCCAAGCCGGAAGCCCTGCGCAAGGTGCTGCAGCAGGTAGACATCGTGGTTATCAACGAAGGGGAGGCGCGTCAGTTTACCGGAGAGGCCAATCTGGTCAAGGCTGCCCGGCAGATTATTGCCCTGGGTTGCAAACGACTGGTGGTCAAACGCGGAGAGTACGGCGTGCTCATGTTCACCGCCGACACTGCATTTGCGGCTCCCGCCTATCCGCTGGAACAGGTTTTTGACCCCACCGGTGCCGGTGATACCTTTGCAGGTGGATTTATGGGGTACCTTGCAGATACGGGGGATCTCACGGAGGAAGGTATCCGCCAGGCGATTGTGTTCGGATCCGTGATGGCATCATTCAATGTGGAGGATTTCAGCCTTGATCGCATGAAACTTCTTGCGTACAGTGAGATTGAGGCTCGCTATAAAAGCTTCAAGTCCCTGACCAGTTTCCGTGACATCGTCCAGCTCTAACTCGCTGTTTTATTGACAGTGTCCGGTAAATTTGATAGGTAGTACCATCCGTCTCCAGAGATTTTCCCCCGATCGGGATATCAGGAACACTTTCTATGAAGTGCATGAGTCGAGTCATCGCCGGTTTTCTGCTGCTGCTGATTTCAGGTTGCGTAAGCCACACAGGTAACCATAACCCTGCGGCGTACCACTACCAGATGGGTCTTTCTTTCCTGGGAGATCGTAATTTCACCGCCGCGCTGGTTGAGTTGACCGAAGCCGAAAAGCTCGATCCCGATAACCCCGATGTCCTCTACAGCCTGGGTCAGGCGTATGTCGGCAAGCGAAGACCCGATCTTGCCGAACCGCGACTGGTAAAAGCCATCACGATCAAACCCAACTATTCCATCGCCCGCAACGACCTGGGCGTGGCATACCTTGATCTCAAACGATGGGACAGCGCCATCCAGCAGTTCAAGATAGTCAAGGACGATATTTTTTACGCAAACAATGAGAATGCAACCATTAATCTGGGTCTTGCCTACCTTGGCAAGGGGGACTACCCCAAAGCACTTGAAGAACTGCGCTCGGTTGCCACCGGCAACCCCCGCAATCCGGTGATCCGTCTTTCCATCGGACGGGTCTGGTTTGCCATGGACAATACCGACAAGGCTGTTGCAGAGTTCAACAAGGCCATAGAAATTTATCACGATTACGGAGCGGCCCACTACTACCTCGGACTGGCCTACCTTAAAATGGAAAAACATCCCGCAGCCCGTTCAGCGTTCAAAGAGGTCATCCGTCTCATCCCTGATACGGATATGGGTCGATCATCCCTGGAGTATCTGGATCTTCTGAAATAATCGAGGCCACGTGTCCGATATCGATACATACACCGATCCGTCTGCCACCTCTCCGGGGGTAATACTCAAGCGTTGCCGCGAGTATCATGACATCACGCTCGAAGAGGCTGCGGCGGCTACTAAAATTGGCGAGAACTATCTGGCCGCCCTTGAAGATGAACAGCTCAAGGTGTTTGCCAGTCAGGCGTATCTCAAGGGCTTTCTGCGTATCTATGCCACTTATCTCGGTCTCAGCCCCGATGATATGATCCGGTTGTACGAAAAACTCTACGGAATTGACCGGACACGCGACGAGCGTCCGTCAGGTACGGTCGGTAAAACACCCTCACCCCGCAAGAAATTCCCCCTCCAGAAACTGGCATTACCCATTTTTTTTCTGGTACTTATTCTGATCGCTTCCGCCATTGTCAACCGCCCCCCTTCACCTCGACCTCCTGCCGTCAGGCAAGCCGTGGCGGTCCCGCCCACAGCGGCACGCGCAGTGCAGAAGCCCCGCTCATCGGCCACTCAACCCCCTGCAGCCAAAAAACCTGTTGAGGCGGTCGCTGAACGACGCACCGATCCGGTTCCTCCTGTTCCGGGTAGTACAGCCAAGAACCCAACCGAGAATCCCAAAGGGTTCATCGTGCGCATGAGGGTGATCCAGAGCGGTACCTTGACGGTTACGATCGACGGATCGCCCTCCCAGGGGTATGAACTTGTTGTCGGTGACAGTATCGAGTGGAAAGCAGATAAAAACATCACCCTTGAGTTGTCCAACGCCGGCGGCGTTGAGGCCGAGTTGAACGGCAAGCAGCTCAAGCCGTTTGGGCAGGTCGGCAAACCGCTTGTTATCGTTCTGGATGCCGATGGAATCAGGCAGTAAGCCCATCCGAAAATTTCGTCACCGCTCCCGCTCAATAAAATAACTCCGATGCCTTGACAGTCTCGTGCCCCGTGTTAGACTTCACTGTACGGTTCCAGAGTCTCTGTGCAGGAGCATGTCGTGGCGGAACGGATGAAACGCATACTGGTTGTTGACGATGAGGAAAACGCGCGCATCGCTCTCTCCATGATACTAAGGCGTGACGGGTATGATGTGGCGTCTGTGGGCAACGGCTTCGAAGCGCTTAACTATCTTCGCGGCAGGGAAGTTGAGTTGATCATAACCGATATCAATATGCCCGAAATGAACGGCCTGGTTTTCCTGCGCGAGCTGAATCGCAGCCATCCCGCCAGCAATGTGATCATGATCACGGCATATGGCGAGGTGGAGTCATATGTGGAAGCCATGAGCCTGGGAGCCTTTGAATACATCAACAAACCGGTCAAGATGGAAGAGCTTAACAAGATCATAAGCAGGATTTTCAACAAAAATGAGCAGGCAGAGGGGGCACATCATGAAGACGTTCGATAAGATTCTGATAGCCATCGACTTTTCAGAAAACTCCGAACATGCATTCGACTATGCACTGATGCTGGCCAGGCAGTTTCAGGCAGAATTGACCATCATGCATGTCATCAACGAGCCGGTAGACCTGAGAGGTTTCTACGTGCCTCACATCTCCTTTGAACAACTGGAGAAGGAAATTGCGGATGGCGCTGAAAAAATGATGGAGACATTCTGCCAGACCAGAATGGCTGATTTTACCCCCTATCAGACCGCTATTGTCAGCGGTGTCCCCTGCGAGGAAATCATCCGGAAAGCAGAGGAAACCGCAGCCTCGCTGATTGTCCTCGGCACACATGGCCGAACGGGGCTCGACCATCTGATCTTCGGCAGCACAGCCGAGCGTGTCGTCCGCGGTGCATCCTGTCCCGTGCTCACCATCCGCATGCCGGGTCAAGGCTAGCACCCCTGCACCGGACTTACTCAATGACCGAAACCCCGCAGCAGAGCTTCAAGGCGACCATCGTCATCATCGATGATGACATCCATATCCTCGAACTGGCGTCCGTGATCCTTTCACGCCGTGGGTATCAGGTATTCACTGCGCTCAAGGCGCGACAGGGCATAGAGATCATTGATGCCAGGCAGCCCGAACTGGTGCTGCTTGACTACATGATGCCGGAGGTGGATGGCCTGTCGGCTCTGCGCGAAATCCGCACGCGCTTCCCCCGCACCTACGTAGTCATGTTTACCGGGAAAGGCAACGAGGAGATCGCGGTTGAACTGATGAAAGCAGGCGCCTCCGAGTATCTCCTCAAACCATTCAATAACCGTGACCTGGTTGATCGCCTCGACAAGGTGCTGCGCATCCGCGAAATAGAACTCCAGAACCTCGCGCTTCAGGAGGAGCAGATTCGGCTGCTGGAGCAGATCGATGCATGGAACCAGGAACTGCAGCAGCGGGTTCGCGAGAAGAGCGATGCGCTGCAGAAGGCTCACACCGAGATCAGTCAGTCCGAAAAACTGGCGGCTCTCGGATACCTCTCTGCCGGAATGGCACATGAAATCCGCAACCCGCTCAATTCAATCGCGCTTTTTGTCCAACTGATGCGGCAAAACACCGCTGACTCTGAGCAGCTGGAGTATCAGGGTAAAATCCTAAAAGAAATCGACAGGATCGATGTCATTATTCGTAAGCTGCTGGATGCCTCCCGCAGAACACGGACAATTTCAGACGATGTTCACATGGATGAGGTTATTGATAATGCCCTTGAGGTTTTCTCGCCGCAGATCGAGACCGGCAGGATTCTGATACAGCGCTCCTACTGTGATGTGCCCGTTCGAATAAAAGCCGACCCCGCCGAACTGGAACAGATTTTTACCAATCTGTTACTCAACGCACTGGACGAAATGCCTGCGGGCGGTCTTATCAATATCGGAGTTTACCGGGAGAACGAGCGGGTGGTCGTTCGGATGTCAGACAGCGGTGGCGGGATTCCCGAGAATGTGCTGCCCAGTATCTTTGACCCCTTTTTCAGCACGAAGACGCGCGGGACGGGCATGGGACTGCCGGTGGTGCAGCGGATTGCCCGTATCTACGATGGCAACGTTGTGGTGGAAAAGACCTCCTGTCAGGGAACCGTATTCCGACTGGATTTTCCCGTCTGTCACTGAGCAGACCGCACGGCTGTCTCAATCTTCTTTTCTTTTGTGGGTGAGCTGGTGTAGTATCCGAAAAACTACTCTTTTGCGAGACCGGCATGAACAACACACGCGGCACCATCCTGCTGATTGACGACGACCCTTTTTTTCTGAAGGTGCTGACAGATGCGTTCACCGAGAACGGCTTTACGGTTTTTAACGCAAATGACGGAGTTGAAGGCGTCAAGGTGTTTCTTGACAAATGGCCTGACGCCGTTGTCTCGGATCTGGTCATGCCCCGCATGGGCGGTGTCAGCACCTGTATGGAGATCGGACGTCTGGCCGGTGATAAACCACCGGTTATCGTACTGCTTACCTCCATGTTCCAGGAGGCTCCCCACGAACACGATGCCCCAGAAATGGGTGCGAAGGTACACATCCCCAAATCCACCCGCCCGGTAGACATCGTCATTATTGTGGAACAGCTCCTGGAACGAAAAATGTACCTGTAGGGCTGAATTTCATGCCGTTCATCTATCGCAACCTTACCCTCTCTCCGAATTTCGCCGAAGATGACCTGCCAGCTCTGCTTGCCGCGCGGATCGGACTCAACGCGGAAGAGCTGCTGGATTTCCATATTGTCCGCAAGGCTGTTGACGCACGGCGCAAACCCCGCATCAAGCTCATTTTCACCATCTCGTTTATGCTCACCGATGCAACGGACCTGTGTTCCAGAGTCGCAGGAGTACCTGATCTGGAATGGCAACCGGAAGCTAAGCCCCCCCTGTACATGCCGGTTGTCTCGCACCAGCGGATCGTCATCGTCGGCAGCGGACCTGCCGGGCTTTTTGCCGCCCTGCGCCTGGCTGAATACGGACTGGTCGCAACCATCGTCGAGCGCGGACAGCCGGTGGAACAGCGCGCACTCGATGTCCAGCAGTTCTGGAGAAACGGAATGCTCAATCCCGAGAGCAATGTTCAGTTCGGAGAGGGTGGCGCCGGGACGTTTTCCGACGGCAAACTGACCTGCCGCTCAAAAGACCCGTTAATCCCCTGGATTCTTGAGCGCCTGGCCTTTTTTGGCGCACCGCCTGAAGTGTGCTATCTGGCAAAACCGCACATCGGCACCGATCGCCTGCGGCAGGTAATCTGCACACTGCGACGGCATCTGCTTGACAGGGGTTTTGACATTCGTTTCGGCAGTCGCCTGACGGATATCCGCACACAGAATGATCGAGTTTCCGGGGTTGTCATCAGCGACAGCGACGAACTGCCATGCGATCACCTGATCCTGGCCACGGGGCACAGTGCCCGTGATACCTACGAACTGCTGTCACAGAGCGCTGTGCCGCTGGAACGCAAACCCTTTGCCATGGGGCTGAGGGTCGAGCATCCCCAGGAACTGATCGACCGAATCCAGTACGGCGGCCCGCGACACCCGAACCTACCGCCAGCGGATTATGCCGTGACGTGGAACAGTGCCAGCAGCGGACGCAGCGTCTATTCCTTCTGCATGTGCCCCGGCGGCGTGGTCATCGGCGGTTCGTCTGAAGAAGGCGGCGTGGTCACCAACGGCATGAGCGGACAGCAGCGCAACTCGAAGTATGCCAACAGCGCCCTGGTAGTCAATGTGACTGTTGATGATTTTGGCGGCACCGATCCTCTGGCCGGAGTCAGATTCCAGCGACACTGGGAACACCAGGCATTTCTGGCGGGCGGTGGTACATACCATGCCCCGGCCCAGAACATACTGTCGTTCATGGGTCTGCCCGGTAAGGGGCGTGCGGTTTCCAGCTATCGACCCGGCATAGCAGAAACCTGCCTGGATGCGGCCCTGCCGTCATTTATCGTGGCAACCCTGCGCGAAGGGATCAGCGATTTTGGCCGCCGCCTGAAAGGGTTCGTCAGTGCCGAAGCCACCCTGATTGGCATAGAGTCACGCACGTCGGCACCACTGCGTGTGCTCCGGGATGAGCATTTCGAGTCGGTTGGAATGCGCGGGCTTTATCCGGCCGGCGAAGGCGCCGGATACGCCGGTGGCATCATGAGTTCGGCGATGGACGGCGTCAGGATAGCCGATACGATTGCAGCGCGACTTCGTGCCGCATAACCAAACCAAAGGAGCATTACGTGACAAAACAGTTCGTAGCCGAGATACAGGACAAGGATTCGGTCAATGCAGTTTTTCTGGTCAAGGACAAGATTCTGGCCATGGCCAAGAACGGCAAGCCATACATGAACCTCCGCTTCATGGACAAGAGCGGCGAGATCGAGGCCAAGGTCTGGGATAACACCGATGTTCTGGACAAGCAGTTTGACAAAGATGATTTTGTGCAGGTGAACGGCAAGGCCTCCATCTATATGAACAAGATGCAGGTGGTCGTGGCTAAGATTGGAAAAATTCCGGAGGAGCAGGTCTGTCTGGCGGATTTTCTGCCCGAATCCCTTCGCCCTATCCCCGAGATGCGTAATGAGTTGACGGATGTGATTGCCCGACTTGCCAATCCCTTCCTGCGGCGGTTGATGGAGTCTTTTCTGGCGGACGCACCATTCATGGGTCATTACTGCATGGCACCGGCTGCCAAGGCGATGCACCACGTGTATCTGGGTGGTCTGCTGGAGCATTCACTGTCTTTGGTCAAGCTGGTACACTCCATTGTGCCGCTCTATGAAGGTATCAATGAAGATTTGCTGGTGGTGGGAGCCCTGCTGCACGATGTGGGAAAAATACAGGAGATGAGTTATGAGCGCTCTTTCGATTACACCGACGAGGGCAAGCTGTTAGGGCATATCACCATCGGCGTTGAGCTGGTAAGTGACAAGATACGCGAGATCGACGGATTTCCGCGTGAGCTGGCAATGCTGCTGAAACATATGCTGCTCTCGCACCACGGACTCTACGAATACGGTTCACCCAAACGCCCCAAGACGGTGGAGGCGACCATCCTCAATTATCTGGATGACATGGATTCCAAGATCAACGGCATTAAAGCGCACATTGCCAGGGAGAAGGCCAGCAGTTCGCGCTGGACAGCCCACCACCGGCTGTATGACCGCTATTTTTTCAAATGCAACGGCATGGACGGAGAGCAGGAGGTGGAGCGGGTGTGTGATGAAACCTGTGAACCGCCCAGGGAGGAAAAACCCGGGGAAGTGGCCGTAGAAGGACAGGAACGCAAGAACTTCGGAAACCAGCCCTTCAAGGCGCTGGGTAACCTGGACCTGTTTTGATGTCTGTTTCAGACGGACTGCTTTACTGGATTATATTCCGATCAACCCCCGCAGCAGCGCCAGGTTGACCCCATCCATCTCCTCATTATCGCCCTTGGGGGTCTCCAGAATCTTTGGAATTTTGGCAAAACGCGGGTCATTGAGAATAGAGCGGAACGGACTCAGCCCCAGTGCACCCTGGCCGATATGCTCATGCCGGTCGACCCGTGACCCGAGACCCTTCTTGGAATCATTGAGATGGAAACAGAGCAGCCGATCAAGACCGATCATTCGGTCGAACTGCCGCATGGTGTCGGCATAGCCTGTTTCCGTTGCGGTGTCGTAGCCGGCGGCAAAGGTGTGGCAGGTATCGAAACAGACCCCGAATTTTCCGGGAAAGCGCGAGCCCTCGATGATGGTTGCCAGCTCCTCGAAGGTTCTCCCCAGGTTGCTCCCCTGACCGGCGGTTGTCTCAATCAACACCTTCCCGTCGAATTGCGGAACCTCTTCAAACAGTTGATCAAAAGCTGCAATCACCCGTGAAAGACCGTTCTGAGGGGAATCCGCCAGATACGATCCGGGATGCATGACAACCTTTGCAATGCCGAGACGGGCACAGGTCTCCAGTTCGTCGCGAAAGGCATTCAGGCTCTTGTCGCGCGTCTCACCCGGCGGAGCCGCCAGATTGATCAGGTAAATATCATGGGATATGATCTCATGCAGACCGGATGCCGCAAATTTTCCTCGAAATAGTGCTGCATCGGCCTCGCTGACCGGTTTGCCCTTCCACTGGTTGGAATTACGGGTAAAGATCTGCAGTACGCCGCAGCCACCGGCAACTGCCCGTTCAATGGCCAGGTGCAGGCCGCCGGATATGGACATATGGGCGCCAAGATAATCTTTCATTTCGTCACTCCAGTTCAATATGATTACCGTAAAAATGCACATCAACCTCGTCGCCGACGCTGAAGACGGTGCTCCCGGACGGCAAAACGGCAATCGCCTGGGCATCCACCATCGTCTTGAGGATTGCGGTCTGCTGGTTTCCTGATGAGGTTGCGTACCAGCGGCCATCCTCCTTTTCCAGCCGTACCCTGACGATCTGAACCTTGCCGGGTTTTTTCCTCAGTCCTTCACGCAATACTGCCTTGAAAAATGGCCGCAGCACCCGTTGGCGCCCCTGCATCTTCAACAGCGCCGGACGAACGAACTCCTCGAAAGTGATCATGGTTGAAACAGGATTGCCCGGCAGGGAAAAAACCGGTGATGCTCCGTAGATTGCGAACGCAGTCGGTCCACCCGGTTTGATCCCCACCTTCCAGAACAACTGCCTCGCTCCCAGCTCCTCAAGAATATCCCGCACCAGATCACAATCTCCGGCCGATACACCGGCGGAGGTAATCAGGACATCCGCTTTAAGTCCTTCGCGAAACTTCTCCAGATGACTCTCCCGGTTATCCCGGGCGATGCCGATGATACGCGGAATGCAGCCCGTCTCCTGCACAGCGGCAGCCAGCGAAAGCGTGTTGCTGTTGATGATCTCGCCAGGTCCCGGTGTGCGCCCCAGTTCCACCAGTTCGTCACCGGTAGAGAGAATCGCGACCGTCGGCCGACGGTAGACCGGCACCAGAGCCAGTCCGAATCCTGCCAGCATGTTGATCTCCGGCGGTCGGATGATTGTTCCGTTGCGGACGAATACTGCGCCCGCAGCCACATCTTCTGCGCGAAAACGGACATGCTGCCCCTTGTTGACCTGCTCCATAAGGGTAACTTCCTCTTTACCGTCGTCGGTTTCTTCCACCGGGACAACCGCATCGCAGCCGGACGGTGTTGGAGCCCCCGTCATAATCCGTACGGCGCTGCCTGTCTCCACGGTAATCCGGTCAGCCTGTGCCCCGGCCGGCAGAAAACCGTTCACCCGCAGTTTGCAGGGGGTGGTCTGGCAGTCTTCCGACCTTACTGCATACCCATCCATGGCTGAATTATCCCACAACGGAAGATCCCAGGGCGCAGCCACATCCTCAGCCAGGACACGGCCTGCCGCCTCCAGGAGATGAATGCGTTCGGTGCCCACCGGCTGTATGTTGTCGAAAATGATCGAGCGGGCTTCTTCAAATGAAACCATGCAGTTCCTCCGTGGGAAAGTTTTGTACACCATAGCGGGAAGCGGCCCAAAACACAATACGATTGCCAACATCACGACGATAGGTATAATGCTGAACCACCACACACATAGAGCAGAGTGAAACCTTGAACCGAACCGTATCCCGAAAACATATCCACGTTGCCTGTGGCCTGATCGAACGCGAAGGCCGCGTGCTTGCCGCCCGGCGAAGCGCCGCCATGAATCTGCCACTGAAATGGGAATTTCCCGGTGGCAAACGGGAACCGGATGAATCGGCGGAGGCGTGTCTGAAGCGTGAACTGGCTGAGGAAATGGGTGTCAGCATCATTGTCGGCCGACCCTTAACGCAGCAGACCCACGCATACAGCACCTTCACGGTCACGCTCTATCCATTTCTCTGCACCATCGAATCAGGAGCTATAACCCTCCACGAACATGCCGCAATCGCCTGGTTGCAACCGGAAGAGTTGCATGGCCTCGACTGGGCAGAGGCAGATTGGCCGGTCATCGATGAGTATCTACGCAGCCTCAACCTACCGCTCGACTCTTTTCCTCTTTTCGACAGTCATTTTCATATCATCGACCACCGCTTTCCACTGACCCCCAACAATGGGTATCTGCCTGATGATCTGACCTGTGACGACTATCTGAAGCGCGTTTCCAGGTATGACCTGCGTGGCGGAGCCATTGTTTCCGGTTCGTTCCAGGGCTTTGACCAGAGCTATCTTCTGGATGCCCTGAAAGCCCTCGGTTCCGGCTTTGTCGGGGTTACCCAGCTTCCGGCGACGGTCTCCGACGATGAAATTATGGCACTGCACAGGGCCGGAGTGCGGGCGGTACGATTCAACCTCAAACGGGGCGGTTCCGAAGATGTGCGTCATCTGGATGCCGTGGCGCGGCGGGTGAATGAACTTGCCGGCTGGCATGTGGAGCTGTATGTGGATTCACGGGAACTGGAGGGACTGTGCCATACGCTTGCCGCTCTGCCGGCGGTCAGCATCGACCACCTGGGTCTGTCGAAGGAGGGTTTCGGAGTTTTGTTGAAACTGGTCGAACGAGGGGTACGGGTCAAGGCAACCGGTTTCGGCAGGGTGGATTTCGATGTACCCACCGCGCTGCGTGAGGTGTACGCTGCAAACCCTGTCGCCCTGATGTTCGGCACCGATCTCCCCTCGACTCGTGCACCGCGACCATATTTGGACTCGGATTTTCTGCTGGTCGCTGAGGCACTGGGCGACGAGGCCGCGCGGGCGGTATTTTTCCATAACGCTGCACAATTTTACCGGCCGGTCGGCGCCAGGAACAGGATCTGAAATATGGAGCATATCCTTGAGATAGCCATCGGCACCTTTACCATGCGCCCCTACGTGTTCGCTTTTTTCGCAGCATTCCTGGTGGCCGGGGTGCCGCACGTGGGGTGGCGGTCAACACTGACCTTTACCGGTATAGGCTACCTGATTGCCTTCTCTTCAGAATGGCTCTCGATCAACACCGGTTTTCCCTACGGCTGGTACTACTACATCGACACAACCAGCAGCAGGGAGCTCTGGGTGGCCGGGGTGCCTTTTTTTGACTCGCTTTCGTATATATTTCTGACCTATTGCAGCTACAGCACGGCCCTGTTCATCCTCTCACCGCTCAAGGCCTGGCGCTGGAATCTGGTAACCTTGGAAACCCGCGGCATCAGGCGCTCAACCTCTGCCCTTATCCTTGCCGCTTTTCTCCAGACCTTTCTCGACATTGTCATTGATCCGGTGGCATTGCAGGGAAGGCGCTGGTTTCTGGGGCAGATCTACGGTTACCGCGAGCAGGGGATCCATTTCGGTGTGCCGCTCTCCAACTATGGCGGCTGGCTACTGACCAGCCTGCTTCTGGTGTGGTGCCTCCAGTTAATCGACGCCCGCACGTGTGACACTAAACCGCACGGCGCCGGGATGGCACCTTTCCAATCCCTGCTTGGGCCGGTGCTGTATCTGTCTGTGCTGATATTTAACTGGGGGGTGACCTTCTGGATCGGTGAGCCGTTCATGGCTCTGTCGGGTATCCTGGTCTATTCCTTGCCGCTGCTGTTGGTCGTCATACTCGCGTGCCGGAGGGTCAACCGCTATTCTGCAGAGGAGTTGGAGGAAAATCTCAGGGACTATCCCTGGTCTGCTGCGGGAAAAACGTCAGATACTCGCTAGAAATCGCTCGACGGCGAGGGCCAGGTTCGCACCCGCGATCCGGCTGTTGCGCGCCAGGCGGAAAAGCTGCGGTATGATCCGCGGTTTACGAGCTATGGTGAGCAGTACCCGCGGAATGCGGATGCGCAGGTGATCGTCGCAGAATTCATCCAGGGAAAAACCGATCTCTTCCTTGAAGGGGTCGCTGACAGCCCGGATTCCGACAAAAGAGATTCCGTTCTCAACAGCAACAATAGCAATGGCGCCGCTCTCCATCTCCACCACCTGATACCGGGAACCCTGTGGCAGCAGGTCTGCAATCTGCACCTTTGATATAAGCGATGGCGTGCTGGCAAACACCCCGCCAAACACCCTCATTCCACCAGCGGCCTGCCGGACAACAAAATTGCTGCACGAGTCCGGGATCTCAACAGATACAGCTTCAATCAGCGCCCCGGAAACAATAAGCACTGACTTGGCCACCACCACATCTCCAACCATGAGATCTGTCGTAATCCCCCCGCAGAAACCACTTGAGATCAGCATGTCCGGACGGGCTTCACGAATAACAGCCTCGGCTGCCCTGGCGGCGTTGTCGAAACCCATGCCGGCTTCGCACAGGAAGATTTCATGACCGCTGCAAACAGAGATGTAGGCTTTCAGGTTGCCGCAGACCACTTTCTCCGAAAAACCGAGCCGTTTCAGCAATGCCCCGGTTTCTTCAGGTAAGGCAGTAATGATAGCGATCTTCATCGTGTCAAAGTCTCCAGTGTGGAACTGTACAGAACACCTCGGAAGTTTTCAAAATAGTATACATGCTGACAATTTTTACTTGCGCTGTAACCTGCAATATGGTAGATAGACTCCCCACTGCCGAAGTGGTGGAATTGGTAGACACGCAAGATTCAGGTTCTTGTGCTCGCAAGGGTGTGCTGGTTCGAGTCCAGTCTTCGGCACCATCAACAAATCCAAAGAAGTCCGAAACAACCTAAAACCCTTGAGAAATCAAGGGTTTTTTCTTTTCTCTTGTCCGTCATGGTCTACCTTGTTATAGTGGAATCCGCTTGTTTTGGTGGTATTTTTGGTTGCACGCACCGAAAAGCACAAAACTGGATACCATCAAAAGGAGAAAAGCCCATGCCTAAACGGATCATGCCACTTTCGGCCATTGAAGTAGAAAAAGCCAAACCGAAAGAAAATGAGTACAAGCTATCAGACGGTTATGGTCTGCATCTGCTGGTTACTCCATCAGGCGGCAAGCTCTGGCGCTACCAATACCGGATCGACGGTAAGCAGACGGGAATGGCTTTTGGCACCTATCCTGAAATTACCCTTTCCGATGCACGAAAACGCCGAGACGACGCGCGTCAACTGATGGCAAACGGTGTCGATCCTGGCGCAGTAAAAAAGGCACAGAAAGTTCAAGAGCAGGCACAGAAGGAGCTTGACGCTAACACTTTCGAGAAGATAGCACGGGAATGGCATGAACACAAGTTGCCGGAATGGTCTGATAACCACGCCCAACGCCTGTTGCGTCGGATGGAGTTGGATATATTCCCCTACATCGGCAGCAAGCCTATTGTCGAGATAGAACGACCGGAGATCATAGAGCTTTTGCAGCGTGTCGCCGTCCGCACCCTGGAAACCGCCAACCGTCTGAAAATAGCTTTTCATGGTGTATTCCGGTACGCCCACAACAAAGGTCTGATAAAGCATAACCCGTCTGCTGATATGAGGGAAGTTTTACCGACAGTCAAACCAAAGCACATGGCAGCGCCGACCGAACCAAAGAAGGTGGCCGAGCTGGTAAAGGCGATTGACGGCTTTTCTGGATCGTATGTCACCAGGTGCGCGTTGCAATTATCGCCGATGTTGTTTGTCCGCCCTGGCGAGTTGCGCAGTATGGAATGGGGCGAGCTTGACCTTGATGCTGCTGAATGGAATATCCCAGGCCACAAAATGAAGATGAAAAACCCGCACCTTGTGCCACTCTCCACCCAGTCCGTTGACATCCTGACCGAGTTGCGCAACCTTACCGGCACCGGAAAGTATGTATTTCCCTGCCACCGCTCGCCGTTGCGCTGCATGAGTGAAAATACCGTCAACGCATCCCTGCGGCGGCTGGGTTTTGATAAGGATGAAATCACCGCCCACGGATTCAGGGCAATGGCGCGGACGTTGCTGCATGAAGTCTTGAACTTTCCGCCGGATGCTATCGAGGCACAGCTTGCCCATGCCGTACCGGATCGGCTGGGAAGGGCATACAACCGAACGCAGTTTATAGCGAAGCGCCGACAGATGATGCAACATTGGTCTGACTATCTGGACGGCCTAAAGAAGGGCGCAAAGGTGTTGCCGTTTGTGGCAAAGGCTGCATAAAAAGTACAAGTGTATGCTTTTTCAGGTGTTCCATGTGTTCCGGTGTTCTTTGCCTTGTATCCTGCTGAATTAAAGCTACAATTACTGAACACCCTCAAAACGCAGAAGGAACACCCTTAAAATGAGGTGTTCCACTCCCCAGGGATAGCGCGATGGCGCGAAAACCATTTTAGTCGTCTCTTTAGACTGAAGTACCTTCAGATTAAACATGCTTTGGGTTGATATGTAAATCGAACGGGGCACAGTTACGGGTGGATCGATGTTAAAAAAATGCGGAAAGAAATTGCAGATGAACTGCGTTCATTTGCGAAAAAATATTAGTCCGATGTACCCTTACCTTTGATTGCGATATGGACCACAGCTCTATTGCTGTAGAGTTCTACAAGTGCTGCCGCATTTTGCGTAGACAACTCTTTGCAGATAACTTCTGTATGCGTACGTAGAAAAACTATGGGAATACACAGCCGCGCCCCGCCTGGATGCCCTTCGTTTCATTCCAGCGTCGTCATGTTCACCAAACCTACGACGCCCCGCAAAGTGTCATGAAGCTACACCTTGCAGGACAGAGGCAAGCGCAACACGCCACTGGACAAGAGCCGCGCCCGAAAGGATCACCCGTTCACGTCTCTTGCTTGCGCCGTATTACGCCCGCAGGCAGAAAGACGCATCACAAAACGGGATACGCCCCCGTATTGTTCGCACCCAGCACCAAGGCGTCAGGTTTTGTGCGCCCGAAAGCGTACAATCAACACCGTCAGTGAGTATGAAAGATCCACATCCACCGGCTCATCTCGTTTTGACAAAAGCAACTGCCCGCCATGATAGAAGCGATTGCGGTCAATCACAAAATGCCCTTCGTAAACTTGACTATTTTTTAGTAAGTTAGCCTGTTTTATTGCGATTTTCCTTCCAAAAACTCCACCTTCTCTGAATCAGCAGCAATTCTCTGCCCCGCCGAAATTTCTCCACAAAATTATATCAACCCGGAAAATAACCTAGACGCTTAGTTTTTTTGTTGACAACCTGACCGTTCAGGTTTATAAGTAGGCTTAACGTTTCAAAAAACAGAAGGAGGAAATAACGTATGAGCGAACTTAAGATCACTATCAAGCCGGTAAAGAAACATTGTTTAACCTGTGCTTATGCTGCAATTTCTGAAACCGAAGAACCATGCAAGTCATGTTTCGCAAACTATACACCCGCAAAGCCTGTGGCTGAATGGCAGCCTGATGGCCGGTTCCATAAATGCCCTCATTGTGGCGAACCGATAAACCCCGCAGCCATGCTTGGTAGAAATAAAAAGAAAGTAACGCCAGCATCCATCGAAGCGCGCCGCGCTAATGGAAAACTGGGAGGAAGGCCAAGAAAGGTAAAACCGGACCCCGGTGAAGGAAACCCGGCATGAAGGGTGATCGAGTCGGATTTTACCACCAACCTGATATTCATGGGGGAGAGATCATGGAAACCGTAGTGAATTATCAACCGGTGAAACATACGGTATTCTGGGAAGCACAGCGCGGCATCATAAGATACATGGGAGCTGTAGAGCCATTGGGAATAATAGCCTTATGTGACGAAATAAAGCTGTTGGTAGAATATTACAAGTATAAGCGCATCACGTTGGAAATTGACTCACCCGGTGGAGAGGTGCGATCGCTTCACTACTATCTGGATAAACTCCATATGTGGAGAAAAAAAGGAATCAAGATAGAAACCATGGCGTTGACACAATGTTCCAGCGCCGGAGCATTCATGCTCAGCATGGGTGATCTTGGTTGCCGGATGGCCATGCCAAGATCATCACTGCTCTACCATAATGTGAGAATCTACGGTGATGGCCAACAACCCCTGACTTCAAACCGGCTCGGGAATCTTAAGACAGCCCTGACTCAGACTGATGCCGAGATGATGATGGAACTGCTTCGACATCTCTATAGTGCAGTTGAACAGAAGTATTTCGATGCCATTGAGGGACTGATTTGCAGATTACCGTATATTGAAGATTCGATTGTTGCAAATAAGGACATGAACATGTTCATGCTCTTGAAAGACAACAAATTAAATAGATTATTAAAGGCGTTGCCCAAAAACGCTTCCAGTGACGTTTACAGAAATGATCTCTATCGCCAGCTGTGTGAGCGCTTGCGGGATAGGGGCAAAGGGCTGGAAGATGTCAAAAGCATAGAGGGCCTTGACAAGCATCTAAAAGCTCTGGATGCCGAAGCGAAGGAAGGACTTATACTGACATGGCTGTTTGCTCGATTCGAATATTACCAGGCATTATTTGAAGAAGATTCCAGCATACGACCTGAAATCGCGATTTCAGAAGGATTAATTGACCGGATAGGAGTGGAATATGAGTGTTAATACAATGATGATACCTGAATGGAAGGACATCATGAATGACGATATGACAGAATCACAGGTCTACCGGCATTTCATGTTCCTGGGCGAAACCGGTTCCGGCAAGACAGTATCCGCTGTACTTCCCATATGCAGACTGGCCTTTTCCCGTGATTCAAAACTGAATGCTTCGCAACCTGCCGCCGGACTGGCAATAGACCCCAAAAGTGAATTATGGGAAACCATATCAGGCATGGACGGAATGGATGCCGAGAAGAGACTCATAAGATTGCAAAGCAATTGTAAGGGGCCGGTGCTCTGGCTGTTTGAAAATATTGATATACATAATCTGGATGCGGGCGCTATTGCTGATGAGATTCTGCTCCTTTCGGAAAGTTATCAGTCCCAGATCAAAAATGATGGCGGAGATAAATTCTGGATTCAAGGTTCTCGTCAGTGGCTTAATGCAATCATAGATATTGATCTTACGCTTTATCGCAAATGCGGCATACATGGCCTGCAAACTTTTTGGCGGCAGTTCCATGGACTTCTGAATAGTTCGATTGAAACTGAATCAAAATCAAGGAATTATTATTATCAATCAAACGAGGCTGAACCAGTATGTGGAGATACTCCAGAAGCGTCACACGAGGCTGAATCAGTGTGTGGAGATACTCCTGAAGCATCGGAGGAGGCTGATCCTTTATCCGTGTTTTTAAATGAATTCAGAACTCGCAAACTTAATGCAGAAACTATTGACAACCTTTTGGCGCTGGATACTGAAACGGTAAACCACGATCATGGGTATCAGCGCGAAAATTACATCCACCATATATTACGACTCGTTTCTGACAGCACGTATTTTGGTGCGAAGTTTATCGGCAGTCATCACTTGAACATAGATTCCAACTCTGAAGCATTCAACGATTTTTGGGGTTTTTTTGTTGCTTTTGTGGAAGGGTATCACGTTGGCGGTATGAAAGTATTTAATAGGCAGGAATCATATTTCAGGCAGTGGGCCGTTATGTGTGACAAGACATATACGTCTTTTATTGCCGTATTTAACTCTATGATTGTTGACTTTAAAGATTCAGAGTTTTGTTCAAGAATATCCGTCAATCCGTTTGAGCCCCCTGAGCAGTTGCTGTCAGTTCAAAATGTAATTGAAAGTGGGCAGATAGTTGTCTACGAACCAGGTATAGACTCCAGAATAACATCGTGCGTCGGTAAAACCTTGAAATCCGGTTTTTTCAGGCGGCTGTTGAATTCAAAGCGGCTCAACAACCCGGCAAGCAGGCCGTTTTTCTACATCTGTGACGAATTTCAGCGTTTTATTACTCACGACGAGCAAAGTGGCGAGCAATCGTTTCTTGACCGTTGCAGAGCCTATAAGGTCTGCTGTGCACTGGCTACACAGTCTCTGTCGTCATTGCGCTACGCCTTTCCCGATCAGAAGGGTTTTCACTCTATTAACATCCTGATTACCAACACCGGCACCAAACTCTTTTTCAGAAGCACTGACACCGGAATCTCGAAAACGCTGATGGATTTGATACCTGCGCCGGAACGCCAGGGGCGTCCGCACGTAGTCAGTGTCCGGCCACCATCAAGTCTGCAACCCGGAGAATGCTACTATGTGCTGGTTAACGGTGAAGCAGGGCGTGGCCAGATAATCATGTAAGTGACCTACACCCGTATCCTCAAGGTAGCTCGCACGATTGCCGATCTTGACGGCAGCGCGACTAAAGCCGGAATGCTTTGAACCTACTTTGAGATCAAACATATTGTCAGCTCCCTCACGTTTCAAACGGTCAGATTTTCAGCTTCCACGACCACGTCCCGCTCAACCGGTATACCTCTGCATCCTTGTTTCCCGCTTCATCATCCGCCAGCACAACCAGCCCGCGATGATATCCCTGCGCCATCCACTTGTATAACCGGCATGAATTGCCATAAACAGAAATATCGTGAATCCCTTCCTTGATCTTCTTCGGCTCGACATCGGTAAATATATGCATCTGCTTGCCGAGTTCAACCCCGAACTTCTCGCTGCCGATCTGGCGAACAATTTCTTTCAGGCTCCCGAAAAACCAGACGCCATAGATGTCGTGGTAACCAATCGCCGGAACTATTATTCCTTTGGTCGGCAGCCCCTTCTTCTGGGCATCCTCAACTGCTTTTGCCGCATCATTATGTGCCTTTTCCCGTATTTCAAAATCCGGTTTACAGATTGCCTCCATGTCATCGCCCCTTTCCAATTGTACCGGCAGATAGGTGCCGAAGATTTCTTCGCGGCAGGCGGGGCAGTAAATATCTGTCGCCATGCCGCCATCGGCAACGGTGCACTGTTGGGCTAATATGCCGAGGTTGGTTGAAGCTGTGTTTTTCTCGTTGTTGTCGGTGGGTTTTTCTTTTTCAGGTTCATTCCGGTCGTTTTCCGTTGATGCAGCTTCGATTGCTTTCATGATGTTGCTCCTCTCATTTTTGGAATGATTGGAGCATATCAGATGAGTGCGACAACTACTGTCGCTTCAATGTATTGTTATAATTGAAACTCAATCACTGAGGGTTTTGTCCATATGAGTTGAGCAGGTTTTGAGCGATCTCAACAAACTCTTCGCGCAATCCTTTTGGACCGACCACTTCCACCTTGTCACCAAAACCCTTCAACCACCAGCGTAACTGGACGTCATCCCGCACCGTGGCCTCAAGCAGCACTTTGCCGTCCGGCTTTTCCGTCAGCTTTTGGCTGGTTGTCAGCTTGCTCTCGTGTAGGTGTCGGGCTGCATTTGCTACGAAGAGCGCCTTCAGCTCGATCATCCCGCCAAGCGGATAACCAAATTCTCCACTGTCGATGTAGCCCTGCAGCGAAAAACCTTCAGGGGTAGTCGATTTTGCCTCAAGCAGCTTGACAGACTTCATGCGGTGGATCAGCAGTTGGAGCGGATCCGTGTATTCCTGAAGAGTTGCGACCAGGTACATGAGATTATCCACGAAGACCAGTCCCAAAGGATTAACCTCGTATTTTTTCTCGCTGCCCGGTTTTTGCTGATAGACGACCTCAAAGTGGAGTTCCTGCTGCAAAGCCTCATACACCAGATCGAGAACTGATTCATCTACCTCTGGCGCTTCCAGGCTCAGGCTCCGCGAGACTGTACGCACTTTGTCGGGCCAGTGTGACAGCTTAGATACCGGCAGGTTTCTTAAGCGTTCATCTGCAGTTCGGAAATAGCTATCCAATGAAGTCAGTGCAGCGCGTGGGAGCATTCGCATCATCGAATCGCGCACCAGTCGGAATGTAAGGGCTGCCAATGGATCCATAGCAGGAAGATCCAGAGACCCAGCATCTTTGGACCAATACCATCCGCCAGGCCGCTTATTATCACATACTATGGGAAAATTACAGGACAGATCCTGCAGATCGCGTTGAACAGTGCGCAAGGTGGTTTCTATCGAGTATTCTGATGTAAGCCGATCCAGGATCTCCGTGGTTGCAATGCGTCCACGGCGAGGAATCATGCGAAGGACTAACCATTGTCGAGTGAGTGAATCCATATGGCCTCCAGACTTTTTTATAGAATAATTGATAGATGCGACGAGTCACGTCGTGTTATTTGCAACACTTACTAGATAGCAAAAATTTCACGATTAATACATCTGGTGTCTTTAAACGTCATGATGTGTCGCCAATATACCATAAACTGAAATGAGATGGGGATGATTTTAAATTTTTGAGGAGACGCCATGAAAACCAAAATGTTTGATGTATGGAAAACTGCCAAAAAGAGGCTGAAAAAAGTTATACCGGAAAATGATTTCGATACCTGGATAAAACCAATTCGTTACCAGGGTTATGAGAATCAAGTGCTTTATCTGTCCGTTACCAACTATTTTATCCAAAAATGTTTGGAGGACCATTATTTGAAGCTTCTTACGGGTTCGATTTACAAGGCCTCCGGGCAGACTGTTACGGTTAATTTCTTTATCAGAACCGAGATTGAGCCACTATTGCCAAACTTAAAAATTCTATCTAACTTCTCAATTTTCAACCCCAAATACACGTTCGATCTCTTTGTCAGCGGTACTGGAAACCAGTTTGCGATTAATGCCGCTATGGCTGTTGCAAGTGATTCTACTGAAGCATTTAACCCGCTATATATATGTGCAGGGACTGGACAAGGGAAAACCCATCTGCTTCATGCGATTGGACAAGCCATTCTGGCCAACATGCCGAACAAAAAGATGTGTTACTGTTCTGCAGAAAGTTTCATGTACGAGATGGTTCATCACCTGCGAAACAAAAGAATGGAGGCCTTTAGAAAGTATTTCCGGTCGGTAGATGTCCTGCTTATCGACGATATTCAGTTTATGTCCGGAAAGTCGGGGACACAGGAAGAATTTTCCCACACCTTTGATGCGTTGTACGAAGGTAATAAACAGATCATCGTCACGTCAGACAGATACCCACAGGAGATAGATGAACTGGACGAACGACTCTGCTCGTGTTTTGAATCTGGATTGATTGTCGACATCCAACCACCAGACCTGGACACAAAAATTGCGATCTTGAAGAATAAATCTGAAATCAGGAAAAACCTTTTGCCTGATGACGTTGCCAACTTTCTTGCGGCAAGCAATACTCACAATATCAGGGAACTGGAAGGTATGCTTATACGGATCAACGCTTACAGCAGTCTACAGAACGTGCCAATAACGCTTGAAATGGCAAAGAAAAATCTGAATGGAATCGTTAGAACTGAAGCAAGTTCTAACGAAATTGAGTAAAACCATGTCCACGTTCGATGAACACTGCGCCGAGTCTCAAGAAACCTTTGGCAAGGATTTCTCTGAAGTCCATCACTGGCTGGATGAATTTGCCGGGACACCTGAATACGGTTTCCGCCACCGCAAAAAGAGGCATCACGAGGCCGGAATCCGTTTGGTGGAGGAGATGTTTGGCGAGGCGGCGGCAATGGCAGCACGGCAGCATATTATCGCCGACCTTAAACAAGAGGGGTGGACGGAGAAGGATCACTTTCCGCAAGATGAAACGGACTACGTCAGGATGGGGCTATTTTGACAAAACAATGGAGTGACTGGGATGGAAAAACACGCAACATGCCGATTTAAGATCGAAAATATAGACTCTAAATCGCTATATATCCACAAGTATTACCTGCATCTGGAACTCAGGTCTCGAATTTCTCCTGCCGATATTAATGGAATTAGAAAATGTTTCACAGCAGAGTGCGATGTCTGGGAAAGGCGACTCGCAGAAAAGTTGCCCGATTGTGTAATCATGTACAAAGACATCGGTATGGAGAAGCGTATTGACGGAGAAACCGCCCGCCAGGTTTTGTTGGCGCATATAGCATATCTTGATGATCGCCAGGCTGAATTAACAGCTGAAGAACTTCAGGCAGCAATCAACTTGAATGCCTGGCTCATCGAATGGGAAAAACGGCTGCTTGCCAGATGTATTCAGGTAAGTGAGGCGATGGAGCGGCAGATTCGTAGCGGAGATAGTTGGCTGACCGACTATCACATAGAAGTTGCAGTAGATTTCTTTGTGCGTGATGACGACCCATTCTCATACAAAAATATGCCTGACTCCTACGAAAATTATGAGGATTGCGGCACCCTTTGCCATTCGGAAATGTTATTCAGCCGTCCAATATCCTCCTTTGAAGCTGCAAAAGATGACTATTACGGAATTGGCGACTCACTGGATCATAATGACAGGCGCCATTTCTCGGATTCTCCTGTGGATCAAGTACGCCATTGCCTGACCTTTCATGAACTTTATGACCATTTATATGTCCCAATGATGCATATGGGACGCATTGGTCGTATTTTTACAGATATTGTTATTCAACATCAGAACGGGATTGATGTCGATCTGAAAGGGGAGCAAGTGATTGCAGTACAGGACACAGCGGAGATGCGTGTAGATTTTGTAGTGAGCTAAGATGCATTGCCAAATCGGTAGCACTATCCGGTTTTGAATCATAATCCGATATTTCCATGTATCAACAGTAGCGTGGAGAATTTATGCAATCAATCTACAAAGGTTTGCCGGAGTTTTTCAAGTTGGTCATTGATGTGGTGGAACGAAGGTCCTATCGTGATTCATTGTCTATAGTAGCATTTCATATGCTTGCTGACATTTTGAAGGACTCCGAGCATGCAATTGTTCACTATTTTACGCTGACTTTGAGTGAACCATTTTTACAAAACTCCCAAACTGGAACTCCTTATCAGAAATGGGCTGACCAAACTAATCAAAATTTTCAGCGTATAGATCAGCATATTAAATTACTGTTCCCGATTTTCCAGCATCTGGCTCATGATACGTACGATCACTGCACTGGAAAATCTGCAATTGGCGAATTGAAACGTGCATGTATTTGGTATTCCAGATTGCTCGATGGATATGGATGCTGCGTGGTCAGCTTAGACGAGCAATCAATGACATTATCAGCAATAAATATCGATGGATGGATTGAGCCTGACAGCGATCCGGTAGCATTCAAGTCGGATTTTGGGGCTTCACCTGCAGTCATAAAATCTGAAATATGTATATCTGACAGAGCTGTTTTAAAGGAAATTCAGCAAATCGGGCTGTCACGGATTGAAGAATTACGATCATTGCTGACTCATTGTGCGGCATGGCTTGAAACAAACTTCTCTATGAAAGACATCACCAAAGTTCCTCCAAGAAGCCGATTCCCAATAAATGAATAGCAAAAGATCCCACTGCCAAGGAAAGGCAAAATAACCATGAGCAATACTGCTTTCGTACATTTGCATAACGTGCCTTGGCAGTTTGATGAGGAGAACGGGCATGACAATAGATCCACCAGGCTTTGTGCATCTGACCTTACCCCTTCATTAGTACCAGTTTTAACTTAGGTTTTTCGGTCTTTTGTTCTTTTTCAAATGTTCTTGCAAACTCAGTTGGTGCCATGCCATTCAGTGAACTGTGCGGTCTTTCGGAATTGTAATCTTGCCGCCACGTTTCAATGATTTTCTGGGCGCTGTGTAAATT
>CAIPTY010000085.1 GCA_903868145.1 uncultured Desulfuromonadales bacterium | reverse complement strand
TCTGCGGTGAAGTCTGCCATATACCGATGGAGCCTGAACACGTGGCCTGGCAACAGTCACCTCACGCCCGGGTTCGCTGCGTTGAGTGTCATGTCGGCTCAGGACTCGATTATTATGTGAAGGCCAAGATAAACGGAACCCGTCAGCTCTACTCGGTTCTGACCGGTACCTATCCAACACCGATTCCTACCCCAGTTCACAACCTGCGCCCGGCTCGCGGCACCTGTGAACGTTGCCACTGGCCAGAAAAGTTCATTTCTGCGCGACACAAGATATTTTCCCATAATGCACCCAATGAGGAAAACACCCGCCGTGAAACGCAGATGTTGATCAAGATTGGCGGCACGCCGGGGGCTCCAAACACCTCGGGCATTCACTGGCATATCGGCAAAGAGGTTTCGTATATCGCAACTGACGAAAAACGCATGAACATTCCCTATATTTCGGTAAAGAATAGCAATGGAACCGTGGATGAATACGTAAGCGCCGATAAGCCTTTGACGAAGGAAGAAGCAACAAAACATGAAAAGCGTACCATGGACTGTATCGACTGCCACAATCGGCCGGCTCACGCATATCACCCACCCAGCGACGAGCTGGACCATTCCTTTGAAGCGGGGAGGATTGATCCTGCACTGCCTTTCCTGAAGAAAATCAGCGGAGAATTGCTCGAAAAACCGTATAAGAGCAAAGAGGAGGCAACCGCTGCGATCACCAAGGGTATTCAGGAATACTATGCCAAGAACTACCCTGCCCTGGTCAAGTCAAAAGCTGCTTCGATTACAAAGGCTGCCGAAGAGGTTTCGCGGATCTACTCCAGAAATTATTTCCCCAAGATGAAAGTCGTCTGGGGTGCTTATCCGTCGCATATGGGGCACTTTTATTTCCCCGGCTGTTTCCGCTGCCATGACGGAAAGCATAAGAATGCTGCCGGCAAGGTCATCTCAAAAGACTGCAACCAGTGCCACAGCGTTATCAGCCAGACTCAGGAAAACATCCCCAAGGGTACCCAGGTAAAAGACTTTGTGCATCCTGTTGATATCGGTGATGAACTTACGAAAACCAACTGCAGTGAATGCCACGCTCCGGCGGGTGTTGATGTCACCGGCGGCGCTGGCGAAAAGAAGCACTGACGGTTTTACTCTGCTGTAAAATTAAAGCCCCCGGGGGAGTCTCCGGGGGCTTTTTCACGCGATCAGAATCGCATCGCTACAGCTCTTCAAAATCATCACTGCCTGCCACGCTCTCCGGCTCATCCTCTTGCTCTGCTTCAGTCGCCTCATCCATAAGTTGTTCAAGAAACTGTTTATTTTCGCTGATGGTTTTACGAACGTCCATCAGGAGTCTTTCCAGGTCGTCAGGCGTCTCTGCCATTGAGTCTCCTCTATCGCTTCAACATTTCCAGATAACGTTCTGCGTCAAGGGCAGCCATGCAGCCCGTTCCGGCTGAGGTAATCGCCTGGCGGTAAATATAGTCCTGCACATCTCCTGCCGCGAAGACCCCTGCCACACTGGTTGCTGTTCTGTTTCCATCCAGACTGCACATGGTCCTGATGTAGCCATCCTCCATGTCCAATTGACCTGTGAACATGGAGGTGTTGGGCGAATGGCCGATGGCGATGAATACGCCATGTACCGGAATATCCTTAGTGGAACCGCTCCTGTGGCGAACCCGGATACCGGTGACTCCGCCGGCATCGCCTAATACCTCCTCCAGCGTGTGATGCCATTCGATGGTGACATTGCCGCCACGGGTCTTCTCGATCAAGCGGTCAGCCAGAATCTTTTCCGAACGGAATTTTTCCCGCCGGTGAATGACGAATACGTGGCGGGCTATGTTTGAGAGGTAGAGCGCCTCTTCAACCGCCGTGTTGCCGCCTCCGATGACGGCTACATCCTTGCCGCGATAGAAAAAACCGTCGCAGGTGGCGCAGGCCGAGACACCCTTTCCCTTGAAAGCCTCTTCGGAGGGGATTCCCAGATATTTTGCCGATGCGCCGGTTGCGATAATCAGCGCGTCACAACTGTATGTTGCAGAGTCTCCCTGCAACAGAAAGGGGCGTTTAGCAAGATCGGCGGATGTGATTTGATCGTAGATCATCGGCGTCTTGAAACGCTCGGCATGCAGTCGCATCCTATCCATCAGGTCAGGTCCCTGGACGCCCGCATGGTCACCGGGCCAGTTATCTACCTCGGTGGTTGTGGTCAGCTGCCCTCCCGGCTGCAGACCGGTAATGATGATCGGGTCAAGATTGGCCCGCGCCGCATAAATGGCGGCGGTATAGCCGGCCGGTCCTGCACCGAGAATGATGAGTTGGTGATGAGTCGGTTCCATGAGCCCCCCTGCATATCTATGAATGCTCGGCAATGTATCAGCAAACCACCCGGTTGCCAAGTCACAAACTACCGTTTTCGATATTTGACCGGGCATCGAAGCTCTGCTATTATGGCCCCAAACTTATCACGGGTGTCACTGCCAATGTCTCTCAACGACCTCATACACGAAGCGTACGACCGCCTCCGCAAGCGTGTTCGGCGCACTGAAATGATCTATTCGCACTACTATAGCGAAAAGCTGGGCCTGCCACTGTATTTCAAGTGTGAGAACCTTCAGCGCACCGGTTCTTTCAAGATCCGTGGGGCGCTCAACTTCATGACTGCGCAGCCGCGTGAAACTCTGAAGAATGGTGTAATTACAGCGTCAGCAGGTAATCATGCCCAGGGTGTTGCTTTCTCGGCCGACCTGCTGGGAGTCAAGGCAACGGTATTTATGCCGGAGATAACTCCTCCGCAAAAGGTACAGTCAACCCGAGACTATGGTGCCGAGGTGGTGCTGACTGGCAGAAACTTTGATGAGGCATGTCAAGCGGCGGAAGCCGAGCAGCGCGCTTCCGGTGCACTTTTTGTCCACCCCTTTGACGATGAGTTGGTCATGGCAGGGCAGGGGACTATTGCGCTGGAGATACTTGAAGAGCTTCCTGATGTGCGCAACCTTATCATACCGGTAGGCGGGGGTGGGCTGATCGCCGGTATGGCGACAATACTGCGCGAGCAGGCTCCCCATCTCCGGATCATAGGTGTCGAATCCATGGCTGCATCCTCCATGTCAGCGTCCTTTGCTGTCGGTAAGCCTGTTGAAAAGCCTGTCAGCGTAACACTGGCGGACGGCATTGCCGTTAAAATGCCCGGCAGACGAACGGTTCCGATCATCTGCAATTGTGTTGACGAAATTGTCCGGGTGCAGGAGGAGGATATCGCTCTGGCTATTGTCTCACTGCTGGAGAAAACCAAGATGCTGGTGGAGGGCGCGGGCGCAGTAACGCTGGCTGCGGTATTTAATCAGGGGGTGACTGGGTTGGAAGGCAAGACCGTCTGTCTGTTGTCCGGAGGAAATATCGATGTCAAAACCATCGCACAGGTGGTTGAACGGGGCCTGATTGCCGGAGGGCGCTACCTCAAACTGACGGTCGAGCTGGACGATCATCCCGGCGCACTGGCAAAACTGGCCGAAAACATTGCCGCAACCAGGGCAAATATTTTTCACATCACCCACGACCGGCGGTCAAAAACATTGGCTATTGGCCGGACAGATGTCTCTTTGGAACTGGAAACACGCGGCGCCGATCACCTCAAAGAGATTGTCGGCTATCTGGAAGCACAGGGTTACAACCTGACAGTCATGTAGCGGCTGATTCCAATTTCATCTCAAGGCCCTATCTTCGTCGGCTCGTCTTCGGCAGCTTAACGTACTGCCAAGTACGCCTCGCCGCCTCAATCCTCGCCGCCTTGATATCATCCTTGATCTGGAATTGTAATGAAACTCATTCCCTCCCCTATACCACTGCTTGATGCAGATCCCGTTTACGGTAACGCCAGACAAAAGCCGCTCCCCGGAAATACCAGTCGATCAGGAATACTCCCCACACCACATACAGTGAGAGATGCAACCAGCTCGCAGCTATCCATGACAGTGCCACCCGAATCCCCCACATGGAAACCATTGTCACGATGAAGACATACAGGGTGTCTCCGGTTGCGCGCAGGCTGCCGGCATATACGAATGATACGGCAAGCGGCACCTGGGCAAAAGCAACCAAACGCAGGAATACGCTTCCTTTTTCGATTACATCGGCGTCATGAGTGAACAGGGATATGAGTTGGTGCGGAGCAAAAAAGAATATCAGCGCCATGACCGTCATGACAGTCAGCGCCAGCCTGAGCGCCTCGTTGTGGCTGATACGGGCGCGGCGGATTTTCCCGGCTCCCAGGGACTGGCCCATCAGGGTGGCGGCGGCGATTCCCATGCCGGCACCCGGCATGAATGAGAGTGATTCGATCGAGACCCCGATCTGGTGGGCGGCATACGCGCTGGTGCCATAACCGATGATGAAGCTGGAATAGAAAAGCTGTCCACTCTGATGGGCAACACGCTCAAGCGCCACGGGCCAGCCGATGCGCCAGATCCGTCCAAAGAACTTCAGGCTGGGTCGATTTAAGCAGATGTATTTTTTACGGAATGCCTGAATCAGGAGATAGGTGAATCCGAGGCATTCGGAGGTATTGATGGCAATGGCAGCTCCTTTGACGCCCAGCGCCGGCATCCCCCATTTGCCGTAGATAAGCGGCCAGGCCAGCAAAAGGTGCAAAATATTGACCAGGATGATGCCCTCCATTGGCGTGCGGGTATCACGGGCACCGTGCATTATTGCCGAGAGGATATTCAGGCCGGTGGTCCATATCAACCAGAGAAAAACCAGACGGATGTACTCTGCCGCCAACAGTTGCACATCCGGGGCTGCGCCTATCAGTTGCGCAAGCTCTCCACCCCAGATGCTCCCGACAATTGTACAGACCGCAGTCATTGCAAGACATGCCAGGCAGGATACAGAAGCGGCGTGACGGGCATCTTCACGTCTGTCTGCTCCCCACAGATGGGCAATTACCACCGTAGCCCCGGTAGAAAGACCCCAGAAGACCGTCATTGTGACAAACATCAGCAACTGCCCGAGCCCCGTGGCGGCGATGGCTGCTGCGCCCAGACCACCGGTCAGGAAGACATCGACAATGGATACGAGACGCTGGAAAAGCGATGAAAGCAGCACCGGAAGGGAGAGGCGCGCAACATTCCGGCGAATCGACACCGGTTTTGATGAGTTGAAACGTGGGAATGGAGACAACATAACGGCTTTCAACAGGATATTGGGTTGGACAGGTACTGCTTTTGGCAAGAAAACGGACTCTGGTCAGAGCCCGCTGAACGCGTGATCCAATGTGTGCTTAAGGCATGTAGTCCAGCAGTGACATCTGTGAAAGCTTGGCAGTTGCCGAAAGAGAGGCCTGGAAGGCGTTCTGCTCGGAATTGAGCTGAACCCCGATTTTTACCATGTCAACGTTTTGAATATTGCCGACAATATCGGTGAGCGTGGTTCTGTTATTGGTGTTCAATTTGGACATATTGTCAACTCTGGTCATGCGAGAAAGATTGAGGTTTACGGCATTGAATATCTGCTTGGCAGCCGGGTCCAGGTCCTTTACGGCAGTTGCTATAGCAACCGGATCGCTGGGGTTTGTGCTGTCTCCCACAGCTGCAATCAGATTGTCGTACATCTGGAGTATGTCGGTAGTGCCGTAGCTCGGGTTTGTGCCGTAGCCTCTGAGAAGCCTGTCACCGCTGATACTAATGGTTTGGGATGTCGCCTGACTGATCTCGAGTTGGCGTTCGGTGGCAAATGGAAAAAATTTGAGCGCCGAACCGGCTGCGGTTGCAGTGGCTGGATTGCTGAGTGTTATCGATGCAGGAGTCCCTGCCGTAATTGACGAAATCACCGTATTGACTGGAATGCCAGCTCCTGACACCTGCATACCTGTTGTCAGTCCCGTTATACTGCTAATATTGTTGACAGTTGTGCCTGCCGTTGTTAGATCGCCGTTGGCAGCAATTATTCCCGAACCGACGGAAAAATCCAGTGTCGTTGCAGAAAGTGTAGCGTTGGCGTTGTTGGTAAGAGTGATACTTGAGGGTGGACCTGCGGTAACACCGGAAATAAAAGTTCTGGATGTTGTCGGAAGCCCTGATCCTGACACCTGCATACCCACGGACAGACCTGTCACATTGATGTTGGCAACAGTATTGGTTCCGGTGGTCAGATCACCGGTCTTTTCCTGGAACGGAGCCACAAGATTGTTAGCTCCGCCGAAAATATACTGATCGCCGTACTGGGTATTGGCGAAATCCATAATCTGCTTTTTAAGATCAACAAGCTGGTTATGAACATTCTGCCGGTCATTCGGATCCGAGCTGCCACTAGTGAAGGTGTTCATGAGCGATTTGGTCTGCAGGAGGGTATCGTTCATGGCAGTCATGGAGGTATCGCTCATCTTCATCCACGAATTTGCTTTTATGATGTTGGCATTGTACTGGTCAAGTGCTTTGAGCTTGTCGCCGATGTCCAGCAGAACCCGGCTGGATATGGGGTCATCACTAGGTCTGTTGATATTCTGGTTGGATGTAATGGTCTCCTGCAGCTGGTCAAGTCGATTGCGCGCCTGTTGTATGTTGTATACCGAATTGGCTGCCGACATATTAGCTGTTATACGCATGGCATTCTCCTAACGTACCATGGCGATGACCGTATCCATCATCTCGGTTGCCGTGGTAATGAGCTTGGCCGAGGCCTGGTAGGATCGCTGGTACTTGATCATGTTAGTCAATTCCTCGTCCAGAGATACCCCGGAATTTGACTCCCGCAATGAGGTCAATTGCTTGGTGAATGCCTCGTCCTGGGATACGGTTGTTTTACTGGATGACACATCAAGGCCGATGGTGCTTACAAAGCTGCTGTAAAAACTGCTGAAAGTTGAAGTCGGTGCCCCGGAAGGCACGTTGTTGGAGCTGGATAATTTTACGATCTTGAGAGCATTTCCATTATCACCCGGGAGCAAGATACTACTTGACGCTGCAATAGTATCAGTCGTCAGGGTGGGATCAAGTGAGAAGAAGGCGGCGGCGGAAAACGTGAGTGGGGAAGTAGCAGCTGTTCCGGTGGCATTAGCCGGCGCTCCGCTCGAGGTAACAAGGGTAAAGGTTTTCGCTGTCGGGTCTATTGCGCCGATCACGGATCCCGCCGGGATGTTGGCGCCCTGCACCATCATGCCAACTCTCAACCCGCTAACATCACTGATATTTTTTACTATGTTGGTGCCGTTTGCCAGGTCACCGAATTTGACACTGCTTGAATTGAAAAAAGACTGGCCGGTACCGCCCGTCGGGCTGAACCCGAGGATGTGTGTGGTGTTTACCGAATCCGAGATTGATTTGGCCAGCGTATCAATCTGGGTCAGATAACCGGGAATGATTGTGTCCCTCAGGGCAAGCGTTGCTCCCAGCTGACCGGTGGTCGGTTTTACCGTCCCCAGCGTACCACCGGCGGGAGTCAATTGAACCGAATAGCTGTTGGGGTTGGTTTTATCCAGAGAGAACGCACCCGCTGAAATCCCCGTTACCAAGGCGCCGCCACTGTCCGCAAATCTGACATCGGTTGTGCCGTCGCTGTTTTCTGTAAAGGTTATGCCGATCTTCTGGGAAAGATCGCGAATGAGCTGATCCCGCTGATCCCTGAGCTCATTGGCGTTGCCGGAAACAATCTCCGTTGTCTTGATCTGGCCGTTGAGCTGGGCAATATTCTTGAGTGAGGCATTTACACTGTCCACGATAGGCGTCAGCGAGGCATTTTGCAAAGAGACGGTATCGGTCAGGGTTTTGCTTATGGAATGAAAATTATCGGCCAGTATATTTGCGGTGGTTATGACCGACTGGCGCTCAGCCTGCCCGGTCGGATTGACTGATAAATCCTGCCACGACGAGAAATAATTGGAAATTGACGCTCCGAGGCCATCGTTTGCCACCTCGTTGAAGGTCGGCTCAACCTGTTGCAGTACCGTTGATTTGGTTGTATCGTAGCCCTGGGTTGTCTGGGCATTCACAATCTGCTGCTGCAGCAACCCGTCGTAATAGCGTTCAACCGCAGAGATGTTTACTCCGGTGCCCAGCGGAAACCCGTTGGCGTTCGTCGGCGGCGCGGACTCCAGAATGACCCGCTGGCGGGAGTATCCGGGTGTATTTACATTGGCAATATTTTCGCCTGTTACCTCTGTTGCTACCCGGTATATGGTAAGGCCGCTCTTGCCGATCTCCAGTGCTGAAGTCAGACTCATTTCACGCCTCCCTGTTGATCAGCACCGCACCGGATGGACGTTGCTGATAACTGCCGGAAGCTCCGTACGTGCTTGTCTGGTTGATGATGCGTGCCAGGAAATCCAGGGTATTGCCAATGGAAGCAGCAAAACGGGTTGCGATGTCCCGATTGAGAGTCAGCAACTCCTTGATCTGATCTGCCGTTGCATTCAGTTCAGCATGAAAAAGCGCCACATCCCGACTCCCTTTCTTGCTTAGTTTGCCTGCCAGTTCTCCTAATGCCGCCCGGGATGAAAGGCCTTCACGCGAGGCGACATCCTGAATAGCAGTGCGGAGAATCGTCCCGTTGGTCTCGATGCGCGAAGATATCTCTTCTTTCTGCACGTTAATTTCAGCCATGGCATCTATATGAACCTCGGCAAGTTCGTTTGTCTCGCGTTTCAGGAGAGTACGAAGTTCTTCCAGGAGTTGCTGCTGTTTTTCCAGGGCTGTCATCAGATTTTTCATTGCCGTATATCCAGTCCCAAAGGGGTCTCGCTTGATTTCTGAACCGTTTCCACAACTCCACGCACGGCTCTCCTGCTTTCCTGCCGCAAGATATCCTGCTCGATTATTTTTGCCAACCCCATGCCGCCGGCTCGCTTGACTGCCACATTGGCATATTCCTGATCAAGCATGGAGCGGTAGACCTCTTCACCGTGCCCCCCGTTGGTAAGCTTGTCTTTTCCGACCGTTGCACGCATGGATTTCATCATCATGCCGATAAACAACCCCTCAAAGTCCTGGGAGACTTTCTTTGCCTGCTGTCGCTGTTTTTCCGTGAGGCCGACGCCAGTGTTCCCCTGCCGTTGTAACTGACGAGCCTTTTCAGAGACGGCATCACTTGTATCAGGTATTTTCTGCAGGCCTGCGATATCCATATCTTTCTTTCTTATCGCGGTATGAGCGGCTTTCTTGAGATGACGCTGATCAAATAATACTCAGGTCGGCCTGGAGCGCCCCGGCGGCCTTTATTGCCTGAAGGATGCTGATCAGATCGCGTGGTGTCACCCCGATGGCATTGAGCCCCCGCACGACATCACCAATGCTGGATCCTTCCTGCATGACCGACAGTCTGCGATTGTCTTCTTCAACCTTCAGATCGGTACGAGGCACAACCTTGGTCTCTCCGGCTGAACTGAGCGGGGCAGGTTGAGAAACCTGGGGTGTTTCCTTGATTACCAGCGTGAGATTCCCGTGGGAAACCGCCACTGTGGAAATGCGGACATTTTCTCCCATGACGATTGTTCCGGTACGTTCATTCAGCACAACCCTGGCCTGGTTGTCCGGCCTTACTTCCAATGTTTCCAGAGCCGCTACGAACTCAACCGTGCGGTTGGTGTATGATGCGGGAATCTGTAGCACAACCGATCCGGGATCGGTATTTGTTGCAACCGGCGCCTTGAACTTGTCGTTGATTGCGGATGCAATACGGGAGGCTGTGGTAAAATCCGCCTGGTTCAAGTTGAGGCGCAGAACTGTTTTGCCCAGCAGGGTATTGGGCAGCTCCCGCTCCACCAGCGCCGCAGCCGGTATTCTCCCGGCAGTGGGATGATTCTTCTGGGCACTCGCCCCCTGGCCTGCAAAGGCGAACGAGTTAGTCAGCACTGATCCCTGTGCAACGGCATATACCTGACTGTCGGCACCTTTGAGTGGTGCCATGATCAGGGTGCCGCCGGAAATACTCTTTGCATCGCCCAGTGATGAAACCAGTACATCAAGGCGGTTGCCCTGCTTTGCAAAGGGCGGGAGGGTGGCGGTCACCATCACGGCGGCGACGTTTTTTACCTTGATCTGGCTTACACCAACGGTAATCCCCATCTTTTCCAGCATGGTCACTACCGAGCGAATCTGCACGTATGCCTGGTCGCTGTCCCCTGTTCCGTTCAGTCCGACAACAAGGCCGTAGCCGACCAACTGGTTATCACGAACCCCTTCAAATGCGGCAAGATCCTTGATACGAGCGGCATGAAGGTTCGTTGCACATGCCAGCACGATCAATATGATAATAAAAAGTCTGTTCATTGTGTGCGATTCTCCACTAGAACGGCCAGAGTTTGTCAACGATATTCATCAACCAGCCAGGACGTTGGCGATCAGAAATGATCCCTTTCCCGGTGTAGGTAATCCGGGCATCGGCCAGGAAACTGGAGTTGACCACATTGTCAGGGCCGATATCGGCAGGCCTCACCGTGCCGTCGATGATAATGATCTGGTCTTCATTGTTGACTTTTACATTGCGTCGCCCTTCCACCTGCAGGTTGCCGTTCGGAAGTACGTCAATCACCTTGGCGGAAATAGTGGCGTTGAGTGTCTCCTGTCGGGATGTTGAGCCTGATCCGGCGTAGGTGGAATCGGTGCTGGCGTTGAGCAGTTTGCTCAAGTCACCCAGATTTTGTGTGAACATGCCTGCGGATTCAAGCCCCATGAAATTGGGTACCCCGGCGCTCATTTTTGTAGCTCTCGAGGTGTCGGTTTTTGCGGCCTTTGATGCGCTGGCCGTCTCCGATATCAGGATGGTGACGATGTCACCCCTGCGCCGCGCCTTGAAATCCTCCGTAAGTCCGCCCGAGCCGGCCTGCCAGATCGAGCCGTTTGAATAGTCCACGGGAGGCTTGTGCAACTGCTGATCGAAGCTGGCTGTTTTCACGTCCTTTGTCTGCATCGCACACCCGCTGACAAGCAATGCCGATAGCAAGGTTAGATATATCTGGTGTCTCATGGTGACCGACCTCACTGCGGACTGCCCTAGAGCAGTATCGCCACGGTTCTGGCATCGAGTATCCGAGCCGGAAATTCCTTCAGCGATTCGAGATTCTGAACGCGGATCATTTCACCCGCAGCCCCTGCGCTTCTGGCTTTACCGGTTACGGTGATTCGCATATTTCCGCTTTCAATCTGAATGGTAACTGGTTGCCCCGATTTTATCAGCGCTACTTTTTCAAGCTGATCCGGTTTGAGCGGCGTATTGGCGCGCAGTGTCGCCCGCGCTTTTTTACCGATGACATCGCTTGTCCTGCCCAGATATTTGCCCTGAATACCGGAGATGTCCGCCCGTTTAATAACTACGTCATCGCTTGATATGACACTATCGCGATCGATCTGGTGTAGGGCAACAACCATATCCGCCAGAGCCTCGACTTCTACCCGTACGGGAATATTTCTGACCACCCTGTTGCCCTGCCTGACGATAACGGCAATATTGGCAATGCCCCAGCCTTCCCATTGCTGGGAGGCAACAACTTCAAAGTCAACAGAGCCTCCCGGCAGTTCAGTCGGACCACCCAGGGTCAGTTTTTTTATATGAATCTCGTAGCCAAGCTGTGATGTTTTCTGCTTGATATAGCTTGTCACTGCTTCCCTGATTTCAGGATCACGTTGCAGCAAGGGGGCTGCCTGAGCTTCCAGCAGTGAGGCGGACAGGAGCAGGGTGAGCAGATATGTCAGCATGTGTCTCATAGAGGCCTTATGGTGTGTCACTGGTTACCGTTTCAGATTGTTGGCGGTCTGCAGCATCTCGTCCGATGCGGTGACCGCCTTCGAGTTGATCTCATATGCGCGCTGCCCGACGATCATGTTGACCATTTCTTCAGCCACATTGACGTTGCTCATTTCAAGCAGTCCCTGGGCGATAGTGCCTAGACCGTTCTGTCCCGGGGTTCCGGTAGTTGCAGTACCTGAGGCATCAGTGGGCATGTAAATGTTTTTGCCCTGGCTGGAAAGGCCGGACGGGTTGGCAAATGAGGCCAGTTGTATGGTTCCGACGGTGGCGGTGGCATTCTGTCCGGCCTGCTGCACGGACACCGTGCCGTCACTGCCGATATTGATCTTGGTGGCATTGGTGGGTATCGTGATGGAGGGGGACAGGGGGTTGCCATCAGGTGTGACGATCTGTCCGGTACTGTCACGTTTGAAGGCTCCTGCTTTGGAATAGCCGATCGTGCCGTCGGGAAGTGTAATGGGGAAAAAACCGTCACCTTCGATGGCGATATCCAACTCGTTGCCGGTCTGGGTAAAATCCCCCGCCGTAAAAATTTTTGTGACGGATGCCAGCCTTGTCCCCAGACCGATCTGGATACCTGTAGGAACCTGGGTGGCGTTGGTGGCAGGCGAACCGGTTGTTTTAAGGTTCTGGTATACCAGATCCTGAAAATCTGCCCTGCTCCGCTTGAATCCGGTGGTATTCACGTTGGCCAGATTATTGGCTACCACGTCGATGTTTTTCGATTGTGCCTGCATGCCTGATGCAGCCGTCCAGAGTGATCGTATCATGTGGATTCTCCCGTAAGTTCGTTATTTGTATTCGTTATATTCGGCCAAGCTCATTGGCGGCTTTGCTGGTCAAGTCATTAAAGCTCAGTATCACCTTCTGACAAGCCTCAAAATAGCGACTGTTTTCTATCATCTGCACCATTTCGCTTACGGTCTCCACATTGGAGCCTTCGAGGTGCCCCTGATGAAGAACCCCTTTTGCAGTCTGCGGAGTCGCGGCAGGATCAGTCGGAACAAACAGTGTGCTGCCGGTTTTCTGCATGGCGTATGGTTTGGGGAAATCGACCAGACTGATAGTGGCGCCGGCAGTTCCGTCAACCGTGATCAGCCCTTTGGCATCGATCTCTACTTTGCTGCCATTGATTCGGATGGGACCGCCCTGTCCCTGAACCGCATTCCCGTCTGACGTCACCAGGGTACCGTCAGCCGACAGGCGGAAATTCCCCTGCCTGGTGTAGGCCTTTCCTTGCGGGGTGGTGACCACAAAAAAACCATCCCCGTCGATTGTCATATCGAGCGGGTTCCCGGTCTGCACAACCGGACCCGGTGTGTAATCTACAAAAATATTTTCCTTCTGCAGTACCGGGTCGGCGGTAGATGCGGGTGGGAATGCCGGAGGTGTGGTGACGCTTGAGAGCAGACCTTCAAAGGATATCTTGTCTTTCTTAAAACCGGGAGTGTTGACGTTCGCAAGATTATTGCTGATGATATCCATGCGCGTCATGGCTGCCAGATTTCCCGATAATGCCGTGTACATGCCGCTGTTCATCTGTACGCCTCCTAATTCTTGTGAAGCCTGAGTCGTCCTCGCAGCCTTACCATTGCCTGGCTGATGAGCTGTGAAATGCGCGACTCGGTCAAACCGAGTGTCTCGCCGATTTCTTTGAGATTGAGATCCTCACTGTAGTACAGCGTCACGGCCAGACGCTCCTTCTCGGGCAACGTATCAATTGCCTGTCCCAGGGCATCAGCAAGCTGCATCATCATTACCTGCTGCTGGGGGCTTTTTGCCTCGCTTTCGGAGAGAACGTCCGCCAGACAGAGGGGGTTTCCCTCGTTGTCCTCCCAACTGTCATCGATACTGATAAAGGTAAAAACATGAACATCGTCCAGAATCCCGTAATACTCCTCAAGACCTATATTCAAGGCGGCGGCCACCTCTTCACAGGTGGGGTTGCGCCCTAATTTATGTTCCAACCGGACTACTTCACGCTCCAGCCGCTTGTACTTTTCACGCATCGAGCGGCTAAGCACGTCGTATGATCGAAGTTCATCGATGATGGCCCCGCGCACATGCTGTTCCGCAAAGGTTTTGAAGAGCACTCCCCGTTCGGGGTCATACCGGTCTGCTGCATTTATCAGGCCAACCATGGCCGCGCTTATCAGATCCTGCGGATCCAGATGTGGCGGGAGTTGGGGCATGATCCTGCCAACCAGATATTTGACAAGGGATATATGCTCCACAATCAGAGCGTCGCGGCTTGCTGCAGCCTTTATGCTCTGTGCTGGCTGATCTGCAACCTTCATGGGCTATCCACCTGCCGGATGGTCGAGGAATCGCCGGAAGAAAAACTGGATATTGCCCTTCAAACGGGTCTGGCGTGTATTTTCTATGACACGTTTTGCCAGTGTCGCAAAACAGTTGGCCGCCTCCGACTCGGGAAAGAGTTCGGTGACCGCTTTCTGGCGTTTGACCGCCTCCACGACTTTTTCGTCCTTGACCACGCATCCCAGGTAGTCCAGCGAAATGTCCAGGAAGCGGCCTGCCACATTAGCCAGCTTGCGGAAAACCTCCAGTGCATCCTCGCTGTCCTTGGCCATATTGACCAGCACCTTGAAGTGGTGCTCGGAATAGCGTGTGGCAAGGAGTTTGATAAGGGCGTAGACATCGGTTATTGAGGTGGGTTCGGGTGTTACGACAACGATAATTTCCTGTGCCGCAACGGTAAAATAGGTGACATTTTCCGAGATGCCCGCCTCTGTATCAACTATCAGAATATCAAACTGTTCTTCCAGCATATCCAGCTCATCCAGGAGCCTGAGCTTTTCGTGCTGGCCGAGACTGGTGAATTCCTGAACGCCTGATCCGGCAGGAATAATCTTGATCCCGGCCGGGCCGTCAATCAGAATCTCGGCGAGACTTTTCTCGCCATTGAGCACGTGGTTCATGTTGTAAACAGGTGAAAGACCCAGCAGGACATCCAGGTTTCCCAACCCCAGATCCGCATCAATCAACAATACTTTTTTGCCCTGCGCCGACAGAGCGATCGCCAGGTTGGAGACGACATTGCTCTTGCCGACACCACCTTTGCCGCTCGTCACGGAAATGACGCGAATCCCCCGCTGATCGGTGAGTCCCCGTTGGTCAGCGGCATCGCCCTGAGGGTTTTTCTTTGCATCTCTGGCCATCTGGCGCAGTGTATCTGCCTGATCTCCAGTTCCTTTTACGGTACTCATTCGGCTGCCTCCCGCAGAATCATTTCTGCCAATTTGGCGGAAGTCGCCACCTCAATATCCTCCGGGACTCGCTGACCCGTTGTAAAATACGCAATCTGCAGGTTATCTTTCATTAATAGATTGACCATGTTTCCGAAACTCTCGCTCTCATCGATTTTTGTAAAAACAACCTTGCTGATTTGAAATATTTTGAATCGACTGAGTATTTCCTCAAGTTCCCGATCCTTGGTAGTGGCTGAGAGGCAGAGAAAAACCTCAATGGGGATCTTGTTGTCGAGAAAATTCTTCATCTCATCGAGCTTTTCCTTGTCCTTGTGACTGCGGCCGGCGGTATCGATGAAGATGAGATCGCAGGCGGAGTGTTTTTCTACGGCTTTTTCAAGCTCTTTGGGGGTTGAAGCTACTTCAAGGGGGATTCCCATGATGCGAGAGTAGGTTTTAAGCTGTTCCACAGCGCCCACTCGAAAGATATCCATGGTGATCAATGCCACCTTGTTGCCCCGATTCAGTGCGTACATGGCTGCCAGCTTTGCGGTCGTAGTGGTTTTACCCACGCCGGTCGGACCTACAAGCGCAATTATGCGGGGTGAAGAGATGCGCAGCTTGAGGGTGCCGGCAAATTTAATCAGGCGCCCCAGAGTCTCCCCCAGACGGCTCTTGAGAGTCTGGCTCTCTCCCTCTACCGGCAGAGTCGTCAGGGTGTCGATTATTTTTCTGATCAATTCGGTGGATATGCCGCTTTTAACAAGCTCCAGTGCCAGGGGTGAATCCTCGGGGAGGAGTTCGGCTCCGGTCTGCTCCTTTGCAGCACCGCCATCCTCGGCATTCGGCCACTGAACGGTTCGTACCCCGTTTTCCTGGCTTTTAGCGAGGGTATTGAGCAGCAGCTTTTTTATCTCTTCCAGATCGGCGCGCGGAATATTTTTCAGGTTGAGTCCTGAGTCGGCCTGGCCTGCCTGTCTCGGTTCGTCATCCTGTTTCTCCTCCTTGCGGGCCACTTCATCACGTCGGGACAGCGCTTCAACCTTTTCCCGGAGATCTTTGAGCTCACGGGCCAGAGGCGCCAGCATGGAACTCTCCAGATCCTCTTTGGCGGTTCGCTCCCGTTCGGGCGGTTCGCGGTAGGGGGGTGGAGCCGGTGCCGGTGCGACCGGCGGGGCAGAGCCGCGCACCGGGTCGATGGCGGCCGTCACCCGGTACACATGTTTACAGAAAAAACCGAGGATGCCGCCGGTCTTTTCCTTTTTTGTCGAAAGGATCATTGCGTCAGGGCCGAGTTCGGCTTTTACCATGCGCAAAGCCTCTGCCATGCTTGCTGCCTGAAAGGTCTTAACCAGCATTGATGCTTACCACCCCTAGTGACTGAATTTTGACATTCTGCGGGATTTCGTTGTGAGACAGCACTGCCATATGAGGCACGAAACGTTCGATCAGTTTGCGCACATGACGCCGGATCGAGGGAGAGGCGAGAAGAACCGGTTGTGCGCCGCTGGCGCCGAAACGGTCAGCCATCGATCGGATCATGGTGATAATCTGCTGGGCCGTATTGGGCTCAAGAGCCAGAAAACTGCCCTGATCCGAAGGCTGAATGGCATCGGCAATCGCATCCTCGATCTCCCGATCCAGTGTGACAAGGCAGAGCATATCATCCTCAAGTTTGTACTGATCAACGATAAAACGCCCCAAGCCCTGTCGGACGAATTCGGTCAGCACATCCGGATCCT
Source organism: uncultured Desulfuromonadales bacterium (assembly GCA_903868145.1). Taxonomy (GTDB): domain Bacteria; phylum Desulfobacterota; class Desulfuromonadia; order Geobacterales; family Pseudopelobacteraceae; genus CAIPTY01. Next base: position 82,504 of record CAIPTY010000085.1, on the reverse strand, counting down.
TGGTAAGCGATGCGTAATCCGCCAGGGTTTCCAGGATCGTGCGCATGTCGCGGATGGAAACCGATTCCTTGAGAAGATTTTTGACCACCCGCAGCACCGTGCCCAGATTGAGCAGATTGGGTATGAGCTCGTCGACGACCTTGGGCGCGTTGACGGAGATGTTGTCCAGCAATTGCTGCATCTCCTGTCTGCCCACCAGTTCGTGGGCATACCGCTTGATGATCTCACTGATATGGGTAGCCACGACAGTCGTGCTGTCCACCACGGTGTAGCCGTTGATCTGGGCCTGATCACGGTCATCGGAACCGATCCAGACAGCAGGAAGCCCGAATACCGGCTCCTTTGTAGAGGAACCGGGGAGACTGGCAGTAACGCCCCCCGAGTCCATGGCCAGGTACTGGCCGGTCAGTTCGCTTCCGCCGACTCGTGCGCCCCGTATCAGCAGGTTATATTCGTAGGGCTTGAGTTGCAGGTTGTCGTGAATATGAATCGGGGGCACGACAAAACCCATCTTCTGGGCGAACTGTCGGCGAATGGAGCGGATCCGTTCCAGCAGTTCCCCGTCCTGAGATGCATCAACCATTGGTACCAGCCCGTAGCCGACTTCAAGCTCCAGAACATCCAGCGGTCGGATGGAGGATGCCTGATCGGCGGACTCCTCGTCGCTGCCCGCTTCGGGCAATAACGCCTGCTCTTCTATGATCTGGGCTTTTTCTCGCGCCATTTTTCCCGTCAGATAGGCTACACCGGATAGCAGGAAGAATGCAAAATGCGGCAGGCCGGGAATCAGGCCGAACACGAACAGCACGCCAGAAGAGACATAGAATGCCTTGGGATAATTCATGAACTGCCCGGTAATCGCATTACCGAAGTTATCGTCGTCGGCCGACCGGGTGACGATGATGCCTGCAGCAACCGAGATGATCAGGGCAGGTAACTGTGCCACCAAACCCTCGCCTATGGTCAGCAGGGTATAATTGGTCAGAGCGGCCTGGATCGGCATTCCTTGCTGAAAGATGCCGATAATCAATCCGCCGAAAATATTGACCAACACAATCAGGATACCGGCAACCGCATCCCCGCGTACAAACTTGCTGGCGCCGTCCATGGAACCGTAGAAGTCTGCCTCGCGGGCAATCTTGATGCGTCGCGCGCGTGCATCTTTTTCCGTTATCATGCCGGCCGACAGATCGGCGTCAATGGCCATCTGCTTGCCTGGCATGGCATCAAGGGTGAAACGCGCCTGGACTTCCGCGACTCGCCCGGCACCTTTTGTGATAACTACAAAGTTGATGATTACCAGAATCAGGAAGAGAACGGCACCCACCACGTAGTTTCCTCCGACGACAAACTGGCCGAAGGCTTTGATTACGGTGCCGGCGGCTTCAACTCCTTCACTGCCGTGCAGCAGTATCAGACGAGTTGAGGCGATGTTGAGCGCCAGGCGAAACAGGGTGGTTACCAGAAGAACCGAGGGGAATACTGAAAAGTCCAGCGGGTGGATCGTGTAGAGACAAACAAGGAGAATTGCAAGGGAAATAGTGATGTTAGCAGCAAGAAATATATCCAGAAGAAAGGCTGGCAGGGGGACTATCATCAGCGCCAGCACGCCGATCAGCGCCAAAGCGACATAGATGTCCGAGTTCTTGCGCAGGCCGCTTAATTCGATTGTTTCGGCTGTGCCGTTTGCCATCTGATTCCCTGCTGGATTGCCGCATTTTTATGATGTCGTCAAAATCAGCAGAGATTATGCAATTTTTATGCCGCTTAAACCCTCATCCAGGGCGACGGCGCCACGCGGCGTAAGGCATGCTGACTGGGCGTTTGCGGGTTTTTCGGGGGATTACGGACATTCCCTGCGTGGCGGAAAAAGTCAAACTCTTGAACTGTGTCGGATTATTGACTCATGACAGCAGGAACTCCAGTCAAGCCTTGCCCTTCACGCGGTACACATATGCGAGGATCTCTGCGACAGCGGCGTAAAGTGACTCAGGAATTGCCTCGTTCTCTTCCACCTGTTCGTAGAGCTCCCGAGCGAGAAAGCGATTTTCCACCAGAGTGATGTTGCTTTCCCTGGCAATCTTCTTGATGGCCTGCGCCATAACATCTACACCTTTGGCAAGGACAACCGGTGCCGCCATTCGCTGCCGGTCATACTTCAGGGCGACGGCGTAGTGGGTGGGGTTGGTTATGACAACATCCGCAGTCGGGATGATCTTTGTCATCCGGCGACGCGCCATCTGGTACTGCATCTTTTTGATCTGCCCCTTGATCTCCGGGTTTTCCGATTCCTTGCTTTCGTCCTTGACCTCCTGCTTGGTCATTTTCAGGTTTTCGATGTAGCGCCACTTGACGTACATCAGATCCAGAATTGCAATCACCAGCATAATCCCGCAGGTATGGGTCACAATCTTGAATGCCACGTGCCCCATGTAACTGACGATCATCACCACATCCGCTTCGGCCATGAAGGTGATGTTCTGGGTCTCGTCATGCAATACGCGGTAGGCAATCCATCCGATTACGATAAGCTTGAGAAACGACTTGAGCATCTCGACCAGTGCATCTTTGTTGAAGAGTCGGCCAAAGCCACTGATCGGGTTGAGCTTTTTAAAGTTGAAGCCCAGTCGGCCCCAATTGAATTCCAGCCTCCCGCTGTCCTGGACCACGCTTGACGTAACAGAGGTGGCAATGATAACCACGACCAGTGGCGCCAATACTGTTACAATTAGCAGGAATACCTTGAGAATCAGCGCGTAGACATTCTTCTCGGTCAGTTCGTAGCTACCCAGGGTTCCAAGCACCTGTACGCTGTGCTTCGAAATACTTGTGGTCATGAAATTTCCGAACACATACAGACACACCATCCCTGCCAGCAGCGTAAAGGTGCTGGTCATCAGAGCGCTGGTAGGCGGCGCACTGTCCTCGCGGGCCTTTTCGAGTCTCTTTCCGGTAGGCTGTTCCGTTTTTGAATGTTTATCCGGGCCGTCCGACAGTCGTCATCCCCCCTTTGCCATCAGTCTGAACAGTGTCTCGATCTGCCCCTTGATGGAGCCGAACGATACCTCCAGAACATGGAAAAAGATTGTCAGCGTCATCCCCAGCACGATAAAACCAATGCCGATATTGAGCGGCATACTCACCATGAAGACGTTCATCTGGGGGAACGCGCGAGCCATGATGCCCAGTGTTATGCTGGTGAGGAGGAGAGCCACCATGACCGGAGCAGCCAGCCGTATCCCCAGTATCATGATGTCGGCTGTACTTTTGATTAGAAAAGATATGATCTCGCCGTTAAGATGCCAGCCACCTAGCGGGACAATCCTGAAACTGTCCACGATAGTGCGGATAAACAGGTGATGGATATTCATGGAGAGAAACAGCAGGGTCGCTAGCAGGGTCTGCATGACCGACATGATCTGGATCTGGTTACCCTGGCTCGGGTCGATGATTGAGGACATGGTGAAGCCCATCTGCATGCCGATGATCTGGCCGCTGAATTCAACAGCGGAGAAGATGATCCGGGTAACAAACCCCAGGGTAACACCCACCATGACTTCACGCATGAGCAGGAGAGCCAGTGTAAATACGTCTGTCGGAACCTGGGAGAGGGTAACGCTGAGGGTCGGAAAACAGACCAGGGTTATCATTGTAACGATAATCATCTTGATCTGCATCGAGACGGTTTTGCCGCCAAATACGGGGATTGCAGAGAAAATGCCCGCAACCCTGCTGAGAACAAGGGCAAAAATGATCACCTCCCTCGGGGAGGGGAAGGGGAGGAGTGGAATCATGATCTCAGCGTCTCATCAGTGCGATGAAGGAATAAATCTCCCGGGTAAAGTCGCTCATGTAGGTCATCATCCAGGGGAAAAAAATGATCATGGCGATCATGACGGCAACGATTTTCGGCGCAAAGGCCAGCGTTGCTTCATTGATGGAGGTAACCGCCTGAAAAATGCTGATGAGCAGTCCCACAACCAGACTGAACAGCAAGAGCGGCGCTGATAAAAGTAACACCGCTTCAAAACTGCGTCGGGCCAGTTGAACTACGAGATCGGGAGTCATGGCGAACCTCCGGCTTCAGCCGAAACTTTTCACAAGTGAACTGATGACAAGTCCCCAGCCATCGACGAGGACAAACAGCAGTATCTTGAAAGGGAGCGATATCATCACGGGGGGTAGCATCATCATCCCCATTGACATCAGTACGGACGCGACCACCATATCAACAACGATAAAGGGGATATAGATCAGAAAACCGATCTGGAATGCCGTGCGCAATTCTGAAATCATAAAGGCCGGGATAACGGTCAACGTAGGGATATCGTTGGCATTTTTTGGTCTGGGCTGCTTGGAGAGGCTCACGAACAGGGCCAGATCCTTCTCGCGCGTCTGGGAAAGCATAAAGGTGCGGATCGGCTTTACGGCACGATCCATGGCCTGTTCCTGCGATATCTGCTGTGCTTTCCAGGGTTGGTAGGCTTCTTTGTTGATCTGGTTCCAGACCGGATTCATGATAAAGAATGTCAGGAACATGGCAAGTGCAAGAATGATCTGGTTTGATGGCGCTGCCTGGGTTCCCATGGCCGTGCGCAAGAAGGAGAGCACAACCACGATGCGGGTAAACGAGGTTGTCATGATAAGCAGGCCGGGAGCCAGAGAGAGTACGGTCAGGAGCAGAAATATCTGGATGGTAACGGACACATCGCTCGCTTTACTTGATGAGCCCACGCCGATGTTGAGCGAGGGGAGGGCCATCGGTTCAGCCTGGGCGGCCGCCGTAGCCAGCAGGACTACCAGCGGCACCAGCCAGAAAATAATATGTCTGTAACGGGTCATGAACCTCATATCCGCCCTCTCACATCTCCGGTCAGCGCGAAAACAGGCCGAACAGACCACGGCGCTTGTCTTCATCATCCTCAAGTATCTCGATCTCTTCCAACATGTCAATCTGCTTGATAAGCGTCAGACTGTCGCCGGAACTGGACAGCAACAGGTATTCTCCGCCAACCTCAATCAGTATCAGCGTCTTTTTGGGTGCTATATAGCGGGTTTCGATCAGACGAATCTGCCGGGAGGAAAATTTGCCGGAAGGCAACCCTTTTAGCAGCTTGCCCGAAAAGTGTCGTGTGATGAGAATCAGACCGACGACAATGGCCAGAGCGGCAATCATCTGGATGAAACTTGAAAGGAAACTGAATTCCATTTGGTTGGTCGTTTCGGCGCAGGCTACAGTCGGCAGGAGGAAGGGCAGTGCGAAGACCGCTCTTCTCACAGAATTTTCTCCACCCGTTCATTAGGGCTGACTATGTCCACCAGACGCACGCCGAACTTCTCGTTAACCACGACCGCCTCACCACGCGCCACCAGTTTTGAATTTACAAAAATGTCCAGCGGCTCGCCAGCCAGCTTGCTCAGCTCTATAACCGCACCCTGATTGAGCTGGAGAACATCTTTTACCAGCAGCTTGGTGCGCCCAAGTTCTACAGTTACCTGCAGGGGAATGTCCAGTATGAATTCAAGGTTCTTCTTGTCCGGGTCCTGCTCGGTCACATCACTCACCACTGCCCCCTTTGTCGCTGAAATTACTGATCTGAATAGCCTTGTTACCGTGATGGATCCCTGGGATGCCCAGGTATTTCGGCACACCTTCAACCCTGATGAGCATTTCGCTCGAACAGGCCTTGTCCAGCATGATCGTGTCTCCCGGTGCCAGATTCAGCAGTTCCCGCAGCGAGATTCCCGCATTACCCATTTCGACCGAAATATTGAGCGGCGCTTCCAGAATCCCTGATGAAAGGCGGGTTGACCATTGCGGATCGATCGCCATCAGGTCAAACTGCATCCCCGTCTTGAGCTTGTCGCGAATCGGCTCGATGGTCATAAAGGGGATGGCGAATACGATGTTGCCGGAGGTCTCCTCAATCTGTATCTTGAGTGTCATCGTCACCACCTGATACTCGGGCGGGACGATATTTACCAATCGGGGGTTCATCTCCATGCGCAGCAGGCTCATATGGGTGGCATAGAGCGGTGCCCAGGCTTTCTCCAGATCTTGCAGGATATCCTTGACGATCCTTTCCATCAGGCGCAGTTCAATGGAGGTAAATAACCTGTTTACCACGGAAACTTTGGATGTGCCGCTACCGCCCAGCAGGTTGTCAACGAGCGACAGCACCAGAGTGCTGTCGATGGATATCAGGGCTGCGCCCTTGAGCGGCTCAATCTTGAAAATGGCCATGCAAACCGGTGAGGGGAGTGTCTGGAGGTAGTCATCAAACTTGTAGGAGCGGGCTCCGACCTTCTTGATCTCCACCGACTTGCGCAAGCGATTGGAGAGGGTGACACGGTTGGAACGGATAAAGCTGTCGTAGATGATGTCAAGATTGGGGACAAATCCCTTATGCGCGTCAGAGTTGAAAAGATCGTAGGCAACTACGGTGCCTTCCGACTTGGAGAGTTCTCTTTCCGGCTCGATCCTGCCATCAAAGACCGCGTTGAGCAGCGCTTCGATTTCTGCTTTGGAGAGGATCTTTTCCATATCAGCCCGGTTATGCCTTGTTATTGAACCACAAAATCGGTGAAGTATACCTTGGCAATCTTGCCGGGAGGAATGATCTTATTGATTGATGCCAGTATCTCTTCCTTCATCTGGTTTCTGCCCTGGGTGTCCAGGACGTCGCGCAGCGTCTTTGTGCTTAACAGTGTCAGTATCGCGTCGCGAATGGGGGGCAGTTTGCCCTCCAGTTCTGCCTTGACGGCAGCGCCGGTCATTTCCAGCTCGACCTTTACCTTCAGGTAGCGCAGCTCCTGACCATCGTAAATATTGACAACAAAGGGTTCCAGCTGGAAGTTGTTGGCTCCCGGAGCCGCTGCTGCACCGCCTGCCGCCGGAGCGCCATGGGCGCCTGCCGCCGGTGCCGCTGCCGGAGCCGGAGCCGGAGCGCCATGAGCGTCGGCTGCCGGTGCTGCTTCGCCTTCCTTTTTGGGTTTCTTGTCGCCTTTGCCCATCATCATGAAAACGAGCCCCAGCACAACAGCGAGACCGACAGCGGCTCCTATGATTATGAACAATTTCTTTTTGCTGCCACCGCCCTCAGGTTGTTCTGCCGGCGCCTGTTCTTCCTTGGCCATGTCATTCCTCCGCATGGTTACTGAATTCAATGGTTTTAAATCTGACGCATATTTAGAACTATTTTGCCATTTTTGCAACCAATTAAAAGGCAACGGAGGCGTATCCGCATAAAGTGGATACACCCCCGTGCCGATTATCTGATTAAGAGCGAATTATCGTTTGAGGTTCAATGTCTCCTGCATCATCTCGTCGGACGAGGTGATGGTTTTTGAGTTGCCAGAATAGGCGCGCTGCAGCTTGATCATGTTGACAAGCTGGGTGGCCATGTCAACGTTGCTCTGCTCAAGGGAGTTGGCCAGGATCTGGTCGGAAGAGCCATTGAGCTTGTTGGTTGAGAGTGAAAACGCCGTTCCCGGCACACCGGCTGATGTCGTCGTCTGGTACAGCGTCCCGCCGATCTTGTCCAGTCCGTTGGGGTTTGGAGTCTTGATGGTGGCTATTCTCTGCACCGTTGCTATCTGGTTCGCCGAAGCGGTGCCGGTGGGGATGCCTATGGCCCCGGTTGCGCTGTAATAGTAGGTTTCTCCTCCCAGACCGACAAATGTAATGAGGCCATCGCTGTCTACCTTTGCCACTTTGCTGTAGGCCTGTGCCGTCGCGGCATCGGTGGTAGCGGTTGCAACATTGCTGTTTACTATGGCGGCATTGTACAACGCCGTAGCGGTTGGGAGCGCTTGGTTAATAGAGGCGGCAGTCGCACTCATTGCGGTTTTCAAGGCTCCTGAGGCCGTTACCGCATTTCCACCGGTAGTGAGGTATGCGGCACCGGTACCGGCAGCATATGTATTCATTGAGGTGCCTGTAGTAGTCAGCGCCACTCCGGCGTCATTCAGCGCTGTTACAGCCGTGTCCATGGCTGTTTTCAGAGCCACCATGGTGTCCTGTGCGGTGGCCAGTGCGCCTTTTGCGTTCCGGTTTGCCGTATCGGCCAGAAGGGCATTATTGCTGGTGATGCCTGTCCCTGTAAACGTAGTCGAGGCGCTGGTCAAGGCGGTGGCTGCCGTGGTTGCAGCGGTCGCGTATGTGGTGCCTAGTTGCTGACTCAGATTCATGGCGGTCTGAATCGCAGTCTGGGCTGCAACCGCCTTGTCAATGGCTGTCTTTGCCAAGGCCTGCGACGTTGCGTCAACAGCCGCCGCTGCTGCAGCAATGGCAGACGTTAACGTTGCGTTTGCAGTGGTTTGGGCAGTTGTTAAATCGGCAGTGGATTTAGTAGCCGGGGCTGTATATACTGCGGCACCGGTAGCCGCTACCATGGTTGTGTTCGAGCTGGCAATCTGAGTCTGCAGGGTTGTCAGGATTGGAAGCAGTGTGGCGGCTTTATCCGGGAACTTAATCGGGTTCCCTGAGGTATCGACCACCTGATACCCGCTGGGGTTTACCAGATTCTGTGTCTGATTGACCGTGAATGCCCCGGCTCGGGTCAGCAACGCCTGATTCTGGTTGATAGCCCCCGCAATGGCAGGGTCCTTCAGGGCAAAAAAGCTGTTACCCTGAAGGGCAAGATCGGTAACGTTACTGGAATTCTCGAACGCGGCCTGACCAAAGTTATTCTGAACCGCCTGTATCTGCGAGCCGCGACCCACCTGGCCATTGGCGATATTTGACGACAGGATGTCGGAGAACAGTGTCCTCCCCTCCTTGAAACCGATCGTGTTCGTATTGGCGATGTTGTTGCCAACCACGGTAATGGCATCGGCATTGACGCTAAGGCCGGAAATGCCCACGTTCATTGCGCTTGATAATCCCATCGTGTGCCTCCTTTAAAGATTTTTTTGAGCGAGTTTTTCGGAATGCCTCAATCGATCGGCATCCCACGGGCTTCCTCAGGGAGGTCCAGCCCGTCGAAATCTATTCATCTTTGAAAAAGCAATTAAACACTGAGACACAGAGTTCACAGAGTTAAATGAAACTAAATTGGGCACACCCTTTTTATGGTGTTGTACGCCTTCCTGATAACGAAATGATTACTCTGTGTTCTCAGTGCCTCTGCGTTTCAAAAAAAGTGCTACATGATTACCGCAGAATCTATGTTGGTAAAGACATTCCCCTGCATCTGACTTCGATCCATGGCCGTTACCACGGTGCGGTTTTTTACACTGACTACAAAGGCGGCATCCCCCATCATGATCAGGGATTCTTTGCCCCCCTTCTGAGCCACACTGCTGACCGCAGAATTAAGCTGACCGATCTCGGCCTCGTTCATGGTTATGCCGCGCGCACGCAGGCGATCCTGGGCGTGCTGTGAAAATTTTACACCTTGTGATGCCGGAAGTTTCTGATCCAGCACCTGATCGAACGCGGACGGTGTGCCGTCCGGTTTGCGCTGGTTCTGCTGCGACTGCTTTATCTGCTGCCGCCCCGTGTTAACAATCAGCGGATTTGGTAAAAGTACGTTATCGATCACCTGAACATCACCTCCTTTAATGCTGATTCAGTCCTCTTATCTTGACGGGGACATTACAAATTTTACCGTTTCAGGTTAATCAATGTCTGGGTCATTTCATCACTGGTCATGATGGTCTTGGAGTTTGCCGAATAGGCACGCTGCGTGGTTATCATGTTGACCATCTGTTTTGCCATATCCACGTTGCTGTCTTCCAGCGAGTTGGAAAAAACCTTGTTACCCTGGTCAGGTGCGGCGAGAACAGCCGCACCTGACCCTTCTGCCGTTGTGTTGGCGCGGTAGAGGTTATTTCCCGCCTTATCCAGTCCGGTAGGATTTGTAAAGGAGGCAATGCCGATTTTGATCGTGGATGTCTGCTGGGTACCGGTGGTATCCAGATAACTGATCGTTCCATCCTGATTGACTGTTTTGATGCTTGAAAAATTGGTCAGCGCCTTGAGATCGATCGGGGCACCGCTGGAATCGCAGAGTTTTTCCCCACCGGGATTGAGAAGATACTGACCGTTTGCGTCGGGATTAAAGGCTCCGGCGCGGGTGTAGGAGGTGGTGGGGGTTGCTGCGCTGTCCTGTACGACAAAGAATCCATTGCCGGTGATGGCAATGTCGGTGGCGCTTGATGTATTGATAAGCGCTCCCTGGGAAAAGAGGTTTTCCACCTCGGCAACCTGGGACCCAAGTCCAACCTGGGAACCCTTGTTCGCCACCGGTTCGGAGAGCAGGTCGCTGAAAAGCGTCCGCCCGGTCTTGAAACCAACGGTATTGGCATTGGCAATATTATTGCCAATAACGCTGATTGCTTCGGCATTGCTGCGAAGTCCACTTACGCCAGACATCATGGCGGTTGAAAAGCCCATAATGCGCCTCCCTTGAAGGGGTTTTTAGAATGCCTCAGTCAGTCGGCATTCACAGGCTTCCTCACGGAGGGCCAGCCTGTTCTGAATTCATCGTATGTTACGTTTCTACGAAATATTTGCCAGTGCGGAAAGTGGAACCTGAATGTTTCCAATCTGGATTACCGGATTAGTACCACTCAGTCCTATCCCGCTCACTACACCGGTTGTGTAGGTTGTCCCGGCGATTGAGCTGCCGTCGGCAGCATTCCCCGAAACGGCGAAGTTATACGTGCCCGCACCGACGGGCATTCCGCCATTGTTCTTGCCATCCCAGACCAGGGAATTGCGTCCGCTGGCATTGCTCCCGGCAGTGATCGTACGTACGATACTTCCCGCCGCATCAGTGATGGTCAGGGTAGTCGAAGCTGATGCCATCGGAAAATCATAGCTGAGCTGCGTCGGCGTACCAGTGTAATTTACCTGGTTTCCGATCACAGTTGCATTTTTGCCGATCAGTGAGGCCGCGTTCAATGTTGATGTTCCCTTGACCGTGTCGATCAGGGATTGCAGGTTGGTGTTGGTGTTGTAGGCCTGCTCGACCTGTGTCATCTGGGCCAGTTGCGCAACAAACTGCGTACTGTCCTGCGGGTTGAGCGGGTCCTGATTCTTGAGCTGGGTTACAAAGAGTTTGAGAAAATCATCTTTGTTGAGCCCGGTGGCCTGTTTCAAAGCTGCATTTGCGGCTGTTGTAGAGGCGGTTGCTGCAGATGCTGCATTAGTGGTTACCATCTGTCTATCCTCTCTTCCTGGTCATCGATTAACGGGAGTATGTCAGTAATGGACATCCAGCATCCCGTACTCTGCCGGTCGATTGTATGCCGATTTTTCCGGGACAAAATCTTTTGGCAGGTTATAGCCACCCGCGTGCTGCCATTGATGTGACTGCCGGTTTTGGGCTACTTCGCGCCATTCGTTCTGGTTCCGCGCCCCAAATCCGCTACTGTTTCCACCAGTTGTCACATCGAAAGAATCCATCTTGATATTCTGCTTTGCCAGGGAATCCTTGAGCGCATCAGAGTTCTGAAGAATGGCATCGCGCACCATACGATTTTCCGCTACGATTTCAACAGTCAGTCGCTGGTTTTCCATCTTTATGTTCACCTTCAGCTCGCCAAGATTTTCAGGAGACAGCCTGAGAACAATCTGCTCACTCCCGTTCTTGATCTCGTTTTTGGCAAAATGTTCACCAACCTGTTTGATAACTTGTTCTGCAATAGCCGGTGCAGCGCTTGTAGATGGTGTAGCGGTTGGCGCTGATTCAGTTTTTGCCTGCTGCTGGACACCCTGAAGCATCTGTCCGCCCATTGCCGGGTCGTGCGGTGATTTGTTGTTCCCGGAGTCCTCGCCGGATGTGGAGGCTGAAACAGCCTTCAGCGCTTCGGGGAGTATTTTCCCAGCGACCGTGCTTGCCTTGACGTCAGCAACTTCCGGTGTTGACTGCTGGAGCTTCTCTTCCTGCCTGACCGTGCGGTCAGGGTTGTTCCTCACAACGGCATGAGCCGGAACAGCTCCGGTTTCAATTGCACGCTGCACGGGTGCTTCCGAGGCCACGGCCTGAGACTGCCCGGGAATCACTGTCATTGCCGGCAGGGTAGTCTGAGCCGCTTTCTGCGTCTCCGGTTCCTGCTGGACTGGCGCTGCGGTACCCCTGACAACCGCCTCTCTGGCGACAGTTGGCGCAGTGTCAGTATTCTGCTCCGGTAGTGCTGCTGCCGGTGGTGTCATTTGTGCCTTCGAATCAGCTGCAATCGAGGGTTGGGTTGTTTGCACGACGACCGGAGCTGGCTGCGATTCCGGCAATTTTGCAGGTGAAGCCTGCGCATCCGCTACGGCTGTGAAAGGCCTGGAATAGGCCTCCATGATCCGTTGCATCGGCACATCAGTCACTGCGGGTGCTGGTGGAATTTTAGCAGCAGGTATTTCCGTCATTGCATGTGATGCAGGTATTTCTGCTCCCGCCACATCTACTCTGGCTTCTGCCATCTGTACAGGTGCGACATTTTCGTCCGCGATCAGGGCAGCAGGTGCATTCTGCGTCTGCTGGTGAATCGGAGCTGCAATTGCCGGAGCGTCTTCTTTCCTGCTTGCTGCCATCGCTACTGCCAGTACCGCAGTTGAAGATGCCTGTAGTGGGAGTGTCGGTTTTTCAACCTGAACATCCGGATTGACAGGTGCCGCCGGTTTTTTTACGTCTGATTCCGGGGATACCCGGCTTTGCGATGTTGTCTGCGCTCCCATAGGTTCTTCAACAACTCGTGGCGATACATCCGATCTCTTTAGTGCTGAAGCGGCAGGTATGACGGATGCTCCCATAGTCTGCTGAGTCGGCATATCCGGAGTTATTGCTGCTGCTACCGACAGTTCATGGCCTGTGACGGTGGGTGTTGCCGGATGCGGTGTTACATTGGCAACCGGACTTGCTTCCAGCATTACCGGCGTTACCACTGTTTTTTCCGCAATCAATGAATTGTCGCCTTTTAACTGGATGCCCCTAGATGCAACATCCACTACCGTGGCACCCGGTGCTTCGGGTTTCAGATCTGATTCGGGCATTCTGCCGATCATCTGTGGCACAAGGGCAATAAACACCCCGACCGCATTTGCATCCACATTCTGTGGAATTGTCAGTCCTGAAGAGTGCTGCTCTCCCGCTTCCGCCGGAACTTCTTTCGCCGCCGGTTTTTCGGGAAGAACGACTGCTGCAGCATTTGACTGCGTGTGTGACGGTCTGTTTTCCTCCGTTGCAGAAGCAACGGTTTGTTGTTCCTGTTTATCTCCTGATTCTGTTGCTGTAACTTCGGTTTTGTGCTGCATCTTCGCCGCCGTCTGCGTAGCATTCTCATGGGACGGGAGATCCCGCAGCACCGTTGCAAAAGGTCTGGCTTTAACGGGTTTGTTTTCGGTGCGCAATGGTTCTGCCGGCACCGGGCGCGACTTCTCCGGCGCCCCGCTAAAGGGCATCTGTGGTACTATTTGTCCTATACTCATAAGTTTTCACCTCCTTTCGCCTGGATTTTTTATGGGCATGGACAGGTGCTGCCCATAAAATTTATGAATTATTGAGGTTATCCTTGATCCATTTAATAACCATCGGTTGATTGAGATATGGCATTAACTTGAGAATCATCTTGTTGTCCAGATCGTTCAGGATGGAGATAATCATCACCTCATCCATCTTTCCCAGATACTGTCCGGCCTGTTCGGGGCGCATTTTCTTGAGAAGGACAAGCATCCGCTTGCGCTTTTCATCCATGGTCTTTTTCTTCTGCTTGAGTGAATCATCAAGCTGTTTTTTTCGTTCATCGAGCGATTTGAGCTGGGCGTCCAGCTTGCTGTTCATCTTTTTCAGCTCCTGCTCCTTGGCGGCCAGCGCGGCCTCCTTGTCGGCAAGCTGCTGACGGCGAGCGTCCTGAATGGCCTTCTCTTCTCGTGCCGCCCGCGAAGCGTTCAGAGTATGCTGCCCGCCGGCATCCGATCCCTTTACGGGCTCTGCAGACGGTTTGGCGGTTTGGACGGCAGCATTTTCTGCACCCGCATCCGGCAGAAGACCTGGTAGACAGATCATCAGCAGGATCGCAGTCATTATATTGACACATATTCTCATTCGTTTGAATCACCTTTTTTCTGAATGGAAATTTCGTCCAGAAAGGCCCGCTCCTTGTGTGCCATCTCCTGGCGAAACTCCCTGACTTTCTTTTCTTTGAGTGATTCCAATACTTTCTTTTCCTTGGTGGCGGTCAGAAGATCTTCGCGCCTGTCATTCATGACCACGTCAAGCCGGTCGATATGCTCCAACTGATTTTTTATATCCTCGCGTTTACGGGCAAAAAAGTCCGTGTATCTGCGCATTTCCTCGATGTTGTCTATTGCGGTCTGGCGTTGGCTGAAGTCCTTTGACAGATCATCTACCTGATTTCTGTGCTGCTCCAGTACGTCTCCGGCGTACTCAAGTTCCAACCTGGCGCTCACAAACTCCTGTTTGCGCACCTTCTCCATCTCTCGCCGGTATCCAAGCACCTGTTCCAACTCAAATTTTTTACCCGCCACACCCGCTCACCACCTTGAGCTGACCACGATCAACTGTCAAAAATAGTTTTCAAACCACTGACTGCATCGCCCATGGATACAGGGTCGTGTACCGACTGCTTGAGATAGGAGTGCATGCTGTCATTTCTTGACACAGCATAATCTATACCGGAATTGCTGCCTGCCTTGTAGGCACCGATATTTATGAGATCTTCGGACTGACGATAGACCGCCAGCGTCTCTTTAAATTTCCCGGCCAGTCTCAGATGATCGGGTGATGCCACATCGGTCATGACCCTGCTGGCGCTTGCCAGTACGTCGATTGGAGGATAGATATTGCGTGCCGCCAGATCCCGCGACAGTACGATATGCCCATCCAGAATGCTGCGCATGGCATCGGAGATCGGCTCGTTAAATTCATCCCCCTCTACCAGAACCGTGTAGAGCCCCGTAATACTCCCCTCAGAAAAGTTTCCGCTACGTTCCAGCAGCTTTGGCAACGCGGCAAAAACCGACGGCGTGTATCCCTTGGTGGTCGGCGGCTCACCGATCGCCAGGCCGACTTCCCGCATTGCCATGGCGAATCGGGTTGCCGAGTCCATCATCAGAAGGACTTTTTTCCCCTGCTTCTGAAAATATTCCGCAATGGTTGTGGCAATGTAGGCTCCCCGCATTCTCACCAGCGGGGGCTGGTCGGAGGTTGCCACCACCACTACCGATTTATGCAGACCCTGTTCCTGCAGATCTTTTTCAATGAACTCGCGCAGTTCGCGTCCCCGTTCACCGATCAGGGCGATGACGTTGACATCGGCTTCGGTGTAGCGGGCTATCATGCCCAGCAGTGTCGACTTTCCGACACCCGAACCGGCCATGATTCCGACACGCTGCCCCTGGCCGCAGGTTAACAGGCCGTTGATACTGCGAATTCCAAGGTCAAGCGGTTTCCTGATGGGCGGCCGCGACATCGGGTTGACCGGCGCGGCATAGATCGGATACTCCTCCTCGGTCCGTATTGGTCCCTTGTCATCAATCGGGCTGCCCAGTCCGTCAATCACCCTGCCCAGCAACTGCGGCCCGACTCCCAGAGAAGCTTTGTCACGTCGCACTGAAATCAGGCTGTCGAGTCCGACTCCCCGCAACTCGCCCAATGGCATCAACAGTGTCTTGTTGTTGCGGAATCCCACCACTTCGGCCGGAATCGGCTCACCCTCGCGCGGCTTGATCTCGCAGATAGCGCCGACAGACGTGTCGGGGCAGTATCCTTCGATGACCAGTCCAACAACCTGAGTTACTTTACCGTGCAGTCTGACCGGTTTGGCCGTCTCCAGGGCAGAGCGGTATTTTTCCAGATTAAGCGACGAGTCTGGCATCCGGCTCTCCCCGCGGTCAGGCACCGGTACCCGCAGTCTTGCTACGCTCCTCCAGCAGGCACCGGTAAATCTCATCCAGTTGCGCATCGATGCCGGCGTTCATGGTTCCCATCTCCGTATCGACCAGGCAAAAGCCGCTTAATACGGTGGGGTCGGGTTTAATGTGCATCCTGTCGGTCATCAGTTCCTTACCCAGCAGCTCACCCCTGTCATCTGATACGAGGGCGTAGTCCTCCGGATTGAGGCGAACGGTGATTTCATCACGCTCGGATATGCCGTCCACGGCATTCTTCACTACTTTGGAGAGAATGGCGCGATCCTGTGAAACCTCCTGTAGAATGACCTTGCGAGCCACCAGAATGATCAGCTTGACAAGCTCATCTTCCGATTCGCGCAGAATCTTCTCTCGAACGGAATGAATGCTTTCGCTGGCCGTTCTCAATGCCCTGAATACATTCACCAGTCCACGTTCTGTGAGGTTTTTTCCCTCCTGCAGGCCATTCTGGAAAGCCTCGCCAAGCCTGGCTTCCAGTTCTTCTTCACTCAGGGTCACCCCTGACGGTTCGTCAGGTTTCCTTTGAACCAGCGCCGCAGTACCATTCAATTCCGATGAGTCGAACAGGCTCATGGGCACAAAGCCCGTACCGGCTGCCTCTACTGCCTGAGCCTCAGCGGCCTGACGGATCGGCCTGAAACTGAACGCCGTCATGTCGCCAGGTTCATCCTCCGGCTGGGATTTGATAATCCTAGACGAGGACATCTTCTCCCCCGCGCCCTGCCAGAACAATCTTGCCCTCTTCCTCCATCTTGCGAACTATTTTGATAATCTCGCTCTGGGCTTTTTCCACGTCGGAAAGGCGCACCGGGCCCATGACCTCAAGATCCTCCTTGATCATTTCTGCAGCACGGCTGGAAATATTCTTGAATATCTTCTCCTTGACATCTTCCGGCGACGTTTTCATGGCAAGCGTGAGCGTATCATTGGAAACCTCGCGCATGACGGACTGGATACTGCGATCATCGAGACTGAAGACATCCTCAAAAGTAAAGAGATGCTTGCGAATGATCTCGGCCAGCGGCGGGCTGATGACGTCCAGCTTGTCCAGAATCTGCTTCTCCTTGCTCCGTTCAAAGTGGTTGAACATGTCCACAACCTTCTCGATGCCGCCAACCTTGTAGCGCTGGGTTCCACCCATGGAGCTTATCTCATGCCTGACAACCTCATCGATTTCCGCAAGAATTTCGGGAGATATCTGCTCAACATCGGCGATCCTGAGCACAACCTCGGCCTGCAGTTCCGTCGGCAAGAGGCTGATGATCTCGCTGGTCTGCTTCGATTTGAGCTTTGCCAGTATAACCGCGATGGTTTGCGGATGCTCCTGAGCCAGAAAATTTGCAATGCTCTTGGGATCCATATTGGCCAGCATGTCAACCAGAGCGCCGTAATTCGAGGTTGCCAGCTCCTCCATCAGCATATCAGCCTTTGCAGGGCCGAGAGCCTTTTCGAGTATCTTGCGAACAAAGTCCTCACCCTGGGAGAAAATGCCGGACTCCGGATTTACGAGCGTCGTAAAATCCTCTACCACACTCATGATTGTGGCGCGTGTGATATGCCCAAGCTTGGCCATACTTTTGCCGATATTCTTTATTTCGTTGTCATCCAGATGCTCAAAAACCTTGGCGGTAACCTCATTGCCAAGGTACAGCAACAGAATGGCGGCTTTATCAGTGCCGGTCATAGATGTCCTTCAATATGCAATCTGTCCGATATTCCGGTTATTTCCTGTCTTCCTCCATCCAGTTCTGGAGAACCTGCGCCACCTGATACGGATCTTTCATAGCCTGATCGACCAGCCCCTTTTGTTCCGACATCTGCATTGCAATCTGGGCGCGATCCGCGGAACTGAGTTTATCTCCTCCGCCACCTGTTCCACCTCCCTCATAGAGAGGTTCAAGGTTATCAAGCATGGCCGGGCGGATACTCCTGAGCGAAGAAAGCAGCGGCCGTATGACGAACAGGATAGCGCCAGGAAGCCAAGTCCGATGATCAGATTTTTGGCAAGCGAAAGGAAGAACGGATTAGTCCACCAGGCCGCGTTTTCAACTACGCCACTCTCTCCGGTATCCTGAAACGGAATATTCTGGAGGCTCAACTGGTCGCCGCGCTCACCGTTGAAGCCCACGGCGCTCTTAACCAGAGTCTCGATTTTTTGAAGCTCATCAGGAGAGCGCGGTGTATACTTCGCTTTCGCAGTCTGACCGTCTTTGACTGCAGGGGGAGCCTCGTATTTTCCGTCAACCAGAACGGCCACCGAAATCTTGCTGAGTGCTCCCACCGGTTCGATGATCTTGGCCGTGGAACGGCTGACCTCATAGTTGAGTGTCTCATCATTCTTTGAACCGCCGCCAGAAGATGTGGCGGCTGCCGGAGCCGCTTTGGCCAGATTTGTCTGCACGCCCGGGACACCGGCGCCGGATGTGCTGGATGCGCCTTTTTCCTCGGTGCGCTGCTCGCTCCTGACGGCAATGCTCTCGGGGTCAAACTTTTCCTCCACCCGCTCGACCTGCTTGAAGTCAAAGGTTGCCGTCACCCGTGCAACGGACTTGCCGCCGCCGACGATTCGATCAAGCAGTGATTGAATGCGCTCTTCCACATTTTTCTCGTAGGCCCGCTGTGTCTCCTGCATGGCAGAGGTCATGCGGGCGGTCGGATCGCTGCTGCCCCCCTTGCTGAGGATTTTGCCACGGCTGTCGAGTATGGTGACATGTTCGGGATCCATCCCCTCGATGGAGGAGGATACCAGGTGGACAACACCCTGTACCTCACTGTCACGAAGCGCCCGGTTTGACTTCATCTTAAGGACGATAGAGGCCGTTGCCGGTTTTTCACTCTCCTTGAACAGCGACTTTTCCGGGATTACCAGGTGAACTCTGGCCTGTTCAACTCCGGCTATCTGCGAGATAGTCCGGGATAACTCTCCCTGAAGGGCGCGTTGATAGTTGAGTTTCTGTACAAACTCGGTCATGCCGAAATTTTTGCGATCAAAGATTTCAAAGCCGACCCCGCCCCCCTGGGGAAGACCTTCGGAGGCCAGGGACATGCGCAGTTCATATACCTTGTCCGATGGAACCATGATCCCTTTCCCGTCGGGTGTGATCTGGTAGGGGGTTTTTGCCTCCTTCAATTTTTTGACTATCTCACCGGCATCCTCGGAGGAAAGATTGGTGAAAAGCGGACGGTAGTCGGTGCGGTTGGCAACAAAAATCAGCACGGCAAACGCGATAGCGGCCAGAAATACCACGCTCGCAATCAGCATACGCTTGCCGGCCGACAGGGCCATAAAAGGTTCTATGAGTCTGTTTAATCCCTCAGGCATGGTAAATCCGTGGTTCCTTTCCGGTCTGGTATATACACATTAAAAGGCATCAGACCTGCATGCGCATGACTTCCTGATAGGCCTCAAGAGCCTTGTTGCGTACCGAAGACATGAATTGAAAGGAGATGCTGGCTTTCTCCATGGAGATCATTACCTCATGAAGATTCTTATTCTCTCCCGTGGCAAGCCCCTGAATGGCTTTGTCTGACTCCCCCTGCAGATTATTGACTTTTGACACCAGCTCACTGAAAAACTTGCCGGCCCCTTCGGCGGAACCGATCGATTTTGCGGCTCCCGCACTGGGGAACGCAGCGCCGATTCCGATCCCATTTCCGATACCCTTGATTTCCATTGCGATATCCTCTCTCTTATAAAAAGGTACAGTCCATCCGGTGATTATTTGCTGATTTCGAGCGTCTTGAGCGCCATGCTCTTGGCGGCTTGAACAGCCGTCACATTCGCTTCATATGCCCGGCTGGCAGTGAGCATGTCCGCCATCTCCTCAATAACATTCACGTTGGGCATCGCCACATACCCCTGCGGGTTAGCGTCGGGGTGGCTGGGGTCATACATTGTCCGGGGTGGATTCTGATCCTCCACAATCTGTGACACCTGAACCTGGCGCACCTGCTGACCGGCGGCACCGTCCAGCGTCCTGTCGAAAGTTTTATCCAGCGGCACCGCAGAGAACACGGCGTCCTTGCGTTTGTAGGGCCCGCCTTCGGGAGTGCGGGTCGTGTTGGCGTTTGCCAGATTGCCGGAGATCAGGTTCATACGGGTACGCTCGGCTGAAAGTGCCGAGGCGCTCACGTTCATAGAACTGAAAAAATCCATTATTTGCCTTCCCTCAGGGCTGATCGAATGCCCTCGAATTTTTTTGACAGAATCTGTACGGCCGCATTGTACATGATCTGATTTTCCATCATACGTCCCATTTCATTTTCCAGTTCCACGGCGTTTCCATCCTTGCCGGGCGTCGCGGCCGGGGTTTCGACGACACGACCGGTAACGGTCTGAAGCCTCCCGGTAGCGCCTTTCAGCGGGAGGTGACGGTCATTGGTAAGAGAGGGCGAGCCCGACCGTTTCCCCTTTATGGCGCCCTGGAGCTGATCCTCAAAAACAAGTGCTTTTGGCACATAATTGGGAGTCTCAACATTTGCCAGATTGGAGGAGATCAGGTTCTGCTGTTTAGCGCGAAGGTCGATATTTTTGCTTAAGAGTTGTATGTTGCTCGTGAAAAGACTCTCCACCTGCATAGCAGCACCTCCTTGCGCCGCCCAGATTTATGCAAAATCCGTACCTCTCTATTTTTACGAAAAATAATAAGCAAAATTGAATTGTTATGCATGAGTAGTTCAAGGCGGGGATATGTTATTGCTGAATAGAGGGGATAGGCCGGTCAATTTTTTGACAATGACGATAAATTGACAGGGAGATCAGGCAAGGCTAGGGAGTTCCCTTCGCATCCACAGAATCAATAGCCTGCCGGGCAAGCCTTTTCCATTCGGGATCCTTGCTTGTGCTGACAACCTGCTCAAAATGGGAACGAGCCTCCTTTTTCCTGCCTTCCAGAAGATTAAGCTCGCCGGCTTTGTAGAGGAATTCATCGTTTCGCTGATTACCGGCAAGTTTCAAACCGGCCTCAAGCAGTCGGAGGGCACCTTTGCGATCGCCGGTCGATTCGCGGGATGATACTGCCACAGAGTATGCGTCGGGCAGAAAACGGGCATCTGCAGGAAGTGATGTTGCCAGGTAGAGATCAATCGCCTTCGTCGCCAGAGCGAACTCCTTGAGCGACCAGAGCGAGCGCCCGAGGTAATAATAGCTTTCCGGTTTTTGAGCCCGTTCTCCCTTGCTGAGGAGCCATACCAGTCCATCTCTCGTTTCTTTGGTCTTGCCATTGGCAAAAGAAAGTCCGCCAAGGCGCTCCATCACCAGACGGGCTCGTGGATTAGTTGGATATTTCCGCAAAAAAGTCCGGAATGTTTTCTCCGCCAGAAGCGTGTCGCCCAACAGATCAGCGTTCTCGGCAATCTCTTCGTAGATAAAGGGAAGTCCTGATGCCGCCCACTGTCGCTCCGACAGAAAACTGAACAAGGAGATGAGTTCGATGGGCCGCCCCGATTCACCATAAGCCGCAGAGACTCGCTGGAGAAAACCCGGTTGTTCCAGACACCCCCCGAGATATTCCTGTTGTTCTTCCACAAAGCGGATCAGCGCGGCAGAGTCCTTGACCCAGTTCCCCTCCCGGTAGACCTGGGTTACCAGCGCCTCCCGCATGGACTTTACAACGGTGGCGTAGACACTGAGCGGAAACTGGCGCTGAAAGCCGGTCACCTTCTGCAATGCCCCCGTGGCTTCACCGTACATGGACTCCAGCAGGACATGCTTGAAATATGCCTCTTCGCGCAGCTCAAAGTCGCCGATAGCCTTGGATATATCCAGATAGGAAGTGCTCAGTTGTCTGTAGGTAGTCGGGGTGAGGTTCAGAAATTCACGATCGTTCAACCGGATCTGGGCCATCTGGCCGGCCTTGCTCTCTTTGAAATTTTCAGACACAGTCCGGTATAAGGCCAGGGATTCCTGGTCGTGCCCCTGTCGCGCGAGAATATCGCCCAGTCGCACCAACAGGGTTGGAGCGAACTTCTTGTCAGAAAGGCGGGAAATGAGGTTCGCCAGCAGCACCCTGCCGGCTGCAAGATCACCGCTGCGAACAATGCTGTCGCCATAGCAGAAGGTTACCCCGGGGTTGAAATTAAGAAAAGCCGGCCAGAGTTTTTCCGCCTCACGAAAAGCCGCTAGAGCCTGTTGATATTTCTGAAGCTTGTACCAGGTTTCCCCCAGACGATAGAGCGCCAGAACTCGCGCAGGGGCCTGACGGGTGGCAAACTGCGAAAAGGCCTCTTCGGCCTCGATGAGCTGCCCCTTGTACAGGGCAGATTCTGCGGCAGCGAAGGCCTGTTGATCTGCATCATTGAGAATGCTTTTAAGAACCTGGCGGTCTGTAGGCAGAAAAGGTATATCGGTTTTGAGGGGCGGATCAAAATCACGAATCAGTTTTTGTACACCGCTCCAGATCTTTTCACGACCGGGCACAGTAGGATGCGGAGCTTCAGGCCGAAATCTGCCCCCCACGTCGAGCGTTATAGAGCTGATGCCCTCGAAATGAACTTCACGCGATCCGGCGCCTGGCGCCGTCTGAAAGGTTACCAAGAGCTTTCCGGCCCGATGCGTGAAGACAAGGCCACCAATGTTGGAGTCAGAATATCCCTTGAATTTTTTATATACCGGGCCGTCCGTATCTTCTATTACGATCCGGAGCCGATTACCCGGCAGGTTGGCAAGAGTGTAGACCGGATCACGCTGCAGACGAAGTTCGATCCTGGTAAATCCTTGTTTCGGACTGATGGTGACACGCTGCACCCTGTTAGGGATGGATGCCCAGGCGGCCTCGGCTGCAAGAGACAGAAACCCTGCCAGCAGGAATACCGGCAGGGCTTGTGATATGATCCAGCGTCCGGTAATGCTCAGTATGTTATCTCCTCGACGCATAGCTGATTTCCTGATCAGATGTGTGCCATCACGGCGCCGGCAGCTTACAGAACCTGCGAACTTTGGCTGCAAGTTCTTCCTGGCCGCATGGTTTGATGATAATCTCCCGGGCTCCGTATTTCAAGGCCTTTAACACCGCAGTGCGGGTCCAGCGATGGGCGCTCATGATGATGGGCGGGGGCGAATCCTGGCGAATTGCATTGATCTTGATACAGGTGGCCAGCTCCCGGTCGTCGGCATCCAGTGAGCCGATCAGAACCAGACGAACCGTGCGGCCGGAAAAAAGCTCTTTTATGTCGGAATTGAGCGAGCCCTCTACGATCTGGTACCCCGTGAATCCGACTGCCTCAACCATCTGTTGGCGTTCGGCTTCGTCATCTTCCAGTATCACAATACTGTCAACTCCGCCTTCCTCAGCTCCCCCGTCGGCAGAGCCGCCTTCAGTCTCTTCTCCGTCGTCAGCCCTCCCGGGATTGCGGGCGCCGCTTCCCGGCTTATCGCTCGATTTAGACGGAACCTCCCCAGGCGGCGATTCCTCAGGCGATTCGGGTTGCGGATCGAACAGTTTGGCGAGGGCAACGGGAATAAGCACATCCAGATGGTTCAACTCCTGCCCCGGCATTTCAAGCTTGGAGCGGAACATGAGATAGTCACCCTCTGGCAGGGGTTCTTCTTCACTCAGTTGATCGACTTCGGGGATGAACTTTTTGGGAGGAAGCAGCTTCAGACGCGCCTTGTTGGAAAGACTGCCTTGAAAAACGGTGTTAAACGAACCGTTGATCATGTTGGCTATCTCGGAAAATGCGTCAATGTCATCACTTTCGATGATGGAGAGGCGCTTTTTCTCCTGGATCCGGGCGGGGGGAATCCCGAGCAGAATACTGCTCAGGACAATGGCGTCACGGAGCGAAAATACCAGGTAAAAATGACCCCGGTATGACTCGCCTGACTCTACGCCGAGTATGAAACAGGCATCATCAAGACAGCCGAAAAAGGAAGTTTTGCTTGTAGCAAGGGAGTCCGACAGGGCGATGGAGAGTTCCTGCCCCAGGAGCATGCCGCTTTCTTCACCGGCCTGCTTGAGGGCGGACTCCAACATCTCATGTAAGGTGGTGTATCCATCCATCAGGGGCATTCTTCCGGTTCGGAATCAGGGTCGGCGACACGCAGGTCATGGCAGCCGCTGAAAAAGTGGTACTGTCAGTGGTCCTTCTTCAGCACAAGTCCCACGAGGAACTTTTCACCTTCATTATTGAACGGTATGACCACACAGTCACTGTCCGAAAGGGAGTTGACGGTATAGTCCTCACCGGAGATCACGGTTGGAATGGAGAGCTTCACGTCCATCCCTCCCTTTGAAAGAACCTGCTTGACGCTCCCGCCAAGCATGTTTGCGATTTCACCGATGGCGTCATTCAGGTCGTCATTTACCTCATCACATGCCATGCCAAGCATGTTGGACGTGATCTTCAATGCCAGTCCCACCGGACAATGGACGGAAATAACTCCCGAATAGGTGCCGGCAAACCCGACCATGCCGGTAATACTGCACTTGAAACGGTTGATCGGCTCCCTGAGGGGATACTCCGCTTTCGGGTCCATCATCGCCATGGTGTTAAAAACGCCTTTGGTCGCATCGACGACATATTTTGCGAGTTCTTCCTCGCTAATTTTCGTCGCAGCGGCTATATCAGCATTCAGGCTCACAAGAGACCTCCCAGTTTTTCCTGCAACTGGTCCGGAGTGAAGGGCTTTTTGATGCTGTCGCTGGCGCCGCTGGAGATGGCTTCGGCGATGATCTCTTCTCCACCCTCCGTGGTAATCATGACGATCGGCGTAGTGTTGCCGTTGGCACGCACCGCCTTTACGAACTCCAGGCCGTCCATGTTTGGCATATTGATGTCGGACAGGATCAGACCCACCATTTTACCGGAAGCAAGTACACCCAGTCCTTCAATACCGTCACCGGCCTCATAAATCTCGTCAACCTGCAGTCCTGCCTGCCGGAGAGAACGGGAAATGATCTTGCGCATGGTGGATGAGTCATCAACGATGAGAATGTTTGCCATACAGGAATCCTCCTCTTTCACGAATCCTTACGGAGTATATGTATACGATGTACACGCCCTGATACATACCATAAAATTTATAAAAATCATCTCTTTTTTATCGTGGTTTGCCCGGTCAGATCGCTGCGAGGACTCTCGCAGCACGCAACATCCGATCCACCTGCTCAATCGAAGATGCTTCGCTGTACAGCCGCAGTACGGGTTCTGTGCCAGAGGGGCGTATCAGAAGCCAGTCGCCGTTTTCAAATATGAACTTGAAGCCATCGCTGAAATTCGTTGTCACAACCTGTCGGCCATCTATCTCCAGCGGCGGGCT
Organism: uncultured Desulfuromonadales bacterium; assembly: GCA_903868145.1. Taxonomy (GTDB): domain Bacteria; phylum Desulfobacterota; class Desulfuromonadia; order Geobacterales; family Pseudopelobacteraceae; genus CAIPTY01. Next base: position 57,356 of record CAIPTY010000085.1, on the reverse strand, counting down.
GGCTGTCAATTGTTTCACAAGCTGTTCCTTGGCATCGATCCCGATGTGACAATCGATGCGCCGGTAAAAGAAGCGGCCAATCTCATCCATTGTTTCGTCAAGCATCTGCCGCAGGCCTTTGCCGCTGACCGCCATTGCCTCCAGGAGCAACAGGCCGAGCAAGATGCCGTCCCGTTCCGGAATATGTCCCTTGACGCCCAGCCCTCCGGACTCCTCGCCGCCCATCAGGATATCCCCGGTCAGCATCAGTGCGCAGATATGCTTGAAACCGATCGGTGTCTCAAACAGCGGCAGATCGTACTTTTGCGCCAGCAGGTCTATCATCCGTGTCGTGGAAACGGTTTTGACAATGCCGCCACTCAAGCCCTTGTACTCGATCAAATGACGCAGAATAACGGTAAATATGCTGTGGGAAGAGAAGAAATCGCCGTTTTCATCTATCGCTCCGATCCGGTCTGCATCACCGTCAAGCGCCAGCCCGACACGATATTTCCCGCATTTCAGGAGAGCGGAGAGTTCCTTGAGATTGTCGCCGATCGGTTCCGGCGGCTGTCCGCCGAAGTACGGGTTCACTGAGTTGTGAATTTCGTCAACCCCTTTAAGCAGGCGGGGAATGAAGCCGCTTCCGGCTCCGTACATCGGATCCACCACAACGGGGATCTGCGCCTTGGCAATCAGATCCAGATCAACATAGCGATCAATCTGGCGGAAATACCCGATGCAGGGATCAAAGAGCTCAATCAGCCCCTTGCTGACGGCCTCGTCATAGGTACACTCCAGCACGCGCCGCCTGCTGGAGACGTTATAGGCCACGATCTCCTCCAGCACCGCCGTTGTTGACTGCCGCGCCGAGCCACCGAAGGCCTCCTTGACCTTGAAACCGTTGTATTCAGGCGGATTGTGGCTGGCGGTGATCATGATGCCGGCTCCGGCGCCTTTCTCCCGAACCGCCCAGGAAACTGCCGGAGTCGGCGCGTAGCCGTCTGTCAACTGAACCTTGACAGCGTTTCCTGCGGCCACCTCAGCGACCCTGCGGGCAAAGTCCCGCGAGAGAAACCGCCGGTCGTATCCGATCACAAGGCCCTTGTCACCCAGCCCCTCACGATTCAGATAATCCATGGTTGCCTGCGCCACCAGCGAAAGATTGTCAAAGGTAAAATCACGGGCGATAACACCGCGCCAACCGTCCGTGCCAAACTTGATATTCATCGCTATCTCCTTTGTCGATACATCCTGTGAGACTATCCCCAGGTCAGGTAGCCCGGTTCGTAGATGTTGCCCAGGGTCGCATGCCGGGGCATGACCCGCAGCATAAATCCGTGTCGCCCGCAGAAACGGCATTCCATCTCGCCGCCGAACTGATGCACGCCGCTCCCCAGATGTTCCGTGTGACGCAGCGGGACTATCTCGCCCCCCTGAATAGTGCCTTTGGAGTCCAGGACACCGAAATAGCCTTCCACCGAAACCTCACCAGGTTCGATGTCTCCCAGTGCGACTCGCGCTGCGATCTGGATGCTGCTTCCCACCGCAACCGCGTCGGAAACCGGCGCCTCCGTCTGCTCGATCCTGACCTGCTGCCATGAGGCAAAGATGCGCGTCTTCCAGCGTGCCAGATCACGGGCCAGCGCCAGGTCATCAGCAACAAAGCCGCTCCACTGGCGATAAGAGGGGAGATAGGAGAGTTCGGCGTACCCCTGTACCATCCGGTCGGTGGAGAAAACCGGACAGAGGCTCTGCATGGAGGCCTTCATGGTTGCGACCCAGGCCCGGGGAACGCCGTCGCTGCTGCGTTCGTAGTAGTGCGGCACAACCTCTTTTTCCAGCAGATCGTACAGGGCGCGGCTCTCGACCTGATTCTGGTACTCCACATCCTCGTAGACCTCGCCCTTGCCGATGGCCCAGCCGTTATTGCCCTGATATCCCTCGCACCACCAGCCATCCAGCACGCTCATATTGATGCCGCCGTTGAAGGCCACCTTCATGCCGCTGGTACCGCTGGCCTCCATGGGGCGCAGCGGGGTGTTCAGCCAGACATCGACCCCCTGCACCAGATGACGGGCCACCTCCATGTCATAGTCCTCAATAAAGACGATCCGGTGGCGAAAGCGCTCCTGATGCGAGGTCTGCACCAGTTGTCGGATCAGCTCCTTACCCTCCTGGTCCTGGGGATGCGCCTTCCCGGCAAAGATGATCTGCACCGGCATCTCGGGATTATTCAGGATGCGCGACAGCCGTTCGGGATCCCTCAGCAGCAGGGTGCCGCGCTTATAGGTGGCAAACCGACGGGCAAAACCGATCGTCAGCACCTCGGGGTCAAGCACCTCTTCAGCCGTGGCAATCTCCTTGGTGGTGGCGCCGACCTTTATGAGTTGGTCTTTCAGGCGTTTGCGGGCAAAATCCACCAGCTTCTCACGGGTGTTCTGGTGCGCCCTCCAGAGTTCCGCATCCGGGATTTTTGCAATCCTGCGCCAGACCGTGTGATCCGTCGGGTCATCCAGCCAGCGGGTGCCTAGGTAACGCACCAGCAGGCTGGCGATATGGTTCGACATCCAGGTGCGGGTGTGGACACCGTTGGTGATGGAATTGAGCGGCAGCTGTTCTTCCGGCAGCTCCGGCCAGAGGTTTTTCCACATGCTGCGTGAAACCTCGCCGTGCAGTTGGCTGACGCCATTGGCGTGGCCCGCCAGCTTGATGGCCAGCACCGCCATGCAGAAGGTTTCCTGCTGGTTACGGGCATCCTGCCGACCCAGGCCGAGAAACTCATCCCGCGAAAGGCCAAGCAGTTTGTAATATGCACTGAAGAACTTCTCAAGCAGTTCGGCGGGGAAATGGTCAATTCCCGCCTCCACCGGCGTATGGGTGGTGAAGATATTGCCGGCGCTGACAATCTCGCGGGCCTCGGAGAAGCCTATACCCCGTTTGTCCATCAGCAGCCGGATACGCTCCAGCGCCAGGAAGGCGGCGTGCCCTTCGTTCATATGGCAGACATTGGGGATGATCCCCAGGGCGCGCAGGGCACGGATCCCGCCGATACCCAGCAGGATCTCCTGGATCATGCGCATCTCTTTGTCACCGAAATAGAGCTGGGCTGTGATCAGACGATCTTCGGGCGAGTTTGACTCCAGGTTCGTATCAAGCAGATAGAGCGGCACCCGGCCGACCTGAACCCGCCAGATGTGAACCCGGAATTTCCGGCTGCCGAACGCCAGTTCGATTTCCAGCGGTTTGCCGGTCTCATCCCGCTCCAGGGTCAGCGGCAGGTTGTAAAAATCATTTTCGGGGTAATATTCCTGCTGCCACCCTTCATTATTGAGATACTGGCGGAAATATCCCTGCCGGTAGAGGAGCCCCACCCCCACAAGCGGAAGACCCAGATCGCTGGCCGATTTCAGGTGGTCGCCGGCCAGGATGCCCAGACCGCCGGAGTAGATGGGCAGCGACTCGTGCAGGCCGAACTCCATGGAAAAATAGGCCACCTTCATCCGGGAGTCGCCGTTGGCGTTTTTCTGGAACCAGGTTCGGGCTGCCAGGTACTCGGAAAGCTTCTCGTCAACCATCTTGAGATGTGCCATGAAGCCCTCGTCGGACTTGAGCGTCTCAAGGGTTGTCTGCTGCAGAATGCCCAGCATCTCCACGGGATTGTGGCGGGTTGCCTGCCACAGCTCCTCGTCAAGCCGCCGGAAGAGATTGATGGCGTGCGGCTCCCAGCACCACCACAGGTTGTAGGCGATGCGCTGGAGAGCAGACAATTCCTCGCTCAATGAGGGTACAACGGTGAATTTGTGCAGCATTCGCGTAAAGTCCATGGCAACAGCCCCTATTTAATCAACTGGTTCATCTCGAAAATCGGCAGCAGCACCGCCATGACGACGATCCCCACCGCCAGCCCCATCCCCAGCACAAGAAACGGTTCCATCAGCCCCATCAAGCGGGTCAGACTGGTGCTGAACTCCCGCTCGTAAGCCGTTCCCGCCCTGAGGAGCATCTGCTCCAGCGTGCCTCCCGCCTCGCCCACGCCGGTCAGGTGCACCAGCAGCGGGGGGAAGAGGGGACGCTTGCGAAGGCTTGCAGAGAGACTGCCCCCCTGGGCAACCTCTTCCATGACGCCGTGCAGCATTGCGCGATAGACCCGGTTGACAAGCACCTCGCCGGTGATGTCCAACGCCCTGATAATGGGCACTCCGCTGGAAAGCAGCAACCCGAGAACCCGGGCAAAGCGTGACAGTATCAGGCGCTGCAGCATCCCCCCCGCCACCGGGAGTCGCAACAGCAGTGTGTCGCGTCTCAGGCGGAAGGCATCCGTCTTCATTGCCGTGCGGTACAGGGGAACTGAGGCTATGGCCATCCCGGCAGGTATCCACCACAGGTTCCGCAACAGATGACTGAACTTGATCAGGGCGATTGTTATCAGGGGCAGGGCGGCCTTACTATCCTCGAAGATCACCACGATTTTCGGGATGACTACGGTGAGCAGGAACACCATCACCCCGCCCCCCACCAGTATCATGAGGATCGGGTAGGCCAGGGCCGAAACAACCCTGCTGCGCACCTGCTCCTGCTCTTCCAGAAAATCGGCAAGGCGCTCCAGCACCACGTCCAGAGCGCCGCTGGCCTCACCGGCAGCAACCATGCTGACGTAGCTGTCACCAAAAAAGCGCGGTTCTGCCGCAAGAGCCCGGGAAAGTGCGGCACCCTCCGCAATGCGGGCGTTTACCCGTGTCAAAACCCTTTTAAGGACGTCATTCTCCTCCTGCTCATGGAGCGATCCCATTGCTTCGAACAGGGGAACCGACGACGCAACCAGCGTGGCCAGGCGGCGGGTGAAGAGCGAAAGATCGGCGGCGGAAACACCCCGCTGAAACGAAAAGGAAGATGGGACAGCTTCTGTCGCACCCTCCTCATGCACTTCACGCGGCAGAAGCCCCTTGAGTTTCAGTTGCTGAAATACCTGCCGCTCGGAATCGGCATCAAGCGTTCCCACAACCGACGCGCCGGTTGCACTGTATGCTTTATAGCGGTACGTCGGCATAATCGTCCTGAGTTACCCGCACGACCTCTTCGATCGTGGTGATGCCGGCGGCGGCACGAGCCAGGCCGTCGTCCCGGAGGGTTTTCATGCCGCGTGAAACGGCATATTCCTTGATCTCCCCGGCATGTGCCCTCCTGATGATCATGGAGCAGAGCTCCTGGTCAACCGGCATGATTTCGTAGATGGCCGTTCTGCCCAGCGTTCCCAGGCCGAAGCATTTATCACAGCCCAGGCCCCGGTACAGTTGTTTCGGCATGGTGATACCTGCATAGCGGACTGCTGGCCGGTACTTTTTGCGGCAGTGCGGGCAGATCACCCGCACCAGACGCTGAGCGACAACGGCTGACAGGGAGGAGGCGATCATGAACGGCTCGATCCCCATGTCCACCAGTCGGGTCACAGCCGTGGCGGCATCGTTGGTGTGGAGGGTGGAAAGCACCAGATGGCCGGTCAGACTGGCCTGGATGGCTATTTCGGCAGTCTCGGCATCACGAATCTCGCCCACCATGATGACATCGGGGTCCTGGCGCAGAATGGAACGAAGCCCGCTGGCGAAGGTCAGTTCGATCTTGGGATTGACCTGAATCTGTCCGATACCCTTTATCTGGTATTCGATCGGATCCTCGATGGTAATGATGTTCTTTTCGCTGGAATTGAGCCGGTTGAGCGCGGCATAGAGCGTGGTCGATTTTCCGCTGCCGGTGGGACCTGTCACCAGGATGATGCCGCTGGTACGTCCCAGCATCCTTTCCATGGTCTGCACACCGGCGTCCCCCAGGCCGATATCAGCCAGAGAGAGAATGCCCTTCTTCTTGTCCAGCAGACGAAGTACGACCCGCTCGCCAAAGAAGGTCGGAATGATGGAAACGCGTATGTCCACATCACGACCGGCCACGATCACCCGCAGGCGGCCATCCTGAGGCAGTCGCTTTTCGGCGATGTTGAGACCGGCCATGATCTTGACGCGCGAGGCTAGCGCCTCCTGGATTATTTTCGGGGGTGAGAGCTTTTCATACAGCAGGCCGTCGATACGGAAACGGATCAACAACTCCCGTTCGTAGGGTTCGATATGGATGTCGCTGACCCGCTCCTTGACCGCTTCGGAGAGCACCGAATTCAGCAGGCGGATAACCGGGGCCTCGTCGGTCAGATCCAGCAGATCCTTTGGATCAGTGAACTCGGTGGCAATGGTGGAAAAGTCTTCAGCCTCCAGTTCCTGCAAGACTTCACGGGAGGTGCCCGACACACCGGCATATGCGTGGTTGATGGCATCGATGAGGTCGGCCGCCGGAACCAGAACCGCTTCGATCGGCTTTCCGAAGGTAAGGCGCAGTTCATCCAGCACCTGCAGCGCTGCGGCTCCCCCGATAGCCACCCTGATGCTTCCGCCGTCATCGCCCAGCGGAAGAATCACGTTGGCCCGGGCAAAACTCAACGGCACCGCTGCGAGCAGATTCGTATCAACATCACCGGTAGCAACGGCCGCCTGGCAGGCGATACCCAGACGTTCAGCCAGGGATGCCAGTTCTGGCTGGATCAGCGCACTGCTCATTTACCCGAAATCTCCTTCTGCACATCCACCGGATCGGTTTTTTTGACGGATTCACTGAATTTAGTTTTCTGGGTTTCCGAAACTGCCGCTAAATCTGCGGCATCCTTGACAATGTGTGGTGTGAGCAGAATCAATAAGTTGGTCTTTACCCGTGATTTTGTTTTTGTTTTGAACAGCCATCCCAGACCGGGAATATCCCCGAGAAAAGGAACTTTGGTGGTGGTTTCATCATCCTTGTCCTTGATCAGTCCACCGATAATGACCGTTTCGTTATCCTTGATGACGACGTTGGTCTTGGCCGAACGCTTGGTCGTCGTGGGTTCGCGCGAGTTGCTGCCAACCGTTTCGTAGCCGCTTACGTCCGAAATTTCCTGATTGATATCAAGGCGGATATAATCACCTTCACTGATCTGAGCCTTGAGTTTCAGGTTAATACCGACGTCCTTGCGGTCAACAGACGTGGTATTGACGCCGGAAGAGATCGTGGTAGCCCCTCCAAACGCCCTGTTCTCGCCGACAAAAATCTCGGCCTCTTTGTTGTCGGAGGTCAGAATATTGGGGGTGGAGAGGACATTTACCAGCCCGTTTGAATCAAGAGCCTTGAGAATGGTTCCAATATTGGCCGGCACTCCGCCGACAGGGAAACCAACGGATGAAGTGGTGGTTCCCGAGGCGCTGGCGGTAACCGAACCCAGGGATGAGAGGACGTTGAACGGGTCGTACATTCCACCCATTCCGAAATATTTATTGAGTGCTGCGGCACCCAACACTACACCCTGGACCCCAACTTCTCTGGACTTGTTGAGTGAAATTTCAGCGATCAGGACCTGCACGAAAACCTGTTTGCTGCGGCGGTCAAGTTTTTTGATCACCTGGATCAGGTTGTTGTAGTCGGTTGGGGAGGCCATGATCACGAGAGAATTGGATGGCTTGTCCGGGGTAATGGTGACCTTGCCGCTCTCGAAGGGGGATGCCTGGGGGGCGGCAGCGCCGGCAGCCGGAGTCTGGGCGCTGATTCCCTTCACGACCCCCTCCAGCACCTTTGCCATCTCGGTGGCGTCGGTGTTTTCCAGGTAATAGACGTTGACCTTGCTGCTGGCTTCAGGGGGCTGGACATCCAGCTTTGCAACCAGCTCCCTCACCGCCTTCTTGAGGTTTTCATTACCGAAGAGCAGCAGAGCATTCAGGCGCTGGTCAACCAGCACGCTTCCGGCACCGCCCGCCCCGGCAGCCGCCGCCTGAGCGGCTGGTCTGGCATCGTTTCCGGCCAGCCACTGCCTGATAATTGTTGCCGCGTTCTCGGCAGAGGCATTTTTCAGGTAGATGATCTCAAGCCCTTCACGGGTTCGCTCGGAGTCGATTGCCTGAAGCAGGCTTTGCAGCTTGCGGATGTTGAGTGACGAATCGACCATCAGGATGAGATTCCCGGGGCCGAACGCAGAAACGAGGCCATCCTTGGAGATCATCGGCTGCAGGAAAACCTGGGCCTCCTGGGCGGTGATGTTTTCAAGTTTGGTAACCAGGGCAACATAATTTTCGTTGGATGGCGCAAGCACACCCGAAGGGAGCAGTGTAAAGCCGGACTGCTTGGCTGAGGTCGAAGGGACGATCTTGGCTACCTTACCGCTCTGCACGACTGCAAAGCCCTTGAGTTCCAGCACCGACACGAAGACGTTGTAGGCCTCGTCGATGGAGAGTTTCGAGGGGGAAAAGACCGAAATCTTTCCCTTGACCCTTTCGTCCAGAACAAAGTTCCGACCGGTCAGGTCGCTGATGAATTTCACCATGGTGGATATATCCACCTCATTGAAATTGAGCACCACTCCCTTGCTTGCTGCCATTGAGGGAGAAGCGGGGCATGTCGCCACCAGCAGCAGAATCAAAAGTGTACGTATCAGATATCGTATCAAGCGAGCCTCCACGTTGTCAGATGAGATCAAGCCACCCGGTTTCAGGGTGCTATCGTATGTCGTAATTTACCGTCAGGGGTTGACCGTCCCGGATCAGATCAAGCTTGAGGCGATTCTGTCCCTTGAGGGCTATAAAGGATTGCAGCGCCTTGTCGGGCGCATCCACCTGAAAATCGTTCAATCGCAGAATGATATCGCCGTTTTTTATCCCCACCATGGCGAAGAGACCGGCGGGCTTTACTTCAGATGCCCGGAATCCTTCAACCTTTCCGTTCTTCTGGCTCGGCAGCAGCCGGGCATCACTCATGGCCTGGGCCGGGTTGTCCAACACGGCGTTAAGCGCCCGCTGGTCGATGACAAAACCTCCTGCACCCGGAGATACAAGCGTCCCGCCAGGATTGGCGGCAGGCTGAGTCTGCCCGGCAGGAGCCGACGCGGGGGGTGTCATGGGGGTCAGAAGCTCGACCTTTTTACCATTGACCACGATGAAGGCCTGCTCGCGTGTTACCTGAACGAGTTTGCCCGCATCGAAGACCATGTCCCCCAACCGGAAGACCCGTTCTTCCTGTTTGGCCGAGTGGCGTACCAACGCAAAGGTCTCATTGGATGAGCCGGTAGCCGTCCCGAGCAGCATCAACTCGACCGGCGCCGTCACGGGAGCGACCGGCGTCGACGCCGGAGCATTCACAATGGCTGTTGTTTGCCCTCTGGTCGCGCTGCCGAAAAGTCCGTTGGCCAGGATCGGGGCGTAAAAGGCAAGGTCTTCTGTTGTCCGTGTCGCAGAAACGGGTGCCGCTTTCGGAGGCGTTTTCGGGCGCAATGAAACATTAAGCCGGCGGGCAAGAAGATCCGCGGTGATTGAGGCCAGCAGTGCAATGATTGCAATTCCCAGCAGGATATTTGTGATTGTGAGCGCTCGTTGCATAAATTCGGTTCAGTACTTTCGATTCAGAGTTTTGCCGTCTTGAAGATTCTGGCGGAATTCCCAGGGCGGCAGGGGATTGGCCTCACGCCAGAGACCTGCTCGTATGGAGCGGGCGCGGTTTTCGGATCCGATATATTCGGAGGCGTATTGTCCCCGCAGATACTGGCGGTAGGCCCAGGCCATTCCCTCCTCTACCATCTCACGGTTGATGTCGCGACCGGCATAACGGATGACTGCTACTGCCCGCTGGTACCGATCCGTATCAATGATCTCGGCGGAAACCTGGCGTCCCATGATCTTGTACATCAGTGTCCGCCGGGCAACGGCTCCAAAAGGTTGCCCCGGTTGATCGGGCATCGCGGTCTCAGGGGCATCAATGCCGTACAGGCGCACCTTGAGCCGGCTTGCGCTGCGTGTTGCCAGAAGGATGGTGTCGCCATCGTAGACCGCTCGCACAATCCCATCGATGATCTGGGCCGCATGACCGACCTCCACGAACGAGAGGATCAACAGGCATGCGGCCAGGAAGCGTTTCATTAGATCAGCTCCGTGCCATAGTTGAACTCGGTCGTACCGGGGATCGCCCGTCCGTTTCTGAACGCTGAAATGATATCACTCCATGATTCACGCGGCGCCTGGCGAAGGTCGATCAGAAAAGAACCGCAGCCCATCTGTTTAAGCTCGTTGCGCCGTGCCGTCAGGCAGAACGGTGTCGTTGCAGAGATGGTCTGAAATCCGTCACGGGTCGCGACACTATACGCCTCTCCGCGGTCGGAGTGAAGCGGAATATTGTTATGAACATCTTTGAGGCGAATCTTTGTTGTCATAACCGGTAGTGGTGCGTAGACGATCATCCGCCGTTCCATGGCGATGTCTGCGGCCAGCAGCGCTGCCATGTTGACAGCGTCATCCTCGATATAGAGCGTCGCGGTTTCAGCGCCCAAATCCTTCCATGCCGCCAGCGCCTGGGAGTTGAGTGAAAAGCAGCGGTGCCAGGTGGAAATGCACACTCCTTCCAGGCCCTTCAATAACTGAAAATGTGACAGGTTTGCAGCCTCGAATCGGCGGAATCCGGCTCCGTGCAGCTGACGGATGGTATCACGATAGAGGGGGATGTCCCGGTCAAATACCATGAAAGGCAGTTGCCAGACAATATGATCTTCGAATCCGCGCATGCGTGGCACCGCTGAAGGGAGTTGATGGATGGCGGCCCGCGAGAGCGGCAGCAGCGTGCAGTCAGCCCCCTGTTGCAGAGGGAAACGCCAGTCGCGCGGAAGATCCATGACAACGGCCAGCTTTTCCCGGAGAGGCGGGCGGCTCGTTTTAGACCGCACGGTATCCAGCTCAAGAAGGGCCGCTTTTCTGTCACGTGTATTCTGTTCTCTGGAAGCGGCGGAGATGACGTCATTCAGGTCGCGGTAAAATCGGCGACGCAGCTCCTTGAAGGCGCTCGATGGTATGAGAACTGGCGGGAAATCAGTGGCTTCCAGTGACTCAAGCTGGAAAGGTGTGTCGCCGGATTTGGCAAACTGACTCTGTAGCACTGCGGTCATGTCCGTGCTGCGTGACGGTTCCAGCGAACCGACATGGTAGGTAAGCTCATGATATGAACCGGCAACTTCGGCTTGTATCCGGAGGTTTTCACCCGCCATAAAAAAGGTAAGCCGACATGGTTGCTTGTCCATCGATACCCCTTCCAGTCTTCGCAGACAGGCGTTTTCACTCAGGGTAAAGGCCTCCTTCGAGGAGACTTTATAGATGGCATCACCTTCCTCGAAGCGAAAAGGGGTCTCCACTTCCACCAGACTTCCGACCGGCACATCCATGACCTTCTTGCGGTTGACAAACAGCTCGCGTACCGTCCAGGCCTGACCAGCCATATCAGTCCTGGGCTGGACCCGCAGACGGTCGCCCACATGCAGGGCGTCGCGGGTGTTGAACGTCAGGCGTTTGCCGCTGATGCTTTTGATCTGGCCGATGTAGCGTCCGGTGCCACCCTTCTGCCAGGGATTGGCAATATCGTCAGGTTGCCCGGATGCCAGAAATCCTTTGGTGGGTGTACGTCCGAAGGACGATTTCAGTATCTCCTTTGCTGCTGCAAGGGTCTGCTTCCTGGCGTTCTCAGTCGCGTCAAGCACCAGACGGTAGGCCTCCACCACGTTTGCCACATATTCCGCTGATTTCATGCGCCCCTCGATCTTGAGGGATCGCACCCCCGCCTGAATCAGATCGGGCAGCATGTCGATGGCCGAAAGGTCACTGGTGGAAAAGAAGTGTCCCTGTTTGCCCCGATGATCGTAGAGTCGTCGGCAGGGCTGGGCGCAGCGTCCCCGATTACCGCTGTGTCCCCCCAGATAGGAGGAAAAAAAACATTGGCCGGAGATGGAAAAACAGAGAGCACCATGGACAAATGTCTCGACCTCCACCGGCGTGGACGCCGCTATCGCTGCAATTTCTTCGATTGCCAGCTCCCGGGCCAGCACAACCCGCTGGAAACCAAGCTCTGCCAGCATCTGCACCCCGGCAGTATTGTGGATCGTCATCTGGGTCGATGCGTGCAGAGCAATAGCCGGGAAATGGTTTCGAACCAGACGTGCCACTGCCAGATCCTGGACGATAACCCCGTCCACCCGCATGGCTGTCAGGGCTGCCAGGGTGTCAACAAGCTGCGGTAACTCCTGCTCCTTTACCAGAGTGTTGAGTGTGATGTATATTTTCCGCCCATGGCCATGGGCATAACCCAGCATCCGCTCCATCTGAGCCAGGGTAAAGTTCCTGGCGCGGGCGCGGGCCGAAAAATCCCGCAGACCGGCATAGACGGCATCAGCCCCTTTTTCCATGGCGGCAAAAAAGGATTCGAGCGAACCGGCCGGAGCCAGAAGTTCAGGTTTATGTGCCGGAGAGGTCATAGTATCTCATGTGAGGGTGAGGCGTGGACGATACTCTATCTGTGAGCCGACCTAAACGCAAGGCCTTCGCGCTTGTGGAGAGAGCAGCGAAAAAATGGCATCCGGGATGAGTTCGTCTTTGCCCCGGATGCCACGATGTGCGCGAAGTCTCTGAGTAATTCCAATTCCATATCAAGGCCCTATCTTCGTTGGCTCGTCTTCGGCAGCTCAACGTACGAGAAAGTACGACTCGCCGCCTCAATCCTCGCCGCCTTGATATCATCCTTGATCTGGTATTTGAATAAATAACCTGTCTTAAACTCCCTCGGTCAGCCGTTTTTGCTTGTAGTTAAGCCGGTTAAGGGCATGAATATAGGCCTTGGCGGATGCCTCGATGATGTCGGTGGAGGAACCCTTGCCGACAGCCGTATGATTCCCCTCGGCGATACGCACGGTGACCTCGCCCAGCGCGTCGGTTCCGCCGGTGATGGAGCCTACATTGTACTGCATCAGTTTTGCCTTGGTTCGGGTCAGTTTCTTGATGGCCTTGAGCGTTGCGTCCACCGGCCCGTCCCCGAGTTCGGCGGTACGAACCGGCTTGCCTTCGATCTCAAGTTGTACGGTAGCCGTTGCCACGGCAAAGGAACCGCAGGTCACGGTAATATGTCCCAGTTTGTACTTCAGATCCTCGCGGGATTCATCGGCTACGATGGCGTCCAGATCCTCGTCGAAAACCTCCTTTTTCAGGTCGGCCAGGGTTTTGAAACGCTCAAAGGCGCGGTTGAGTTTTTCGTCGTCCAGGTCATGTCCCAGTTCATCCAGCCTTTTCTTGAAAGCGTGGCGACCGGAGTGCTTGCCCAGCACCAGGGAACTGGCTGACAGTCCCACCGACTCGGGGGTCATGATTTCGTAGGTTGACTTGTCCATGAGCATGCCGTGCTGATGAATACCGGCTTCATGGGCAAAGGCGTTGGCTCCCACCACAGACTTGTTGGGTTGCACTCCGATGCCGGTGATGGTAGAGAGCAAACGGCTGGAGGGGGTCAGTTGCTCGGTGGTAACATTCGTGTAAAACGGCAGGATGTCACCACGGGTCTTGAGGATCATGACGAACTCCTCCAGCGAGCAGTTGCCGGCCCGTTCGCCGATGCCGTTGATGGTGCATTCAACCTGACGGGCGCCAGCCTGGATCGCGGCCACAGAGTTGGCCACGGACAGGCCCAGATCATTGTGGCAGTGAACCGAGATGATGGCCTTGTCGATATTGGGGACATTGTCCTTAAGATATTTGATGATGTTGAAATACTCAAAAGGAATGGTGTACCCGACGGTGTCCGGAATATTGACCGTCGTCGCTCCGGCTGCGATGACCGCCTCGACCACCTCGGCCAGGAACGGCAGCCGCGTTCTGACGGCATCCTCGCAGGAGAACTCCACATTGGGGGTATAGGAGGCGGCCCGCTTGACCGCCTTGACCGCTGAAGCCAGTACCTTGGCCGGTTCCATCTGCAGCTTGTACTTCATATGGATGTCAGAGGTGGCGATAAAGGTGTGGATACGCCCCTTGTCTCCTGCGTACTTCAGAGCCTCCCAGGCCCGATCGATGTCCTTCTCGCTGGAGCGGCACAGGCCGGCGATCTGCGGCCCCTTTATCGATTGCGCCACCAGTTTGACCGCTTCGAAATCGCCGTCCGAGGCGATGGGAAATCCCGCCTCGATCACATCTACGTTCAGGCGTTGCAACTGTCTGGCGATCCGCAGCTTTTCTTCGATGTTCATACTGTTGCCGGGAGCCTGTTCGCCATCCCGAAGGGTCGTGTCGAAAATTCTGATGATCTGTTTGTCGTCGTTTTTCTTTGCCGGTGTCTTTGCCATTCTGTCTGCTCCTTTCGTACTGTGTTTCAGAAAATGAAAATGCCCGCGCCCCACACAGGGGCGAAGGCACAGATGCGTTCGCGGTACCACCCTTTTCACCTGACAGAAGACTGACAGGCCTTAATTCACCCTTAACGCGGGAGGACGGTTCCGACTACTTCCGTTCACCGGAACGGCTCCGAGGCGAGTTCATCATCCGTGCCTGCCGGTTCGCACCACCCACCGGCTCTCTGAAAAGCCCGCAACGACTACTACTCCTCTTCACAGCCTGTATAAATTTTGAGTAGTTTAGAAAAATCAACCGGATAAAGTCAAGTGGTTAATTGTAATCCGGTCATTTTAATTGATCAAACGATGCAGACATTGGAGATGCGGTTATCAAAAGAAGGCTTGTGTCCGGTGATGAAAGCATCTATCCTCGTGTCAATGAAACATATCCTGTCGTCGAGGTTAGTGCCCATGAAATCAGTGGTAAGGTTCCTTTTGATCTCCGTGTTAATTCTAACGCTTTCACCCCTGGCTGGTGCAGCAGAATCAGCTCAGCCCGGCGGGGTAAAGCCGGATCCGGTCTCCCCGCCTGAAAGCAATCCGACCTCACTGCTACCGGCAGCTCCTTCTGTGTCTCAAAAGCCGTCTGTCACCCCCCCGCCTGTTCAGAAATCCGTGCGCCTTGGCTACATCGATCTGATGCGCGTCAATAACGAATCAGAGGTCGGGAAAGCTGTTCAGAAACAACTTGAGGCGAGGAAGAAGAAACTTCAGGGGCAGATAGAGGTCAAGCGGAAAAATCTGGAAAAAATGAAATCTGACATTGAGGCGAAAATCCAGTCCCTTGCTCCTCCTCAGCGGGAGGCGAAGGCAAAGGAGTTCCAGAAAAAAGTCGAGGAGTTCCAGAGATTCGGCCAGAATTCAGAAAAGGAACTTCAGACGCTGCAGCAGAGTCTGTTCAGCGGCCTTTCCGAAAAACTCGAGCGGGCATGCACGGAATACGGGAAAGCCGGCACTCTTGCCCTGATTATCGAGAAGAGGGCATTGCTGTATCTTGAAAGCGGCGTTGAGGCGCAGGATGTGACGGACGGGGTAATCAAGCTGTTAAACGAGAAGGAACCTAAAAAATAAACCGGCAGGGCTGAGGAACCCCGCCGGACTGAATCAATATTTTTTCGGCAGGGATCAAAACGGTATGTCGTCATCCTGAAATGGCGGCGGCTCTTCGCGGTTGCCGCCCGCCGTTTCGGAGGATGCATCACCGCCACGTCGCCCTTCACCCTTGGGTGAAAGCATTTGCATCTTGTCTCCGACAATTTCAGTGGTGTAGCGGTCGTTACCACTCTTGTCCTGCCATTTCCTGGTCTGGAGACGCCCCTCGATATATACGGTCTTGCCTTTTGAGAGATATTCTCCCGCAATTTCAGCCAGTTTACCCCAGAGCGTAATGTTGTGCCATTCGGTACGCTCCTCCCACTCGCCGGTTTTGTTCTTGAATTTTTCACTGGTGGCCAGGGAAAAACCCGCCACCGCCTGCCCCGAGCCGGTAAAGCGCACTTCCGGATCCTTGCCCAGATTCCCTATCAGCATTACCTTGTTGAGACTTGCCATATTCGTCTTCCCCCTTGCAATAGTAGCCTGCCAGCCTGATGCGAGGATACCTTAACTCGATGCCCTTCAAAAGAGAAAAATGATGCAGTTACGACAGAAAATGCCCTGTCACACAAAACAGTCTGATTCGGCGGCATTTCATCCTGACTCCTTGAGAGCCCCTCTCACATCCTCCCGGAACGGATGATCGCATAGACCAGCCAGAGGCCGACAAACCCCGCCACGCTGTATCCCATAAAGGCCAGCACCGGAAAATCCATGATCTTTGGCCCTTTATCCGTCTGCATGATGATTGAGGAGCCAATGATCATTGCGGCCAGGATCATGCTGGTTGACAGGCGGTTGATGGATCGGTCGAAATCTGCAGTGAACTTGTCCAGACCGCGATGTTCCAGGTCGATCTTGAACTTGTTGCGGTTGATGCGATTGACAATTTCTTTCAGGTCGCGGGGAATGTTTCGCGCCAGGTTCAGATAGGAAAACAGAATCTGGTTTATGTCCCGTGATATCCGCCGGGGAGAAAATTTCTGACGAAGCGCCTTTACGATGAAAGGGCGCAGGTGTTCTGCCATGTCGAAGGTCGGGTCAAGCGTGCGCCCCATCCCCTCGATCAGTACCAGTGACTTGGCCAGTAGCGTAAGGTCGGGTGGAATGCGGATGCTGTAAAGTGTAATAATTTCAATGAACTCAATCAGCATACGCCCCACTTCAATCTCTTTGATGGGGATTTCATAGTAGCCATCAATGAAATTGAACATATCCCGTTTCAGGGCGCGGGTATCCAGACTGTCCGAGATATCGCCGGCAAACAGGAGAAGCGACACAACCTCATCCATGTCTCGATTGACTATTGCCGAGAGGATGTCGGTCAGGAAGGTGGTGAGATTTTCATCCAGTCGCCCCACAATGCCGTAATCAAGCATGCAGATTACATTATCCGGAAGTATCAGAAGATTTCCGGGATGAAGATCGCCATGAAAAAATCCATGATTGAGCACCATCTCAAGGAAGGAATCCGCACCGCGACGGGCGATCAGTTTCGCGTCGAGTCCCTGAACAGAAAGTTTCTCCTGGTCGGAGACCTTGACGCCCGCCACAAATTCCATGGTCAGTATGCCGCGTGAGGTCTGACCCCAATAGACACGGGGAAAGTACATCCAGGGCGTACCTCTGAAATTGTCGCGGAATTTCTCGATGGTGTGACCCTCCCGCGAAAAATCCATCTCCCGACGGATCGTGCGGGCAAATTCGCGCACGATCCCCACCGGATTGTATATCTCGCTACCGGAGACGTGTCGCTCGGCCAACCCGGCCAGCGCCAACAACGCACTGATATCAGACTCAACCACCGCCACGATTCCGGGACGACGCACCTTGACCACCACGTCCTCGCCCGTGTTCAGGCGAGCTCTGTGCACCTGGGCGATAGATGCGGCCGCCAGCGGTATGGGATCGATCTCGGCATAGAATTGTTCGACAGGGCCGCCCAGCTCGCTTGTTATTTGGGTTAGCACCTCTTCAAACGAGAAACTCGGAACCTTATCCTGCAGTTTTTCAAACTCCCTGATAAACGCATGCGGCACCACATCCGGTCGCGTAGAAAGGATCTGCCCCAGCTTGACAAAGGTCGGGCCGAGTTCCTCCAACGCAAGACGCATCCGCTCGGCGGCAGTAAGCCTGGCGATGTCCGGTATCGAACGGCGGAAAAGTTTCCGGCTTCGTACTACCACATCGGCAAGTCCCAGCATCTCAAGCACCTGATCGAAACCGTAGGTGCTGAGCACCCGGACAATGTTCAGATAGCGCCTGATACTGCGAATATTTCGATTGATTCTTAAAAACTGCAGCATGGTTTAAGCGTTACTTCGGGATTCCAGTTCCTGCACCCGCCTGGAAAGCCGCTCAAACTCATCGCGGGATACCAGGCCCAGCCGCTCGACCACCTTCAGTACTTCGACTTCCGCCATCTCCTTGACTTTTTCCCTGCTTTCCTTTGCGATGGCCTGAAACCTTTCAATCAGGTTTTTCCCCTCATCTTCGCTGAGTTTGTAACGATCTTTCATCTCCGTCACCAGTTCTTCTGCCTTCTTCTGGGTAATCGCAGCAACGCCGATTGTTGTCAGCACAGCCTTTTCAAACAGCTCCAACATGATAAACCTCCCGGACATAAATAGTATGACTTCGAGCCACACCCTATCATATTTAAAGCCCGAAGCAAACGGGATACCGTACCTGTGATGAAAGTTATCATAGGTAGTTAATTGCCAGACATGAAAAATATAGCTTGCACAACTCCATGATTTTTGATACCTATCCCTCCTTCTCATTCTTGCAATTCAAGTTTATGCGCTTGTAGCTCAGCTGGATAGAGCAACGGACTACGAATCCGTAGGTCGGGAGTTCGAATCTCTCCAAGCGCGCCATAATAAAAACAAGCACTTACATTATATTGTAGGTGCTTTTTTATTGCCACAATTCTGAAAGTTGCACTTTTATGCCTCGCTTCCAATAATCCTTTTGTAGCAAATAAACATGAATTTATATGAGATCATCCCTCCTCAGCATATAAGTGCCTGGGCTTAGCTGGGGGGCGGGGCTAGAGGTTTGGATTACCTGAGGTCAGTGGTACAAAGGCTATCGCCTTCATCTCCACCAGCATAGGTGCCAGTTGCTGCATCATGACCTCTGCAATCGCCATGATATCCTTGGCTCCAACTCACATGCGGAAGGTCGCTGTTTTTCAGGCTGGTTTGACGGCGTTTGACTTTAAATCCAATTGCCCGAAAAATATATCACCGTTGCTGAAGGACCTTATTGACAACCTCATTTTCTGACGGTACAAGCGGTGTACCTATCTAAAACTCATGATGCGAGGAAAACGCGATGCGTATCACAATTCTGCTGTGCTCTTTCTGTACCCTTCTACTGACAGAGTTGGTTCATGCCGACAATTTTCGTTGTCCCAACGGTAGTATTGTCTCCACCGGCGACTCGATATCCGTTGTGACGAGTAAATGCGATACTCCCACCTCTGTAATACGCAATCAGCCGGCAGTTCAAGGTACGCCGACAAATCCCGTATATTTTAATGTACAGGAGGAGTGGACTTACAATGAAGGGCCCCATCGCCTGGTTCATTATCTGATATTCAGTGGCGGTACTCTTATAGATGTGCGGACCGGCGGGTACGGGAAATAATCAATATGGGATAAACTGAACTCATCGGGACCTGTCCGCATCTGCATGAAGGTCCTGATTAAAAAGGCCGGCTGACAGCCACCCTATCCACCCATACCGACACCTTACCGCCCTGGCATCTGAACTCTCCCCAGCCATCACGGTTGGTAACGACTGCCTCCCCGATATGTCCGGTGATGTCCGTGTAGACCGTATTCGGATGCCCGACGTCCATCCATTTCCAGCCATCTTCCCCGTTGCTCATCAGCACCGCCATTCCGCCAGGATGCAGCTCATCACCCAACCGGGTCCAGCCGATGGTGTTCGGATGGTCGAGATAGTCGTACTGCGGGCCGTAGGAAAACTGGCGGCGTGCCTTCAGGAAGGTATCTATCAGAAAACGGTGCGACGGCATGGATACGTGGCAGATGCTGCCGTCGCGCCCTTTATCGTCGTACTCGGCGCCGTAGTAGTCAGCGTGAAAGAGGCAGGGATAGCCATCTTTCCGCAGCAGGATGACGGCATACGCCAGCGGTTTGAACCACGGCTCGATGCTTGACTCAAGAGCCTGCAACGGCTGGGAGTCGTGGTTATCGACGAAAGTTACGGCGTGGGTGGGACGATCTTTGACAAGCGTGTCGTCAAGAATCCGGCGCAGGTCATATTCCCTGCCCAGACGTCCTGCTGAATAGAAGTTGAAATGGAGGGGTACGTCAAAAACCGTCAGACGACCGCCGACGTCATCGATGTACCAGTGCAGCGCGGGCAGGCTGTTGGCCCAGTACTCTCCGACCATGAACAGCTCTTTTCCGGCGTGTTTTTCCAGGGCGTCGTGCCATTCCGGGAAGAACCAGGCGGCGATATGCTTGATGGCGTCCAGGCGGAAACCGTCAACCCCGGTGGTATCAAGATACCATTTCCCCCAGCGGACGAGTTCATCGCGCACATCCTTGTTCTGGCAATCGAGATCGCACCCCATCAGATAGGCAAAATTGCCGAACTCCGACGAGACATCATCATCGAACTGCTTGCCGTCGAACAGGTATACCGAGTCGTACCTGGTCGGGTTGTCCGCCTCGAAATCAACAGCGTCAAAGTGTTGCCAGTGCCATTCAAAGTCGGAATATGTGCCGTTTCTCCCCGGAAAGGCGAAGTGAGTCCATGCCCTGATATCCCGCAGTGCCCCTTTGGGATTGATGCGGTCCCCCTTGGCGTAGGGCACGGCGCGACAGGATTCGGTACCATCCGCCCCCATGCGATGATTCAGGACTGCATCGGCGTACACCTGCACCCCTGCCGCCTTCAGTGCTGCCACGGCATCCAGATACTGCAAGCGCGTCCCGTATTTTGTCCGTACCGACCCCTTCTGGTCAAACTCTCCCAGGTCGTAGAGGTCGTACACCCCGTAGCCTACATCGGAGGCACCTGCGATTCCTTTGTAGGAGGGCGGAAGCCACAGGGCGGTGATTCCCGCTTCGGCAATTTCGTTCGCCCGGGACGACACAGAACTCCACAGGGTTCCGTCTGAAGGGACGTACCAGTGAAAATACTGCATCATGACGCCGTTAATGTCTTCCATACAGACTCCCTGCCGGCTTTGGTTCGAGGAAAAAACCTCCTGTATCAGGGATGTTACGCCTCAATTGCCAATTCGCAAGCCTATTGGCCGCGAGAAGCGACCGCATCTATTGCAGCAAGCGTTTGCGTCAATTCGTAGCTCTGAACCTTGGTTCCCAATTGCCGGGCGATTTGGGTGATCGAAAAAATTCCGCACACGGTCTGTTTGCCGTCCGCCCCCTCTGAAACCACCAATCCATGCTGCCGGTTGGATTTTTTCAGGGTGGCTATAATCTGACCGACTTCCGCACTTTTTACGTCCTCGATTTTCATTACATCCAGCTCACGCTGCGGGGTCATGAGGTCACGTACCATGATATCTGCGTGCGTTCCACCCATGTTTTGCAGAAAACGCATCGGTTTCTCCCCTAACACATCGCTTGCCGTCAACAACCCCGCCACCTGGTCGTTGCCATCCAGCACCAGCAGGAGTCGCACTCCATAACGGATCATCTTGGCGTTGGCGGTATCCATCGAAGCGTTGGGGCGCACAACGACAACCGAAACCTTGCTCAGATCCGACATCACCTTGATGGCCGGATCGCTGAGGTTCACATGTTCCTGAAGAACCTGAATCGGGCGCATATAGGATGATCCCGTCTTTAAGCGTGAAGACTGCACAATCTCGAATTCTCTAACCATCTTTTCCGCTCCTTTTAAAGCCACATTTTGTCATCACTTCACAACCGTGAACACACTGTCAGTCCTGTGTGTACAGACGGAAAAAGTGAGGTTTCTGACTGTCTGGCTGGTAGCAATACCATTTAAATCGAGTAATCGTCAATTCAATTTAGAGCGGATTTGAGGCGGAGACTTATGGGATTGAACACCTTTTCAGGTAAAAAAACAGACGAAAAACATTTGTAAATAGGCCAAAAGTACATTACAACTCTGATGAATATGAAGTTTTTCAGCTATGCCTGCAACAATGCAACTTTTTTCAAGGAGAGTCTGATATGAAAATAACCCGGGAGCTTGTGGGTGAACTCAGCCGACGTCGCCCGTTCGACCGGATGCAGACGACGCATCTGGAGTGGCTGGCTGCCCATCTTGAACAGGTTCAATTTAAACAGAATGCAGAGATACTCCTGCCGGGCATGCCCTGCGTTGAACTGTTTTTCATCCACAGCGGCACCGTGCAACTGGAAGCCTTGGGAAACGCCGCCGATGAAAAGAAGGTGCTGGCCGAACTGGTGGAGGGGGAGTGCTTCCCGCTCGAAGCACTCGAAGAGCGGCGGCCCGTATTCTCAACCTTTCGTGCCAATTCCGACACTACCTGCTACCGCTTGACGATTGATGATTTTGATGAACTGAAGACGTTGAGCACCGTGTTTTCGGATTTCTGCAAATACCGCTCCCAAAGTTTCCTGGAGCAGTCCCGTCGGGTCTATCGGCTGCACTTCTCACACCAGAGCGACGAACAGCAACGACTGAGCACGCCGCTCTCGGTTTTCATGAGCCCCAATCCTTTGACAGCGCGTCCGGGCAGTCAGCTTCGCACGGTAGTTGGAACCATGTGTGACAATGACGTTGATGCCGTTACGATCGTTAACGCCGACAACGCCCCGATCGGCATATTCACCATGCGCGACCTGCTTCGGAAGATTGTGGTTCCCGGCGGCGATCTGAACATTCCGATCGAAGAGGTCATGACCGAATCACCGCGAACCCTCCCCGTATCTGCGCTCGGCTACGAAGCTGCCCTGATGCTCGCGGAAGCCGGATTTCACCATATTATTCTCGTTGATAAAGGTAAACTGGCCGGTATCATAACCGAACGGGATCTCTTCAACCTGCAACGGGTCAGTCTCAGCCAGCTCAACGCCGAAATAAACGCCGCCGACAATCTGGAAAAGCTCAAACGCTGCGGCAGTGACATGCATCTGCTGGCGGAAAGCATGATTATACAGGGTGTGACGGCCGATCATATCACCCAGATCATCTCCACTCTCAACGACAAGATCATCACCAGAACACTCGACCTGGAGTTGGCCAAGGATGGTTTGAGCGGTCTCAAAGTGGCCTGGATTGCACTGGGGAGCCAGGGGCGATACGAACAGACCTTCTTCACAGATCAGGACAACGGCATCATCTTTGAAGTGCCGGAGGGTGAGGATGCCGCATCGATCCGCTCGCGCCTGCTGCCGGTGGCCCAACGGATCAACCAGGCCCTCAACACCGTTGGCTTTCCACTCTGCAAAGGTAACATCATGGCCGGAAATCCGGATTGCTGCCTCAGTTACCGGGAGTGGCAGATAAAATTCAATACATGGATCCAGGAACCAACGCCGGATTCACTTCTCAAGGCGACCATATTCTTCGACTTCCGGCATCTGTATGGAGATGCGTCTCTGACCGACCCCCTCCGCACCTGGCTCGCGGAGGCGGTCATCGGTCAAAAGCGCTTCTTCCACCTTCTGACAGAGAATGCCAAAGAGCGGACTCCTCCGCTCGGATTCTTCCGCGATTTTATCGTGGATGACGACAAGGATCATCCCGGCACCATCGACATCAAGCAGAACGGAGTGACACTGTTTGTCGATGCCGCCAGGGTATTCGCACTGGCATCCGGCGTCACGAAAGGCAATACGCGGGAACGTCTGATCGCAGCCGGTGATCTCCGCAACTGGCCGCAGAGTGAAGTCAACGCCTGGGCTGATGCCTTTTCATTTCTTCAGTCCTTGCGCATACGTCACCAGTTCGAGCTGCTGCGTAACGGCAGCACCTCCCACAATCACATCAACCCGTATGAACTCAATCAGCTCGACCGCAAGTTTTTTCTTGAATCGTTACGCCAGGCCGGAAAACTTCAGAAACAGCTCAGCATGGATTTCGGCATGGGGATGTAGATCTTCACTCCGTAAGCGGGACACACGATATGCCAGAGATTTCATCAGAACTTACGCAGAAATTATCCGCCGCCGTGGATAAGATGCCCGCTTTTCCCAAAAGCGTGCAACGGATTCTGGAGCTGACGCGCGACATCAACTGCTCGCATAAAGAACTGGTCATGATCATAGAAAAAGATCCGGTCATGACGATGAAACTCCTGCGTATCCTCAATTCCGCGTACTACAGCTTTCCCATGAGAATCACGACGGTCAATCAGTCGGTGGTCTACCTCGGGTTGAATACTATCAAAAACATGGCATTGTCGTTTGCGACGGTCGGGGTGCTTCCTCAACAGAATGCGGCCGGATTTGATTTTCAGGGTTATCTGATCCACTCCCTGACCACCGCAAGTCTGGCGCGCACCTTGTGCCAGAAATACGGCACGGACGAGACCAATCCCTCAGATTGCTATATTGCCGGTTTGCTCCACGATTTCGGCAAAGTGGTGTTCGCCCAGTTTCTTGCCGCAGATTTCAAGGAAGCACTCGCGCTCAGCACTGATCAATCCATCTCGCTGAATACTGCGGAACAACAGACCATTGGCGCAGATCACACCGTGGTCGGCGGCATGCTGGTTGAAAAATGGCAATTTCCCACATTTCTCGCCGACAATATCCGCAACCACCACGGCGATATTTCACCGGACAATACCATGCAAAGCTGCCTTTTTGTGGCGGATCAGATCAGTAAGCAGCTTGTGCCGGACAGTAGCGGCACCATGCTCGTGGAAGAGCTGTCTTCCGCTCTGGTGGAGCGATTTGAGGGAGAATTACCGGATATCATCGCCGCTCTGGGGGATCTGTCCTCGCTGGAAATTGAAGCTCAGGCCTTTGCCCAGGTCGGCAGGGAGGTCAGGGTATGAGGCTGAAATTCTGGGGCGTGCGCGGTTCAATCCCGTCTCCCGGTGAAGCAACCATGCGCTATGGCGGCAATACCACCTGTATCGAGATCCGCACCGATGCCAGCGAGCTCATTATTCTGGACGGCGGAACCGGCATCTTTCCCCTGTCGCAAACCCTGCTCGGGGAACTTCCCGTGACAGCTCATATCTTCAATACCCACAGCCATTGGGATCATGTCCAGGGACTGCCGTTTTTTATTCCCAATTTTATTCCGGGAAACAGCGTCAGGCTGTACGGTGCGTTCGACCCGATTTCAGGTGAGGGGCCTGAACGCATCATGAATGTGCAGATGCAGTACAGCTACTTCCCCGTGCGTGAGGCCGAATTGAAATGCCATTTTGAATACCACGCTCTGCAGCCGAATGAGGTCGTTTCCATCGGGACTGCCACTACGGTCACGCCGATCCTGCTCAATCACCCGGTGATTAATCTCGGTTACCGGGTCGACAGTAACGGCACTTCGATTTTTTTCACAGGTGACCATGAGCCCCATTTCAACATCTACGAGCCAGGTGATGATGGGTATGACGAATATCAGGGATTGATCGAATACCAGAGACAATCCATTATCGGCGCCATCCGCGGCGTGGATGTCATCGTTGCGGATTCGGCCTATACCCGGGAAGAGTACCCGTCCAGGAAGGGGTGGGGGCATGGAACCTTCGACAGCAGTATCCAGCTCGCCAAAGATGCCGCTGCACGGATTCTCTACTGCACCCACCACGAGCCTGCCCGCAGCGATGACGAGCTGGAAAGGGTCTTTGCCGAGGCAGTAAGCCGTCATGCGGCCGAAGCGGGTGAGATTGAAATTCTGCTCGCGCGGGAGGGTGACGGGGTTGTGATCGAGCCTCAGGGGAAACAGCAGAAATGATTGCCTGAATCCGCTTCACCGTGCTACAAGGAACACCCTGCCTTTATTCATTTACTGCCAAGGGAGCCTGATATGTCCTTCCGCACTATCGAATGGCGTGACAACACCGTCATCATGATCGACCAGACCCGCCTGCCCGGTGAAGAAATCTACAACACCTACACGGATTTCCAGTCAGTGGCAGAAGCAATTCGCGGCATGGTCATCCGGGGGGCTCCTGCCATCGGGGTTGCCGCAGCCATGGGGATTGCCCTGGGTGCGCGGGATATCATTGCCGACACACATGAATCCTTCTACCGCCAACTGGAAAACGTCTGTGACGTCATGGCCCGTACCCGTCCGACGGCGGTCAACCTGTTCTGGGCAATCGAACGGATGAAGCGCGTTGCAGAGGCCAATCGCGATAAAAAACTGGACCAGATCCGGGAGATCCTGAAAAAGGAGGCTATCCGTGTCGAAGTTGAGGATCAGACCATCTGCCGCAATATCGGTAAATGGGGTGCAACGCTGATCCCCGAGGGTGCGACGGTGCTGACGCACTGCAATGCCGGCGGCCTGGCCACGGCCGGATATGGCACTGCCCTGGGGGTGATACGTGCCGCCCATGAGGCCGGCAAGAACATCCGGGTTTTTGCCGACGAGACACGCCCCTGGCTGCAGGGAGCCCGCCTGACGACATGGGAGCTCATGAAGGAGGGGATACCGACGACACTGATTTCTGACAACATGGCCGGCTTCTTCATGAGTCGTGGCGAGATAACCTGCTGCGTTGTCGGCGCCGACCGCATCGCGGCCAATGGTGATACCGCCAACAAGATCGGCACCTATTCCGTGGCAGTGCTGGCAAAGGAAAACAATATCCCCTTCTACGTGGCGGCCCCCGTGTCAACCCTTGACCTGACCCTTTCTGACGGCAGCAGGATCCCGATAGAGGAACGCCCCACGCATGAGGTGACTCATATCAAGGGAATCGGGATCGCCCCTGAAGGTGTCAGTGTGCGGAATCCGGCCTTTGATGTGACTCCGTTCCGGTATATTACCGCTATTATTACCGAAAACGGCATTGTGAAGGATGACTATCGTTCGGGACTGCGCAAAATTTCGGGATGATTTCCACCACGTTTCCTCCAACAGTGCCCTGTCGTCGCCCGTAAGCAGTACAAGGACGCTCACGCTATGCATGTAGAACGATTCGCCCAGGATTTTATCCGTATCATGGCTCTGGAAGACACCGCAGAGCGCAGCCGTCATCTGGCGGATTACCTCGCATCCCGCGGCTATCTCTACGGAGCCCGATCCGCCGACAATATAATTCTCATCCTGCCGCTTTTTCCGATTGACACCCTCCACCGCATCGTTATCTCTTCGCTGCTGACGCCCGCGCCGGATATGGCGCTCAATACCTTCGAACGACTGGCGGTCGTTATTCCGCCTGCGGATCTGACCGAAATCATCCACCGTAAAAAACGACTGTCCCAGTTTCTGCTCGTCTGCGGGGCGTCTTCATTTCTGGTAAACCTGATCTTTAAAACACCTGCATCATTCCGGCGGATTTTTCTGGAAAATGCCATCGAAATCTCCCGTTCTGCCGATGACATGCTGGCCGAACTCCGGTCCCGCGTAACGACACCTATGGATATCTTCGCCCTGCACCGGGAGCTGCGTTGTTTTAAGCGGGAGGAAATACTGCGGATCGGGGCTCGGGATCTGAACGGTCTTTCACCACTCGAAGAGGTCACCGGTGAACTTTCAAATCTGGCCGCAGCTTCCTTGCAGGTTGCGTATGAGGTTTGTCGGGCGAATCTTGTCCGTGAGTACGGCGCACCGATGGTTCTGTCGGCAGGGGTTCCGCGCGAAGCCGAGATGACCGTTATCGGTATGGGAAAGTTTGGCGGGAACGAGCTCAACTTCTCTTCGGATATTGACATCATATATTTTTATGAATCGGACAACGGTGAAACCAGTGGCATCCCCGACGGTGGGGACGGCCTGAAAGGTGTCATCTCCCTGCACGCATTTTTCAACAAACTGGGAGAAATGATCAGCAAGGCGCTGTCTCAGGTCACTGAGGACGGTTTCGTATTCCGGGTTGATGTGGGCCTGAGACCGGAAGGTAAATCCGGCGACATGGCCATCTCGGTCCACTCGGCCGAGATCTACTATGAGTCGTGGGGGCAATCCTGGGAGCGCACGGCCATGCTCAAGGCGCGACCGGTTGCCGGTTCCCTCGACCTTGGTGAACAGTTTCTGAAGATGCTGCAGCCGTTTGTCTACCGCAAATATCTCGATTACAACCTGATCGAGGATATGAAAAACATGAAACAGAAAATTGATGCCTCCCTGACCCGTTCCATGGAGGGTGAGACCAATCTTAAACTGGGACGCGGCGGTATCCGTGAAATCGAGTTTTTCATTCAGGCGCTACAGCTCGTATATGCCGGTAAAAATCCGAAACTGCGGGAGCGCAACTCTCTCAAAGCCCTGACAGCACTGCTCGCGGCTCACCTGATTACGGAGGAAGACCATCTCAAACTCAGTGATGCCTACCGGTTTCTGCGTACGGTGGAACATCGGATTCAGGTGGTGCAGGAGCGGCAGACGCACAATCTGCCAATCCGGGACGAAGAGCTTCTGGCTCTGGCTCGCCGCAGCGGTTTTCTCCGTCTCAACGGGCTGGAACGCTTCCGGGAGGTGCTGGAAGGGCACCGGGGCAATGTCTCCGCAATTTATGGGAACCTTTTTCATACCCGCGATACCACCCTGCGTGAGGCGACAGACCCCACGGTACTCTTTTTTCTCGATCACAAGGCAGATGCTGACCTGGTCAAGGACATGCTGGCCGAGCGGCGATTCGAGGACGTGGAGCGAGCCTACCAGAACCTGCAGTCGCTTCGGAACGGGCCGGAGAAGGGCAAGCTGACCGAACGCAGCCGGAGATTGCTGGAAAAAATTTCTCCCCTGCTGCTTCAGGAAATTTTCGCCTCGCCCGACCCGGACATGGCGCTCACCAATCTGGAGCGCTTTCTGTCAGTCATCGGAACGCGCTCATCCTATTATGCCCTGCTGGCAGAAAACGGCGAGACCATGAAACTGCTGGTATCGCTCTTCGGCATGTCGGAGTTTCTCTCAAAAATCCTGATCGGACACCCGGAACTGCTTGACAGCATGGTGGCCCGCAGTCATGTCTCCACGGTGAAGCAGAAGGATGACATGGCTGCGGATCTGACCACTCTGCTGGATCAGTGTGATCACTTTGAAGACCAGTTGGATGTTCTGCGACGCTATCGCAATGAGGAGTTTCTGCGCATAGGCATGAACGATATTCACGGACAACTGGGACAGAGTGAGGTAACCAGCCAGTTGACCCTGGTGAGTGAGGCATGTCTCGAAGCCGCCTACCGGCTGGCAGTCCAGGATCTGTCCCGCTTTGGAAAGCCACAGTTCACGCTGGATGGCAGAAGCAGTGAGGCCAGCCTGGCGGTTATCGGCATGGGTAAAATGGGGGGGGGCGATCTCAATTACCACTCCGATCTGGACATAATCTTCGTCTATGACCATCAGGGAAACACGGATGGTGAAAAACAGATATCAAACCATGAATATTTTGCCAAACTGGCACAGAAGATAATCTCGATCCTGACCATGCAGACCCGTGAGGGTTACGTCTACAAGATCGATACCCGACTGCGCCCCTCCGGGAATGCAGGGCCGCTTGTGACGTCGCTACAGTCCTTTCTTGATTATCACCGCAAGGAGGCTCAGATCTGGGAACGACAGGCTCTGACCAAGGCGCGGGTGGTGCTTGGGAACGATCTGCTGGCCAGCCAGCTGGGAGATGTTATCAGGCAGGCGGTCTACGGGTCTACCATCGACGATGATGGCCGTCGTGAGATTCGACGCCTGCGGAAGCGTATGGAAGATGAGCTGGCCAGGGAAACCGCCGACAGCTACAACATAAAATCCGGGCGGGGCGGCATGGTGGATGTGGAGTTTGCCGTGCAGTACCTCCAGCTCAGGAATGGCTGCCGCCACCCGGAGCTGCGCACCACCAGCACCATTATTGCACTCAAGGAGATAGGAACGCTGGGGCTTGTGCCCGAATCATGCGCCGATGCCATGTTGAGCGGGTACAAATTCCTGCGTAAACTGGAAAACCGCCTGCGAATCATCCACGATTATTCGGTCAATGATCTAACCGGGCCGACGAGCTACATGAACAAACTTGCCCTGAGGCTCGGGTATGATGCAAAACTGAGAAATCCCGGCGCTGTTCTGATCTGTGATTATGAGGCGACGACCGGCAAAATCAGGGACTGTTATGACCGGATATTCGGAGAGGGAAGATAAATGAAAATTCGCAAGCAGATTCTGGACTATGAGTATGAAGAGGTGCTGGACACCAGAACCCGCGAGCTGATCCGGGTCGGGTGCGCCATTGCCGTGGGCTGCCCCACCTGACTGAAGAAGCACTTCGCGGTCGCGAAGGAGGCAGGGGCAACGAAAGCGGAACTGCGCGAGGCGATTGCCTACGGCATCATCGCGCCGTCGGGGCGTGCCAAGAACTTTGCCTTTGCCATGCTGGATGAGGTTGAGTGAGATACGCTACGGACTTGGAATGATCCTTTACGCATAATGACAAAAGGCACCCCGCCAAGGGTGCCTTCGTCAAATCGCATGTGATGTGAGGTCTCTTCGAAAAAGTGAAGTTTTGAGTAATTAATCCTCCGTAGTACCAGTTACTACCAATCAATTACGCTTGGCACGGGAGATGTGCCTTTCCAGACGATCCAGTTCCGCTTCAAGCCGTTGTCTCTCGCGGGGAGTGAGCCTCCCGTCTGATCTCATCCGCGCTTCATCATCCCGCACGCTGTTCAGTTCACTCCTCAGTCGATGGGCTTCTTCCCGTGTCAGCGCCCCGGATCTCACACCTCTTTCAATACGGTCATGCGCATGTATAACCCTCTGATGGATGCCGTATCCTTCGGCAAATGACAAGGCGGAAAAACCCAGGACAAAAGCAACAAGCAGCACGAGCAAACTTTTTGTTTTCATTGCGATACTCCTTCAGTTGAGATGTTGGTGCCGACGTGTGAGAAAACTAGCACGTTGAATCAAGTCCGGTCAACAAAATAGAGCGGTGCAGTGAATGCTAGCCTGCTACCGTGGGCGTGCCCGGAATATTCTCAATCAACAGAATCTGGCTCAGGGCCTCGTCGATTTTGGCAACATCCACAGTGGTGTTGAAGCAGGGACCAAAGGGGCGCTCGTTGAGGATGCCGATCACGGGGAGGGGGTAGCAGTCCTTGATGCCGGAGGTCAGATCGCGTTCGCAGGCCACGGCCAGCACCAGCTTGGGGCGTTTTTCAACGATAACCTTGCGGGCCAGTGTGCCGCCGGTGGCAACGGAGATATCGATTCCGAACTTGTGGCCGATGCCGACCAGGCCTTTGATGTCGCAGCGACCGCACTGGACGCACTTGTGGATGTCGCCGGTTACCTTGATCTCGCAGTCGAACAGTTGGATGCAGTGCGGCAGAAGTACCAGAACGCGGTCCGGTCTGACCTTCTGACGCTGGGAGATCACCAGACTGTTGTTCATTGCGATGAAAGACTGGCGAATACCGTCCTTGTCGAGTCCCATTACACGCCCGACAAATTCGATCACCGGCAGCAGAAACTTTATCACCACCAGGCGCATGAAACGGGTGAAAAAGATGTCCTTGCCCAGGGCCGTGGTAAGCACCAGCAGGCCGGTTCCCAGGATGGCAGCCCCGGATAGTACGGCCATGATGATGCCGACGATATGGGGCAAGCCGGGATGGATGTTTGCCAGGCCCCGATTGGGAACCCACCAGGCCATGAAGATCAGCCCCACCAGAATCAGGCAGGTAATCCCCATAAGAGAGATGAAGAGCCGCTTGCGTGGCGGCGATGTTTTTTCTTCCTGGCCGGTCATATTCTTTATGGCTCCACAGGGCTGTCAGTTAACTGCGTCCCGGCGGGAAGCGTGTATCCGGCCAGAAAACTGGCGGCGTCAAGCCGCTTTTTACCCGACAGTTGCAGTTCGTCGATAATCAGGCTGCCGGTCAGGCATGCCACCTCAAGGCCATCCCTGTCGGCGCGCAGCACGGATCCCGGCGGCCCGCTGCTGTCTCCTACCCGTGTTCGGCATACCTTGATCTGTTGTCCATTCAAAAAGGACCAGGCGCCGGGCCAGACCAGCAGAGCCCGCACCTGATCATGGACAGAGCGGGCCTGGCGATGCCAGTTAATCAGACCATCAGCTTTTTTCAGCAGAGGTGCATAACAACTCAGGGCATCATCCTGAGCCTGGGGCACTATGTTTCCTGCATAGAGTCCATCCAGAGTCTCTGCCAGCAGTTCGGCCCCCATCACCGCCATGCGGTCATGAAGCGACACGATGTCCTCACGGCCGTCTATGGGTGTAGAATGTGCGAGCAGTATGGGACCGGTGTCAAGGCCGGGATCCATCAGCATGGTGGTAACGCCGGTCTCCGTCTCGCCGTTGAGCAGGCACCAGTTCAGCGGCGCTGCACCCCGGTAGCGCGGCAGCAGGGACGCGTGAACGTTGATACAGCCGAAAACCGGGATATCCAGCAGGGCCTTGGGAAGGATCTGGCCGAAGGCCACCACGACGATGACATCCGGCCTGAGCGCTCGGATAGTTTCAATGAATTCGGGATCACGCACCTTGAGTGGCTGGTATACGGGAATTCCCCGCTGAAGAGCCAGCTCTTTGACAGGTGTCGGCATCAGCTTCTGGCCCCGCCCTTTGGGGCGATCGGGCTGGGTCACCACCGCAACAAGCTGCTCTGTGCGAGCGGTCAGCGTTTGGAGGGTTGGGCAGGCGAACGCGGGTGTTCCCATGAAAATCAGGCGACGAGCGGTCATGGGGGAACACCGGTTTCAGCCAGCTTGCGGGCTTTGCGCTGAAACAGCTCGCGTTTGAGCGGCGAGAGGTGGTCTACAAACAGGAGACCCTCCAGGTGGTCAATCTCGTGCTGGAAAGCTATGGCAAGCAGTTCTTCGGCTTTCCAGGTCTGTTCGTTTCCCTCCAGGTCGAGCCCCCTGACAATTACCCGCGCGTGGCGACGCACATTTGCGGCATACTGGAGTACGGACAGACACCCCTCCTCCTCAAATGATTCTCCCTCAGAGTAGGTGATGACCGGATTTATTGCCACGATCAGATTGGGTGGTTCTCCCTTGGGGGCGACATCGATTACAATCACGCGCTGATGGACACCGACCTGGGGGGCAGCCAGTCCGACTCCCGGAGCGGCATACATGGTTTCAGCCATGTCCCGGGCCAGTTCGCGTACGCTGTCGTTGATCACAACCACAGGGGCTGATTTCTTCTTTAGTTCGGGATTGGGGTAGGTGAGGATGGTGCGGATCATTATATTCCTTGCAGCATGCTTTCTTTACTGTTTTACTATACTGTCAGCCACGGAAAAAATCAAATTTCATCTTTCCCCATTGTGACGGGAGACAGCCATGACAGAACCGGTGGAAGGAATCAGCAGGGCCAGAGAGGTTGCCGAAAAAATAAGGCGGGACAAAAATCGTCCCGGAAACGAAAAACATGCAGAGCATCACGAGGTGAATGAAGACGACAACATCGACATCTCTCGTGAAGCACGCGACCGAGCCGCCGGCAGAAAACCGTAACATCCCTGACGGCATCTATCCCGAAGTCCCCCGAACTGCCCTTTATCAGGCGAAGGAACTCTGGTCAGCCTCAAATGCCTGGGCAACCTTTTCCAGCATTCCCGCGATGCGGGTCTCATCCAGACCCAGTCGCATCGCCGGTACGCTCTCATGCAGCAGAAGGTCGTCTTCGGGTTCGCGCACACCGATGCCCAGCTTGTGACAGAAGAGATTCGCAAGGCCAACTACACAGGTGAGCCGCACCAGATAGGGATCCTCATCCTCCGGGAAGTCGATGCTGTGGTGTTTGAGAACCGCCTGCATCAGGATGGGGGGGAAATTCCATTTTTTTATGACCAGCGCCCCGACCTCGGTGTGGTTGTAGGAGTAGACCTGCTCTTCGGCAGCCAGGAATGAAAGGCCTTCGTTGAAGCATTTTTGTACAACCTGCTGAAACTGCTGGTTGTCAAGGCTGTTGAGAATAATCTTGCCGATATCGTGGAACAATCCCCCCAGAAAAGCCTCCTCTTCATTGACCAGTCTGGTGGTGTTGGCAATGACACGAGCGGAAAGACCGGCTCCGAAAGAGTGCTGCCAGAGCATTTTTTCCGTAAGTCCGTACGGTTTGTAGACCTGCTTGACCGACGCTGCCACGACAACGCTTTTGAGAGTGCTGAACCCGAGAACCATGATGGCGTGAGACAAGGTCTGAATCTGGCGCTGACAGCCGTAGAATGAGGAGTTTGATATTTTCAGGACGCGTGCTGTAACAGCAGGGTCCGATGACACTACCTTGGCGATCTCTTCGGCTGAGGCATTCTGGCTTTCCAAAAGCTGCATGACCTTGGTGGCGACAACCGGGATGGTCGGGAGGTCACTGGCATTCATGATCATGAGTTCAAGCTCTTTGTTCATCATCAGCTCCTTTGATTTCATGCAACGACTCAACGGTATTCTGTCTAAAAATGAAGATATACTATCGCACACTGTCACAAATAATCAAGAACTTCGCCTAAATAATTGAAACTTTATCTGATGACATGTATAATCCCACATCATTAACGAATCAATCGAGGGAAATCAAATACATGCAACGATTCCTGCTTTGTCCCGTATTGCTCTGCACCACCCTTATGCTGACCGGCATCAGCCGGGCGGACGATGATTCCTGCAAAGAGGCGCTTGCCTTGATTGGAACGGTTGAGCCTCTCCGTGATGAGGCTCAGGTGCGTCAGTCTGAGGCCAAAATACTCTCACTCTGCCCCGATGGAGCCGCCGGCCGTTATGTAATGGCGCTCCAGTTCGAGCGGGTCGGTAATCTGGATGGGGCGATTGCCGAGTATCGCCGTGCCCTCCAGGAGGAGAGCCTTTTTCCTGCGGCGAGCGGCAATCTGGGTCTGCTCTATGCTCAGAAAGGTCTGATAGACGAAGCCTCGGTGGAGTTGACCCGGGGCCTTTCAGGGGCCCCCAGACCACTCTATCACAAAGCTCTGGCCCGTATTCTGGCGGAACGCAGGCTCTACCCCCTGGCAATCTATCACTACGGCGAGGCCGGCCGCACGCTGACCAGCGACGCGGGGATCTGCATCGGTCTCGCAGAGGTATACCGTGCCACCGGCAAGCCAGAAAAAGCCCTGGAAGAGTACCGGCGGGCTCTGGCTGTTGACCCCAACGCCGAGGGCGCTCACATCGGCATAGCTTCCATTCATCTTGCCCGTAATGAGCAGGATCAGGCTCTGGAGGAGTTGAAAAAGGCAGAAACCGGAAACCCGCAAAATCGTGAGATCCACCTGATGCTGGCATCCATCTATGAAAAAAAGGGTGACACCAAATCGGCAGAATACCAGTCTCTGCTGGGAGGCAAGGGGAAGGGCGCTGCGGCATCCGCCCCGCAGTCCAGACTGCCGGGCGAGACACCTCTTTCCGGTGATCCGGCCAGGGACGTTGAAGCCATCAGGGCGGCCATCAAGGAGCAGCCTGAATCGGCCGTGCTCTACGAAAAACTGGGCGCCCTGTATCGTTTGATCGGCAAGGATGACGACGCCATTGCAGCCTATAAAGAGGCTGTCCATCTTAAAAGTACCAGTAATGACGTCTACCTGAACCTCGGCATCCTCCATGAAAAGCGCAATCAGCTTGATGAGGCGGTTGTGGCGTATCGGCAGGCTATCCAGATCAAACGGGACAACCCGGATACCCGCCTGCGCCTGGCGGATATCTACCTGTCGCGTGGAAGCCATATCCAGGCCGTTGAACAGTACGGTGAATTCCTCAAGCTGAAACCGGACAGCCCCGACATCCAGCTTAAACTGGCGCGCATATTCGTCCGCAACAAAGAGAACGCCCTTGCCATAGACGCCTATAGTGCCGTGCTAAAACAATCCCCTGACAACGTTGATGCCAATCGTGAGATAGCAGCCCTGTACCGGGCCAAGGGGGCCAACGACAAGGCTCTTGAGCATTATATGAAGGTGCTTGCTCAGCAGAAAGATGACATGGAAACCCGCAACGCGCTGGTTTCCATCTACGTTAAAAACAAACAGTACGATGAAATCACCGCGTTGCTCAAGGGGGCGGTCGAACTTTTCCCCGAAGACCCCACCAATCACTACAAGCTTGGTCTGATCTACGAGTTCAAGAAGGACTACGAGAATGCCATAGCCGGTTACAAGAAGGCGGTTGAACTCAAGCCTGACAATGCACGGGCGCTGAATGCCCTGGGACGGCTCTACATGAAGACCGGTCGGCTCAGCGAGGCCAGGGAGATACTTGAAGCGGCCAAAAAAGCGGATCCCGGATCGGAAGAGACCACCGTACTGCTCAACAACATCCGCGATGAATTCAGCCCCGAAGCACGCAAGATAACCAAGGGCAAACAGGGAAAACAGGGCAGGTCCAAAAAGGGCAAGAAAATTTCCAAGTCGTCCTCGTTGAAGAAGAGTGTAAAGGGGGCTCCGGGCAAAGCCAAAAAGACAGCTCCGGCCAGTAAGGGTACGGTGAAAAAAAAGCAGCAGTAGCGCCCCAAGGCCGGCAAGGGGCTTGTGGCATTGCCATTCATGACCTGTTCTTGCTAACTGAATCAGACCACCGGACACCCATATGATCGAAGAGAGTACCGCAGCACCCTATTTCCTCCACACTATTCAGATAGATGCATCCCACTGGCGTTCCCTGGAACTGGCGCAACTTTCACGCATGATCTCCGGGCGAAAAATTCCCGACATCATATTCTATCGCCAGCTGGCTCTCAAAATGAACCGGATGCGCCCTGACGGCAGCCGGACTGTCCATGCCGGACAGCTTAACATGTACGCCACACTGCTCAAGATCTTCCGCCACCTGATTGATGTAACCGCCGAACAGCAGGAACCGGCTCTGCTTCTGAACGCCCTGCGACGGTCGGGTCATGACCCGGCGGTAGAACCGGCAACTTCGACGATGTCGCGTTTTGTCGAGCTGTTCCCGCCCGGAGATATGCCCGTTGAAGAGCCAGACAAATGGCTCCGTCAGGAATCCCTGCGCGAGAACCGCCAGAGAGTTGTCCTGCGCGAACTCCTGCTGCTGCGGATGGCGGCCCGAAACCCTGCTCTGGAAAGCTTCCGCGAAATCATAGAGGATCGTCAACTGGCTGCGGAATCATCATACTCCCGGATAGCGGCCGATATGGAGCAGGCCCTGTCCCGCGAACCGCGTCTGGAAGAGCTGGACACAACCCTGATTGAGGCGCTGTATGCACCAATCCTCGCCTCGCCCGATTCACTCGCCGGGCAGGTCGGTTTTATCCAGGAGCACTGGAGCACCCTGCTGCCACCGGAGCTGTTGAGTGAGGCCCTGATCTCGTTTGACATCCTGCTGGAGGAAGAACGGGGCTGGGGAGGAGGCGGAGAACCGGGGCCACCGCCGGTGCTGAAGTTCGGACGCGCCGGGCGTTCGGGAACGGGGCAACCGGATGGCGGTGAGCCGGCCGATGGCAGTTCGGTGTTCGGCGGCTACGACTACCCCGAATACGAGCATTTTTCGACCGACGCCGACTGGATGTCCAATGTCGTCCTGATGGCCAAGATGGTCTATGTCTGGCTAGATCAACTCTCCCGTCAACATGGACGGGGTATCACCCGGCTTGACCAGATACCGGACAGCGAACTGGATCGTCTTGCGAACTGGGGTTTCACCGGGTTGTGGCTGATCGGAATCTGGGAGCGCTCCCCCGCCTCCCAGCATGTCAAACAACTGTGCGGTAATCCGGAGGCCATTGCATCGGCTTACTCCCTCTACGATTATGAAATTGCCGCGGATCTGGGGGGGTGGGAGTCACTGCACAACCTGAAGGATCGTGCAGCCCGGCGGGGCATCCGTCTGGCAAGCGACATGGTTCCAAACCATACCGGCATCTATTCACGCTGGGTCATGCAGCACCCGGACTGGTTCGTTCAGACCGAGTATCCACCTTTTCCGACCTACCAGTTCAACGGCGATGATCTCTCCTGTTCTGCCGATGCGGTGATCCAGATTGAGGACGGCTACTGGACCAAGACCGATGCCGCCGTGGTGTTCAGAATGATCGAACGGAGTACCGGACGGGTCCGCTACATCTATCACGGCAATGATGGCACCTCGATCCCCTGGAATGACACGGCTCAGCTCAACTACCTGATCCCCGAGGTTCGTGAAGCGGTCATCCAGACCATCCTGCATGTTGCCCGCAGTTTTCCGATCATCCGCTTCGATGCCGCCATGACACTGGCCAAAAAACACTTCCAACGCCTCTGGTTCCCGGTTCGGGGGCTGGGTGGCGGGATACCGTCACGTGCGGGTCACGGCATGAGTCGCGATGAGTTTGACGCTGTCTTCCCGGTGGAGTTCTGGCGACAGGTCGTCGACCGGGTGGCGCTGGAGGTGCCGGGTACCCTGCTGCTGGCAGAGGCCTTCTGGCTTATGGAGGGGTATTTCGTCCGTACCCTGGGGATGCATCGGGTCTATAACAGTGCCTTCATGAACATGCTCAAGCAGGAGGAGAACGCCAAATACCGCCAGACCATCAAGAATGTTCTGGAATTCAACCCCGAGGTACTCAAACGCTTCGTCAACTTCATGAACAACCCTGACGAGAAGACCGCCGTGGAACAGTTCGGTCGCGAAGGCAAGTACTTCGGGGCCTGCGTGCTGCTGGCCACCATGCCGGGGCTGCCCATGTTCGGCCACGGGCAGATTGAAGGGTATCACGAAAAATACGGCATGGAGTACAAACGCTCCTACTGGGATGAAAAACCGGACGGACATCTGGTCTGGCTCCACGAGCGCAGCATTTTCCCCCTGTTGCGCCGCCGCTGGCTTTTTTCCGGCTCGGAGAATTTCGTGCTGTACGATTTCTACGCCGGCGACATCGTCAATGAAAACGTCTTTGCCTATTCCAACCGTGCCGGTGACCAGCGGGCACTGGTGCTCTACCACAACAGCTATGCCGCCACCGCCGGGTGGATCAGGCTGTCCGTTGCATTCGCCACTCAGGATGCAACCAGCGGGGCAGGGCTGGTTCGTACCACTTTGGCCGAGACGCTGGGGCTTGTCTGCAGTGACAGCGTATATTATGCTTTCAGCGACCATACCCTGGGACTGGTTTTTCTGAGAAATGGCAGAGAACTTGCCGAAAAAGGGCTGTTTGCTGAACTGGGCGAATACGAGTTTCATGTATTCACGGATTTCCGCGAGATTCATGATGATGTTGCCGGCAACTGGGGAAAGCTCTGCGCTGCCCTTAACGGCAGAGGGGTGGAAAACCTGGAGGACGAGCTCAGGCAGATGCGGTATGCTGAACTGAACCATGCCTATAGAAGCCTTCTGGAGTTGTGCCCCCCTGTCGTATCATCAAAAACCG
Organism: uncultured Desulfuromonadales bacterium; assembly: GCA_903868145.1. GTDB lineage: Bacteria > Desulfobacterota > Desulfuromonadia > Geobacterales > Pseudopelobacteraceae > CAIPTY01. The sequence goes on along the minus strand of CAIPTY010000085.1, from coordinate 18,573 downwards.
AAAGGAAACGCTCCTCTGCCGTCAGGCATTTCCTGACCGCCCTGGCCGCACAGTCGGCAAAAGCGGCAACGAAAGCTGACACACTCCTTCCCATTCCGAACGCCAGCCTGGATACCATCAAGCCGTCATCCAAATCTGCCGCTGCACACCTTGATGTTTTGACCTCGCTCCTGGGGTCGGCTTCGGGAACCTGGCTGCTGCTGAGCTGGGTGCTGCTGAACGGCAGAGGGATCAAACTGGCGGACTTCGGCCTTGATTACAGTTTGAGGTTCATGCTGGCAACTCAGGATAAATTCCGGGAGGACGGCACGTTGAGGGTGTATTCCACCCAGCTTCTTGAGGCGTTGCTCGCCGTGGTCTCCTCGGAGGAGGAAACAGGTCTGCCCGATTCATTGCCGGAGAAAGCATTTGCCGCGCCGGTTGGCCGGAATTTTCTGCTTGTGCATGAAAGCGGCGGGGTCGAGTGGTTCAACAAGGAGCGCTTCGAGGATCTGCTGGCGTGGTCTTCGGCCATAGCACTCAGCCGGTATGCGGCTTGCCATCCTGCACCCCGCACCCTCTCTGTATGGCTCGGCAAATCTGCACGTCAGTGCAGCCGCCTGGCAGAACTGGCGGGCCATGCCGGGTATCGCACGACTTTACTGACGCAGCTTTTGAAGCCGGTGGCAGCCCAAACCCCAACGCCTGAAATTTCGGCTCAGCCCGGACCCGGGGCAGGGAAGAGGAAAAATGATACGAGCCGCACTCGAGCGCATTCGGCAAAAACACCGGACAACAAAGTACCCCTCTGAACCGGCGGTTCTCCCGGAGCTGTTCCGGGGCTACCCGAAGCTGGAACAGGGGCGCTGTCCGGCGGGCTGCACGATCTGTAAAGACGTCTGTCCGGTTGGTGCGATCCACCATCATAACGGCCTGGCCCTTGATATGGGGAAATGCCTGTTCTGTCCTGAATGTGAACGGGCTTGTCCTGTCGGTGCGGTTCGTTTCAGCCGTGACGAGCAATTATCGGCTTCGGAGCGGGAGGATCTGGTCGTGCGCGGAGGTGACGAGCGCAGGCGGGCTCATGCCATGGGTAAAAAGCTGGTCTCGCTTTTCGGTCGTTCGTTCAAGTTGCGGGAGGTCAGCGCCGGTGGCTGCAACGCCTGCGAGGCAGACACCAATGTGCTTTCAACGGTCGGCTTTGATCTGGGGCGCTTCGGTATCCAGTTTGTCGCCAGTCCGCGCCATGCCGACGGCATGTATGTGACCGGACCGGTCACCGAAAACATGCGCGTCGCCCTGCTCAAGACCTGGGAGGCGATACCCGGCCCCAAGCTGGTGATCGCCGCCGGGGCCTGCGCCGTCAGCGGTGGCCCGTATCAGGGGCATCGCGAAGTGCACAACGGCGTGGATGCATTTCTGCCGGTGGATCTGTATATTCCCGGCTGTCCGCCCCATCCGTTGACCATTCTGGATGGTCTGCTTCGGCTGCTGGACCGCCTGCCTGCTGAGGTCGTTTAGAACACTGAGAATTTTATGTATTTACGCGGATGCTCCTTGAAGTCCTTCACCAGCGCATCAACGTCCTCTACCATACGATTCATGCGCTCGTAGAGTTCCTTATCGTTGACCAGCTTTCCGACAGTTCCCTCACCGCTTTTCACCTTGGCTGTAACATCCTCGATGGATTTTAACGAGTTGTCCGCCTTGGTCAGAAGCGACAACCCCTTGTCATACAGCTCCCGATCACTGATCAGCATACCCAGCGTGCTTTCCTTGGAGTTGATCTTCCGGTTCAGTTCGCGCACGTCATCGGCTGCCTGGTTGCTCTTCTCGGCCAGCATAACCAGCTTTGTATAGAGCGTCTTGTCGTAGATCAGCTTGTTCAATGTCCCCTCGGCTGTCTGAATATCCTGCAGCGTACGATCGGCACGGTTGAGAATGCTTATCAGCTTGTTGTAGGGCTCCGGACTCCGGGTCAGTTTGCCGAGTGTGCCGTCGCCACGGTTGATGGCAACGGCCAGAGAATTCAGTTCACCCGTCAGTTTGACAATATTGAAGTACAAGTCGGGATCGGTGGTCAACTTGCCCAGCGTTCCCTTGCCCTGAGTAATGGTATCAACAACCGAATTGAGGCGTTCAAAGGTCGCTCCTGCCTTCTGTACCACATCATCCAGTTTCATAACGGGTGTTCCCCGCAAAACAGTGGCCGGCTTTTCCGAATAGCTCAGCGACGGGCTTATATCCACATATTTCTCTCCCATCAGGCCACGTGTCTTGATGGTAATGTGTGAATCGGTGCCGACTTTCTTCAGCGACTCCCGGTCGACCTGCAGGTTGATCTGCACCACATTGCTTTTCTTCGGGTTGGAAAAGCGGACGTCCGTGACGACTCCCACATCCACACCGGCCAGCCAGACCGGCGCACCCTCCTTCAGGCCGACCACGTCATCCATCTCCACCAGCAACTGCCCCTTGGAGACGAACATCTTGGTCTTCTGTCCCATCAGCAGTATCCCCCCGGCGATGAAGATCAGCGCCACAAAGATGAATACCCCGGCCCTCACCTGGGCCCAGCCTATGCGATTGCTTCGTTCCATGTCATTCCCGCCTGTCAGGCACGACGATCAGTCGCCGTGGGTATTTTAAATTTCATACAAACAGCGAATCTTCGGTTGGAGTCAAAAACTCGCGAACTTCGGCATTTTCACTGGTTTTCATCTCTGTCTCGCTTCCATCGAAGATCATCCGTGCCTGGTGAATGAAGGTAAAGCGCTCCGAGGTGGCAAAGGCCGTGGCCAGATCATGGGTCACCATCAGGGTGGTGGTGCCGCCCGCCTGTAGTCGCTGCATCAGGTTACAGATATTGTAGACGCCGATCGGATCAAGGCCGGTGGTCGGCTCATCGAAGAAGATGTACTCAGGATCGGCCGCCAGGGCACGGGCAATGGCAACCCGCTTCTTCATCCCGCCGGACAGCTCCGCCGGATACAGGTCAAGAGCCGGTTCCACGCCGACAAAGCTGAGTTTTTCGCGCACGACCTGCTCGATTTCGCTCTGGGAGAGGCGGCCCTCCTCGAACAGGCGGTAACCAACATTCTCACCCACGGTCATGGAGTCGAACAGCGCGCCGCCCTGAAAGACTATTGCAATGCGCTTTCTCAGTTGCATGAAGGCGGCTTCCGATGCCCCGGTTATGCAGACATCCCCCAGGTACACCTTCCCTGAGTTGGGTTGCAGCAATCCCAGGAGCAGCTTGAGAATGGTAGTCTTTCCGGCACCGCTGATTCCCAGAATGGTACGGTTGACTCCCCGCTCCAGCAGAAAATCGAAATCCTCCAGGATTTTTCTCCCGCCGATGGAGTAACAGAGCTTTTCCATGCGGATTGAGTCAGCGCCGCTCATCGGTCCGGTATCCCTGCCATGGCGAGGATCATCTGCCACTGTTCCGGGCTTACCGGCTGTATGGAGAGCCTGCTGCGCTTGACCAGCGGCATGTCTGCCAGCAGCGGATTATTTTTGACCTGATCCAGGGTAACCGGTTTCGCCATCTGTTTCAGAAAGCGCACATTCACCATATACCAGATCGGGTTCGATGGCGAGGCCTTGGGGTCAAAATGTTCACCGTTCGGGTCAAGAGCCGTGAAATCGGGGTATCCATCTCGTACAACCTCCGCAAGCCCTACAACAGCAGGCTCCGGGATATTGCTGTGATAGAACAGTATACGATCCCCGGCCTTGACTGCATCCCGCAGAAAATTGCGGGCCTGGAAATTGCGCACCCCGTCCCAGGGTTCGGTCATATCGGGGCAATTTTTCAGGTCATCGAAGGAGAAACAGCCCGGTTCGGTTTTGAACAGCCAGTAATTCATGTAATTCCTCATATCCTTGAAAATGCGGTAAACACGGTCCCCAATATGCAGGAAGCAACCACAGACGGCAACTACTTGTTGGCAGCAAAACTGTTCTTCACAACGTCGAATACTTCGGTGGAATCGGGGCCACGGATGACATGATATGAAATTTTTGCCGTATCGTCACGGACTTCGTAACGAATACGCTTGACCGGTTCCACGTCCGCCGCATTGTGCAACACGGTTGAAATCTGCGGAACGTAGTCTGGAACCAGCATTTCCAAAGTTCGAGGAAAATTGCCTGTATCTGCTTTGTAGCGCAGCAGAACCGGTCGGAGTTCTGACAGTGCCGCACGCCTGGCTGTGGTCAGTTCGGCCAGATCACGGTTCGACCATTTGACGTACAGGCCAAACCCTGACACGAGGAGAACAATGATGACAATTGTCCAGAGGGTTTTCTTCATAAGCTCCTCCCGGGCCGGGGTTCATGGTATCGCAGTGGAACTTCTATTCTGGCACAGTCCGCAGGATCGTGGCGATAAAGTCGTCCCGTATGACCCCGAACCGGCCTGTCAGTTCATAGCGTGCATTGACGGCATCGAAGGTCAGATTCAGGATGGTACGAAAGGTATCCTGCACCCCCCACCCCTGCAAAGCTGAAGCCATGGTCACCGGCAACCCGCTCGGTTCCCACGTCCGGCGTATCTCATCCTCGGAGACAATCTCCGGAAGATCGCGTTTGTTGAACTGCAGCACCAGGGGCAGACGTTCGATGGAGAGTCCGACCATGGCCAGATTCTTCTCCAGATTTCCAAAACTCTCGAAATTGACCGCCATCTGCTCCGTTCGCGAGTCCGCTACGAACACGACGCCGTCGGCACGCCCCAACACCGCCTTGCGGGTGGCGTCATGCCTGACCTGGCCGGGAACAGTATAGAGCTTGAGTTTTATCTTCATGCCTGAGGGGGAGACGTAAAAGAACGGCAGCAGGTCGAAGTAAATGGTGCGATCTTCGGTCGTATCCAGCATCATCAGTTCGCCACGTCCCTCCTGAGCAAGCTGATCGTGCAGGGTCAACAGATTGGTGGTTTTGCCGGACATGGCCGGGCCGTAGTAGACCAGCTTGAGCACCAGTCGTTTCTGTTGTTCATCGAATTCGATCATAGCCCTGCGTCACTCCTCCACAATCCGGATAAAGATGCCGTGCGGCGGCGGATTTTTGCGAAACTGGCGCCGGATAAGGGCCACGCCGGAGGCATCAAGAATGCTGCCCCGCTGCATGAGAAGTACGCCGTTACCGCTTTCAACATCGCGGGCAATGGTCAAGCCTGGCTCCAGTTCCATCACTCCGATTTCTACTTCTGCGATCTCTCCCGACTTTCTTCCTTCATAATAAACCACTCTGACAATGCTCTGGAAACTGGGCACCAAGCGGGGATCAAGCAGGGTACCTGAGTGGTCGCGGGCTTTCATCAAGGCATAGTCAGCACGGTTATACTCCACGGAACGGGCGGCTTTTTCGATAAAATCGGCAATGGCGATCAGGCGTGCCCCCAAAGGGATTGTATCGCCAGACAGTCCGTCGGGAAATCCCGTTCCGTTGTACGATTCATGGTGACTGCGGATCAGCGGGAGGATCCCGGCAAGCACTTCCTCCCGGTTAAACATCTGTTCCCCGCGCAGGGTGTGTAGTCGATACTCACTTGCTTCACTCTCCGACATCTCTTCGAGATACTTGTTTAATGCGGCAGAGAGACTGCCGAATTTTCCAGCGTCATGCAGGAGCGCCGCCAGGCGGAAGGTGGCAACCGTTTCGGCATCAAGTCCCATATTACGGCTCACATCCGTTACCAGTGTACAAACGGTGCGGGCGTGTATGGCGTTGCGTTCACCGATAGTCTCGAAAAAACCGTCAAAAGCCTGATGTACAACTGCCAACGGTCTATTAGCGTCGAAGGTTTTCAGAACCTGCGACTGTTCGCGTATGGTTGCTGCACTTTGCATCAGCCGTTTTTTCAGGTTATCGTTCCACTCCTCCAGTTCCTTATTCTGTCGGCTTATAATCGCGTTCAGACGGCGTTTTTCAGCCTCCTGTGCGTAGAGCGCAACCGCATCTCGGATGATCTTGACAAGATCGTCATCATCCCACGGCTTGGAGATATATCGACCGGCACCTCCCTTGTTGATGGCCTCTATGGTGGCGGTTATGTCGGAATAACCGGTCAGCAGGATCCGCTGTGCATGCGGCGCATGTTCCCGCGAGCGCCCCAGAAGCTCCGCTCCGTTCATGCCGGGCATGCGCTGGTCAGACACGATCACACCGACACTGGTGCTGTTTTTCAGAATCTCCAGCGCAGCTTCTCCCGATGTGGCGGTCTCGATGACAAAAGGCTCATCCATCAGTAGGCGTTGCAGAGCCCTCAGTATGTTCTCCTCATCGTCAACCAGCAGGACAGTTATGGGGGACGATGTGTCAGGGATTGTGGTATCTCCGGGGCTGTTCATGGCTCAATCTCAACAAAAACAAGTATGACCGACTCACTTCCGCAGAATGTCATGGTGCGCCCCAGAAGCCGGAATCTTGCATCGCCCAGCGGGAATTGAGCTGAAACGGTTTTCTCGCGGCGTATCTGCTCGACCAGACTGCCGAAGAGCGCATTACAACTGACCGTCAGATCCAGACCGAAGATATCCGTGCCGTTTGTGCAGATGTTTTTCAAATACTGAGCAGCGGTATCGTTGCAATAGGCAATCATGCCATTTTCATCAATGCCCGCGACCCCGACCGGCAGGCTGCCCAGGAGACTCTGGGAGAATTCCAGCGCCTGATTACGCAACTCCAGTTGCTCGGTGCGCTGCTGCACTTTTTCTTCAAGAATCTGATTTGTTTTACCCAATTCCTCAAGCAGCTCGCGATTATATTTCTGCAAAAAATAACGTTCCAGGCAGTTCTGGATTGTGACCCGCAATTCGTCATCATTCCAAGGCTTCGGGATAAACCGGTATACCTGTCCCTCATTAATCGCCGCAACGATCGCGCTGGCATCTGCATATCCCGACAGCACGATCCGGACGGTTTCCGGCCATCGCTCATAGACGCTCTTCAAAAACTCGACGCCGTTCATGACCGGCATCCGGTAATCCGAGATGACTACCTGGAACGGACCGGATTCCGCCATGACAGCAAGCCCCTCTTCACCGCAACCGGCGAGAACAATTTCGTAATTGTCATCGAGAAAAATCCGTTCCAGTGCCCTCAATACATTGCGTTCATCATCAACACACAGGATTTTGATCTGCTCCGAGCTCTCTTTCATGACACATCTCCTTGATTAACAACGACTTCTCAATTAAATCGTACACCCTGACCATCCTGATGAGTCGTCTCTTCGGGACCGTCAACAGGGAGCGTGATGGTAAATGTGGATCCTCGCCCCTCCTCACTATCGACCCGTATTTCGCCACCATGCTTGTGTAGTATATCGTAACTTATTGACAATCCAAGTCCCGTCCCTTTGCCGACCTCTTTGGTGGTGAAAAAGGGCTCGAAAATCCGTTGTAGATTTGCAGCAGGAATGCCGCATCCGGTGTCGGCAACCGAGACACAGACCAGTTCCCCATCGCTCCAGGTGCGGATGGTGATGCTTCCCTGGGTGCCGCCCACGGCATGGGCGGCATTAACCAGCAGGTTGAGAAAGACCTGATTAAGCTGCTGGGGATAGCATTTTATGAAGGGAATTTCGCCGAATTCGCGGTTAAGCGTGGCAACATACTTGATCTCATTCCAGGCAATGTTGATGGTTGTTTCCAGTGCTTCGTTCAGGTTTATCAGGGCACGCTCGGACTGATCGATACGCGAGAAGCTTTTCAAATCCTGAACAATACGCCGTACCCGCCCCGCGCCATCCAGGCTTTCGGCAATCAACTGGCGTGAATCTTCCATGAGATAGTCAATTTTGAGCTTTTTTCTGAGCGCTGATAGTTTGTCTGCCTCCCCTTTCCCTATGCTCGACAGGAGAGACTCGTCGACGGCGGTGATGAACTGGGCCAGCCGGTCGACATATCTGTTCAGTGTGGAAAGGTTGCTGGAGATAAACCCCATGGGGTTATTGATTTCATGGGCGACACCTGCCGCCAGTTGACCGATGGATGCCATTTTTTCCTGTTGAAAAATCTGAAGCTGGGCATTTTTTAGTTCCGAGTATGCCTTTTCCAGTTCATCGTGCTTTTCTTGCAGTTCGCGACGAGTGCGGGCCAGTTCGGCTTCGATGTTTTTACGCTCGGTTATATCCTCCTTGACCGCCAGATAGCCAGTGATCGTGCCATCCGTGGCGCACAATGGCGAGATTGAAGCGAACTCCCAGTAGAATGTACCGTCCTTTCGTTTGTTGTGGAACTCCCCACGCCATTCTTTCCCTGAAGAAATAGTCTGCCACAGCTCAATATAGCTCTCTTTCGGCATTTCGTCCGACTTGAGAACCCGGGGATTCTGGCCAATCGCTTCTTCAGGCGAATAGCCGGTTATCTGGCTGAATTTGGGATTCACGTACTCGATAACTCCATCAACGTCTGTAATGACAATCGTGGCCGGACTCTGTTCAAGCACACGGTACAGATTACGAATCTGCTGATCCTTCTCACGCAGTTCGGCGTCTTGAGGTGTCGTACATCCGGCGACGCCTTCCAACGGTTCAACGGCTGTGCCTGTCCTGGCGTGACTATCCATGTGTGAACCCCTCATTCCGCAGCTACTATCAATCAGGCACTGCGGGTCGGTATGCATTATTTCAGAGCGATGGTCGGGCTTGCCAGCGGCAGCCTGACGGTAAAAGTGGTGCCCTGACCGACTTCGCTCTCAACCGTGATGTCTCCGGCATGTTTATGGACGATGTCCGCCGAAATGGACAAACCCAGCCCGGTGCCTTTGCCCGGTTCCTTGGTGGTAAAAAACGGTTCGAAGATCCTTTGCCTGACCTCCTCCGGCATCCCTTTGCCGGTGTCTGCCACCGACACACATACGCCGGAATCGTCACTCCAGGTACGTAGAGTGATGGAGCCCGGCTTTTCCATGGACTGCGCGGCATTGAGCAGCAGATTGAGAAAGACCTGATTCAGCTGCTGCGGATAGCAGACAACGTCGGGAATGTCGCCGAAGTGTCGCTCAACCGTGGCGACATATTTGAGCTCATTCCAGGCAATATTGATGGTCGTCTCCAGAGCCTCATTCAGATTGACCCGGCAGCTTTCCGCCTGATCAACCCGCGAGAAACTCTTGAGGTCCTGAACGATCCGTTTCACGCGGGTGGCGCCGTCCAGACTTTCATTCACCAGCTCGCGAATGTCGCTGATGATGTATTCAACTTTCAGCTTCTTCCGCATAGCATCAATTTCTTCGGTGTCGGGATGCGACGGGCAGGATTCGAGCGATTGATGCAGTCGTGCGATATATTCATCCAGACGCTCGGCGTACCTGGACAACGTGGTCAGATTGCTGCTGATAAATCCCATCGGATTGTTGATTTCATGTGCAACCCCTGCCGCCAATTGGCCGATGGAAGCCATTTTTTCCTGCTGAATAATCTGGGAATGCATCACCTTTAAGGCCTCTTCAGACTTTTGGTGCCGGGTAATGCTCTCCTCCAATTGCTGCATTTTTGCCTCAAGCTTATTGAACAGTACCTCGTTATAGCTGCGCAGCACCTGCATCTGCTCATCCAGCGAACTGTCGGAATCCGTTCGGGGTGTCAAGATGCTTTCGGAAAGCGCTTCATTGACAGTTTTGACAATGGTCTCCGCTGAAGATGGCTTTAACAGATAGCGGAAGGCTCCCATACTCAGACCCAGCCGCTGATCTTCTTCACGGTCGTAATCTCCGGAATAGATAATGATCGGTATATGCCTGAGCGAGGAATCCATCTTGCACTGGCGGCACAGTTCAAAACCGTCGATAATCGGCATCAGGGCATCTGTGATGATAACATCCGGCGCTTCAGACCGTGCGGTTTGCAGCGCTTCCGCGCCATCGACGGCAGAGTGCACCATGAATCCGGCATCCTGGAGGAACAGTTTCAGCATGCTCCGCCCTAACTCATCATCATCCACAACCAGAATACTGTACATGCCTGTCACCCGTCTGCCTTGGAATAAACGCTATCCGATACTATACCGCCACGTGTCCTTAAGGGATGAAATGAGAGCCTTTCCCCTTTAGTCAGTCATATTTCCCCCATATTTTGTTTCCATACATTGCGGGCAGATGCCATGGCTGAATTCCGCTTCGGTATGTTCCTGAATGTATCGCTCCAGCTGATGCCAAAACTCACTGTCATCGCGGATTTTTTTGCAGTACATGCAGATGGGGATAATCCCTTCAAGTCTTTTGACCTGGGAGAGGGCAGCTTCCATTTGAAGCACCTTATCCGCAAGTTCCTGTTTCGCCAGCCAGAGGTTATGGTTCTTTTTATCAAGCTCCCGCTGTATGGCGATAAACTCGTTATTCAGAATTGCCAGCCTCTCCACCACATCATTGTTGGTGCTGAGCAGACGCTCGCACCACAAGAGCATGCCGTTTCTCTGCGGGAGACGATGAGCCATCAATACGCCGTGCACGCCGGTTTTCGGACTGCAGACAAATTCCTGGATTCCTGCATCCATGCTGACTTCCCCGTCCTGACAGGTCAGGAAATCCGCCAGAGAAGCGCCCACCGGTTTTTTCTGCAGAGCAAACAGTTTCAAAAAGCCGTTGTTGCAATCCGTAATCCGCAGTTGCGGATCAACCATCAGAATCGGAACAGTGCTGGTGGTGACAATAAATTCGGCAAGATGCTCGACATTTTCCCGAAGTTCTCCTCTCATACATGTTCCTGCCCTTCCTGCCACCACTGGTTACAGTGTGCAATAGTATCGTCCAGATTGGCGGCATAGCCATCGGCGCCAAAATCCTGCCACAGATCTGGCACGATGCTGAACGCCAGCCCCCCCGCAAGTATCCGCATGGAAGAGAGTTCCGCGATCCCTTTTATGGAGGCAATGACCATCCTGGCCTTTTCAAGATTCAGGGGAGTTGCAACCGAGAGCGCCAGCAGAAACGGGCGTGCTTTTTTGAGTAAATCCAGCAGCTCCGCGGTCGGAATACTCGCGCCGACGTATGTCACGTCCCAGCCGTCAAGTTCCAGAATATCGGCCACCATTCGGGCACCCACCTCGTGAAACTCGTTGGGAGCGGCGCTGACAATCGCTGTGCCTTTTGTCTGCGGAGTCGCGACAAAACGGCCGTACAGAGCAGATGTGACCCGTCCCACAATGGCGGTTGCCTGGTGTTCCTCGGCGACCGAAATTTCGTTACGCTCCCAGAGTGTGCCAATTGTGTACAGTGCGTGCCTGACAACATGCTCGTAGAAATGACGCAATTCAGCAGGCGTCGTAATCGACTGTTCAGCCAGTTTGAGACAACCGCCATGATCGCCCTGCAGCAGCAGCGCAGTAAAAATCTGCTGCAGACCGTCACCATCCGGCGGCCGGGAAAAGCCGGTCGCGTCGGCGTTGCGGGAAAGCTCTGCCAAGGCGTCATGGTGGCTGATCAGCCAGTCATAGATCGCAGAGATCGGGCCGGCGGCATCTTCCACCCTGTTATCCTGAAGCACTTTTTTCCAGGCATGCAGTTCCAGCAGGCAGCAGTCAAATGATATCCCCCGCACATCGCAGGCGCGATAGAACCAGGGGAGCATACGACCCAGCAGTTCGAAGGAGTTGAGGCGAAATACCGTCAGCATGAACTGCCCATGGTGCCGCTGGTTCATCGCCACCATCTGGAGCGGATTATGGCCGATCAACTGCACAAGATCCGTGCGCTCGCCAATTTCACGGGTAACGGCCGCAATCATCTGCTCCAGGGCAGCGGCGTAACGGTCAGTGTTTTCCGATGGTATGGCGGCCAGTCCGGCTATATCAGTACGGCAATCTGCTGGCACTCGAAGCTCCTGTGAGGGCGACTATAAAGTCTTTAGAATTCAGTGCAAATCGTCGCGGGGCTTTTCCGCAGCCGCAAGCGGAAGGCTGACAGTAAACGTGGTGCCTCGTCCCACTTCACTCTCCACCGTAATTTCTCCGCCATGTTTGTGGACAATATCCGCCGAGATGGACAACCCGAGTCCCGTTCCGCTACCAGGATCCTTGGTGGTGAAAAACGGATCGAAGATCCTTCGCCTGACCTCCTCCGGCATCCCTTTACCCACGTCTGTCACCGACACAAACAGATTGGCGTCGTCATTCCAGGTGCGCAGCGTGATGACGCCCTGTTTCTCCATGGCCTGCGCAGCATTGACCAGCAGATTGAGAAAAACCTGATTCAACTGTTGCGGATGACAGACAATGCTGGGGATCTCGCTGAAATTACGCTCAATCGCGGCGATATATTTCAACTCGTTCCAGGCGATGTTAATAGTGCTTTCCAGCACGTCGTTCAGGTTGGCGGGGGTTCCCTCCGACTGGTCGATCCGGGAAAAACTCTTCAGATCCTGAACGATACGTTTTACGCGGGCAGCGCCGTCCAGACTTTCATTCACCAGTTCGCGAATGTCACTGATGATGTAATCCACCTTCAAGCGCTGTCTGAGCAGATCCAGCTCGGCAAGTCCGGGATGTCCCTCACATTCATACAGAGAACCCTGCAATGCGGCGATGTACTCGTCAAGGCGGTCGGCGTACTTCGATAGGGAGGACAGGTTGCTGGAAATATAGCCCATGGGATTGTTGATCTCATGGGCTACCCCGGCAGCCAGCTGACCGATGGAAGCCATTTTCTCCTGGTGCACCACCTGCCGCTGCATCTGCATCAGCAGGGTTTCGTTCCGCCTGCGCTCGGTAATGTCAAGAAACGTAACAACCGCCCCCACGGTTTTTCCATCCCGCCATTGCGGGTATGACCAATACTCTGCCGGAAACGATGTCCCGTCCTTTCGCCAGAGGAGTTCATCATCAACGTGTGAGCCTTTGCCAATTTTAAAGGCCTTGAAAATTCGGCAATTCTGAACCGGAAAGCGTGTCCCGTCAGGGAGGGTGTGGTGTATCTGGTCGTGCATATTTTTGCCGATCAGCTCCTCCTGGTTTTCATAGCCGAGAAATTCAAGGCAGGCCCGGTTGCAGAAGGTGCAGCAGCCGTTCAGATCGATGCCGTAGAAAGCCTCGGCGGTTGAATCGAAAATAAGCTGAAGCATCTCTTTGCCTTCTCGCAATTCCAGTTCTGCCTGTTTTCTTTCGGTAAAATCCTTAAAAACTACCACCAGTTTGCCGGAGACCGTAGCGGCATGAATCTGTGCGAAACGAAATGTGCCGTCCTTGCAGGTTATCTTGAACTCTTCGTGGTTATGTATAACACCATCGGAACGGAGAGCGTTTTCCATGGCATTATCCCACTCCGTACAGACATGCTCCCGGTAGTCCGGTTCGGGATAGGCCCGCTGCAGCCAGACATCGACAGAGGGGACGTCATCCAGTGTGTATCCGAAGGACGCCACGAAGCGGTTATTTAACAGCTCGATATTTCCCCCCAGGTTGCTGACGGCTATGGGAATCGGGCACTCCATGATGAAAAGGCGGAAATGCTCCTCACGCTCTGCCAGATCCCGGCTGGTTTCCGCGCCATTCAGGGGGGTGCGCACCCCGTAGCCGTTATCCGAGAGCAACTTCTCAAGCAGAGGAAGATTATCGGCTGCATCATCAACAATCAAAATATGTTGCATGAACATTCCTCCCGATGAAACCGATCATTCTCCGAATACCAGCGCACTGAAGATGTAAATCTCGCACTCCCCCTGCCAGGCATTCTCGGGCAGACCGGCCTTGATGCAGGTATGCTTCAGGAAGTTTTCCCGATCCCATCCGTATTCGGTAGCCACCTGCGGCAGCAGCACTCCACGATAACTCCCCTTGATGATGTAGATGCCGTGAATGCCGACCTTGATTTCATCAATCGATACGGCTCGTTGCAGTGGTGACAGCACCGAGATATCGAGCTCGAAATCTTCCAGATCAGGCGGTTTCATGGGATAAAAACGGGGATCGCGGGCTGCAGCCGAGACCGCCATCTCCTGCACCAGCCTGTAGAGCGGCTTGTCGGAGACGAAATTGCCGATGCAGCCCCGCAAGTGCCCCTTCTGCTTGATGGTCACGAAGCAGCCGTTTTCTGCGGTCAATCCTTTGCTGACGCCTTCGATCACCGGGATCGTGCCGGTTGTCACATACTCGATGATTGTCGAGCGCGCGATGCGCACCAGCTCTGCCTGCTCCTTTTTGGTCAACAGTTCTGCCATTGTTCCTCCGCGTCAGGCATAATTCTTCCGTCTGAACAGACCGGTCTTGATACTCGTGATACGATCCAGAAAGAGGATGCCGTCCAGATGATCCATCTCGTGCTGGATGGCCACCGCTTCGAAACCCGAGGCCGCCACCTGGCGCTCCGTCCCGTCCGGTTCGCAGAATCTGACTGTGATCTCCGTGGCCCGCTCCACGTCGCCGGTGTAGTCCGGTACGCTCATGCATCCCTCACGCATGATCGCCGCCCCGCTTCTGGCAATGATCTCGGGATTGATCATACAGAGCTGGCCGTGATTGTTATCCCTGCCATGACGGCTGGCCGACACATCCACAACGCAGACCCGCAGGGTAACGCCGATCTGCGATGCGGCCACACCCACCGAGCCGGGCCCGGCATGCATGGTGTCCAGCAGGTCGGCAACCAGATTAAGAATGACGGCATCGCATATATCCACCCGGTTGCAGAGCTTCTTGAGCACCGGGTGGGGATAGCGCAGGATTGGCTGGATTGGCATATAATCAGAGGGAGACCGGTGTCACAACACGTACACCGATTTCCACGTTCAGTTCCTGCCTGAGATTGCCCAGCAGGCCCTCCAGCCCTTCCGGCGTCTGGCCGTCGGGAATGGCCGCCTCAAGCATCATAACATAAACCGGCGCATCGTGCGAGCCGATCAGCCTGGTGTTGAGATCCATTATATTCACTCCCTGGGTTGCCAGTTCACGGGTGACGCGGAACACGATCCCCGGCTGGTCGGCGCCATAGACCGAGATCACGCAGATCTCACCCTGCGTCTCCAGACGGGTGATCTCATCAGCGTGCAGGGTACGCACCGCCAGTGACATGCCCAGGCTATCGCAAACCGGCTTCAGCTCGTCATGGAGCCGGGTTTTGCTGAAAGGGCGTGGGTGGGAGACTATCAGGATCATGGCAAATTCACCCGCCAGCATGGTGCAGCTGGAATCGGCAAGATTACAGCCCAGCCGGAAAAGCACCTCGGCGATTCCGGCCACGATACCCGTGCGATCTTTGCCGACAACGGAAACGGCATAATGCAGAATTTCCGGCTGATTAGTCATGTTGGCCTCCGTCAGATGGTATGATATGTGGGTATCACCAATCGATTTCATCTGCAAATGATTTCTGGATTGATGCTGATCGAGCCTGGTACTGCTTCACGCCGAAACATCAGGGTGATAGGGATTTGGCTGTGGCTGGGTTCAGCTAAAGATGGAGTGGTAATATTTCTTTACATTGATACAAATAGCTATTATTTTATACCTTACAGGAGATACAAATGAAGCCATGGAAACAGATCATAGCCGACTCCCAGGAGCGCGATTATTCCCGTGTTGTGCCGCGTGACATCGAAATCCCACTTGATTCCGGCAAGATCATTTCACTTATCGGCGTTCGTCGCAGCGGCAAGACCAATATTCTTTATTCCCTGATACATCGCCTGCGCCAGATGGTTCCGGCAGACGCCATCGTGTATGTCAATCTGGAGGACGACCGGTTGTTCCCCCTGACCCCGCACGATCTGGGCGGATTCCTCGATTCTTATTATGAGCTGTTTCCGCAGAACCGGGACAGACGGGTATATTTTTTCTTTGATGAAATCCAGAACGCACCGGAATGGGAGCGTTTTATCCGCCGCCTGGATGATACGGAAAACTGCTCCGTATTCGTCACAGGCTCCTCAGCAAAGTTGTTGAGTCGTGAAATTGCAACATCCCTGCGAGGTCGTGCCATCCCTTTCGAGGTTTTTCCGCTTTCCTTCAGCGAATATCTCCGCTTCCGCGAGATCAAGCCGGGGATTTCATCGCGTGCCATCTCATTGATGAAAAACGCCTTTGCCGAGTACTGTCGAAGTGGTGGGTTTCCCGAAACAGTCGGGTTGGAGGATCAGCGTGTAAAGCAGATACTGCACGAGTATCTGCAAATGATCATGTATCGCGACGTTGCCGAGCGTAACGGTGTTGGTAACCTTTTTTTGCTCAAATCACTCATCAAACACTGCTTCACCAATATATCAAACCCGCTCAGTCTCTCAAAACTGTACAACGATTTCCGCTCACAGGGGATTCAGCTTTCACGGAATACCCTTTTCGACTACATTTCCTACCTGGAAGACGCGTTTGCACTTTTCCTCGTGCCGGTCAATTCAGTTTCCCAGCGCGAGGTCATGCGTAATCCGCGCAAACTGTACGCCATAGATCACGGACTGAAGGCGGTTGTTGAACTGGCAACCGGAGCTGATATTGGAAGGATCTACGAGAACATCGTCTATCTTCAGTTGCGCCGGAAGTGCCAGAATATCTGTTATGGCAGACAAAAGCAGGAAATAGATTTTGTGCTGCCGGAAGGCGAATCGCCGCGACTTATCAATGTGGCTTACGATATTTCTGACCTGGAAACCAGAAACCGGGAGTTGAATGGGTTGGTCGAAGGGATGCGAGGGCTTGGCGTAGGGGAGGCTCTTTTGCTTACGGCGGATGTGGAGGAGACTGTGACCGTGGAAGAAGGGATGATCAGGATTCTGCCGTTGTGGAAGTGGCTGAGCGGGAGCGTTTAGCATTCTGTGGTGTGTGCTGTCTGTAGCAGAGGCTTTGCATGTGCGGGTGCAAGTGGTTTTGAGCTAGGTGGTGAGGTTGCGTAGCAGGTTACCGAGGGTTCGGAATTGTACAGTAGAATTCATTCTGCAATATAATGCTAGAGGAGCGTATATGCGAAAAATACTGGTTACTTGGGTGGCACGTAATAACGATCCGTACGAGTGGGATTCAAAAAATGCGTCCATCGTAGTTGATAATGATGGAAACAAAGTCTTTGGCCCCACCTTGACCTTACTTCTTGACCCGGAATCACCGTATAGCAGTATGAACAGTGCATATGTTTTCTATCGATCCGAAAGTGACTTGAAAGCTCTCAACGGAGTACGCGATATTTTGAGAGAGCAACGTCCAAAATTTAAACTTGAAGCTCGAGCATGGACCGGCTCTGATCCCACCGATCACAAGGAGCTTTTCAGATATTTGAAAGATGAAATGCGGGGTATTAGAGAAATTCATCCCGAAGACGAATTAGTTATAAGCATAAGTCCAGGTACTCCGGCAATGCATACCGTATGGGTACTATTAGCGGAGACCGGATGTATCAATAATCCTGTTACATTGGTGCAATGCCACCGCAAGAATGAACGTAAAGGTCGTGTACCAGTTGAGAAAGTTTTCATCGGTATAGAAAATTATCTAAAACTTTATCAAGATACAATCAGGCGCTTTGACAAAAAGCCTGAATCAGGAATTTCATGGAACCCACTCGATTTCCGCTCGGAAAAATTGAAAGCCCTGGAACGAGAGGCACGGAGGTTTGCCAGACTAAAAATACCGGTACTAATTTTGGGTGAGCGAGGTACTGGAAAAAGTACATGGGCAGTTTGGATCAGATCAAATAGCCCATTTAATCAATTGAAAGAAAAATGGAATGGAGTTGCTTGCGGACAGTTTACTTCCGACTTAATGCGATCAGAACTGTTTGGACATGAAGGCGGAGCATTTACCGGTGCAATAAGAAAAAAGTACGGACTTTTGAAAAGAATGGATAAAGATACGCTCTTTCTCGATGAAATAGGCGACATTGACAGAGGAACACAACGGTTACTTATCAAGGCGTTGGAAGAAAAAGAGTTTCAACCATTGGGAAGTGAAGTATCTGTTAAAAGTGATTTCCGACTTATTACCGCAACAAATCGGTCTCTGGATGAATTGAGAAAAAGAATGGATGAAGATTTTTTTGATCGAATAAGCCCCTTGATACTCAATGTTCCCCCGTTGAGAGAGATACCAGAAGACATTCCACGTATCTGGCAAGAGGTATATTCGCAGGCGTTGATTTTGGCTGAAGTAGATTTAAGAAAAATTGTATTCAGCAAAGAAAGCCATTCAAAAGTTGTGAAATATCTGCAAAATGATACCCCAGTATACGGCAATTATCGAGATCTTTATTGTGTAGCGTATCGCTTGATTGCATATCTGAATGATCCTGAAGTTTCTGGAAATATTGATGATGCAGTTAGTTATGGATTGTCTGCATTACAGCAAAACAATAATGAATTACCTGCAGCAGGATACTTTGCTTTACCATCGCTAGCACCGGGTTTTTCTCTTGAAACATACCTGTCTGGCACTCGGCGCAGACTGATACTCCAAGCTCTGAAAATGTCATCGGACAAGCAAAGCAAGGCAGCAAGGTTGCTTGGAATTACGCCTCAAGCAATCAACAATTTTTTAAAAGAACAAGTTCTATAAAAAGGTGCCTCAACGCATCAGACGCCCAAACTTTTTTCAACTCAAGTTTAATATATCAACTAAGATTTAAAAAAATCACCGGCAAATCACCGCATAAAATATTTTATTATTATAT
>CAIPTY010000084.1 GCA_903868145.1 uncultured Desulfuromonadales bacterium | reverse complement strand
CTTACCTCGGAGCGCCCCTACAAGAAGGCGTTTTCCTTTGAAAAGAGCATTGCCATCATGGAGGAGGGGAGGGGTGAATTCTTCGACCCCGCGCTGCTGGGGATATTCCTGAAACACATCGATGAATTCGTCGCCATCAGGAAGGAAATGCACGATGTTGCCGTTGATGAGTCTCATGCGGAAATGATGGCCTATCTGTCAAACGCTGCTATCAACAGGGCGTGAGGCGGATTGCGTTACGGTCGGTTGCGTCCTCGTCGGGATCGTTTCCGACCGACAGGAGTCGGCACATTCTCCGAGGAAACCCGGTGATATCCGCAATCTCCCGGCAGCCAGCGCAACGTCGCCACCAGATCCGGTGTCAGTTTGATGCACTCCGGATTGATCTCAAAACGGTTCTCGTAGATTTTACAGCGCCTGCTGACCACATCCAGGTACCGGCACGGGGTCTGGGTATAGAAAATCGTACCCCGGTCGTTCTCAAACTTTTCAAAGCAGCAGACGCCGCACAAGCGGCACGTGGACTCCCAGGCGTCCGGCATCAGACGGATACCCTGTTGATGGCAGCCTGTCCGTGCTGAACCGAGCGGGCAAAGCGCACCGCAGGTTTTCCGAAGGACATGGCGTAGCCGATGACGTGTTCATCAGGGATGCCCAGCCGCTGGCGCATGTCTGGCAGAATCTCGAACAGCCCCCATTTTACCAGACCGTTCCAGAGAGTCCCCACTCCCAGGCTCTGGGCGAAAAGCTCAAAGTAGGAGAGCGCTATCAGACAGTCCGGCACCGGCGATGCCGCACTGCGGGGAGCCGTGGCAATCAGCAGATGCGGGGCATCGCGGAAGAGAATGTCCACCCCCTTTTCCTCCCACAGCTTGACGAAATTTGCAAAAAACTCCATCCCCTCCGGCAGACGGTTTTCACGCACCAGGCCACCGAGTCCTGCCATGACGTCTGCCCGCAGGCGCACAAGCTTATCCCGGTCATCCACCACCGTAAAGAGCACATCGCGGGAATTAACGCCGGTGGGGGCCTGCCAGGCCACATCCAGCAGTCTCTGCAACAACTGCGGCTCCAGGTTTTCCGGTTTGTAGCGCCGCACCGAGCGTCGTCCCCTGATCAGCGCCTCCAGCTTGTCCGGTTCGGGAAACGTACCGGCCAACGGCTTGCAGGAGACAGGGGTCACGCCTATAATCGAGACGGCACCGGTGGGACAAACAGCCAGACAGTGGAGGCAACGGTAGCAGGATGCCTCTTTATCCGGGGCAATTTCCGGGACTCCCTCCTGCATGGCAATGATCCGTGCAGGACAATCGGCGACGCACTCGCCGCAACGGGTGCAAACCTGTTCATCAACAATAAAGTCCAGCATAGCGGCTCCTGTAAATTAGATAGATGAAGGGGGACTGGTTTATCAGCAGACTCATGGTGTCTGCCCTGCCTGCTGGAATTCGCGCCGAATTTCTTCCAGCCGACTGCGGTTCTTGCCCAGGTCGGAATACCCCAGGCGCGATGCAGAACGGATATGAATGATTCTTTTCTCCCTGTCCAGTAAAAATTCCGCGTCATCGACAAACAGGGTCGTACGCAATTCAAATTGCAGATACCCCGGCTGTTCCTGGATGATCGTCGCATCACTCCTGAGATCGAGTACCCGTTTCAGTCGGACGAAAGCGGCATCACCATCGCCGCCGAACGACAATGGAGCGATGTGGTGCCCCTGATCGTTCGCCTGACTGGAAACGCAGTTGGGGGATGACGGACAGGCAGTCAGACCTCCCTCATGTATTCCCAGATTTGCAGGGCGTTCGCCTGCACACCCCACCAGTCCCAGCAGTCCTATCCCCATCATGATTACGAGCCTCCCGGATGATTTCATGACAAACAGTCTCCAAAATCTATTTCAACAAGATGAAATTCTACATCTTTGCTATTTATAGCCGAATCTGATATTTCTTTGTTAATATTTTTTACAGGAGCATCTGCATGAAGTTCGATAATCACCTGCCACGATCCGTTGCTGTACTTCTTTTTTTCCTCTCCATCCTCTGCCACACCACACCAGTCCGAGCCCTGACCGTAGAGAGCGTGACCTTTTCCGACACGGTACAGATTGGGGGTAAAACGGTAACGATTCACAATGCGGCGATGCTGCGCTACCTGAAAATCATCAAGGCCTACGTTGCCGCTCTGTACCTGCCGGAAGGAATATCAGAGGAACAGGTGCTGTCCGATATCCCCAAACGACTTGAACTCAGTTATCTCGTTTCGATTAAGGGTACCGATTTCGGCAAAGGCGCCGCACCGAGCCTGGAGCGTAACCAGACCCCCGCTGAACTTGCGCGTTTACAAGGGCGCATTGACCGTATCAATACCACCTACAAGGATGTCAAGGCCGGCGATCGCTACTCACTGACCTATCTGCCGGGTCGGGGAACCGAACTGGCCCTGAACGGCACGCCGCTCTTGACCATAGAAGGAGCTGATTTTGCTGCGGCTTATTTTGGTATCTGGCTGGGGCGCGAACCGATTGACGAAAAACTTAAACGGGACCTGCTGAAAGGGCGCAAGAAATGAGATTCAGGAAACGTTAAAGCGGAAACAGATTAAATACACGTCGGAATGATAAAATAATTGAAGACCCTGTCGCAAGAACTGGGGCCGTCGGGCCAATTAATTCATTTTATTTCAGAGATCCGGATATGAATTTAATCGAAGTCTCGAACTACTGATGCCACAACCAGGCCGCCAGTAATGATCAAGTGGAATTTCACCAAGTTTCTCGTCAATATCAACGGGGCAGGTGCTGAAACGCTACGCGCCGAGCGATACGCCGAAAAAATTCGAGAATGATCTGCGGGGAATGATTGAGTAGTCATAACTCTATACATCCGTTGCGCATCACTTGCCGTAACCAGATTCCCGAAGCTTCCGGTGCAGTGATCTACTGGATGAGCCGCGACCAGCGCGTGGCCGACAACTGGGCGTTACTCCATGCGCAGAGCCTGGCGCTGGAGCGGCAGGCACCTCTGGCGGTTGTGTTTACGCTTGCAGATTCATTTCTTGGTGCGACCCTGCGTCAGTTCGGCTTCATGCTGCGTGGCCTGGCGGGCGTTGCCGAGCGGCTGAAGGAGCTTGATGTCTCCTTTATCCTGCTGCGAGGTAACCCGCCCGATGAAATATGTCGCTTCATCCAGCAGCACAACGTCGGCGTGCTGGTAACGGATTTTGATCCGCTCCGCATCAAGCGTAGCTGGCATGATCAGGTGGCACGGAGTGTACCCATCCCTTGTATGGAAGTGGATACTCACAATGTCGTGCCTTGCCGGATCGCTTCAAACAGGCAGGAGTATGGCGCCTACACCATCCGGCCTAAAATTCATCGGTTGCTTCCCGATTTTCTTGATGCCTTCCCGCCCGTTGTACAACATCCATTTCCCTGGACAGCGCCGGTCAATGACTTCGATCTTGAGGCAACCTTGTCCAGCATACCGGTTGACCGATCTGTGGGAGAGATCGGCGGACTTACGCCCGGGGAACAGGGGGGTAGAGCGCGGCTCCATGACTTTATCAACAACGGTCTGGCTTTGTACGAAGCAGAGCGAAACGATCCCTGCCGCCATGGACAGTCCGGGTTGTCTCCCTGGTTGCACTTCGGTCAGATTTCAGCACAACGGGTGGTGCTGGAAGTTTCACGTCACCTGAGTATTTCATCTTCTACGGAAGCATTTCTGGAAGAGTTGATCGTACGGCGGGAACTGGCCGAC
Organism: uncultured Desulfuromonadales bacterium; assembly: GCA_903868145.1. Lineage (GTDB taxonomy): Bacteria > Desulfobacterota > Desulfuromonadia > Geobacterales > Pseudopelobacteraceae > CAIPTY01. The sequence continues at coordinate 50,329 of CAIPTY010000084.1, read as the reverse complement.
AATTTCTGTCTACATAACAGCAGCTATGACCGTGTGGCAGGATTCCCGGAATGGGCGCAACGGACGATTGCGGAACATCGTCACGACCCGCGGGAGTACCTCTATTCCCCGGAACAGCTGCAAACGGCGCAGACGCATGACCCGCTCTGGAATACCGCACAACTGACTATGGTTAACACCGGAACGATGCATGGCTACCTGCGGATGTACTGGGCCAAGAAGATTCTGGAGTGGTCACCTTCGCCTGAAGATGCCATGTCAGCAGCGATCATGCTGAACGACCGCTATCAGCTGGACGGTCGCGACCCCAACGGGTATGCAGGAATCGCCTGGAGTATCGGTGGCGTGCATGACCGGGCCTGGGGAGAACGTCCGGTTTTCGGGAAAATTCGCTACATGAATTACAAAGGATGCCTGCGAAAGTTTAATGTGGCAGAATATATCAGCAGGCACGGCTCTTGAACCGGGGTGGAGAGTGATACAGATTTTCCAGGTTACGGCAGCCTCCGTAATCGTGTACATGACCGGCTGGTTCATCGCCGCCCAGATCCGGGGACGCAACGACATCGCCGATGTTGCCTGGGGGTTGGGCTTTGTCCTGGTGGCAGCTGTTTCGCTGATCGCCGGCCATGTCTTTTCAGCGCGGGCCCTGCTGGTATCGAATCTGGTACTGATCTGGGGCCTCCGCCTGGCACTCCATATTCACAGCCGAAATCGTGGCCGTGGTGAAGATCCGCGCTACCGGAAATGGCGCGAGGAGTGGGGAACGAAGTTTGTGCTGCGTTCATTCCTGCAGGTCTTTATGCTGCAGGGAATGCTGCTGCTGATGGTGGCCATACCGATTATCTTTGTCAACCAGGCACCGCCAGCACTCCTTGGCTGGCTCGATCTGCTAGGCTTGGCAATCTGGCTGTTCGGCTTCGGTTTTGAGGCTGTTGGTGACTGGCAACTGCTGAAATTCATCCGCAATCCGGATAAAAAAGGTACACTGATGACCTCCGGCCTGTGGCGCTACACCCGGCACCCTAACTACTTCGGCGAAGTGACTCTCTGGTGGGGGATATGGCTTATGACCCTGGGTCTGCCGGGTGGCTGGTTGACGATTATCGGGCCATTGACGGTCACAATCCTGATCCTGAAGGTCTCCGGCATCCCCATGCTGGAAAAACCGTATGAGGATCGCGCCGATTTCCAGGAATACAAGCGCCGCACCAGTGCTTTCTTTCCGCTGCCACCCAAGTGAGGAATCTGATATGCTGCACTTTCTGAAGATCTACCTGCTCTGCCTGCCGTTTACGCTGCTGCTGGACTACATCTGGCTGGCCAAACTGATGCAAGGTTTTTACATCAAGGAACTGGGCCCCTATGCACGGGTTCGGGGCACCACCATCATGCCGGTCTACTGGGCTGCCGCCATTGTTTACCTGCTTCTGCCGCTGGGTATCGTGCTGTTTGCCCTGCCGAGGGTGGATCCGGCCAACCTGGTGGTTTCATCACTTGTATGGGGCGGGCTGTTCGGACTGACTGTTTACGGTGTCTATGACATGACCAACATGTCCACGCTTGAACGCTGGCCGGTCAGGATGGTCTGGATCGATATCTGCTGGGGCTGCTTTCTCTGCGGAGTTACAACCCTTTTTGCCGCGCTGGTGTCGCGGTGGATGCGGTAAACGTACTACAAAAAAAGGAGCTGCAACCATGAACCTTTCCGAACTGTTCACCCATCCCGGACTGGGGGTTATGTCCACATCCTCTTCGGATGGCAAAGTCAACAGCGCGGTCTATGCCCGGCCGCATGTCATCGACGAAACAACGCTGGTCTGGGGCATGACCGACAAGCGCACCTACCAGAACATATCCCGCAACCGGCATGCTGCTTTTCTTTTCAAAGAGAACGGGCACGGATTCAGCGGAGTACGGCTGGCCCTGGAGTTGATCAGAACCGAAGAAGAGGGCGAATTACTGGATCTTATCAAGCAAAACACTGATGATATCGTCGGGCCGGGTGCCGGTGCTTCTGTTACCCATGCGGCCTGGTTCAAGGTTGTGGAAGTGAGAGACCTGGTGTGAAGAGAGAAAATCTATCATGAAAATTGCAATCATCGGTGGCGGTATATCCGGTCTTACCTCAGCGCACCTGCTGTGCGGGGAGCATGAGGTCATACTTTTTGAGGCCAACGACTACCTGGGCGGACACACCAACACGCTGGATGTATCGCATGCTGGCAGCATCTATGCGGTGGATACCGGCTTCATTGTTTTCAACGAGCGCACCTATCCCAACTTCATCAAGCTGCTGGACAAGCTGGGTGTTCCGTCACAGCCGAGTGTGATGAGCTTTTCGGTCGTCTGTGAAGCCAGCGGTCTGCAGTACAGTGCCACCAACCTGGATACGCTCTTCGCCCAGCGCAAAAACCTGCTCAATCTGCCCTTCTGGCGCATGCTGCTGGAAATTCTGCGTTTCAACAAGGCTTCGGCGGAACTGTACGGCAGCAGCGACATGAGCCTGCCGCTTGGTATGTACCTGCGTTCTCGTGGTTACTCGGAACTGTTCATTGAAAAGTTTCTGATCCCCATGGGTGCAGCGGTTTGGTCTGCCGATCCGGAGCAGTTTCTGAAATTTCCGGCAGCGGCCTTCGTGCAGTTTTTCACCAATCACGGTATGCTTAACGTGGTGGATCAACCCACTTGGCGTGTTGTCAAAGGTGGATCAGGGCAGTATGTGGAACCGCTGGCGCGCTCCTTCCGCGAACGGGTCAGGCTGTCGGCGCCTATTGAAAAAGTGCAGCGATGCGGCGATCGGGTGCTCGTAACCCCGCGCGGCAGCGAGGCAGAGAGTTTCGATCACGTCATCATGGCCTGCCACAGCGACCAGGCACTGACGATGCTTGTCGATCCCACGGATGCCGAACGCGAGCTGCTGGGGGCAATCCCCTACCAGAAAAACGACACGGTCCTGCACACAGACAAACGGTTGCTGCCGGATATCCCCAAGGCCCGCGCCAGCTGGAACTGTCATCTGCCACGCAGACAACAGGGGGGGGTGGTGCTGACCTACTGGATGAACCTGCTGCAAAGCATCAGCTCGCCGGTTGATTTCTGCGTGACACTCAACAGCCCGGAGATCATTGCCCCCGAAACGGTCATCCGCCGTCTGGTCTACCACCACCCGGTCTACTCCACTGCCGCTTTTGAAGCACAGAAAAGGCACGACGAGATCAGCGGCGTTAACCGAACTTCCTATTGCGGTGCCTACTGGGGCTGGGGCTTCCACGAAGACGGCGTCAAAAGTGCCCTGGCGGTCTGTCGGCAGTTCAGGGTGGGGTTGTAATCATGGAAAGCCGACTTTACACCGGACAGGTAGGGCACCAGCGCCTGACGCCGGTCGGCAACGGTTTCCGCTACAGCCTTTTTTTCCTGTATCTCGATCTGGCTGAACTGGAATCCGTTTTTGCAGACCGCTGGTTCTGGTCGCTGGAACGCCCGAATTGGGCCAGCTTCCGCCGTTCGGACTATTTTCACGCTTCACCACAGCCGCTGGACCAAGCGGTACGTGACGAAGTAGAACGCCAGCTTGGACGCCGGCCGAGCGGCCCGATTCGCATCCTGACGCACCTGCGTTATCTGGGGTACTGCTTCAACCCCATCAGCATCTACTACTGTTTTGCAGACGACGGCAAAACCCTGGAGGCCCTGATGATTGAGATCCATAACACCCCCTGGGGTGAAGAGTACCTGCGGGCCTTTGATGCCCGAAAGAGCCATCGCAACGGCGATTGGCACACATTCAAGCTGGATAAGGAGTTTCACGTATCCCCCTTCATGTCGATGGATATGGGCTACGACTGGCGCTTCACCGCGCCGGGAGATACGCTGGCGGTACAAATGACCAGCCTGCGTCAGGGTAAAGAGATTTTCAGTGCATCCCTGCACCTGGAGCAACAGCCGCTTGCCGGCGGTAATCTGGCACGTGCACTGCTGAAATGGCCGGTTATGACGGCCAAGGTAATTGCCGCCATCTACTGGCAGGCGCTGCGCCTGAAGTTGAAAGGGGTGCCCTTCTGTCCGCACCCGGAAACACTTGATGTGAGAAAAGGACGCTATACAAGATGAGTGGCAATGAACACACTGAATTGACACCTATGAAAATTTAGCGTCACGATCACCAGCTACGATGTAGCGCTTGATCAACAAAAAGGATCGATGTAATGCCGCTTTCCTGGAATGAAATACGCGACCGTTCCCTGGCTTTCAGCCGCGAATGGGCTGATGAAAGCTCGGAAGACGCCGAAGCCAAAAGTTTCTGGGACGGTTTTTTCAACGTTTTTGGAATCACCCGACGACGTGTTGCTTCGTTTGAAGCTCCAGTTAAAAAAGGCGATGGCCAGGGCGGTTTTATCGACCTGCTCTGGAAAGGCGTGTTGCTGGTCGAACATAAATCACGTGGAAAAGACCTTGATCGAGCGGCGCGTCAGGCGTTCGATTACTTCCCCGGCCTGAAAGAACGTGATTTGCCGCGCTATGTTCTGGTGTCCGACTTTGCCAGGTTTCGTCTGCACGATTTGGATACCAAAGAGCAACACGACTTCCTGCTTGCCGACTTCTCCAAAAACATCAAACTCTTCGGCTTTATCGCCGGTTATCAAACCCGCAGTTTTGGCCAGCAAGACCCGGTCAATATCCAGGCTGCTGAAAAACTTGGCAAACTGCACGATTTGCTGAAATCGTCCGGTTACGACGGACACCCGCTGGAAGTAGTACTGGTGCGTATCCTGTTCTGCATGTTTGCCGAGGATACCGCCCTTTTTGAGCGCTGCCAGTTTCAGGATTATCTGGAGCAGCGCACGGGTGAGGACGGCAGCGATCTGGGTATGCACCTTGCCAAACTGTTTCAGGTTCTCGACACCGCACCGGAGCGCCGCTCCCACGCACTTGACGAACAGTTGGTCGCTTTTCCCTACGTCAATGGCCAGTTATTCGGCGAAACACTCCCCATTTCCGACTGTACCCGCCAGATGCGTGAAGCGCTGCTGGATTGCTGCGCCCTGGACTGGAGCCGTATTTCACCAGCCATCTTCGGTTCACTCTTCCAGAGCATCATGGATACCACTGCCCGCCGTAATTTGGGCGCGCACTACACGGGAGAAACCAACATCCTCAAACTGATCCAGCCGCTTTTTCTGGATGAACTGTGGGCCGAGTTCCACAAGGTCAAACGCAATAAGAATCAGCTCTTCGAGTTTCTGAAAAAGCTCTCGCGCCTGACGTTCTTCGATCCGGCCTGCGGCTGCGGAAACTTCCTCGTTATTGCCTATCGCGAGCTGCGCCTGCTGGAGCTGGAGGTGCTGCGACACGTGCGCCAGAGCGACCAGCTCATGCTTGACGTCTTCCAGCTTATCGGTGTCAACGTCGATCAGTTCCACGGCATCGAGATCGAGGAGTGGCCGGCGCGGATTGCCGAGGTGGCGCTCTGGCTGACCGACCACCAGATGAACCTGAAGGTATCGGAGGAGTTCGGGCAGTACTACGCCCGCCTGCCGCTCAAGAAAGCGCCGCACATTGTGCATGGCAATGCCTTGCGGATTGATTGGAATGATGTTGTTCCGTCGTGGCGGTTGTCGTATTTGCTGGGGAATCCGCCGTTTGTGGGGTCAAAACTGCTCAGCGACGGTCAACGGGCGGAGGTAGCTGCTGTCTTTCACGATGCCAAGGGCGCTGGTGTGCTGGATTACGTGGCCTGCTGGTATCGCAAGGCAGCGGAGTATATGGGCGGAGAAAGCCCCCTCGCCCGCAGGCGGGAGAGGGCGGGGGGTGAGGGTGTTGCAAGCACTTTGGATGCCTGGTCAGGGTATATACCAAATCAGCCAGCACCTTTACCGGAAGACTTGAAATTCTTTGCCCGTACCATGCGAAGCAATCAAACCGATGCGGAACAGCTCATTTGGAGTATGCTTCGAAATCGTTCATTGAAGGAAGCAAAGTTCAGACGTCAGCATCCTGTCGGGCGGTTCATACTCGATTTTTATTGTGCCGAACACAAGCTGGCAGTGGAACTGGACGGCGCTCACCACACCGATCAAAAAGAGTACGATTGTTCGCGTGATGAGTGGTTACGTGAGCAAGGTATTACCGTTTTGCGATTTTGGAACAATCAGGTATTGAATGAAACCGAAGCTGTTTTGGAAGAGATTTACCGGAGCTTGCCTGAAGTGCCCACACCTCAAGCGCCCTCACCCCCAGCCCCTCTCCCGCCTGCGGGAGAGGGGAGTAAAATTCGTGCCGCCTTCGTCTCCACCAACTCAATTACCCAGGGTGAACAGGTCGGCATCCTCTGGCCTGACCTATTTCGACGAGGTATCAGGATTAACTTTGCCCATCGTACCTTCCAGTGGAACAGTGAGGCGCGCGGCAAGGCCGCCGTGCATTGCGTTATCATCGGTTTTCATCTCCCGCCCCTTCAAGGGGAGGGTCGGGGAGGGGATGGGGTGCCGGAGAAATTGCTGTTTGACTATGACACCCCCAAGAGCGAGCCGCACGCTGTCAAAGCCAGCAACATCAATCCCTATCTGGTGGACGGGCCGGATGTGGTTTTGCAAAGCAGAACAAAACCGATCTGCAACGTGCCGGAGATCGGCATCGGCAACAAGCCGATTGATGGCGGTAACTACTTATTTACCATTCAGGAGCGAGACGAGTTTCTATGCAAGGAGCCAGCGGCTGCGAAATGGTTTCGCCGTTGGCTGGGCAGTGACGAATTTATCAACGGTTATGAACGTTGGTGTCTTTGGTTGGGTGACTGCCCGCCGGATGAACTACGAAAAATGCCCGAGGCATTGAAACGGGTCGAGGCAGTGCGTAGAGTGCGCCTGGAGAGTAAAAGCGCGCCAACCCGCAAGATTGCCGATACGCCGACCCGATTCCATGTTGAGAATATGCCGGAAGGAAATTTTCTGGTTATCCCAGAAGTTTCATCAGAACGGCGTGTTTACATACCGCTTGGCTACTTGACTCCTGAAACGCTTGCCAGCAATAAACTGCGTATTTTCCCCAACGCCAGATTATTCGAGTTTGGTGTACTGCAATCCCTCATGCACATGGCCTGGACTCGGGCTGTTACGGGCAGGCTAAAGAGCGATTATCAATACTCTGTCAACATCGTCTACAACAATTTCCCCTGGCCGGATGTTGACGTTCTCCCTCCCCTTCAAGGGGAGGGTCGGGGTGGGGATGGGGTTGAATTGGCAGCAAAAACCAAACCCATCCCCCTCCCAACCTCCCCCTTGAAAGGGGAGGAGTTAAAGGCTAAGATCGAAGCCGCCGCCCAAGGCGTGCTCGACGCCCGTAACAAATACCCAACATCCACTCTTGCCGACCTTTACGACCCCCTGACCATGCCGCCGGAACTGGTCAAGGCACATCAGGCTCTGGATCGAGCCGTTGATGCTGCCTACGGCAAAACCGCCTTCAAAACCGAAGCCGAGCGAGTGGCATTTTTGTTTGAGCGCTACCAGCAGTTGATTGCGCCGTTGGCGGTGACTGAAACCAAAAGGCAAAAGAGGAAGCCATGAAAAGCGACATAATCATCCAACTACACAAAAACTTCGAGGATTACTCCCACCAGCTCGACGGCGAAGAATTCTGGTTTGCCCGCGAACTGCAGCCACTGCTCGGCTATACACAATGGCGCAACTTTGAGCAGGTTATTGACAAGGCAAAAATCGCCTGTCAGACCGCAGGACATCAGGTCACTGATCATTTTGCTGACGTCAGCAAAACGATCCCGATGCCCAAGGGTGCCGAAAAAGAGATAGATGATCTCATGCTTACCCGCTACGCCTGCTACCTGATCGCCCAGAACGGCGATCCACGCAAGGTCGAGATTGCCTTTGCTCAAACGTATTTTGCCGTCCAGACCCGTAGACTGGAACTGATCGAAAAACGGCTTGAAGAACAGGAGCGCCTGGCCGCCCGCCAGAAACTGACGCTGTCTGAAAAGGAGCTTTCCGGCCTGATCTTTGAGCGTATCGGCGACAACAGCGGTTTTGCCCGTATCCGCAGCAAAGGTGACGCGGCTCTGTTTGGTGGCAAGACGACCCAGCAGATGAAAGATCGTCTGGGGATGCCCGACAATCGGGCTTTGGCAGACTTTCTCCCAACCATCACCATCAAGGCCAAGGATTTTGCCAACGAGATTACCAATTTCAATATCAAGCGCGACGACCTGCGCCACGAGGACGCGATTGCATCCGAACATGTGAAGAATAATCAGGATGTGCGCAAGGTACTGACGGACCGCGGCATCAAGCCAGAGGAGCTGCCAGCTGCCGAAGATATCAAAAAACTGGAACGGCGGGTAAAATCGGAAGAAAGCAGATTGTTAAACAGGCGATAAGGAGAAAAAAATAAACCGGCAAATCTACGGTGAAACCAATTCGTGCAGCGGAGAATTTGTTAGAACGATTGTATTGTGCGAATAGTGATAATCTCCCGAAAACATCCCGAAATGGATGCTGCAGCACCCGGAAAAACTTGATGTGAGAAAAGGACGCTATACAGTATGAGTAATAACGAACACACCTGCGACACCTGCCATGACGGAACACCGGCACCGAACGGCCTGATGTATCGTCTGGCGCGGGGACTGGTACTCAAGAGTCTGGGGGCAATCAGGCAGGGTCGCCTGATTTTTATTGACCGCGACGAACGCTATGAATTCGGCGAACGCAGCTCTGAACTATCCACAACCGTTCGTGTACAGCATCCCGATTTTTATCGCCGGGTGGCTTTCGGCGGCACAATCGGCGCCGGTGAGACCTACATGGACGGCCTGTGGAGCTGCAGCGATCTGACAGCGCTGGTGCAGATCATGGTACGCAACCAGGGAGCACAACAGTCGCTGGAGAGTGGTCTGGCGAAAGTGACCGCTCCGCTGCAGCGACTGCTGCACCGCCTGAACGACAACACTCATCGCGGCAGCCGCAAGAATATCGCCGCACATTACGATCTGGGCAACGACTTCTATCAGCTGTTTCTTGATCCGACCATGGCCTATTCCTGCGGGATCTTCGAACGGGCTGACAGTAGTCTGGAGGAAGCATCCCGGGCCAAGTTCGATCGGATCTGCCGCAAGCTGGGCCTGACCGCTGACATGACCGTACTGGAGATCGGCACCGGCTGGGGCGGCTTTGCAATCCACGCCGCTCAGAACTACGGCTGTCACGTTACCACCACCACGATCTCGCAGCAGCAGCACGATCTGGCGGCAGAGCGCATCGCAGCTGCGGGCGTGGGCAGCCTGATTACCCTGTTGAAGCTGGATTATCGCGACCTGACCGGACAGTTTGACCGACTGGTTTCAATTGAAATGATCGAAGCGGTCGGGCACCGCCACCTGCCGACCTATTTCCGGGTCTGCGCAGAGCGCCTGAAGCCGGACGGTGCGGCTCTGATCCAGGCCATCACCATGCCGGATCATCTCTATGACCGCTATCTCGACTGCCCCGATTTCATCAACCGTTATATTTTCCCCGGCAGCTGCTGTCCGTCGCTGCATGCCATGTCCGATGCGGTCGCCCGCTCAACCGACCTGCGCCTGAACCACCTGGAAGATCTCTCGCCGCACTACGCCCGCACGCTGCAATCCTGGCGCAGCGCCTTTCACGACAAGTTGACACAGGTCCGGGAGATGGGTTTTGATGAGCGCTTTATCAGGATGTGGGATTATTATCTCAGCTACTGCGAAGGGGCTTTTGCGGAACGCTTTACCGGCGTTCAACAGCTGCTGTTCAGCAAGCCGGGATACCGCGCTGAACCGCTGCTGCCACCACTGTACGAAAGGAATCCTTATGAAACATACACTACTGATGATTACCCTGCTTGCTCTAACCGGATGCAGCGCCACACTGCCGCCGCTGAAAACGGTCGATAACGTCGATGTCAAGCGCTTCATGGGCCCCTGGTATGTGATTGCCTGTATCCCGACTTCCATCGAAACCGAGGCTTACAACGGCGTTGAAACCTACACGCTTGACATTGACGGAAGTATCGACACGGTATTCACCTTCAACAAGGGCGGCTTTGACGGCCCGCCCAAGCGCTACAACCCGCGTGGTTTTATAGTTGATACGGTCAACAACTCCACCTGGGGCATGCGTTTCATCTGGCCCTTTAAAGCCGAATATCTGATCACCCACCTGTCACCGGACTACAGCCGCACGGTCATCGGCCGCAACAAGCGCGATTATGTCTGGATCATGGCCCGCACCCCGCAGATAGAGGGTGCTGACTATCAGAATCTGCTGAAGGAGTTGACCGGACAGGGTTACGACATGACAAAACTGCGCAAGGTGCCGCAGAAATGGCCGGATGCGGGTGGACAGGGACGCTGATGGGGAAAAGGATACTCAATGTGGTGCTCTTCCAGGCCGCCTGGTTCGCTGCGGTGCTGGGGACTGCTCATGGCACACCGTGGCTGGGTCCATTAGCCATGCTGCCGGTGCTGGGAACACACCTGACGCTGACTGATGACCGGGCGGGAGAGCTGAAACTGCTTGCCGCAGCTGGTATCCTCGGTTTTTTCTACGACACGGCACTCGTTTCATTCGGCATATTCACACCGCTTCAGCACCTGCTTCCCCGACCCTTCAGCCCGCCCTGGATGATCTGTCTCTGGATCAACTTTGCCGCTACCCTGAATGTTTCCATGGCCTGGCTGCGTGGACGCTATCTGGTTGCGGCGGTTTTCGGAGCTGTCGGCGGCCCGCTGGCCTACTACAGTGGCGCAAAACTGGGAGCGACAGAGGCTTTGCCATCCACAAACGGAATGCTGCTGCTGGCACTTGGATGGGGAATCATCACGCCCCTGCTGATCTGGCTCGCGAAGGTTTTTTCAATAAAGGTTTATGGTACAGTTTGTTGTAAATAAAAAGGGGAGGTAGCCATGCCTGAAAACCTGTTGATGCCATCGGTTGATTTGAGGGTCGGGGCGCTCGAAGAATACAACCGCCGTCAGAAGGAAAAAGCGGCAGCACGACACCGCAAACCAAAGCCGCGCCCCTGTCTGACACTTTCGCGGGAATTCGGCTGCGAAGGGTATCCGGTGGCGGAACTGCTGAGGGATATCATGATGCAGGAAACCGGAGATGAGTGGGTGCTTATCGACAAAGCCGTACTTGAGGAGGTCGCCCGGCGTCACAACATATCGGAGGATATCTTGGGGAGCCTGGGGGAGAAAAACCGTATTCTGGACGAGGTGCTGGCAACATTTTCTCCACGCTGGACGAGTGAACATGATTATTTCCGCATGCTGTGCCGTCACGTGGTTGCACTGGCGGAGCAGGGCAATGTTATAATCATGGAACTGGGCGGGGCGATCATTACCCGCCATATCGAAAATTCCTACCATTTCCGGATATTTGCCCGGTCAAAATTCAAAACCGAGACCATTGCACGCCGGATGCATATAGAGGTGGAGGCTGCCGAAAAGCTGGTTGCCAGGGAGCAAAAGCGGCGCGACACGTTTACCCGCGATTTCCTTGATCGTGACGACCATGACCAGGAACTCTACCATTTACTCTTCAACAATGGTCGAAATTCAGCGGAGAAGATATCCCGGACTATTGCCCGCTATGTAAACGATCAAGCATGACGACACTCATTAAAGTGGGTGTCAGCGCCTGTTTGTTGGGTGAACGCGTCCGCTATGACGGCGGCCACATGCATGATCCCACGATTACGGACACTCTGGGCAGACTCTTCACCTTCCATCCGGTCTGCCCAGAGGTCGAATGCGGCATGCCGATCCCGCGTGAGCCCATGCGCCTGGAGGGGGATCCGGCCAGCCCACGGTTGATGACCCGTCAAAGCCGCATCGACAAGACTGACCAGATGCTGTCGTATTGCAACCAAAAGGTGCAGGATCTGGAAAAAGCGGATATCTGCGGTTTCATCTTCAAGAAGGATTCACCCAGTTCAGGCCTGTACCGGGTCAAGGTATTCAACCCGGAGGACGGCGCGTTGCGGGAAGCGGGGCGGGGTCTCTTCGCTGACGCCTTTGCGCGGCACTTTCCCCAGATGCCGGTCGAGGAGGCTGAACGATTGAACGATACCTCAATTCGGGAGAACTTCATCGAGCGGGTCTTTGCATTTCGTCTCTGGAGAGATTCTCTGGATACGAGGCCATAATCCGAAAAAAGACCATGCAGGATACGGCGAACACATAAAATCAGAGTGTTACGGGCTTAAACCCCGTCTGGTGCTACTCCCCCTTGAATACCGGTTTTCGCTTTTCAAAGAACGCCTGCTTCCCCTCCAGATAATCGGTGCTGTCGTAGGCCTTTCTCCGCAGTCCCTGGATGCGCTCAAATGTCTCAGGGCTCAAGGGGTGGGAGTTGCCCAGCAGGCGCAGTTGCTCCTTGATGACAGCGATGGCCAGCGGCGAATTTTCGGAGATCTGCTCCGCCATGGCATATACGAAAGCCTCCAGTTCCTCGGTTGGCACAAGGTGGTTAAGGATGCCGACCTCCAGGGCACGCACGGCGCCAATAGGTTTGGCGGTAAAAAACATTTCGCGGGTAATGCGGGGACCGACAACATTGATGAAATGGAGGATGCCCGTGGAGTTGTAGGGTACTCCGATCTTGGCCGGTGTGATGGCAAAAGCGGCTGTCGGACAACCGATGGCAATATCGCAGATGAATGAGAGATCACACGCGCCACCCCAGACACTCCCCTCTATCATGGCGATCACCGGGGCTGGAAAAAGCTGGATGGCGCGCAGGGCATGTTCGAGCGGATCGTTGTAGGAAAGCGGGTCGCGCCCCGGTACCGGGAGTTCCGTGATATCGAATCCCGATGACCAGACCTTGACACCTGCTTCGGCACGGATTATCACCGCACGGGCTTTTCGCTTTTCAAAGAACTCCAAAGCCTCGATCAGCTCGTTCAGCAACTGGTTTGAAAGGCTGTTGTGGGTTTCTACATGATTAAGGATGATCGTGCCGATATTGTTGCTGTGGGTGGTAATGATCAATGACATGGTCTCTTCTCCTGAAATGTTTTTATAATCTTCAGGAAGTTATACTCCCATATCCGACAAATGCAAGCCGACAATACTGCGGGTAATGGCGTGGAAATCATGATGAAAAATCACTTGCAGTACAGCCTGTTCAGGATGTAGAGTGGTAGTCGTATTCACGGGGTATTCAGCTTTGTAGTGCAAACCATGAGCGGCAAAGGAGCACATCATGGACAGCGTATCAGGGATTTCGGGGAGCGCCTTGAAGGCTTACGGTGTCAGGCAGGCCGTAACTGCCAACAATGTTGCCAATGTCAACTCAACTGACTTCAAGGCTTCGCGCACGTCGTTGCAGGAACAGAAGTCCGGCGGGGTTTCTGCCACTGTCAGCAAGGGCAGCGACACCGTTGACATATCACGGGAAGCAACGGATATGATGGCAACCCGCGCCGGTTTTAAAGCGAATACTGCGGTGCTCAAGACGTCGGATGAGATGACGAAAGAACTTTTGAAACTGAAAGCATAGCGGTAAAACAACTGTAAAAGTCAAGCGCCCCCTCGAGTGACCGTCGAAGGGGCGCTTTGCGTGATCCTGCACCATCCCATCTCCCGCGACACCGACCCGTACCCTTTTTTATTGAGTACCATCCCGACTTGTGTTAGTTTCACAAGCTGTTTTGCCATCAATACGCTCAATGGGAGAAGTACATGTTCGGTTCCCTTATCAAGAAAATAGTCGGCAGCAAAAACGAACGCGAGCTCAAGAAACTCTGGCCTGTTGTAACAAAGATCAACGAGATGGAACCTGCCATCGCGACACTCTCCGATGCGCAGCTGCAGGCAAAGACAGGTGAATTCAAGGAGCGCCATGCCAGGGGCGAATCGTTGGATGCACTGCTGCCCGAGGCTTTTGCCGTCTGCCGCGAGGGCGGCAAGCGTGTTCTGGGCATGCGGCATTTTGATGTGCAATTGATCGGCGGCATGGTGCTGCATTCCGGCAAGATCGCCGAGATGAAGACCGGTGAGGGCAAGACGCTCGTCGCCACCCTGCCCGCATATCTGAACGCCATCAGCGGCAAAGGCGTCCACGTAGTCACGGTCAATGATTACCTGGCCCGGCGTGACTCGGAGTGGATGGGCAGGCTGTATTCCTTTCTGGGGCTGAGCGTTGGTGTGATCGTACACGGGGTTGAGGATGAACAGCGCCGCGAGAACTATGCCGCCGACATTACGTACGGCACCAATAATGAGTTCGGCTTCGACTATCTGCGCGACAATATGAAGTTTTCCCTTGAGGATTACGTTCAGCGCGGTTTTAACTATGCTATTGTTGACGAGGTTGACTCGATCCTGGTTGACGAGGCCAGGACGCCCCTGATCATCTCGGGGCCGACCGAGGAGTCGACCGACAAATACTACATCATCGACCGGATCATACCGCAGTTGCAGCAGGGCGAGGTCAAGGATGTTGAGGCAAATACCCTTTCGGGAAAACGCAAGGCCTATACCGGGGATTATACCATCGATGAAAAGGCCAAGAGTGCCACACTGACCGAGCAGGGCGTACTCAAAGTCGAAAAACTGCTTAAGGTTGACAATCTGTACGACCCCCGCAATATCGAGCTTCTGCACCACACCCAGCAGGCGCTGAGAGCCCATGCCATGTACAAGCGCGACGTGGACTATGTGGTGAAAGACGGCGAAGTCATGATCGTGGACGAGTTCACCGGTCGCCTCATGCCGGGACGCCGCTGGTCTGACGGTCTGCACCAGGCAATCGAGGCCAAGGAAGGGGTCACGATCGAGAACGAGAACCAGACCCTCGCCACCATCACCTTCCAGAACTTTTTCCGCATGTATGTCAAACTCTCCGGCATGACCGGTACGGCTGATACCGAGGCCGAAGAGTTCCACAAGATCTACAAGCTCAACGTCATGGTCATCCCGACCAACCGGCCCCTCTTGCGCCCCGACTTCCCCGATGTGATCTACAAGACCGAAATGGAAAAATTCAACGCGGTCATCGAGGACATCAAGGATCATTACGCCGTCGGCCAACCCTGTCTCGTCGGTACAATTTCCATCGAAAAATCCGAGGTACTGTCGGAACTGCTGAAACGCCAGGGTATCCCCCACAGCGTCCTGAACGCCAAGCAACATGAAAAAGAGGCCGAGATCGTATCACAGGCCGGTCGACTGAAGGCCATCACCATCGCCACCAACATGGCCGGCCGTGGCACCGACATCCTGCTGGGGGGCAATGGCGAGGCACTGGCGAAGCAGTGGCGCAAAGCCAATCCGGACTCCAGCGATGAGGAGTACCAGACGCTTCTTGAGAAGTTCAAGACCGAATGTGCGGCGGAACATGACGCGGTTATAAAACTGGGCGGCCTGCATATTCTGGGCACTGAACGGCATGAGTCCCGCCGCATCGATAACCAGTTGCGCGGTCGCTCCGGCCGCCAGGGCGATCCCGGTTCATCCAAGTTCTACCTGTCGCTGCAGGACGACCTGCTGCGCATTTTCGGCTCCGAGCGCGTGGCCAAGATCATGGATATTCTGAAAATCGAAGAGGGCGAGGCCATTACCCATTCCATGATCACCCGCTCCATCGAAAACGCCCAGAAAAAGGTGGAGGCGCACAACTTTGACATCCGCAAAAATCTGATCGAATATGATGACGTCATGAATAAGCAGCGTGAGGTCATCTACAGCCAGCGCCGCGAGATCCTGGCGGGTCAGGAGATTCGGGAAAGTTTCCTGGAGATGCTGCATGAGACCGTTGCCGAGATTGTCGGTTGTTATGCAATTGACAAAACTCCCGCCCAGGAATGGGACTGGCAGGGTATTGGTGAAGCTCTCTTCAAATGTTTCAACCTGCAGCTTGACCTCCCGGAGGAGTCAATGGGACGCTTGAACCCGGATAATTTCCGGGACACGCTCAATGAGCAGGCTCTTTCAATCTTTCAGAGCAAGTCGGATGCAATCGGCGAAGAGGATATGGACCGACTGATCAAGTACTTCATGCTCGACGCCATAGACAAGCAGTGGAAGGATCACCTGCTGAACATCGATCACCTCAAGGAAGGCATCGGTCTGCGCGGCTACGGCCAGAAGGATCCCAAGCAGGAGTACAAGAAAGAGGCCTACAACCTTTTCATGGAGATGATCATCAGAATCCGCGAAGAGGCCGTCAGTTCAATCTTCTGGGTTCGTATGGAGCGGGATGAGGAGATCGAGGAACTGGAAGAGGAACAGCGCAGCAAAAAACTGATCTTCAATCTGGCCGGAGACGAGGAACGCCCTCAGGAACCGGCAAAAAGCGCCAAAGTTACCGGCAGAAACAACGCCTGTCCGTGCGGCAGCGGCAAGAAGTACAAGAAGTGCTGCGGTAAATGAGGTAATCAGTTCAACGCGGATCCGCTTAGCGACTACCTATAACAGTCTGATCTTGACCAGACTCTCTTCAAGAACCAGCTTCTTTCCCTGCACATCCGCCAGTTTCTGGCGTTCTTTTGCAACTATCTCAGCCGGTGCCCGATCCACAAAAGCCGGGCTCGCCAATTTCCCGGAGAACATCTCAATTTCCTTATGGAGCTTGCCTATCTCCTTCAGCAGACGCTCCTCTTCTGCCGCCACGTCCACCAGTCCTTTCAGCGGTACATAAATCTGCACATCGCCAGCCACCTGTATCGAGGCATCTTCCGGTTTTTCTATCCCGTGGCCGATGGCCAGGTCCGAAACACGGGCCAGGCTGATAATGGCACTTTCGTTGTGCTTCATGAGCCGCTGGCTCTCTTCGCTGTCGCACGAGAGGATCACGGCAATATGTTTTGAGGGTGGAACCTCCATTTCACCACGAATATTCCGGATTCCACTGATTACCGCCATGACCCGTTCCATGTCAGCGGCATCTTTGTGAAAGACGCGACTGTCACAGAAAACGGGATAGGGAGCCTGCATGATGGTCGGGGCAGGTTTTGTTCCCGGCAAGGTCTGCCAGATCTCTTCGGTGATAAACGGCATGAAGGGGTGCAAAAGGCGCAGCAGGTTCTCAATCGTATACCAGAGGACGTATTGGGTTGTCATTCGGCGCTCCGGTGCGCCGTTGTATAAATCCTGTTTTGACAGCTCCAGATACCAGTCGCAGAACTCGCTCCAGGTAAACTGGTAGAGCGCCATGGCGCTTTCGTTGTAGCGGTATCCGGTCAGGGTCTCGTCAACCGTCCGGGCGGTCTCGTTCAGACGGTGCAGGATCCACCTGTCCGCCTGGGAGAGTTCCAGTCCCGTGAGGCTGAGGCCATCAGGGTTAAAGCCGTCAAGATTCATAAGGGTGAAGCGAGCGGCGTTCCAGACCTTGTTGCAGAAATTGCGGTAGCCGGCGATGCGCTCCTCGGCCAGCTTGATGTCGCGCCCCTGGGCGGCAAAGGCGGCCAGGGTGAAGCGGAAGGCGTCGGTGCCGTACTGGTCTATCACCGTCAGCGGATCGATGACATTCCCCTTGGACTTGCTCATCTTATGTCCCTGGGCATCGCGCACCAGGGCGTGGATGTACACATCCCTGAACGGAACATCGTCCATGAAGTGCAGCCCCATCATCATCATGCGGGCCACCCAGAAAAAGAGGATATCGAATCCGGTCACCAGGCATGATGTGGGGTAGAAGGTCTTAAGTTCTGCGGTTTCATCCGGCCAGCCCATGGTTGAAAAGGGCCACAGAGCCGATGAAAACCAGGTGTCCAGAACATCTGTTTCCTGGCGAAGTCCGCTGCTGCCGCATTTTGAACATTTTGAAGGATCATCCATGGCAACGGTGATCGCGCCGCACTCTTCGCAGAACCAGGCCGGAATGCGGTGTCCCCACCAGATCTGGCGCGAGATGCACCAGTCACGGATGTTTTCCATCCAGTCGAAGTAGGTGTTCTCCCACTGCCTGGGGAGGATCCTGGTTCTGCCGCTTTTTACCGCATCAAGTGCCCGTTCGGCCAGCGGAGCAACCTTGACGTACCACTGCAGCGAAAGATACGGTTCCACAACCGTTTTGCAGCGGTAGCAGCCGCCGACCGACATTGCGTGGTCATCGATCTTTTCCAGTAATCCAGCCTCCTCCAGTTCAGCTACGATCCGCCTGCGGGCCTCAAAGCGTTCCAGCCCTTCGTATTGCTGGCCTGCGGCGTTAATGATGCCGGATTCGTCCAGCACGTTGATCTTCTCCAGGCCGTGGCGCAGGCCGACTTCAAAGTCATTGAAATCGTGGGCCGGAGTGATTTTTACTACGCCGGTGCCAAACTCGCGATCCACGTAGTCGTCGGCCACTACCGGTATTTCGCGATTAATCAGCGGCAACAGCACCTTTTTTCCTGCCAGATGGCGGTAACGCTCATCCTCGGGGTGCACCGCTACTGCCGTATCACCCAGCATGGTCTCGGGGCGGGTGGTCGCGACGACGACATATCTACCCGGCTCGCCCACCACCGGGTAGCGGATGTGCCAGAGATGCCCTTTGTGATCCTCATGCTCCACCTCTATGTCAGACAAGGCTGTGTGACAGCGCGGACACCAGTTTATCAGGCGGTTGTCACGGTAGATCAGACCATCCTCGTAGAGCTTGACAAAGACCGTGCGCACGGCCTTTGAGAGCCCCTCATCCATGGTGAAGCGTTCCCGCTCCCAATCGCAGGAGGCGCCCAGGCGCTTCAACTGGCCGATGATCTGGCCGCCCGATTCCGCCTTCCACTGCCAGACCCGTTCGATGAAGGCTTCACGCCCCAGTTCATGACGATCCCTGCCTTCAGCGCTCAACTGGCGCTCGACCACATTCTGGGTGGCGATGCCGGCGTGATCGGTTCCGGGCATCCAGAGCACGTTGTACCCCTGCATCCGCTTCCAGCGGCAGAGTATGTCCTGCAGGGTATTGTTGAGAGCGTGCCCCATGTGCAGGGCACCGGTCACATTCGGCGGGGGAATTACTATGGAGTAAGATTGAGCGCCGGATGTGGCGGAGGCGTGAAAATAGCCCTTTTCCTCCCATTCTGCGTACCATCTCTTTTCAACGTCGTGAGGCTCATAGCCCTTGGCAAGTTCTCTGTTCATGATGCTCCTGGATACCCCTGACTCAAGGGCACAGTCATATAAAAATCCGGGTGGATTATGCAACATCCCCCCGAAAAAAACAGTAAAAAACAGGAAGCGCACTGAAATAAATGCCGGAATGTTACCGTTGACAAATGGTGCATACTGTATACAATGCGGCCATCACTTTCCGGAGCAGAATGAGCCATGAAAAAAGCCATTGAAAAGCATCTCACACTGCGCGAGATGATCCTGGAACATATCCGTGACGCCATCATATCGGGGACCCTGAAGGCCGGCAGCAGGGTATCGGAACCGGAACTGGCCGAACGTTACGGCATCAGCCGGACTCCGATCCGCGAAGCATTCCGCCAGTTGGAATCGGAGGGCTATCTGTCCGTCATCCCTCGCCGTGGAGCGATTGTCAGCGAATTCAATCAGAAGGATGTTGAGGAGTTTTATGCCATAAAAAGCATCCTGGAAGGCTATGCCGCGCGCATGGCCTGCGCAAAGCTGACCGCCAGGGAGCTTGATCGGCTCCAGGCAATCAATGACCGGCTCTCCGAACTGGCAGAGCAGAACGACATCAAGACTTTTTTCAAAATCCACAGCGATTTCCATGACATGTTCATCAAGGCGGCAGACAACGAAAAACTGAAGGAGCTGATCACCAGCGTCGTGACACGCTTTCAGCGGCTGCGCTTCATGTCTCTCAGTCTGCCGGGCAGAATGAAGATAGCGGTTCAGGAACATCAGAAAATAATTGAGGCGTTCCGTGCGCACGAGGCGGAGACAGCCGAGATGCTGGTGCGCAAAAATGCGGAATACGGCGGCAGGGTTTTGCTGGACGGAGCTGTCACGGCATCCCAGCGGGCCGAACTCCAGATTGATCTCTGACATGGCAGTTCTCTCCACAGGAATTCAGCAACTGCTGCGGACGCTGCCCAAGGTTGACCGGGTTATGGCGTGGAGCGATCTGGCGCTGGGTGTTGACGGGTATCCGCGACCGGTGGTTGTGGCAGGCGTTCGCGCAGTGATTGACCGGTTGCGCGGTGAGGTGCTAACCGGCGTTCTGGCGGATGTGCCCGAGCCAGCCCGGATCATCGCGCTGATTATGTCAGAACTCGAATTCCGCACATCCCGCAGCCTGCGGGGCGTTGTCAACGGCACCGGTGTGGTGGTTCACACCAATCTGGGGCGTTCACCACTGGCGGATGAGGCTGAAGAGGCCATTCATTCGGTCTCGGCAGGCTATTCAAACCTCGAATTCGACCTTGAAAACGGCGAGCGTGGCAGTCGCTATGCCCACGTTGAAGGTCTGATCTGCGAGCTGACCGGGGCGGAAGCGGCGCTGGTGGTCAACAATAATGCGGCGGCGGTCATACTGGCGCTCACCACACTGGCACAGGGACGTGAGGTGATCGTGTCGCGGGGCGAACTGGTGGAGATCGGCGGTTCCTTCCGTATCCCGGATGTCATGCGTCAGAGCGGCGCCAGACTGGTCGAGGTCGGCACCACAAACCGCACGCACATCACTGATTTCCGTGCTGCCATCACCGATGCAACCGCCCTGATGCTTAAGGTGCATACCAGCAATTTTGCAATTGTGGGCTTTACTGCCGAGGTTTCCATCGGCGCAATGGCCATGTTGAGGCCTGAAACGGGGATTCCGGTCATGCTGGATGCGGGAAGCGGCTCCCTTATTGATCTCTCCTCCTATGGTATCAGCGGCGAGCCAACCATCAGGCAGTATCTGGAAAAAGGAGCCGATCTGGTGACCTTCAGCGGTGATAAACTGCTGGGCGGCCCCCAGGCCGGTCTGATCGCCGGAGCACGGCGCCTTATTGAACCGATGAAACACCACCCTCTGCTGCGGGCTCTGCGCATGGACAAGCTCAATCTGGCCGCTCTGGAGGCGACCCTGCGGCTGTATCGGGATGAGCGGCGTGCGCTGGCCTCAATTCCCACTCTGCGCATGCTGACCATGACAGGCGGGCAGCTTGTCCGACGAGCCGATACGATCTGCCGAAAACTACGCCGAGCGATTCCGGATTCCGTCTCACTGGTCAAACACCCCGGTGAATCAAGCGCCGGCGGGGGCTCCTTCCCCCTGCTCCAACTTCCAACAACACTCATCGAGATCAGGATAGGCGTTTCATCGGCGCAGCAGATTGAAGCCGCCCTGCGGCGGCCACCAGTACCGGTTATAGGCAGGATCCACCATGACCGCTATCTGCTGGATGTCCGCACGATTCTTGACCGCGACCTTCCCGCACTCTCAAACTCCCTTGCAGAAGCGGCAAAACGCTGCTGTGAGACCGTCAGATGAACGACTACCGCTCTTTCGCCCTGATACCTGCCGCCGGCATGGGAAAACGCATGGGGGCGTCCATCAACAAACAGTACCTGCTGCTTGAGGGGTTGCCGATTGTTGCCCGCACTATCGCAATCTTTGAAAGCTCACCCCTTATTGAAGCGATCTATCTGGTGATCCCCGCGGACGAGATTCCCTACTGTCGCGAGCATGTCGTGGAAGCCTGCGGATTTCGCAAAGTACGTGCAATTGTGCCGGGGGGGCGCGAACGTCAGAACTCAGTCATGAACGGCCTGAATGCCATGCGGCCGGATGTGACGGATGACGATACCGTGCTCATCCACGACGGTGTCCGTCCCCTGATCTCTCCTGCTCTGCTGACTGCATCCATCGAATCTGCCCGCTGCAATGACGGCGCTCTTGTGGCCGTTCAGGCCAAGGACACCATAAAGACCGTTCGTGACGGCATCGTCATTGACACTCCACCGCGCGAGATGCTCTGGCAGGCGCAGACCCCCCAGACTTTCCGCTTCGGCATCATTTACGACGCCCATCGAGCGGCAGAGCGTGAAAACTGCAGCGGCACCGACGATGCGTCACTGGTCGAGCGGTTGGGCGGCAGGGTAAGAATCGTCAACGGAGAGTACCAGAACATCAAGATAACCACCCCTGAGGATCTTGTCCTGGCAGAGGCTTTTCTTGCCCGCCGGAGAAAGGAACAGTGAACATGTCAGCACAATTGCCCGAAAGGATTCTGATTGTGGATGATGAACCGGATATTGCCGTCATACTCAAGCTTCATCTGGGAGATTCCGGTTACAGTACCGATTGGGCTGGAGACGGCGACACGGCCTGGAACATGCTGAACGGCAACAGCTACGCGCTTGCGCTTGTGGATGTCAGAATGCCCGGAATGAGCGGCATTGATCTGCTTAAGCGTGTTGAGGAGGCAGGCCTGGAGACCGCTGTGATCATAATGACCGCCCACGGCAGTGAGGATCTGGCGGTGGAGTGCATAAAATCAGGCGCCTTCGACTATTTCACCAAACCGTTCTCGCTTGACGATCTGCTCCAGAGATTGGAACGGGCGCTTTCCATCCGGCGGACAATGAGGGAGAAGAAAAAACTTGAACAGGAGAAGGAAGATTTTTTCTTCATGCTGTCCCACGATCTGAAAAACCCCATTACGGCGGTGGTCGGTTCCATCGATATCATCCGTGAGGGTCGGCTCGGTCCGGTAAATCAGGAACAGAAGGAATATCTGGAGTCTGCCATCGACAGTTGCAGCGAAATTGTCAGCATGATCGATAACATGCTTGATCTGAGGCGCTTTGAGTCGGGCATGATGCCCATATCACTCAGGCCCTGCGAACCTGCAGATATTATCGCCTCGGCGGTAAAAAACTTTATCAGAGCCATTGAACATGACGGCATTTCACTGACGCTTGACGTGGCGGAGGAGATGCCGGTTATTGCGGTAGATCGCTTCGTCATGGGCAGGGTTCTAACCAATCTGTTGGCAAATGCTGTCAAATTTACACCCGAAGGGGGAGCGATTGAGGTTTCGTGCCGGTGTGTGGATAACGGTGGGGCCAACGGAGTGAGAATTCCGGTATATGTTCAGCCATCTGCGGGGATCGCCTGCCGCACCTGTTTCGTTAAATTGTCCGTCAAGGACAGCGGCAACGGCATCCCGACGGAAGATCTGGGCCGCGTTTTTGATCGGTACATCCAGTCCGCAAATGCCACCATCCGGGAAAAAGGGGGTGCGGGACTGGGGCTGGCATTCTGTCGTCAGGCGGTGAACAGTTTCAACGGAACCATCTGGGCCGAGAGTCCCCCGGAGGGTGGCAGCGAGTTTATCATCCTGCTCCCCTGCTATCCGCCAGACAGGATTCGCTGCCCGGACTGTATGGGAGGAACAGCAGTATGACGGTACTCAGGATTATGATGATAGGTCTGGTATGTGCGGCCTGCGGCTGGATCCGCCCTGCGGCTGCGGGAGGAGTTGATCTCAGCCGGGCCATAGAGATAGGTTCAGGCTCCAAGGTCGTTCTGGAGTTTACCGATCCGGATTGCCCCTTCTGCCGCAAGGCTTCCAGCTACTTTGACCAGCGTACTGACGTGAAGCGGTATGTATTCTTTTATCCCCTGGCCCGTCATCCCCGTGCACGGGAAAAGGCCCGTTTTGTCCTTTCGATGCCGGACAGGTCACGAGCCTACCACGATGTCATGTCAGGGAGAATGGATGCGGCTCCGCCACTTGCTTCAACCCCTGCAGGTGTCAGGATGCTGGATGAACAGTTGGAGGTGGCAAAGAAAAACAAGGTGTCGGCTACACCGACATTCATGATAAACGGCAGGATTATTGAAGGTTTTGACTTAAAAATGATTGAGGAAGCCCTGGGTCCACGTCGGTAGCAGCGTCAGAACTCCATCGGCATGGCCTTGACCTGCTGTGCCGTAAAGACCGGCCCGTCCTTGCATACGTAGACGTTGCCCACATTGCAGCGGCCACATTTTCCCAGGCCGCATTTCATACGGTTCTCCAGCGTGGTGTACACCTGCTCATCGGTAAAGCCCAGTTTTTCCAGCACCGGCAGGGTGAACTTGATCATGATCGGCGGGCCGCATACCAGGGCTATGGTGTTTTCTGCGCCCGGTGCCGCCTCTTCCAGTATGGTCGGCACGAAACCGACCCTGCCGTCCCACTCCGGGCCGTTGCCGCCCGGATCGACGGTCTTGACCAGCCGCACATCCGCACGTTCCTGCCAATCCATCAATTCCCGCTTATACACCAGATCAGACTCGGTTCGAGCGCCGTAGACGATGGTGATGTCACCGAATTTGTCGCGCCAGTCCAGACAGTTCCAGATCAGCGTGCGCAACGGCGGCAGAGCGATACCGCCCGCTACGAAGACCAGGTTTTTACCGAAGAAATCCTCAATGGGAAAGGAATTGCCGTAGGGGCCGCGAACACCCAGGCTGTCCCCCACTTCGAGACGTCGCAGCTCCTCGGTAACTCTGCCCACCGAGCGGAAACAGCACTCGATAAAGCCCGCGCGCGTTGGAGATGAGGCGATACAGAAGGTGGATTCCCCGGCTCCGAATGCCGAGTATTCCGCGAACTGGCCAGCCCGGAAGCTGAAGTTCTCCCTGACCTTTTCATCCTGAAAGACCAGCTTGAGTGTACGCACATCAGGCGTCTCGTCGATGACCTCTTCGACAGTGGTAAGGTAGGGGAGGTAGATGTTCTTGTTGGTGTGATCACTCATTACAGATTCCTTCTTAAACCCAGAGACACAGAGAAAACCGAGAAAACCAGATATTCCGGGCAGAGCAAATATCCAAAAGTGAAGAGCGTATCTTTGTCTGTACTCTCGACGAATTCTCCTGAAGTTATCTCCGTCTCCTCTGTGCCCCTGTGTTAAATATTATTTTTTGCTTATCTCTTCAACGATACCGGCGATATCAATTCCCACCGGGCAGAGCCGGATGCACCTGCCGCAGCCGGTGCAGAGAGTCTCTCCGAACTTGTCGTCGTAATACTTGAATTTGTGCATGATGCGGTTGCGGTAGCGTTTGGGCTGCTGGTCGCGTGGATTGTGACCCGATGCGTGATGGGTGAACTTCCAGAAGCCGCAGGCGTCCCAGTTCTTCCGGCGCTTGCCGCTTTTCTCGGTTCCTTCGTCCACGATGTCGAAACAGTGGCAGACCGGGCAGACAAAGGCGCAGGCTCCGCAACCGACGCAGCGGGTAGCGATCGAATCCCAGGCCGGATCCTCGAAGTGGTTGTCAAGCCAACCCTTGACTTTCTGAAGGTCGATCTTTTCGGTCTGCGGCTCTGCCAGCGGCAGGGCCTTGGAACTGCAGGCTTCGGCAAAGAGTGCTGTGTAGCTTTTTACAAGCGCCTCACCTTTTTCGCTACAGGTCTCGCAGGAGTAGCCCCCCCCCTCGACGGGGGTCAGGAACAGGTCGCTCCCCCTGGTTTCGGCGGGAGACAGACCCACAGCGGTGCAGAAACAGGCGTCGTCGGCCATGGTGCAGGCCAGTCCCACAACGGTGGTCTTTTTTCTGCGCTCCAGGAAAAATTCATCCTTGTAGTCCCAGGAGAAGACCGCATCCAGAACCGGAATCGCGGCGGCATCGCAGGAGCGTACGCCCACCAGCACGGTCTCCGGAAAACGTGCCGGATCGATATCCGTTATACTGACCTTCTGCCCCTCCTTCTCGTAGGACATTATGTCCTCGCAGAGGGGGAAGAATGCCTCCTTGCCCGACCGTTTCGGCAACTGGTCAGTAACCAGCTCGTCTGCGCTTGCAAGCGGTTCGTACAGCGGTGTACCGGCATTCATACGGGGGGCTACCACGCGCTTGCCTTCAGCAATCAGCGTGTCAAGGAGGGTGTTCAGGTTTTGCTCGGAGATGTATGTTTTCATAAAAACCTTTGTATTGAACGTGATCTACTTGATGAAGCTCTGGTCATCTTTTTCCGTAAACATCGTCAGCGGCCCTTTTGCATTGACTTCAAAGCCGGCCTCATATTCATACAGGTCCTTCAACTCCTTGGCCATCTTGCGGTTCAGCAGATTCAGGGGTATATCCATCGGACAGGCCCGCTCGCACTCGGCACAACCGGCGCATCTTCCGGTCAGGTGCATGGCACGAACAATATGCCAGGCGAAATTTCCCGCCGGACGAGGAGTTGTTTCCACCATCTGGGGCTTGTTGCGATCGCAGAGACATTGTTCACAGAAACAGAACGGGCAAACCTGGCGACAGGCGTAGCACTTGATGCACTTGGAGAACTGCTCTTTCCAGTATGCCCAGCGCTCGGCAGGCGTCATGGCCTCAAGACGGTCGATTTCGGCGGCGTACTTCTTTTCCAGTTCCGGAGTGATCGGCTGCTGGCTCGGAACGAAGTCGCATCCCAGCGGCAGGTGGGCGTCGCACTCGCGGCATTTGGGGGCTATGGAGTCGGATGTGAACGCCGTATCCGGCTGGATGATGGAACCAAGTACACCGATGCAGGGAACACCGATCAGGTAGAGATCCTCCCGTTTGAGCTGTGATTCACCCATGAGACCCACCAGCGCCTTCAGGTCGCACCCCTTGACAACGATGCCGATCCTGCCGGTCTTTGGGATTTCTTTCTTGGCCTTGGTCAGGTAGACCGCCAGGTTGTTGACACAGGCGGGGGTAAAAATCAGCTTCTCCGCCAAAGCTGCGTCGGTGATCACGATCGGCTGGGTCGAACCTTTGCGGCGGGCGGATGCGTAGCCGACAACCGCCGTTACCAGTCCTTCGGAGAGAATTCGTTGCGCCTCGGCCTGGATGGCCACGGTAACGGCGGTATAGATGGATTCATCAATTGGTTGTGTCATGTAAACACCTTAAAACTGTCTCAAATCAGATTTGGTTATACGCTTCTTTCAGTTCCGGAGTGTCGATGGTTCCGGACCACTGCTCTTCCATGGCCAGCTCCTTGAACTCCACCATCGGTCCCATGCTTCTGACCCGTTCGGTCAGGTCGGTCACTACCTCGACCCATTTCCCCCCCTCGGCGGCCGAAACCCACGAGAACTGCAGGCGGTTCAGGTCAACGCCGATGAACTCCAGCAGCTTTCTGAAGGCGGCGAATCTTCTGCGGGCATGGAAGTTTCCGGCGATGTAGTGACAGTCGCCCGGATGGCAGCCGGAGACCAGCACCCCGTCGGCCCCCTGCTGAAAGGCCTTGAGGATAAAGACCGGATCGATGCGGCCGGTGCAGGGGAACTTGAGTACCCGCACGTTTGACGGATACTGCATGCGCGATGTACCGGCCAGGTCGGCACCGGCGTATGTGCACCAGGTGCAGACGAAGGCGATGATCTTGGGTTCAAATGAATTTTTCGGTTTTTCAGTGTGCATTTTAAATCCTTTAAATCTTTTCACCACAGAGTCACAGAGGACACTGAGAAAACAAAAAAACCTTTTTAGATACATAAAAGCATACATCTTTTTGGGGCTAAAGCTTTATTTCCCCTTGTTTTCTCTGTCGTTAAATTCCTCAGAGATCTCTGTGACTCTGAGGTGGATTCTGATTTTACAGTGCCTCTATCATCGCGACTATCTGTTCATCCGTATACCCATCCAGTTCCACGCACTTGGAAGGGCAGGTGGCCTGACAGGTGCCGCAACCGCTGCATACGCCGGGGTTGACGTAGGCAACAACTTTTACAAGATTGCCCTGGCGGTCCCTGATTTCCTTCTCCTCAATCGCACCGTAGGCGCAGACCTTCTTGCAGGCAAAACAGCCGACACAGGCCGATTCCTTAACCCTGGCCACGATCGGTTCCCGTTCCAGTTTATCCTTGGAAAACAGCGCCATGACTTTGGCTGCTGCTGCGGAGGCCTGGGAGACAGTATCCGGGATGTCTTTGGGACCCTGGCAGGCGCCAGCCAGGTAGATACCGGCGGTGGCACATTCCACGGGGCGCAGCTTGGCGTGGGCTTCGGAGTAGAAGTTGTATTTATCGTAGGAGATGCCCAGTTTCTGGGCCAGGGTGTCGGCTCCTGCCTGAGGCTGAATGGCCGTGGCCAGAACCACCATGTCGGCTTCGATCTCGACCTGGACGCCTACGGCGATGTCGCTCCCCATCACGACGATCTTTTTACCCTTCTGATAGAGACGCGATACCATACCCCGGATGTAGACCGCTTCTTCCTCTTCAATTGATCTGCGCCAGAATTCATCGTAGCTCTTGCCGGGGGTGCGGGCGTCCATGAAGAAGACATATGCCTGCCCGTCGTGCACTTTGTGGTGGTACAGCATGGTGTGCTTGGCGGTATACATGCAGCAGACTTTGGAACAGTAGGAGATCCCTTTTTCTCTTGCACGAGAGCCGATGCACTGGATAAAGACGATTTGCTTCGGTTCCTTCCCGTCGGAAGGGCGCAGGATTTTGCCGCCGGTGGGGCCGGACGCCGAGGCGAGTCTCTCGAAGGTCATGCCGTCGATGACATCCGGTATTTTGCCGTGTCCAAATTCGCCGTAGCCTTTGATGGGGGAGCCTTTGGGCTTTTCGGCAATGGTGTAGAGGTCGAAGCCGGTTGCCACCACGATGGCGCCGACCGGTTCGACAATCAGGGTATCTTCCTGTTCGTAGTCCACGGCGCCAGGGCCGCAGACTTTCTGGCAGAGGCCGCATTTACCGGTCTTGAATTTTGTGCAGTTATCACGGTCGATGACCGGGGTGTTGGGCACAGCCTGGGGGAAGGGAACGTAGATGGCCGGGCGCATGCCCAGGTTGCAGTCGAATTTGTTGGGAATCTTCTTTATCGGGCATTTGGTCATGCAGACCCCGCAGCCGGTGCATTTGTCCTCATCGACCGAGCGTGCTTTTTTCCTGATTGTGATCTGGAAATTGCCGATGTAACCCTCGACAAGTTCGATCTCGGAATAGGTATAAAGTGTAATTTTAGGGTGGTTGGCGACATCCACCATCTTGGGGGTCATGATGCACTGGGAACAGTCAAGGGTCGGGAAGGTTTCGGAGAGTTGGGCCATGTGGCCGCCGATGGAAGGTTCGCGTTCGACCAGAATGACCTCGTGACCGCCGTCGGCAATGTCCAGCGCCGCCTGTATTCCGGCGATGCCGCCGCCGATGACCAGCGACCTTTTGGTTACGGGTACCGTGATGGTGGGGAGAACGCGATTCTTCTTGACCCGTTCGACCATCATGCCGACGATTTCAGTGGCCTTGACAGTGGCTTCCTCGATGTTCTCGTGGACCCAGGAACAGTGCTCGCGGATGTTGGCCATCTCGCATAAAAACGGGTTCAATCCGGCGGCTTCGACGGCCTTCCTGAAGGTGCGCTCGTGCATGCGGGGAGAGCAGGCCGCAACGACGACGTGGGAGAGCTTCTGATCCTGGATGGTTTTCTTCAGCAGGGTCTGCCCCGGGTCGGAACACATGTACTTGTAGTCGGTGGAGAAAGCTACACCCGGCAGCTTGCCTACTTCCGCCGCCACCCGTGCCACATCAACGGTTCTGGATATGTTCTCGCCGCAATGGCAGATGAATACGCCTATTCTGGACATTTAAACCTCTTCAGGGATCAGCCCCATTCTGTGCAGGGTCTTCTTCAGCTTTTCCGGTTTGACCGGTTTTATCAGGTGAGCCGCCGACTGGGCCGACATGTAGGATTGAATTATATCATCCGGCGTATTGAGGGAGGTCAGAACAACAATGTTGACTCCCCTGTCCGGGCTGATGCCGCGTTCCTGTTCCATCTGACGAATTATTCGGGACGCTTCGTGACCATCCATCTCCGGCATGAGTATATCGAGAAAGATCACGTCATAGCCGATTGATGTGAGGGACTTTGCAAACCTTTCAACAGCCTCTTTGCCGTTGCAAACGACATCACACACTGCACAGTCCGCCAGCATGGCGACCAGCATTTCCCGACTCAGCTCATCGTCATCAACCACCAGACAGCGCAGCGGTTGTGTCACACCAGACCCTTCGATTTGAGCAGGGGCATCGGGTTTACTATGAGCGCCCCCAGTCCCAGTTTCTCGGGGGAGAGCCCGCAGGCCATGCCGACCAGTTGGGTGATGTAGAAGACCGGCAGGGCGTAACTGGTGTTGTAGACGCCTTCGATCTCTTTCTGGCGAATGTCAAGATTTCCGTGACACAGCGGGCAGCCCACCATGACACAGTCCGCTCCGGCGGCTTTTGCCGAATCGAGTATGGCATTGGTGAGCTGTATGACAACGCCGGGTCGCGAGAGGGTGAAGTTGGCGCCGCAGCATTCCAGACGGTGGGTCCAGGGAACGGTCTCGGCGCCGACCGCCGCGAGCACATCCTCCATGATCGTGGGCGCTTCAACGCAGTCCAGATTCGGTACATCGGTCGGACGGGTCAGCAGACAGCCGTAGTAGCAGGCCACCTTGAGACCGGCCAAAGGTTTTTTGACGGCGGATTTCAGCTTTTCCAACCCCAGGTCGTGGGCGATGATATCGAGCAGATGTTTAACCTTGCCGTCAATTTTCAGGGGAGCATCGATGGCCTTTTCCACCTGCTTGCGCTTGACGTCGCTCTCGGCAAGAACATGCTGGGTGGTCTTGAGGCGCGAGAAGCATGCCGCGCAGGCAACGGCCAGATCCCCTTCGACCTGCTCGGCAAGCTCAAGATTCTTGGCGCACAGGGACAGCGACAGCAGTTCGTCCACGTTATGGGCCGGTGTGGCTCCACAGCAGAACCAGTCGGGCACTTCGGTCAGGCCGATCTCAAGTTCCTTGAAGAGTTCGCGGGTTGAAAGGTCATACTCGCCGGCCGATGCGTGCAGCGAACATCCGGGATAATAGGCATATTTAAGAGGAGTTGATTCGCTCACAGAGCCTCCCCCTTGTGACGCATTGCTTCAATGCGGGTGAATATCTTTTCGATTTCGGTCATGTTCTTGTTTTTATGATGGAACATTTTCAGTTTGCCTTTGGCGAGCAGTTTCGGGCCAAGCATCAGGTCTTTCAGAAATTGGCCGGATTTGACGTTGAATACGGCGGCGAGCCTCATTTCGTACTGTCGGCCGTAGGTGCGGATGTTCTGGAGAAAGAGCTTGTTGGCCAGTTGAACATAGCTCTCCTTGGATGGTCCTTCCGCATCCCAGGAGAGTTTGCGCAGGGCGTCCATGATGGAGGCCAGATGCACCTTGTTGGGGCAGCGGGTGGAACAGGTTTCACAGGAGGCGCAGTACCAGATGGATCGACCGGCAAGGATGCGTTGCCATTGACCCAGCTGCAGCAGGCGCACAACCCGGTTGGGTGGATGCTCCATGAAGGTTGCCATGGGACATCCGGCCGAACATTTGCCGCATTGGAAGCAGCGCCGAACCGATGTTCCAGAAAGTGACTCGACCTTTCGGACGAAATCAACATCCATGGTTTCCTGCGAGATGATCATCTTTTTCTTTTTCAAGCCAGACGTCCTTTTTATCTATAGTAGAATTATCCTGAACAGAACTGGAACTGTTAATTCATTAAAACAAATAGTTAGTGCTTACGACCAGAAACTGATTACAGCTATAATAAAAACATTCTTTACACAATTACTTTAAAAATAGCAACATATTTTTGTGTGAGCATGAACGCCAAGTGTACGTCACCGATGACAGCATAAATTTTTCTGTATGAATGTCAATGTAATAATAGAACCATGGTATATTATGAATTATTTGATGTGAGGTTTGTTTATGTTGCCGGCAGATGAGTGGTCATGAAGCGGATTTTCCGATATCGTTTTCAATTTCAAGAACGGCGGCCATAATTCCCTCGGCATTGCACTGCCTGCCAAGAATATCTCGCAAACGTTGATCCCTCAGACAATAGGCCAGTTTTGAGAGCAGATGCAGATGCATCCTGATAGTCGGCGAGATGATGGTAAAGAGTATCTGAACCGGTTTGCCATCCAACGCCCCAAAGTCAACCGGTTCCGAGAGGAAGCAGAGGGCAATCTTCGGGACGGGCAACTGGACCAGGATCGGATTGCGCACATGGGGTATCGCAATCCCGTCGCCAACTGCAGTTGTCCCCATGGCTTCCCGTGCCAGCAGGACTTGCAGGATAAAGTCGGGATCGATCTCCGCTGGCAGATCCAGGATAGCAACAGCATTACGCAGTACCGTTTCCTTGTCGGTTCCCGGAAATCCGCAATGAATGCCGCCGGCCTTCAGCGCCTGGCTCAGATTCGGCAACGGACAACTATCCGCTTCCGGCATCTTGTAGAGAGCCGGATTAACCTTTATGCCACGCTCCGTTGCCCATTCCAGAAGGTCCACGGGGTTGATCCGGTAATCTCCCTGGAGAGACTCCGCAGGCAAATGATCTTTTTTGATCCAGCGAAGCACTGACTTTTCATCTACGTTCAGGGCCTGTGCGGCCTCGGAGGGTTCAAGCAACATGGAGTATCCTTTATCTAGTTCTACTTACATGGAGTCGGGGAATTTGCGGGTCTCATTGATGACGAGGTGTCCTGTCCGGGTGAAAGATAAATGTTTTGGTATTTCATAATGCTATAATATTATTGACCTGTTTCCGTTTGTAACATATATTGCCCGACTCATGGTATGATTTTTTACAACTACATCAAGTTTAATGCCGCCCGACATCACGTCATGACCGGATGTGAACGGAGAGCGCAGGCGTGGGGTGTTCTTGTTTCTGTCCGGTGATCCAACACTGTGCCTGTTGATTGCAGCAACACTTATGGCCCTCTCCGGGGTACCCGGACTTGTGCTGCATAATCCTGTTCTGAGCCAGCGAATAGCCAC
Source organism: uncultured Desulfuromonadales bacterium (assembly GCA_903868145.1). Lineage (GTDB taxonomy): Bacteria > Desulfobacterota > Desulfuromonadia > Geobacterales > Pseudopelobacteraceae > CAIPTY01. The sequence continues at coordinate 17,612 of CAIPTY010000084.1, read as the reverse complement.
TTTCCTGTTCATAATCGCAGCGTTACTGGGTGAATCTGCCGTCGTTGCTCTCCTGAGCGGGTATCCGGGGGCTGTGTATCAGATTGATTGGCCGCTGCCGTTCGGCCAGGTTCTCATATCCGTTGATCATCTCTCCACTCTTTTTCTCCTTCCCCTGTTCCTGGTTTCCGGATGTGTCTCAGTCTACTCACTTGCCTACTGGCCTGCCAGAGAAAAGGCCAACGCGGGAAAGCTTACGTTATTTATGGGACTCTTTGCCGCGTCGATGGTCATGGTACTCATGGCCCGTCACGGCGTTCTCTTTCTCGTGGCCTGGGAAGTCATGGCCCTGTCAGGCTATTTTCTGCTGACCACAGAACAGCGGAATTCAGACGTACAACGGGTGGGGATCATCTATCTCATTGCCACCCATACCGGCACCATGGCACTGTTTGTAACGTTTTCACTGCTCTGCGGAACAAGCGGCACATTCCTGTTCCCAGCGTTTCATTCCCTTTCCCAGACTCTACCGGTTGCTTCGGTAGTTATACTGACCGCATTGTTCGGCTTTGGCGGCAAGGCTGGTCTCATGCCTTTGCATTTCTGGCTGCCCGGCGCTCATGCCAATGCCCCCAGCCATGTTTCGGCCATGATGTCCGGTTTAATGCTGAAGATGGGAGTCTATGGCATCCTGCGGACGTTATCCTTTTTTGACGGATTTCCGGTCTGGCTTGGCTGGGTCATTATTCTGCTGGGAGCCTGGTCTGCAATAAACGGAATTACCCTGGCTGCCGGCCAACGTGACCTGAAACGCCTTCTGGCCTGCAGCAGCATCGAAAATATCGGTATTATTTTCATTGGCATCGGGCTGGCGCTGGTAGGACTCCAGATGCAGACACCGTATCTGGTGGTGTGCGGTCTTTTCGGGGCCTTCATTCACATCATCAACCATGCACTGTTCAAGTCGCTCCTCTTTCTGGGCAGCGGGGTACTGATCCATGCTGCCGGAACCCGGGAGATAGACCTCATGGGGGGACTCGCACGACGCATGCCGATAACATCGCCGCTCTTTTTGATCGGCTCCCTTGCTATCTGCGGCCTGCCGCCACTCAATGGTTTTGTCGGAGAACTGTTTCTCTATGTCGGCGCAATCACCGATGGTATCGTCGCCCCGATGCCGGTGGCAGCACTGGTAGCGCCGGTGTTGGCCCTAGTCGGCGGGTTGGCGGTCATTACCTTTGTCAAACTCTATGGGATCATATTCCTTGGTACTCCCCGCTCAGACTCGGCCACCCACGCCCATGAAGCACCAACGACAATGACCGGGCCGATGATCTTACTTGCGATTGCCTGTCTGGCTGCCGGGATGGCGCCGCTGCTGCTGGTAAACGTGGTGACCCCGGTGGTCGCTTATTATGGTAATCTGGCTCCGCCTGTCATAGCCAAGATTACCGGCCAGGTGCCGCTCATGCCGCTGACAATTGCAAACATTCTGCTCATCACGCTCATCATGCTAATTGGAACGTTATATCTCCGGCGGTTGCGCCGTTTACCCCGTTCCCAAGGCTCTACCTGGGGATGTGGCTTTCTTGAACCGACAGCCAGAATGCAATATACCGGCACCTCCTTCAGCGAGATGGTGGTGAATCTGCTGGAGGCAATCGTTGCCCCCAAACGCCGACGCCCCGAACTTGCAGCATTCATTCCACCTGTGGGTTCCCGTTTTGACTACACCATCACCGAAACAGTGCTTGACCGGATCCTGACGCCGATCTTCCAATGGACAGGGCTGGCCTTTTCCTATCTCAGGAGGGTGCAGCATGGACAGATTAATATCTATGTGCTGTATATATTTGCCACGCTGTTTGTGCTGATGTTCTGGAAACATTGAGGTATGGCTTTCAGCGGCTTCATCATTATTAACGTACGTATCATGTTTTTCGGGGCTAGATGACCATTCATGACTGATATCATCATCCATTGCGCCGTGGCGCTGCTCTTCCCGCCTCTTCTGCTGGGAGTCATCGGCAAGACAAAGGCGGTATTTGCCGGCCGGGTCGGGGCGCCCTATTTTCAGCCCTATTACGACCTGATCAAACTTTTCCGCAAGGGCTCGGTCTTCAGCGACACCACAACGTGGGTTTTTCGCGCCGGACCTGTGGTAACGCTTTCGGCGATTCTCATAGCTGTCCTGCTTATCCCTCTGGGTCGTCATGCCGCGCCGCTTTCATTCAGTGGTGATCTTGTTTTGTTTACCTACCTTTTCGGGCTGTCGCGCTTCTTCACTACCATTGCCGCCCTCGATACCGGCTCAAGTTTTGAGGGGATGGGAGCCGCCCGTGAAGTTACTTTCTCCTGCCTTGCCGAACCGACACTGTTTTTTGCCCTGATTACCCTGGCTCGCCTGAGCAAATCCCTCTCCCTTTCGACCATTCTGACGCACGCCACATCCGCGACATGGTTTGCTTCCGGGGCCAGCATGCTGCTGCTGGTAGCGGCGCTCTTCATCACCCTGCTGGCGGAAAACAGCCGCATTCCCTTTGATGACCCGAACACACACCTGGAATTGACCATGATCCATGAGGTTATGGTTCTGGATCACAGCGGACCTGCCTTTGGAATGATTCTCTATGGCGCAGCCTTGAAACTGTTTGTTCTTGGGGCGGTTTTCATCAATGTTGCCCTCCCTGTCAGCACAGGAATCGCGCTGGCTGACTGGGTAATTTTTATTGCCGGCATGCTTGTTCTGGCTGTTGTAATCGGCACCGTCGAGTCGGTCATGGCCAGATTGAGGATGGTGCGTATCCCGCAGCTGCTGGTCGGTGCCACGATTCTTTCAGCCTTTGCCATGATGCTGGTGTTGAGGTGATACGATGAATTTATTTGCCGATCAACTGTTAGTGCTCGTCATGCTCATCAACCTGGTCATGCTCGGAACAAGTCGACTGATTTTTTCCATTCGTGCAGTAGCTGTCCAAGGGGTGATTCTCGGTATTTTGCCGGGGCTTATTCACCCATTTTCAACTCATCTGGCAACCATCACGGCAGTTATCATTCTGGCCAAGGGGGTTGCCATTCCCTACCTGATCAACGAGGCCGTTCGCAAGGCCCATATCAGGCGCGAAGTGGAACCATTCATCGGCTATGTGCCAACCCTGCTTCTTGGCGCGGTATTCACGGCTCTTTCGTTTGTTTTTGCCGAACAGTTGCCTCTCGCGCCGGAACACAAGGATCTCCTGTTCGTACCGGCCTCCATCGCCACCCTGTTGACCGGTTTTTTGCTTCTCACAACCCGCCGCAAGGCTATTTCCCAGGTTATCGGCTATCTGGTGATGGAAAACGGCATTTTTCTGTTCGGCCTGTTGCTGAGTGAAGCAATGCCGTTCATGGTAGAGGCTGGCGCACTTCTCGATCTTCTGGTGGGGATATTTGTCATGGGAATTGTAATCAACCAGATCAGTCGGGAATTTTCATCCATTGACACGTCCCGGCTGAGCGCCCTCAAAGAGGAGTAGCTGCATGCTGCATGCACTTGTTCTGCTGCCCCTGCTTGGAGCATTAAGCGCCTGGATCATACCGGACAATCGGTTGCGCCCCATCGTTCTGCCGGTAGTCGCAACCATCCATGGTATCCTCACGGCTCTTCTGTTGGGCAACGCTCCGCTTCCTTCTCCGGATGGATGGATATGGCTTGATCCCCTTGGAAAGATCGTCCTGCTGTGCATCAGTATGCTCTTTGCCGTATGCGCATTCTATGCGGTCGGTTATCTCTCCTATCGCCAGGAACGTTCCAACCGGGTTCTCTGCGTGGGGCTTCTGGTCTGCCTGTCAGCCATGAGCATGGTGACCATGACCCAGCATCTGGGTCTGCTCTGGGTCGCCGTGGAAACGACCACCGTCTCCATGGCGCCGCTCATCTATTTTAATCGTAACGCACGTTCCATCGAAGCAACATGGAAGTATCTTCTGCTTTGTTCCGTCGGGATCGGCCTGGCGTTGCTCGGGTTGCTTTTCCTCGCCTATTCGACCTACGTTGCAGATCATCATGCCACCCTGCTGCTTGGGCCTCTCATGGCCTCCGCCCGTGATCTGAACCCCGCGTGGCTGCACGCTGCAACGATTTTTCTCCTGGTCGGCTACGGCACGAAAATGGGACTGGCGCCATTACACGCCTGGAAACCGGATGCCTACGGGGAAGCTCCGGGACTGGTCGGTGCCCTGCTTGCCGGTGGACTGGTCAATTGTGCCTTTCTTTCGATCCTGCGGGTTTACCAGATCTGTCTGGCATCCGGCACCGAGATCCGCTTTTTTCAACAGGGCCTGCTCGTGATGGGACTCATATCCATGGCCTTTGCCGCTGTTTTTATGGCCCGGCAGGCCGACTTCAAGAGAATGCTGGCCTATTCGAGCGTCGAGCATGTGGGGATTCTCGCCATAGGCCTCGGTCTCGGCAAAGGTGCCCTGTATGGTGCGCTCTTCCACATGTTGAATAACGGATTGACCAAAGGGGTGCTCTTCCTTTCATCGGGCAATATCCATCGATCGTACTCGAATAAAACGACCGGAGTGGTCAGGGGGGCACTGACGCGACTGCCCTGGTCCGGCGGCATCTTTCTGGCCGGTTTCATAGCCATTACCGGTTCTCCCCCGTTTTCGCCGTTCATCAGCGAGTTTACCATTGTCAGCAGCGCCTTTATTGAAGGACGTTATCTGGTTGGAGCCCTGTTTCTGCTCTTTTTGGTGATTGTCTTCATCGGTATGGCCCTGACTGTGCTGCCGATGGTGATGGGCACGCCACCGGCTGACATCGAGCCGAGCGACTATGAGGACCGCCTGCTTACCGTGGGACCGCCGCTCTTCATGTTGATGGTAATCCTCATGTTTGGAATATGGCCGCCGGTATTTCTGGTCTCCCTTCTCAAAGACGGCGCTGCCATGCTGGGGGTGCAGCCGTGAGCGGTTCCCTGCATACTCTCTACAACAGTTCTTCCATTCCGCTGGCGGACATTCCCGTAGTCGATTCCATCCCGTTTTTGCAGGGAATTATGGACGTTGTTGACCAGGGATGGCGCATTGTTTCCTACTTTGGCATTCCCGATAACAAAGGAGTCGTGCTGATATGTGTTCTTGCCGACAAGGGGGAGGGGCGTCTCGCCGTAACACGCACGGATGTAACCGATGACCGCTTCCCGTCAATCGCTTCACTCTGCACACAGGCACACCTCTTTGAGCGGGAGATCGCCGAACAGTGCGGTCTGGTTTTTGATGACCATCCCCGGTTTAACCCCGTACGCTTCCACCACCCGTTTGTGCCTGGACGCGATGCCTGGAACCGACCTGCAGATGAGCCCATCCGTGTAGGTGTCATGGAGTACTTTCAGGTAGCCGGCGATAACGTGCATGAAGTTGCCGTCGGCCCGGTGCATGCCGGGATCATTGAACCAGGTCACTTTCGTTTCCAGTGTCACGGAGAAGAGGTATTCCATCTGGAAATATCACTGGGTTACCAGCACCGTGGTATTGAGGCAGCGTGTATCGGCGGGCCTCATCCACGCACCCTGCAGACCATGGAGACTGCCGCCGGAGACACTACCATAGGACATGGTCAGGCCTACTGCATGATTATGGAGGCACTGTCCGGGACCAAAGTGCCGCCTCGCGCCGAGGTACTGCGCGGCATTGCTCTGGAGCTTGAACGGCTGGCGAACCATACCGGCGACCTGGGCGCAATCGCCGGTGATGTCGGTTATCTGCCTACGGCATCCTTCTGTGGCCGTATCCGGGGAGATTTCCTCAATATGACAGCCGTCCTGTGTGGAAGCAGATTCGGGCGGGGACTCCTCACACCCGGCGGCACGGTTTTCGATATCACGAACGATCTGCGGGACAACCTGCTCAAGCGCCTGGCGGAGGCGCGCCGCGACCTGACTGATGCCGTTGAACTTCTCTGGAACTCGCCATCGGTCATGGGGCGTCTGGAGGATACCGGCAGCCTGACATTGCTGCAGGGGCTTGATTTGGGGCTGGTCGGCCCTCCTGCACGGGCCTGCGGGATCAAGCGGGATGTGCGCAACGATTATCCCTTCGGCATCTATCGCATGACCAATGTGCCCGTTGCCACTTCATTCCACGGGGACGTTTGTGCCAGGACAATGATCAGATGGCAGGAAGCCCTCAAGTCCATGGATTTCATCGAGGAGCAGCTTCGGCAGATGCCCGGCGGCGGGCATCGCCGTCAGGCATCTGCATGCGCAGGTCACCGGCTGGCCCTGGCCATGACGGAAGGATGGCGCGGCGAGATATGTCACGTGGCTGTCACTGACGCCACCGGGAGGTTTGTCCGGTACAAGATCGTGGATCCCTCGTTTCACAACTGGCCGGGACTTGCCATGGCATTACGCGGTCAGCAGATATCTGATTTTCCGCTCTGTAACAAGAGCTTCAACCTTTCCTATTGCGGGTTCGATTTATAAGGAGAGAGGAACAGGGTATGATCAGAGAAATTATTTCCCGCCTGAAGCAAGGGCACCGGACCATGCCCTATCCCGCAGAGCCTTTGCAGATGCCGGAGCGGTTTCGCGGTTACCCTGTGCCGTCATCGCTTGCACGGTCGGCCGAACAGCATGGTACATCGGCGGAATGTCCCTACGGTGCCTTTTCTGCTGAAGAAGGTGGATGCCTGGATATGGGGAAATGCCTTTTCTGCGCCGAGTGCCCGGCAGGAGGGATTGAATTCACCACTGATTATCGACTTGCGGCGACACAAAGAGATCATCTTCTCATAAAGCCCGGAGCTTCCCGGCAATTTGCGCAGGCGCTTTCTGCCGACCTGCAGCGCATAGTGGGCCGCTCGCTCAAATTCCGGGAGGTCAGCGCCGGAGGATGTAACGCCTGCGAGGCTGATACTAACGTGCTGTCAACGATCGGCTGGGATCTCGGACGTTTCGGCATACAGTTTGTGGCGTCGCCCCGTCATGCAGACGGTCTCTGGATAACCGGCCCGGTTACCGAAAACATGGCTCAGGCCCTCCTCACCACATATACTGCGATTCCTGATCCCAAGATAGTTGTCGCCTGCGGTGCCTGTGCCATACATGGAGGTCCGTACATTGATTCACCCCAGGTTAAAAACGGAGCGGCCGGTCTAGTTCCGGTCGATCTTTTCATCCCCGGCTGTCCGCCCCATCCCGCGACCATCCTTGACGGATTGCTCCGCATTATCGACAAAATACGGTGAAAGTATCTGACATGTCCAACTCACACACAATCTCCATGGATCAGGCATTAGGTGAACAACTTAAACGTGTTCTTGACGCTGTCGAATATCTGCTGCCGCAACGGACAGGCAGGATCGACTGGAAGGAGTGCCACGCCGCCAACTGGCGGCGGCACTCTTTTACAGGCTATCTGGATCCGGTGCCGGAAATCGAGGGGATACACCTTGACGACCTGCTCGGCATTGAAAAGCAGAAACATATTCTGGTCCAGAATACGGTACAGTTTCTCAACAGGTTTCCCTCCAATAACGTACTGCTGTGGGGTACCCGCGGCACCGGAAAATCTTCAGTGGTGCGCGCTCTTCTCAATCGATATGCGCCAGAAGGTCTCAGGATCATTCAGGTAGACAAGGATGATCTGGTACATCTCCCGGTGATTGTTGATTCGATCAAGCTGGAACCGTATCGCTTCATAATCTTCTCGGATGACGTATCGTTTGAAATCGGAGAAATCGGCTACAAGATGCTGAAAAGCGCCCTGGACGGTTCCGTGTACGCTCCACCTGAAAACACCAGAATCTACGTTACCTCCAACCGGCGGCACCTGTTGCCGGAATACGAGACCGACAATCGGGGAGCAATGCTGGTCAACAACGAGATTCACCATGGTGAGGCGGTGGAAGAGAAAATCTCCCTATCCGGCAGGTTTGGGCTTTGGATCGGTTTTCACCCGTTTTCTCAGGAACAGTATCTCGAAGTTGTCCGGCAGTGGGTTATGAAACTTTCACAGCAGTGTAATGTTGCTTCCGTTTGGTGCGCTGACGGGGAAAAGGCAGCCATTGAGTGGGCCTACACCAAGGGGGACAACAGCGGACGCATAGCGTATCAATTCGCAACCGACTGGGTTGGAACCGCGCTGTTGCGGCAACGTGCATGATACCATGCGGTTCGGCATAGACCGTGATGTTACGGGAGCAGGAACCTGAGCATAAGAACTGCTATCAGCAGCATTATTGGCAACGCCAGCCAGGCGATCCTGCTGAATGGGGTTGAAACGGTGCGTAGTGGCCAATCGGGTCGCATGAACGAGAAGGACATTCCTCTGCCGGGCAGCCATTCCAGACACCAGACCAAGCCACCCATCAGGTACAGAAATGACGACGCCACCAGGTTGGATGTCCATGTGAGGGGGTACAAACCGTCACGCAGCCAGATGTAGAGGTCGTATGACCAACTGGCCGAAAATAACCAGAGGCAGCAGGCCACGAACATCTGTTGTATCGAGGCCAGACGCCTGAAGAAGCGGAAGAGGATCGCCACCGTCCATGGTGCCGCAGTATATGTCAGGATCGACATGAACAGGGCGTCAACATAGTCCCAGGTCGGATCGCCCGTGTAGGGCGCCATGACTGTCAGGCCGATTGCAGCGGTTGCACCGGTCAGCAGTTTCCACGGTTCACTCTGCAGGCGCCAGTATTCCCGGTGCATGAAAGCGAATGCCTCCCGACGGCGCAGCACCAGTGCGCATGAGGCTATACAGCAGGCGAGCCATCCCAGGGTGTACCCGTGCATGATGGTAAGCGTGTGCATGCTTCTGAATATTACCTTATTTTTGAAATGTTCATGCTGTAGGCCGATTCATCACCAGAGTCTTTCACTTCCTCAAGGCGATACACAAGTCCTTCATATTTCCAGGTTGTTTTCTTACCGTTCTTCTTCCCCTTGCCGACTTTTTTCGTCAGCCAGCCGACAAGCTGCTGTGCAACCGGATTTTGTTCCTTCATATATGCAAAGATGTCAATCTCGGTCCACATACCCCGCGTGTCGAATTTAAAGTTCAGAGAAACAGGCCCTTGCCCTTCCACCGCCGAAAAATCATACTGGAGAAAATCCGGTAAAGATACGGAGGGCGCTTCCTTTTTGAATACCCCTTTGAGAGTCGTGGCGATTGATGCTCTGTCGGCGGAGGAGCCGATTGTGATTGCCTTCCCCTTGATTGTAAGAGGAACAATGCTTGCGGGCGCGGCATATAGCGGGGCAGTAAAGCAGGCCAGCAGAATAAATGTGTGGACAAGCGCTCTCATATAATCTCCTTTTTCTGGGTGGCCATTACTAAACAGATCTCACTGAAAATCCAGATAAAAAACGACCTGCCGTCACTCATACAACGGCAGGTCGTTGGTGTTACACCCTCATGTACATCAGCGGCTTACGCACCCGGACGCATCAGTCGATGGTGATTGTCAGGGTCATTGCGGTGCAATCACTTATCTTCGGCTCTGTCGGGTTATCTTTAATGCCTCCCGGCTCATCGTACGGGAGACCGTAGGCCGACTTATAGAGGAAGTAATCATGGATCGTCTTTGAATACTGGTTGTAGACGCCGCCTGCAGGATACCATTCGTCCTTCCTGCTGTATTTCCACTTGTCCGTATCATCGAATACCCCCCTGTTGAGGAATGCATTGATCCACGCGACCGCGACATTCGGGTATTTTTTGTCGCCGGTATTATCTACCACGGCAGTATTGAATATTCCGGCTTTGCCACCCTCGGCAGCGACAACTTCCTGGCTGGTCGGCAGTTTTCCACCTACCGATTTAAGTGTAAATGCAGTAGGCGATGAGAACACGATGTTGTTGGAAGCGTCCACCTTTGCTTCGTACAGGACATTGTCACCGTCTCTGAAACTCAGGGCAGTGGTTTTGTACTTTTCAAAACCCTTGGTTATTGTGGCATCCAGCTCAGTGGATGTGAGGGGGAAAGATTTGCTCGGACTCCGGAATCTGACGAAAGTGTCAACACCGGCAACGGTAACTGTCTGTTTTCCCATCGTGTAATCACCCGTCAGTTTCGAGAGGGCAGCGACGACATCGGACACGGGGGTGGATGATTTTCCCAGATCCAGACCAAATGTCTTTGTGATGCCGTTACTTTGACGACCGTTTATGGCCACCCCAAGCGAGAAGAAATCAACGTTTGTGGTATTAACATAGCATACCGGAACAGTACCCGTGCTTCCCTTGGGCGCGGTGGCGCAGTTCATTTCCATAAAGTCAAATCGGGTGGCCCCCCCGGTAGTCGGGTTGTTAATATCAGGTCCGACAGGGGTATAATAGCCGTCGGCTGCAAGTTCGATTCGAGACCAGACCGGCTTGCCCAGGGCAAAAAGTACCCGTCCTGACCCCATCATTGAATAGTCAGGGTCAGCGGGATCACGGAAAGGAATCTTCAGGACGCGATATTTACCGGTGGCGTCCAGAGGCAGTTGGTCCAGGGTAACATCGTAGCCGCCGTCACCGGGCGTAGTGCTTTTATAGATTGCCCCGTCGGCGCTTTTCCCGTTGGTTTTTGCAGGATCGTTGAGATCATCGGCAGTATTGGGTGTATGAAAAGCCGGGTTGCTCCAGTCGCTCCATTTGCCGCCGGCGTCCTTGCCGCCGCTCAGCCAGGTAAAATATGTAAAGGATTTTCCGTCGTTAACAACCTGCATTCTCTTGCCCGTCACCAAAAAATGGATTTTACCGTCGTTGGTGACGCCGTCGCCGACTATTTTAGCAGCGGCAACACGGTTGTCGATCATGACCTGGAAGTATTTCGGGTCATCACTCGGTGGGGTCGGAATATTAGCGGGATCCGCGGCCGTACTGACCGTAAGGGTCGCGGTTCCTCGGATGCCGCCCAGTTTTGAGGCATGTGCGGTGATGCTGGCGGTACCCGCAGCAATACCGGTTGCCACCCCGCTGGTGCTGACGATGGTGGCTTTCGAGGTGTCACTGCTGGACCAGTCAACCTCGGCAGTCAGATCATGGATGTGACCGTCATCGAACGTCCCCATGGCAGCGAATTGTTGACTGCCCTTAACGGTTATCGAAGCAGTGGCCGGTGTTATCGTAATACTCGTCAGTTTGGAGGGGTCAACCGTCAGAGAGGCTGTGCCTTTGATGCCCCCCAGACTGGCGGCGGTGGCAGTGATGGTGGTGGTGCCGGTTGCAAGGCCGGTTGCAACGCCGCTGCCCGCAACGATGCTCGCTTTAGTGGTATCGCTGCTGGTCCAGCTTACCTGGGAAGTCAGATCGTGGACATCGCCGTCACTGAACGTCCCGATGGCGATGAATTGAGCCTGTTGTCCCCTGGCGATCTGCTGTGTGGAGGGAGTAACCGCAATGCTTGTCAGGGTTGATGCGTCAACCGTCAGGGTGGCGGTACCCTTGATGCCGCCCAGGCTGGCGGCGGTTGCAGTGATGGTGGTGCTGCCGGGAGCAACGCCGGTTGCCATGCCGCTTGCAGCGACGATGGTCGCTTTTGTGGCATCGCTGCTGGACCAGGTGACCTGGGAAGTCAGATCGTGGACATCGCCGTCACTGAACGTCCCGATGGCGATGAATTGAGCCTGTTCCGCCTTGGCGATCTCTTTTGCAACAGGCGTAATCGCAATGCTTGCAAGGGTTGATGCGTCAACCGTCAGGGTGGCAGTGCCGCTGATGGTGCCCGAGGTGGCGGTGACGGCAACAGCGCCGGGAGCGACACCGGTTGCCATACCGCTGGTGCTGACGATGGTTGCTTTAGCGGTGTCGCTGCTGGACCAGACTACCTGTCCGGTAAGATCCCTGGTCGTCCTGTCACTGTAGACACCGGTTGCACTGAATTGTACCTGCTGTGACCTGGCGATCTCCTTGACGGCAGGTGTCACCTGAATGCTGGTAAGAGTCACTCCGCCGAAGTATCCGCCACCTCCGTCACTACAACCGAAGAGTAAAGCTGAAACGAGCGTCATGGCAAGCATCACCAACCATCTCAACCCAGATCCTGGAACCATCATGCGAGGTACCTCCTGATATTTTTCTGTGTAACCCCTGCGGCGTGAGTTCTTTCGTGGGGTAGGGGGCACAATACCTGATTTTACCGGATGTGAAAAGCACCTTCATCGTCTGTGCCTCCGGGTGTCGGCAAGAGCGTCCTTTTCACACCTCATTCATGTTGTGTCTCTTGTTTTCAGGTGCCTTTTTGTTTATTTGCTTTCAGCCCCCTGTTTATCCATATCCTTCGTGCGGTCGTCATTACTGTTGAGAGTTTTATCAACTGTTTTTCTGACGGCGGCGCCGTCATAACCGGCTGCGGTTGCCGCCTCCAGTTTCTTTGTTTCCGGTCGTCCCTGATCCTTTTGCGCCACCGGCTGCTGCGGGGATGACGTGCATGCCGACAGAAAAAGTACTGCGCCAAGAAGTACAGCAGAAAATGTTCTCATGATTACGTCCTTTCAGGGCGGGTTAGAGAGAAAGATATTAAGCGCGTCAAGTCGAAATTATAATGACGGTGTCAATCTGTGTCAATCGGCTTGACGGTATGTATAATCATGTGTATAAATAATTATGAGATTTACGTGGGATGAAAACAAGCGGCTCTTGAACCTGAAAAACCATCAGCTTGATTTTGCCGATGCTGAAAAGGTTTTCAGAGGTAACATGATTATTTTTGAAGACACGCGCTACGATTATGGTGAGCAGAGATGGGTCGCCATTGGCCTGTTGGAAATAGTGGTTGTCGTTGTTGTCCACACGGAAACAGCAGAGGTGGTGCGCATAATTTCAATGAGAAAGGCGACACGAAATGAACAAAGACGATTTAGAAAAATATGACGAATATCCGGAAATCACCGATGAAGACCTGGCCCGTGGGCGTCTCCGCATCAACATGAAAGATGTTACCCGCGAGGAATGGCGCGCTTCAGTCAATGCAAAAAAACAGCGCATCAACATCATGCTTGACGCTTCAATTGTCGCATGGTTCAAGTCGCAGGCGGGAGATCGTGGCTATCAAACGCTCATTAATGAAGCACTGAAACAATCTATTGGCCACCAGGGTCTTGAAAGCACCCTGCGGCGTGTGGTGCGTGAGGAAATAAAACGCGCGGCGTAACGTAACGATTAGTGGGCTCCGGATCGTCCGGAATGTTACCAGATCACTTGAACGTCATAACGGGAAAACATTCTGTCTGCTGTCACGAGAGTGAGTTCCTCTGAAATGGCCTGGCCTATAAGCAGACGATCAAAGGGATCGCGATGATGAAACGGCAGAGATTCAACTTTTGCAGCGTGACGAAGTTCAATGTTCAAAATCATAAAGCAATTTTCTATAATTTGTTCGTGAACAAACCGATCCACCGACTTGGTGAGGACAAGTTTACCAAGGCTTGATTTTATGGCCATCTCCCAGCAGCTTGCAACGCTCAGAAAGCATTCATTATTCGTATTGGAAATCATGTTGCGAGCTGCAGGTGACAACTCCGGAGCGTCATTAGCCCACCACAAGAACGTATGCGTATCCAGGAGCAGTCGTGACACTAGACATACTCCTTGAAATCCGTCGGCATTTCATCGAAATCAGGGGCAATATGGAGAATTTGTCCCTTTGCCGTTCCCGGTTTACGAATTGTTATATCTGATTCAATTGGAACAAGCCGTAACAGCGGTTTGTTGCCTTTTGCGATAACAACATCTTCTCCGAGCATGGCAATTTTCACAATATCTGAAAAATGAGACTTTGCTTCGGCAATATTAAACTGTCGCATGTTTTTTACCTCCACAATGACAAATCATATACATGGTCATCATATATGGTCATCAATGGCATGTCAAGACATGTATCGTTTCCTCCTGACCGATCGCGTGGTGCGTGAAGAAACAAAACCATCACGCTCCTTTCTTGTTGCTTCCCTGGCAGAGTTATAAATGCAAAATGGCTAAAATCCTGCTTTATCCCCTCATCCGGCCTTTGGCCACCTTCTCCCCGAGGGAGAAGGAATAAAAAACATGCCTTCTCTGCCTTCTCCCTGAGGGAGAAGGTGCCCGGCAGGGCGGATGAGGGGTGCTTTTGACGTTGAGCATTGTAGCCTATCCCCTCACTTCCCCGCCGACCCCTTCTCCACCCGCGGTTTTCGGGGGATGCGCTTCATTATCTCCTGTGCCTCCTCCATCCGCCCCTGCTGGCGTAGAGTGGTCGCATAGTTCTTCATGGTAATGGGGAGATTCGGCGCCTGTCGGTAGTTGCATTCGTAGAACGCCGCGCCATCCATCCAGACCAGGTTGCGCTGTACGGTGGTGATCAGGCTGGCTCCGCAGAGCAGGATGATGATAACGCGGAGTAGCTGCCCGTCTCTGAGCGTGCCGATTTTTTCGTGCAGCCACAGCACGCTGGCGGGGATGAAAAAGATCAGCGGAATATACAGATAGCGCTCGGCGTAGGGTGTCCAGGCCAGTCTGCCGACCGACACCAGCAGCGCCGATGACGCGACCAGAAACGCCGACAGCAGCAACGCCGCAAGCAGATCGCGCCGTTGCCAGCAGAACCGGCAGAGCAGGGCGAGGCTCAGGATTCCAAGCAGCACATACCAGTCCGAAACACCGACGATGTTGAAATTGAGCGGCCAGGGGATAACAATCTTCTTGCTGTAAAACCCGATGGAGCGGAATACCTCCATCACCTTATCAAACCAGAGCGAATCGGTCTTTTCCCCTGTTGCGTATTTCGCAAGCTTGCTCATGCCGCGGTCGCCGCCTGCGGTCACGGATGCCGAATAGGCCCGCAGGGCAAAATAGGCAATGGTGGTTGCCACAAAAGCAGCGTATATCGTCCAGTCTGTACGAATGGAAGCTAGCAGGGAGCGAAGAGTGTTTGCAGCCCCGTCCCTCTTCCGCAGAACCAGCGCAAGCAGCACCGCCGGGCCGATGAAAAACACCGCTGTCTCTTTGGAGAGGCAGGCCAGCAGAAAACAGAGCTGCATCCAGATCAGACGGGCGGTTGCAGGTTTTTCACACCAATCCAGCAGAAATTTAACGGAGAGCAGCAGGAACAGGCAGGCCAGCGGGTCGGTGCGTCCGGAAATCCAGTCAACCGATTCGGTGGCCAGCGGATGCAGGGCGAACAGCAGGGCGACCATAAAAGGGATACCGGTGGCGGGTGCAATACCGGCGCGTCTGGCAAGGCGCTCGGTGACGGCGTACAGCAGCAATGTATTGGCGCCGTGCAGAAGGACGTTCTCCAGGTGCAGGAAGCTTTCATGCATCATCCAGAGGTAGTTATCCAGCATGAAGGTTGCGGCGAGTAAGGGGCGATAATAGCCCGCATTGGAAATAAAAAGTGAGACCAGATCGCTCAGGGTTGCCTCTGTTGGGTAAAAGAAGATCAGTCGATTATCATCGATAACGCAGATGGGGGCAAAGAGGGCTGAGTAATAAACGGTCAGTACGGCAACGCAAAGAATGATGAGTTGATAACTTTTCGAAATAGACATGGTTACCACTCAAAAAAAAGGCCAGCAAAGCTGGCCTTTTTTAAATTTAAATCAAGTAATACTACCAACCTTTGGAAAGATCATCTGAAACAGCGCCGGAACCATTAATCCAATACTGGGAACCCGTTGTCGTTAACTTTGAATGTGTAGCAGTGATAGTGTATGCATCCTCAGACCCATTGCCAACTGTCAAGCTTACGCCAGCTGAAACTTTCGCAGCAGCGAGCGGTGGCACTGGTTGATTTGTTTGTGTGAAAGCGGAGCCAATACTTACGCCTAATCCCCCAGGTGCAGCTGAGGAGATATCACTAGCACCAATGTTGTCAGCAAAAGCTGCTTTGATTGCTGTATGCAGGTTGCGTGCATCAGAACGAGTTGCCGAAGCAAAACCTCTCTTCTGGTAGGCAGAGAACTGCGGGATGGCAATAGCTGCCAGGATGCCGATGATCGCAACAACGATCAAAAGCTCGATCAGGGTAAAACCTTGTCTGCTTCTCAGTTTGTTCAACATGGTGTTTCTCCTTTCGGGGTTTGCGCTCATTTAAGAGCATGATTAAAGTGATTGATCTCTATTCAGCAATAATCAGTCCAAACGGAACAAAACCAGATAACAAGCTGGAATTATTACATTGCATCATTCCATTATTTTTCTGACTCCGGGTATATTTCCCGTGGTTGTCAGGGAAAGTGACAATTTGCGGCAGTTCTGTGCGATCGAACAGGCACGGTATCGTTCCCATGGACCGGCTTTCCGGGAATCAGCCTCGTTCTGTCACTCCTTGAGGAAATCCCGTAACACCTCGTGGAATCTGTCCTTCATCTCCATATGTGGAATATGACCGACCTTGTCCAGTTCAAGCAGTTTTGCACCCGAAATCAGCCTGGCTGTTGTGCGACCCAGTTCCGGGTATTGGCCAACGGTTGGCAACAACTCTTTCTTTACCCGGGCCTTTCCTACCACCGTACGGTCCGACTGGCCAATTATCAGAAGAGTCTTCGCTTTTATATGTGCGAATTCGTGACTCACCGGCTGCTCGTAAATCATCAGATAGGTCAGAGCCGATGACATGGCCAGGCGGGGATACTCGCCGCTTAACCGTTGACGAGCGGCAAGCTCGGCATATTCGCCGTACTCAGGGCGGAAACTGACAAAATAGGTTTTATGGTAGCTGCGGATGCTTTCGGCTGTGGCCTTCAGTTCATTCTGGTACTGCTCATCGACAGAAACCCAGGGAACAAACCGGCGGTAGTCTTCCAGGCCAATGGGGTTCTCCAGTACGAGTCCGGTTGCGGTCTCCGGGTACAGAAGGGCAAAACGCGCCGCCAGCATACCTCCCATGGAGTGGCCGACTACGGTCACCTCCCTGACATTCAGGGAATCCAGAAGTTTCCTCGTGTTTGATGCAAGGGCGTGGAAGCTGTAGTGGATATTGGGTTTCGATGATTTTCCGAAGCCAATCTGATCCGGGACGATGACCCTGTAACCATTGCCGGTCAGATACGCAATGGTATCCTTCCAGTAGGCACCCGGAAAATTCTTGCCGTGCAGAAGCAGTACCGTTTTAGCATTCCCGCCTCCGCGTGGCAGTACATCCATGTACGCCATCTTCAGATCCTGACCTTCCATAACCAAAGGCAGGTAGCTGACAGGATAGGGGTAGTCGTACCCTTCAAGGGATATGGAAAGCGGGGATAATTCTTCTGCCTGCAGGTTGCGGGGCAAAACGGCGGCAGATGTCAATAATAGGGCGACGAGAGATACTGCAGCCATACTGTACGATGGTTTCCATATGTTCACGCAGTGTATCTCCTTTTGAAGAACTCGTACATTCTATCTGGTCATGCCGGAAGATTTCTAAAGCCTCTGACTTGAAATTCTTCAACGCAAAGGTGGAAAGCCGCAGAGACACAAAGGAAAAGTAAAAACTGAAATCTTTTTGGGTTTAAAATCTGAAAAGATTTTGTACTTTCCTGGCGACTTTGCGCCTTGGCGTCTCTGCGTTAAAGCCTCTGACTTTAAATTCTTCAACGCAAAGGCGCAACGGCTCGAAGACACAAGGGGAAAGGCAAAAACTGAAATATTTTGGACTTTCTTTGCGACTCCGTGCCCTAGCGTCTTTGCGT
>CAIPTY010000083.1 GCA_903868145.1 uncultured Desulfuromonadales bacterium | reverse complement strand
TATATTGTGCGTTAGCATATCCCTGCTCTGCCGCCTTGCGATACCACCTAACCGCCTCAGTCTCATCTTTTGCAATGCCGCTACCACTATCGTACATAAAGCCGAGTGACGTTTGTGCCTCAGCATATCCCTGCTCTGCCGCCTTGCGATACCACCTAACCGCCTCAGTCTCGTCTTTTACTACACCGCTACCATAAGCGTACATAACGCCGAGATTATATTGTGCGATGGCATGTCCCAGTTCCGCTGCCTTGCGATACCATCTGGCCGCTTCAGCCTCATTTTTTGCTACGCCTCGGCCAGACTGGAATGTTCTGCCATACAGAAACATGCCAACTGGCACACCTTGATCTGCAAGTTCTTTGCACAGAGATATGCCTTCTGCCGGTTGCAAGCCAAGATTATATCGCTCATGCGTTGCCGTTGCGCAAAACCTGGCTTTACCAAACAAATCGCCTGATTTTGCAAGGTTTGTAATTTCTGTGAGCGGAGCATTTGCGATCTTTAGATAACGGTCAAGTTCTTCGAGAAAATTCGGACTGTTAAGAGCAGCCGATGATTCTGATGGTGTTGCAGTTGATTCAATTACGGGTGTATTTGACCTTTGATTGGTATATGCCGCCGCAGGTTTTGTTCTCGGTTCAGCCGCATCATTTGACGAAACAAAATGGAAATCACCCACTAAAGATGAAGACTCCCATGGCACTTGTGCATTGGCCGTCTTATCAAGCACAAGTTTGCGTACCAGTTTGAAGATATCCTCAACTTTCAGGCCGGGAGTTTCTAAAGTCTCAACCAGAGCTTCCGTATAGGCTCCGTTTTTACCTTTACCATCAGCAGCCGTTTTACCCGGTGCTGTAGCATAGGCAATCAGAGTACCTGTTGGAGCATCCATATTAGCCAGACCTCGACTTGCTGAGCGGAAGGAACGCCCAAAAGGATTATCACGGCAGGCATCCAGAATCACAAGATTAACATCACTTTTGGCCTGCTCCATCTTTGAAAGGACAAGACCCGCATCCAGGGCTTTGTATTTTACTTCGCTCTCGGCGTTAAGCTTGGCATCCACAGGAATGAGATAGTTATTCCCCTGAACCTGCATGCCATGACCAGCATAGTAAAAAAGTCCGACCCCGCCGCTTTTGAGCCTGTTCCCAAAACTCTCCACAGCCTCGTTCATTCCGATGTAGCTAAGGTTGGTTTTTTCATCCACCTCGAAACCGAGGCGTCTCAGTGTAGTCGCCATGCTATGGGCGTCATTGGCAGGGTTTTTGAGCGGAGAGGAGGCATAGCTACTATTGCCGATAACCAATGCAATGCGTTGCCTGCTATCACTGGTCTGCTTTTTGACAACAGCCAGGCCACGGTTATCGCCAGCCGATTTTTGTTGAGGTGCTTTCTTCTTTTGTGCCGCTTCGACAGAATGGACATGCGCACTACATACAAGAATGCACACGGTACATATAAAACGCAGGAGAAAATTTCTCATTTATAACCTTTCAACTGCAATGATTATTGAATAATTACTGGCAACTGCACTTTTTCCTGCCCATTTGGGCCGCTTATCTTTCCTTCACCAGCTTGCAAACCTTCTACCGGTAAAATACCGGATACACAATTCTACAGATTTTGAGTGTGTCAGTATTTGAAGGAACAGTGCTAAACCGGCTACTTGCACTTTATGATTACAAAAACAGATCTACAGTAAAACCTAAACAACTGAATTTATTCTGAAATTATTACGGCCGCGGATGTATTCCGGTATCTATTGACTCGGTGATAAAATATATAAATATTTGCTGATTCTGTGCTATATTTCTGGCATGGAAAAGATAGATGCCCGAAAACTTACCCCTGAGACCCAGTACGAGCTGCGCAAGCAGTACATCCGTCTTCGCAAGAAGGGGATGAGCAATCAGTTGGCAGCAGAAACCGTTGGCATAAGTAACACACGTGCCAGCACACTTTGGCAATTGTACCAGAAGGACGGGATCGATGCCCTCAAGCCTAAGCAGCGTGGGCGCAAGCAAGGTGAACATCGAAACCTGACTGTCCAACAGGAGGAGACAGTCAAAAAGCTTCTGGTGGACAAGACGCCAGACCAGCTGAAACTCCATTTTGCCCTATGGACCAGAGAAGCAGTCTGCCTGGCAATCAAGAAGGAGTTTGGCATCGAGTTGCCGTTGCGCACCATAACCGATTATCTGAAGCGCTGGGGCTTCACCCCGCAGAAACCGACCAAGCGCGCCTACGAACAGAGTGAACCTGCGGTACAGCAATGGCTCGACACCAGATACCCTGAAATTGCTGCCCAGGCGAAACAGGAGAATGCCGAAATCCATTGGGGCGATGAAACCGGTGTCCAGAGTGATGCCTACAACGCCAAAGGATTTGCCCCCAAAGGTAAAACTCCAATAGTCCGGTTGAATGCCAAGAAGAGCAGCATCAACATGGTATCGTCAATCACCAACCAGGGTAAAGTCCGGTTCATGCTCTACCGGGAAAACATGACCGCGCAGGTGTTCATAAAATTCCTGTCGAGACTGGTCAAAGACACCAAACGCAAGGTATTCCTGATTCTGGACAATCATCGGGTGCATCACAGCAAAATTGTCAAAGAGTGGCTTGAAAAGCACAAAGATCAAATGGAGCTGTTCTTTCTGCCGTCCTACTCGCCGGAACTGAATCCGGATGAATACCTCAACGGCAACCTGAAACATAAGATTCGTTCTGGTATGCCGGCACGTTCACAAATGGATCTGATCAAAAAAACTCGCTCGTTTATGAAAACCTTGCAAAAGCGACCGCATCATGTACGGGGATACTTCAAACATCCCAAGGTCGTTTATGCAGCTTGATTCAGATGTTTAATCACCGGAGCAATAATATTTGATGCTTGCATATAACATTAGATGCCAGCAAAGCATATGATATTAAGATACTTCTTCATATTTCAGTCGATGGCTCAAGCATCTACTATTATATGCTTTGCTCATTTCCCCGATACAGTAATACGGGGTGTTAAAAATCTATTCATCAAGTACCACATTAGCACCAACATATATAGATAAATTTTTACGTATCCAACCCACTGCCCGTCCTGATTATGCGTATCCGAACGCATAAAACCATCGGCCCTTGCCTCTGTCATAAATGACGCAGCTGTATTGCGTGATGTGTGACGCCTCTCGCTTTCCGGGAATCAATACGCCATATGCTAGGGGTATGCTACATGAGATATTGCAGTTTCCGCCGGACGCCATAGAAGCTTAGCTTGCTCATGCTGTACCGGACCGGCTTGGCAGGGCATATAACCGGACACAGCACCTGGCAGAACGCAAGAAGATGATGCAGGTTTGGGCTGATTATCTGGATGGATTGAAGGTTGGGACAAAAGTGATTCCCTTGAAGAGGGCTGTGTAATTGTCACCGGCTCATTTAAACAGCTCAGTATTTTAGCGCTAGCATAGGCAGTGTACGGTTGCACCACGCAACGTATGTTTTTGATTATCCCCTGTTACCTTGGAAAACCATTGGAGGAAAAGAATGTGAATCATGTTAGACACGTATGCACATTTTACACAATTTAAACGCACATATTTGAGAAGTCTGCAACAGTGTGGTAGAGTATGAACATAAGTCTCTTTTTCCAAGAATATGCATTGAGGTATGTCAAATGCAAATATCCGAACTGGTAGACATAGATGAATTAATGGGACTCTGTGAAAGCTTCACCGCACAAAGCGGTGCTGTAACCGCAATACTTGACTTGGAGGGAAATATCCTCGTAGCAACCGGGTGGCAGGATATCTGCACCTGTTTTCACAGGATCAATCCGCTAACAGCTCAGCGATGTCGTGAAAGCGACACCGTTCTCGCAGGTCAGTTGCGCTCTGGAGAGCAGTACAATGTGTATAAATGTAAAAACGGTCTGGTTGATGTCGCCGTTCCTCTCGTAATCGAAGGTGAACACATCGCCAACTTTTTTACCGGCCAATTTTTCTTTGAACCTCCCGATACGGAGTACTTTGTCCAACAGGCGGCAGAATTTGGTTTTGAAAAAGAATCCTACCTAGAAGCACTGAATAAAGTACCTATATTTTCTGAAGATCAGATACAAAACCTGATGAAGTTTTTTTCGCATCTAACTCAATTGTTCGGGAAAATGGGACTGGCTCAAAAACATCTAAAGGATTCGCTCTCCCAGTTACAGGAAAACCAGCAGCGATTGAACTTTCATATTGATAACTCCCCCTTGGCATCAATTGAGTGGGACTCCAGTTTTATTGTAACCCGGTGGGGGGGAGAAGCAGAGAAGATTTTCGGCTGGACACAGTGTGAGACGCTAGGCAAACCGGTTATGGATTTGCAGATGATTTATGAGGATGATATCTCAATTGTTCAAAATACAATGAGTCAACTTATTGATGGATGCTCAAAGTATGTTGTTGCCACCAATCGCAATTATACGAAAGACCGAAGGCTCATAACCTGTGAATGGTACAATACCGTATTGAGAAATTCGCAGGGTCAAATCATTTCTGTATTATCACAGGTATTGGACATTACCGAACGCAAAGAAGCAGAAAAGGCTCTTAGAGAAAGTGAACAACGGCATCGCTTATTATCAGAATCAATGCTGCACGGAATAGTCTATCAGGATGCAAATGGCTCGATCACTTCAATGAATCCTGCTGCTGAGCGAATACTTGGCAAAAGCAAGGAGGAGTTTTTAGGCAGTGATTCGATTAAAGAAGAACATCACACCATCCGTGAAAATGGTGAGATGTTCCCCGGTGTGGAACATCCTTCAATGGTAGCGTTGAGAACCGGTCTGCCTGTGAGTTCCGTAATCATGGGTATTTACAATCCAAAATTATCCGCATACCGATGGATTAGTGTCAGTGCAGTACCGATATTTCGTTCCGACAATTCACATCCAGACGAAGTTTTTGCCGTATTTGAAGACATCAGCGAGCGCAAGAATTTCGAGGCTGCGATAATGGCGTCGGAAGCGAAATACCGCGCACTGCACGAAAGCATGATCGACGGGTTTGTCATGACGGACATGGATGGACATATCGTAGACTACAACAGCATTTATTCCGATATGCTGGGGTATTCTGAAGCTGAATTGGTTGCGCTGACTTACCCGGACATCACTCCCGAAACATGGCATGATTCAGAAAGCCAGATTGTCCAGAACCATGTATTGAAACAGGGGTTCTCCCCCATCTACGAGAAGGAATACCGCAGGAAGGATGGCAGCATCTTTCCGGTTGAACTTCGCACCGTACTGCTCCGTAACGAGCAGGGCGAGCCGACCGGAATGTGGGCCATTGTGCGAGACATCACGGAGCGCAAGCAGGTAGAAGAGGCTTTAATACAGCGAGAATTTTTCTTGAGAGAGTCGCAAAGTGCGGCACAAATAGGCTCTTATAAAGCTGATTTCGTAGCGAACCTTTGGGAATCCTCTGAAGCTTTGGACGATATCTTCGGTATTGATGCAAACTACACCCGTAACGTTGAAGGTTGGCTGAACATAGTGCATCCTGAGGACAGAGATCTGATGGATCGGTACCTGATGGAAGAAGTCTTATCCAATCATAACTACTTTTCGCATGAATATCGCATCATCCGCAAAAATGATGGAGAAACAAGATGGGTATATGGCCGAGGAACAGCCCACTATGACGACGATGGTCATGCACTGTTTTTGCTAGGAACCATTCAGGACATCACCGAGCGCAAGCAAGCCGAACAGGAAAAACTTGCGCTTGAACAGCAACTCCAGCAAGCCCAGAAGTTGGAGAGCCTCGGCGTACTTGCCGGCGGCATAGCCCACGACTTTAACAACATTCTACAGGTAATCAACGGTGGTTGCAGTCTTATAAAGATGGATCTTGCAACAGCCGAGAGCTTTATCCCGCAGATAGAAAAAGCTGTGGACCGTGCAGCAGGGCTGTGCAATCAAATGCTGGCCTATGCCGGTAAAGCCATCTCTTCCCCATCGCTGATAGTCATGTGGATGCTGGTGGATGATGTGGTGCGTCTGTTAAAAGCAAGCATCGGTAAAAACATCGTAATCACCACAAGCTATTCACCAGACCTGCCGACAATCAAAGGTGATACCAGCCAGCTAACGCAGATTGTCATGAATCTGATCCTTAACGCATCGGAAGCTATTGGTCAGGCACAGGGCGAGATTCGTATTGCACTGACCAAAACGGAGATAACGGGGCAATCAGGCAAAGACCATTTAGGCAAAACAATAATACCGGGCAATTATCTCTGCCTTGAAGTCAGCGACAACGGCTGCGGCATGGATGAGGATACACAACGGCGCGTCTTTGAACCGTTCTTCACCACCAAGTTCACCGGCAGAGGACTGGGGATGTCGGCTGTACTCGGTATTATCACCGCGCATAAAGGGGCCTTACAACTTTCCACTAAACCCGGTAACGGCACATCCATCAAGGTATACCTGCCTGCACCCGCCTCCGATACCAGCGCAGTGCAAACCCAACAGCCAGTTCAAGATTCATCAGAATGGCGGGGAAAAGGGACCGTCCTGCTGGTGGAAGACGAAAAGCTGGTACGTGATATTGCAAGAACCTTACTGGAAGAAATTGGATTTACCGTTATAGAGGCATCCGACGGCAAGGAAGCACTTGATCAGTATCAGAAGAATGCTGACATCTCGCTGGTACTAACGGACATCGGCATGCCGGTCATGGACGGTTACACTTTTATCCGGGAACTGAAAAAACTCACACCTGCAACGCCTGTTATTGTTGTCAGCGGGTTCGGTAAGGCTGAAATTGCTTCCCATATAGACATCAAGGACATAGCCGGTCTGATCACCAAGCCGTATACCTATAAACAGTTGCGGGAAATACTGAAGGGGGTTGTTGAGATCTGTAATCAATCATGAAGAAATGTGGTGGCTGACATGAAACAAAATCTAACTACAAAAATTCTGAGGTCGCATCTTGTTGCCGGGAGCATGGTCCCAGGCTCAGAAATTTCGATCAGAATTGATCACACATTGCTACAGGACGCAACTGGCACTATGGCGATGCTGGAGTTTATCGCTATGGGTCTCCCACGGGTAAAAGTTCAGCTGGCGGCCCAATACATCGACCACAACCTGCTGCAAACAGATTACAAAAATGCAGATGATCACGCCTTTCTGACGTCTGCGGCAATGAAATATGGCATCCATCTTTCCAAACCGGGAAACGGCGTATCACATCAGGTACATCTGGAGCGCTTCGGGATTCCGGGCACAACACTTCTGGGCGCGGATTCCCATTCTCCAACTGCGGCCGGATTATCTGTTCTGGCAATTGGTGCTGGAGGTCTGGATGTGGCTCTTGCAATGGCCGGACATCCATTCAATCTACCCTGTCCGAAAGTGATGGGTGTCAAGTTAACGGGCAAACTTCCTGACTGGGTTTCAGGTAAGGATGTAATCCTGGAGATGTTACGGCGTCACACCGTCAAAGGTGGAGTCAGTAAAGTCATTGAATATTATGGGCCCGGAGTCACCAGCCTTTCAGTAACGGATCGTGCCAGTATCGGGAACATGGGAGCAGAATTGGGGGCGACCTCTTCCATTTTCCCTTCAGATGAACGGACGCGTGAGTTTCTGGTGTCGCAAGATCGGGGCGATAGCTGGCAGCCATTTGCGGCAGATGATGATGCAATATATGACTCGCACGATGAAATTGATCTTTCTAAGCTGGAACCATTAATCGCCTGCCCGTCATCACCGGATAATGTGGTACCGGTCCGGGATGTCGCAGGCATCAAGGTTGATCAGATAATCGTTGGCAGTTCGGTGAACTCTTCGTATCGTGACCTCATGACCGTGTGCCGGATTATGGACGGGAAACGTGTTGCTCCTGGGGTACATTTTCATATCAATCCGGGAAGTCGTCAGGTATTGGAAAATGTAGCCCAGGACGGTGGTGTATTGATGCTGTTGATGGCTGGAATCAGTATTCATCAATCAGGTTGTTTGGGCTGCATTGGCATGGGGCAGGCTCCCGGAACAGATCAGGTGAGTTTACGCACCTTCCCCCGCAACTTTCCAGGCCGGAGTGGGACCAAAGGTGACAAGGTGTATCTTTGTTCACCGGAAACTGCGGCAGCGTCGGGTATGTACGGTGTTATAACGGACCCACGAGAATTAGGAAAAACCTGCTCATACCCAGCAGTGCAAAATCCTGACAAATATCTGCTGGACGATTCCGGCATCATATTTCCGCTTGATGATGGTTCCGGAGTTGAGATTAAGACCGGGCCGAATATACTTCCGTTTCCGGATTTTGAGGAATTGCCCGATTCTCTGCAAGCTACCGTAGTAATTGCACTGGGAGACAATATTACAACCGATCATATCATGCCGGCCGGTAACAAGGTCTTGCCGTTGCGCAGCAATATTCCGGCCATCAGTGAGCATGTCTTTGAACAGCTGGATGCGGATTTTCCTGCACGTGCCCGGGCTGCCGGAAGCGGTGTGATTGTTGCCGGGGAAAACTACGGTCAGGGCTCCTCTCGCGAACATGCAGCTATTGCCCCTCGGTATCTTGGGATTAGAGTCAAGATAGTTAAAAGTTTCGCCCGAATTCACAAAGCCAACCTGGTTAATTTTGGCATAGTTCCTCTAGTTTTCAATAATCCGAGTGATATGGACATTTTCAAACAGGGTGATCAGATTTCGATTCCTGATATTCGTCATCTTATTGAGAGCGGAATTACTGAGATTCCTTTATTTGTAAATGGCGCAAAGATACTTACTCGTTTAGAAATTTCCGACCGCCAGCGTAAGGAACTATCGGCTGGTGGAACACTGAATTTTGTAAGGCAGAATCACGGATGATTTGATGGAAGAATGAACATCCAACTTTACTATGAATTATTAGCGATGATTTTCTAAAACCATTTTGACCGCTATACTCATATTGCTTGTCTACCGCCCCATCGCTCTTTCTGACCCACTGCCCGGCCTGATTATGCGTATCCGAACGCATAAAACCAACGGCCCTTGCCTCTGTCATACATGACGCAGCTGTATTGCGTGGTGTGTGACGCCTCTCGTTTTCCGGGAATCAATACGCCATATTCGACTGCTTTTTAATCAGGCGGAAAAGAATTCTCAACTATAGCAACAAAAGGCCGTCTCATTCCGGGGCGGCCTTTTCTGTTTCATGTATCGTTGACATAGTAAGTATTGGTGTGTATTGTGATAAAGTGACAAGCCGGGAAATCATAAGGCGGTTAAAAAATGATGGGTGAGAACTGGCTGCTGTTACCGGTTCGCACCACAAGTTCAAGCATCCTGATAATCCGGTTATGTGACCGTAATTCACCCGAACCATGATTTTGCCATCGGCACTCTGCGGAGTATTTTCTGTCAAGCCGGATGGGAATGGAGGTAAACAAAATGTTATTCCCTGTAGTAGTCCACAAAGACCCTGAAAGTGATTACAGCGTAACTATTCCGGATATGCCCGGATGCTTTACCGCTGGGAAAAATATCGAGGAAGCAGTTTCAAACGTACAGGACGCGGCTGAATGTCATTACACAGGAGAGGCAGAGTTGCCTATTTCATCAAACCTTGAACGCTGGCTGAATGACCCTGACTATGCGGGCGGTACATGGTTACTGGTAAATGTTGACCTGTCACGAATAAATATCAAATCCAGACGGGTGAATATTACCCTGCCGGAAAACCTGCTCTCTGCGATAGATCGTTATGCCGAAGCCCACCAGCTGACCAGATCAGGGCTATTGGCACAAGCAGCAGGTCAGTATATCAGCCCATAATATTGGGATTATATCGGCATGAAATTGAGACAAAAACAGAGAACGTAAAGTATTATGGGGACACTTTTAGGGGCATGTGTATTTTTACGAAAACGTAAAGATTATACAAAACAGGTACTTACAACGTCTGTTCGTCACCGACCTTCCCATAGGATAGTCAAAAGAAGTGTTGTGTAGCATTTAATCCATTTACACTGGACAAGAAATGGACTTACTTAAGGGCAATGAAACAATTCTAGTAGTTGATGATTCAGAAGGGGTGCGGAATTTATTATCACTTTTTCTTAAAGAGCTTGGTTACAAGGTAATTGAGGCGGAAAACGGTCAAATAGCCGTTGATATTTACAAGCAAAATAGAGATTTGATTAGTGCCGTTCTAATGGATGTAGTTATGCCAATCAAAAATGGAATTGATGCTTCCAATGAAATTAAGGAAGATTATCCTGACGCAATAATAATAATGATAACTGGATATTTATCTGAATATATTGATAAAATTTCTGTTGCTGATTTTATGCAAAAACCATTTTCACCTATTGAACTTGTAACGAGAATCAGGAAAAGTATAGACGGCTAAACCCGCGAAGAATTTTCAAGCGCTATCGCATAGTACTGCAACTGGGCAAAGGCGGAGTTCATGTCTTTGCTTTTCCCCTCATATCCCAACCCCAAAAACCCCTCTTCAAAACATCAGCCCACCCCTGACCGGCGTGGCGTTTTGCTTGCGTCCCGCTCATAGGTTTCATCGGTGGGATGCCAGATTAGACGCCACAGCCTGATTATGCGTATCCAAAAGAACGATGACAATGTGTCTGTCATTAGAACTTAAACTTAAAAAGATCATATAAGTCTTTTTATGTTCTTGATCATTAAGATATTGTTTAGTATAATGTGATCGCCTAACCAATGAAAGAGCGCTCATGTCATCTGCTCGTCTTCATAGTCTGTATAAAGAAACGTCGGCCGGATTCGTAACCGCATGCCTTACCATGCCGCTCTGCATTGCAGCCGGAGTTTCGGCATACACCCAGCTCGGCCCCGACTACATTGCTCGTGGAGCGGTCGCCGGCCTTTCCTGCGCGATTGTCGGCGGCATCATTGCTGCACTTTTCCGTAGATCTTCGTTTGTCGCCACGTTTCCCACAACCCCCATCTGTGTTATCCAGTCCACCTTCGTACTTTCCTTGTTATCCGCCTGTGCCGGTGACCGGCTGAATACGATTGCGGCGATGATGCTCTGTGTCGCCCTGGCAGGAGTCTGGCAGGCGCTCTTTGCTGTCTCCGGCTTTTCTCACATAATCAGGTTTGTGCCCCATCCGGTCATGGCAGGTTTTGTTTCCGGCGTCTCCGCGCTGATTGCCTGGCATCAGGTACCTGCCTTGCTCGGGTTCCACTCGCTTGAAGATATCGCGCAATCGGGCCTGCACCTTCCCCATCCGTTAGTCACTGCCTTCGGAATCGCCCTTTTCCTTTTGATTATTGTTTCGGGAAAATTCATTCCCAAAGTACCCAACCTCCTGCTTGGACTGATCTTCGGGACTCTTGTCTTTCACCTGATAAAATTGCTTGTACCGGGTGTGGATATCGGATCGACCATCGGAGCTATCCCAACAAAGCCCCTTGATATATGGGGTGTCCTGGGTTGGAACACTCTTGCAGCAATTTTTAGCTCGCTTAGCGTACTTAAAATTGTGCTTATTGGCTCGCTCACTCTGGCGCTGGTCGGAACGCTCGATACTTTTTTTGCGCTTCGTACGGCCCAGTTTATCGCCGATGTCCCGATCGAACCACGCCGGGACGTACTCGGGCAGGCCGTTGGCAATTTCGCCTCAGCACTTGCCGGCGGTCTGGTTGTATCCACCTCGCTTTCGGTTTCCATGGCCAACTACAAGGCCGGCGGCCGAACTCGGGTCTCCACCATTGCCAGCGGTGTCACTCTCCTGATTGGCGGGATATTTTTCCCACGGGTGATTGAACTGCTCCCCATCATCGTACTCGCGGCTATCCTGCTGGCAGTATCATTCCGCCTTGTTGATACATGGAGCATTCAGGTGCTGCAACAGGCTCTCACAATCAAGGATGCTACCCTGCGTCGCAAGTCCCGGAAAGATGCTGCCATCATCCTGGCAGTGTTTCTGGCAACCCTGCTGGGCAAGCCGGTGACCGGCGTGGCGGTAGGTATCAGCATCTCGTGTATTCTGTTCATGCTCGACATGAGCCGCCCCGTGATCGCTCGAAGACGTGACGGTGCCTGCACTCGATCCAAACGTGTGCGCACCGGCTCTGAACGGGATCTGCTCTGTTCCCTGGGGCGCTCGATACTGGTTTTTGATCTGGAGGGTGTCCTGTTCTTCGGCAATGCCCATGGACTGGCAAGCGATCTCCACGCCATCAACGAGGAAGTGGAGATAATTATTCTCGATTGTCGCCGGGTCAGTGACATCGATTCATCCGGTCTGACCATCCTGGGCCAGGTATCTGCACGCCTCAGAGCACGCAATAAAAAGCTGTTGATATCCGGTGCCAATCCCGCATGGCTGGGGGGCCCCATCGCTGTTGCAGGGGGGGCAATTGAGCATGTTTTCTTGAATCTCGACGATGCTCTGGAATGGGCTGAAGAGCATATCATCACAACCTGCGTGATGGGAGACAGTTTCATCCCTGCATCAACAGGCGATAACGAAATACATTATTCACAACGTCTTTCCGATGAAATCACCTTTCTGGAGGACCTGAGCATCGTGCATTACCCGGCAGGTTCTCAGCTCTGCAAGGCTGGTGATCCGGCTGATTGCATGTGGATTCTGAAATGCGGCTCGGTCAGCATTCATGCAACCGGCACACACACCGGCCTGATTCCATCGAGGCTGGGGGCTGGTTTTTCACTAGGAGAGATGGGGCTGCTTGACCGTCAGCCACGCAATGCCGACGTGTACGCTGAAGATGATGTGGAGGCATATATTCTGACGATTGAAGAATTTTCCAGCATATTGACCGAAAAACCGTTGATCGGGCAGAGCATCCTTGCTTTCATAAACGGGCAGCTTGCGCGTAGATTACGCGATTTCAACCATATCTGCTCGTGCAGGGTAACATCGTCGATTTAATTTTTTGTCAGTGTCGCCCGGATAAACTATTAGTTTGTAATTTTCCCTAACCATGTTATAAATTTGAAAACATTCGATAAACTACACTGTTAAGCCGTACAATCTGCTGAAATAAAAGTCCGGCTCCTTCTGTGTGATGCAGCATTTTTCAGGAGGTATCATGAACCTCGGCTACAGGGCAGGCTTGCTTGCTCTTCTAATCCTATTTCTCTCCCGTATCGCCACCGCCGCCGATATTCCGCGCTTTGATGTGAACCGCTACCAGGTGGAGGGGAACAGTATACTCTCCGCAACCGAAATCGAACGGACTCTGGCGCCCTTCACCGGAAAAGAGAGCGATTTCGGGACACTCCAGCAGGCGGTTGAGGCGCTTGAACATCTCTATCGCTCCCGTGGCTACCATGCGGTAAAGGTTCTGCTGCCGGAACAGGAGTTGAAAGGGGGCGTGGTTCGCGTCACTGTTTTTGAGGCGCGTATCGGAACCGTCACGGTGGAGGGAAACTCCCACTTCGACAGCGCCAACATCCGCAGGAGCATCCCGAAGTTGCAGGAGGGGACGGTACCCGATCTGGACAGAATATCCATGAATCTGCGGGTGGCAAACGAGAACCCCTCCAAAAAGGTTCAGATGGTGCTTCCGGGGGGCGACAGCAAGGACACCACCAACGCCCAGCTCAAGGTGACTGATGAAAAACCCTGGAAAGCCGGGGTTTCCCTGGATGACACCGGCAGTTCCCATACCGGCAGCCTGCGTCTCGGTTTCAGCCTCCAGCACAGCAATCTCTTCAACCGCGACCATCAGGCTACCTTCCAGTACACCATCTCTCCCGAAAAAATCGACAAGGTCAACATCTTCAATTTCGCATACCGCATCCCGCTCTACGCTCTGGGCGATTCCATCGACTTCTACGCCGGTTACTCCGACGTTGACTCCGGCATGGTACAGTCCGGCGTGCTCGGGCTCAACGTCAGCGGCAAGGGCACCTATACCGGCGTCCGCTACAACTACAACCTGCCGCGTGTCGGCGGATACGAGCACCGGATCCTCTTCGGGATCGATTACCGGCGCTTTGAAAACAGTATCGACTATGCCGGTACACCGCTCGGCACCATCACCGAGGCCATACCGGTCAGCATCGGCTATGCCGCTACCATGGCTTTCGGCGGGGGAACCGAAATCAGCGGATGGGCGGCGCTCTCCCAGAATATTCCCGGCGGAGACAAGGGAGAGACGGCGGATTACCACAAGGTGCGAACCGGCTCATACGCGGATTTCACCATCCTGCGCGCCGGAACCACCGCTGTCTATGTATTCCCTGCCGATGTGCAGGGGCGTTTCACCGTATCGGGCCAGTACGCCTGGATGCCCCTGATTCCGGGTGAACAGTTCGGCATGGGCGGGCAGGGATCAATACGCGGTTTCGGTGAACGGGAACTGGCAGACGACATGGGTCTCGCCGGGAGTCTGGAGATCTACTCGCCCAATATCCTCAAGCTTTTAAACCTCTCAGGCTCACAATTGAAGGCGCTGGCCTTTTACGATGCCGGATACATGGAGCGCAACAAACCCCAGCCGGGTGAGACCGAGTTCCGCAACGCAGCCAGCACCGGAGTCGGCCTGCGTCTGGGGATAGATACGTATCTTTCCGCCAGCACCGACTACGCAATAGTGGTTGGTCCCCAAGGGACGCATTCCAGCGGAAGCGGCCGCTGGCATTTCAAGGTTAATGTGATGTTTTAACAGCCCTCCCTTTTTCCGAATGGATCAAGGGTGCGGAATAAGGAGTAGCCCCATGAATAAAGCCTATCGCCTGATCTGGAGCAAAGCCAAAGACGCGTGGGTCATCGTTGCAGAGATCGTCAAGGGGAATGGCGGACCGCCGCCGATAACCGTTACTGCGGTCGTGGTCGCAGCCGCTCTGGCGCTGGCCGCCGGTCGTGCCGATGCCCTGCCCACCGGGCAGCAGGTGGTTAACGGTACCGCCACCTTTGTCACATCGGGGAGCACCCTCACCGTCACCAACTCCCCCAACTCGATCATCAACTGGCAGGGTTTCTCCATCGGAGCCGGTGAGCGCACCACCTTCAACCAGCAGAGCACCAGCAGCGCCGTGCTCAACCGGGTGATCGGTCCAACCAGTTCCAGTATCTTCGGCATGCTCGATTCCAACGGCAAGGTCTTTCTGATCAACCCCAACGGCATCCTGTTCGGCGCCGGTTCGCAGGTCAACGTCGGCGGTCTGGTGGCATCTTCGCTGGGGATATCCAACAATGATTTTATCAATGGCACCTACAGTTTCAGCGGCGGAGCTGCGTCCGGTCCCGTGAGCAACGCGGGAACCATTACCACGACGGGCGGCGGCAAGGTCTGGCTTATAGCGCCGAATGTCACGAATACCGGGATCATCACCGCTCCCAATGGCGATATTGTTCTGGCAGCCGGACAACAGGTTTATATTGTCGATCCAAACAACCCCGAGGTGGCGGTAGTGGTCAATTCTCCGACCGATACGGCTACCAACATCGGCTCTCTCCTGGTTACCGACGGTTCGGTCAGCATTTTCGGTGCTCTTGTCAATCAGAAAGGTATCATCAGCGCAGATCACGTCTCTTCCGATGAAAAAGGCCGTATCTTCCTCAAATCGACCCAAGGCACCACACTGTATGCTGGCAGTAGTACTATTGCCAATGCTGACTACAGCAACATACAGATTGAGTCTACCGGGGGAGCTATCATCCAGGGTGGCACCGTTTCCACTAACCGAAATCTCAACTTTAAAGCCGACAGCATGACCTTATCTGGCGGGAGTACTACTGCACAATACGTCAACCTGAATCGTGCTACGGCGGGCGCTATCAATCTGGGTGCTCCCAGCAGCGGTTCCACTCTCGGCTTGACCCAGTCAGATCTAAGCAGTATCAGCGCCGCAAACGCCCTGAGTGTTGGCGACGCGAATGCGTCCACCATGGCTGTCAGCCCATCGTTAAACTCATCAATCGCGTTTGCAAATGCTCCCAACCTCGCACTGAGAGCCACAAGCATCGATAATTCTGCGGGTACTCTGGCAACGACCGGTTCTATCTCACTTGCTGCGAACGGTATGACTCTGGCTGGCGGGACAATAAATGCTCCGATCGTCACACTAAACCGCGCAACAACGGGTGCCGGCACCTTCATTGACCTTGGCATAGCCGCTAGCGGGGCTACACTGGGACTGACTCAGTCTGACCTAAATACGATCACTACTTCCAATGTCCTGCGTGTAGGTGATGTGTACAATGTTGGCACTCTCTTGAGAATCAGCAACCCAATAACCAGGGGCGGTACCCTGCATCTGATGTCCGGGGGAGGTGGCATCTCACAGACAGCTCCCTTGACGGTGAATAACCTGGCGGTGGAATCCGGCGGTTCCATAAATCTGAATGATTCTAACAACAGCGTTGGCACCCTGGCCGGAAAAGGTGGAGATATAACCTACACCCAGAAGGCATTGACTCCGCTCACCATTGACGCGGTTGATGGACTCTATGGAATTTATCCTTCAAACAGCGTGACGCTGAAGGCGGATAACCTGACCCTTAACCAGCAGATCAATTCATACGGAAGTGTGACACTCGCCCCAACGACTGCGGGAAGATCTATCGATTTGTTGACAACCAAGACTGGCACGAAACTGGAGCTGACACCAACTGAGATTTCCAACATCTTCGCTTCGGGCGGTCTGACTCTCAGCACCACGGGAGACATCGCCGTTTCTGCTACAACATCGGTGCCTACCTATATTTCCGGTCTGACACTTAATTCAGCTACCATCACGCAAACTTCCGGTGTCACGTTATCTGCCCCCCAGCTTACGCTCAATGCCGACGTTATGACTCTGGCAGGTTCGCTCAGCACTCCGGGAAATGTTGCTCTGGGGCGAAACACATCGGGCGTTATCAGTATCCTGCCCGGTAAGGCAACAAGTGGCACACTCGAGTTGACGCAGGCGGAATTGGGTCGCATAACAGCCGGGTCCCTGACTATCGGCAATTCTTTGACGACAGCACTGAGCCTTTCCACGACTATCTCGACATCTAATAAAATTTCACTCGTGGCTGACAGCATGAGCCTCTCCGCCGGTACAATAACAGCGCCCAATGTCAACCTCTCCCGGGCCACTTCTGGCTCAACAACGCTGGGTGCAGTTGGTGGCCTCAGCCTTTTACAGGCCGACCTCAATAAGATAACAGCATCAACTCTGTTGAGCATCAATGGCGGAACCGGAGCCATGACCATCAGCGGCACTTTAGACACGACAAACGCTTTTACAAACACCCCCAATCTTTCCCTGACGGCTGGAAGCATTAACAATTCAGCCGGGTCATTGACCACCTCCGGCGCAATCACTCTTGCTGCGAACAGCATGACCCTGGCCGGGGGTACAATCAATGCTCCGGCGGTTACCCTGACCCGTGCCACGTCGGGTGCTATTGATCTGGGTGCGGGAAATCCTTCTTTTACACCGTCACTCCTTCTGACCCAGGGCGATCTTGATTCTGTAAGCTATGCATCTCCCGGCGGTGTGCTCCGCATTGGTGACACAAATAACACTAGCAGTGTTTCAATCTACGCACCAATTACTAGAACCGCTGCCAATAATAACATCCTGCACCTGATTTCAAATGGCATCGTTTACCAGAACCCTACGAATCCCGGGGGCAAGCTGACAGTAACCAATCTGGCGGTAGAAGCTGGTGGTAATGTCTCTCTGGACAATGCCGTTAACAGCATTTCTAAAGTGGCGGCAACGTCAACTGTCGGTGGGATCAGCCTGTCATCAGCAGTGCCGTTGACAATCGACACGGTTGATGGGCTTACCGCTGGCATCCAGGCAAGTTCAGGGAATGTCTACTTAAAGATGGATGGCCTGACCATTGGCAGTCCCGGAATATCCGCCCAGAGTGTGAGTCTTGCCCCGTTGACGGCTAATACTCCTATCGATGTGGGTACCATAACCGGTGGTTCGCTCAGTATTACCCAGGCGGGGTTGAATCGAATTTCGACCACAAACCTGACCATCGGTGACAATGCTTCCGGTAATCTGACTGTCAGTGCACCCACCGACTGGTGGCCCGACGGTGCGACACTCAACTTGACTACCGGTGGCACCTTTATCCAGCCGGCCTCTCTCTCTGCACTGAACGGTACCATCGCGATCAATGCAGCCAACATTAATCTGAGCGGCGGAATCTCTTCACCGACTGTCAGCTTTTCCCGTCCCATATCTGGTGCAATTACTCTCGACTCAACCGGTGTCCCCACACTTGGTCTGACAAACACCGAACTGGGAACTGTAACAGCCTCTACCCTGAATATCGGTGACACCCTGTATACAAGCGGCTTGAACATCAGCAGTCCCTTTAGTCTCACATCCGTTTCTAATCTGAGCTTGACGACCAGATCAGATGCAACCACCACATCCAGTTCTGCCATCACTGCCGGAGGGCTGGCGCTGATGCATGGTTCATTCAACCTTAGCGGTCCGAATCAGGTGAATACTATTGCCGGATCATCCGCATACAGCGGGCAAACGATTTCCTTCACCAATGGCAAGGCACTGACGGTAGGCAACGTCGGCAACACAAACGGTTTTAACGGACTATTTACTAATATCACCCTCGCTACAACTGCCGGCGACTTGGCAATTAATGCTCCTGTTTCTTCCAGCACCGCTATCTCCCTCACTTCTCCCGGGAATCTATCTGTCAATGGCACCGTTTCCACCCCTTCTCTGACTCTCCGAACCGGTGGCACATTCTCCCAGACCGCCTCGATCTCTGCAACGACAGGACTGGGACTAGCCGGAGGCACCGGCACCTACACGCTGGACAACTCAGGTAACAATTTTGGCTCACTCTCTGGAAGCGCCGGATCCGTGACGGTTAAAAACTATAATAAATCCCTCACTATTGGCGCCTCGGGGTTGACCGCTACCATCGGAGATATCGATCTGACCACGACGGGGCTGAGCCTTTCGTATGATGCTGGCATTATCGTGAATGGTACTCTTACGGCTGCCAACATCAAATTGACGGGGAAAGGGTATGACGCGTACGACGGCATTGTCGTCAATGCACCCATCAATGCATCCAACGCTATCAACATTAATGGTACCGGTGGTAATGGTTATTATGATGAAACATGGGGTGTCGCTGGTGGTAACGGGGTGACGATCAACAGTGGTGGCGTTATTACTGCCGGTGGAAATGTAAGCATAACCGGCATTGGAGGTAGCGCCGTCAATGGTGGCACATTTGGCGGTCATGGTATTTCCATGGCAGGCAGCATCGACACGTCGGCTGGCAGCGGGAGTATTACGCTCATTGGCACGGGAGGGGCTGCTGGGCCGTATGGCGATCAAAACTCTCCGTACTTAGGCAGTGCTGGTGGCAATGGTATAACCATATCCAACTACGGTACACTTACCACCGGTTCCGGTGCAATAGCACTGACCGGGATTGGCGGGGCGGGAGGCCAGTGCCAGGGGGCGTCGTGTGCGAGCGGGGTCGGTGGTGCCGGAGGAGCCGGTATTTCCATGAATGTGGCAAGTATTTCGTCCATCTCTGGCGGCCTGACAATGAACGGCACCGGTGGTTCCGGAGGTAACGGCCTGGGTGGTGACGGAAGTTGGGGTGGTATCGGCACTGGCACCGGAGCTTCGGGCAGTACCGGTGTTGACGGTACGGGGGGCGACGGCGGGAGAGGCATTAACATTACGAGCGGCACCACCATCGGCACCTACGGTGGCTACGGAGGTTTCAGTTCAATCAGCATGACCGGCGTCGGCGGAGCTGGCGGCACCGGTATCGGTGGTTTTGGCGGCGCCGGTGACGGTGGCGGCATTAGTGTCGTTGCTGGTGGGGCTGGTGGTTTGGGTGGAGTTGGCAGGGGTGGCGCTGGCGGTACCGGTATTTATTCAGAGATGTACGTTTATAACAGCCCTTTAATAACGCTTACCGGCGCTGGTGCGCTCGGTGGCAACGGCTTAGGCGGTTTTGGGGGCAGCGGCGGTCCTGGCGGTCCTGCTGGCCCCGGCAACAATGGTGGTGCTGCCGGTGCGGGTAATTTCGGTTCTGGAGGCTCCGGTGGAACAGGAATTGACACTCGTGGTACCATTACAGCATCTGTTTCGGGTTCAATTAACCTGACCGGTTCCGGGAATAATGGCGGTGATAGTTTCGGCAGCAATCCCGGCATGGGTGGCAGCAAGGGCTCGGGAGGCACCAATGGGGCCACAGCACTGGCTGGAACCAGCTATGGTGGCACCGGAGGTACCGGTTTTAACGCAAGTTCTACATTCATAGCAGATGGTGGCACGATTAATATGGTGGTTTCAGGGGGACTCGGAAGCCTTATTGGCACCTTACCGGGGAGTAATGGTCTCGGCATCACCGGTGAAGCTCCAACATTCAATGCCGGCACCACCGGTACGGTGACAATCACGACCCCATCCGTCAGCCAGATCAGCCTGGGTGCCGGGACCGCCGGAGGCACAGGCATAGACTCTGCCGTATTGTCAGACATTACGGCGGGTTCAGTCGTTATCGGTGACAGTGTCAATACCAGCGCCATCGTGCTGGACGGCGCTGTAAACATGAAGGACGCCACACCGCTAAGCCTGGCAACCTCCGGCACTGTCGCAGATGTTGCGGGGACTCCATTCGGCATCACGGCACCCATACTTACCGTCAACGCCGGTACCGGTATTTCGCTGCTCGGTGCCAACCTGGTGCCAATTGCAAATCTTAACACCATCAGCGGAAATATTGCTTTCAACAACACACTTACAGTTGCTCAGGCATCTCACCTGAATACCACAGGAACAACAAGCCTGACCTCTACCGGAGTGCTGACCGTTGACGGTACCAGCGGTACTCTGACAACAAACTCCGTCGGCCTGTCCTTCGGCGCAACCACCATAAACGGAGACCTCAATGCAACCTCCACCGGCGGGGTAAGTCAGACCGGAAAACTTGCCGTCAGCGGGGCAACCTCGATACTGGCAGGTACAAATACGATCAACCTGAACGATCCCACCAACGCCCTTACCGGACCGGTCACAATAACCGGCGGCACAACCACCATCAAGGACGCCAGCGCACTCACGGCTCATCTGACCACCGGCACAACCGATCTGACTTCAGGCGGCATCCTGTCGATTGACGGCACTACCGGCAATCTGACCACCAGCTCCGCTGGGCTGTCATTCGGCCCAACCACCGTCACGGGCAATCTGGGCGCAACCTCCACCGGCGCGGTCGCACAGACCGGCGTTTTGACCGTAACCGGCACAACCAGCATAGCCGCAGGTAGCAATAGTGTTGCTTTGAATAATCCCGGCAACGACTTTGCCGGAGTGCTGACTGTGGCGGGTGGCACGACCAGCATCAAGGACGCAAACACCCTGGTGGCCCATCTGAACAACGGCGCTACCGACCTGACTACCGTTGGCACCCTGACGGTTGACGGCACCTCCGGCAGCCTGACCACCAACTCCGCCGGGCTGACCTTGGGATCCGGTACAATGACGGCAAGCGGGGCGCTTTCTGCAACCTCCACCGGAAACATTATCTATCAGAATACCGTCTCCGCTGCCGATCTCTCCCTGAACGCCAGCGGCACCATTACGGGCACCACCGGGGTGCTGACTGCGAGCGGCAAACTGTCACTCATCGCCGGCAGCGGCATAAACCTGTTCGGCAACGCCACCGGCCAGGGCGGGGTCGCGCTGAGTTCCGGCACCGGGCTGCTGGACACGAGTAAAGGTATCGTCTCCAATGGCGGCACGTCGGCGCCGGTGAGTCTGATCGGCGACTCCTTCAACCTGGGAACCTTCTCCGCCGGCAGCGCACCGCTCCAGATAACGACCTTTACCAAAAGCCAGGCGCTCAACCTGGGGAGCGGTTCCAGCACCCTGCCGCTGTCGGCCGCCAGTCTGGTGTTCGGGGACGCTGGACATACCGGGGCAATTAACATCAATGGCCCCTTGAATCTCGGGGGAACTGCGTCTTTCCTCAGCTCCGGCGGTTCCCTCTCCCTGCTGGGGGCAATTACGGCACCGGGCGCTATAACCATTGATACCCTGGGGGGCGGCGCCACCACAGGTTCCGTGACCGGCACCGGCTCGATCAAGGCCGCTTCACTCACCGTCAACGCAGGGAGCGGCATCGATCTTGGAGGGAGCAACGCAGTCACGACACTTACCCTGAAAAACGCCGGGGCCACCGGTAACATCAACTTCAAAAACAGTTCGGGCGCGGGGACCAACCTGACGGTCGGCGGTTCCAACAGCGCGGCAGGCGGCAGCTTCACCGTGGGTGAGGCTACAGGCGGTATGGCGATTGCCGGAATTACCACCAGCAACGGTGCGGTATCCCTGAGCGGCGCTCAGGATATCTCTTTCTCAACGGCGATCAACGCCGGAACCGGTGCTGTCTCACTGACCACCACCGGCGGAGCGATCAGCGGCTTGCCGGGCGCGTCGTCAATCGTGGCAGGCAGCGCCCAGTTAACTGCCATGAACGGGATCGGCGCAACCACGCCATTCCAGACGACCGTGGGCAAGCTGGGCGCCAGCAATACCAACAACGCCATACAACTGAAAAACAGCGGTGTGCTGACGGTGACGGGCATTACCAATGGCGGCCTGATACTGTTGGACAACACCGGCGCCACGACCCTGGCCGGGGCGGTAAAGTCAAATGGCAGCACTGTTCGAGTGACCGCCCACAGCCCCCTTACGACCACCATCGGCGCCGACGTATCCGCTTACGGCGACGTGACCCTGTTTGCCGGAGCCAGCGGCTCTATCTACGACAGCCTGACGATCAACAGCCTCGTCGACTCCCAGACCGGCAATGTTCTGCTGATGGCCGGTGAGAGCGTGTTCGTCAACGGCGTTACCGTCAAGGCCAGTGAGAACCTGACCGGCAACAGCTTTTTAAACGCGCTGAACGGCAAGGTCATCATTCGGGATCACCTCAACTCCCATCTGACCGTGCTCACGACGCAGACGGCAGCCCTGCTGCCCGGGGTCTACGAGGCGCTCAACGAGAATATTGCTGTCATGGGAAGGGAAGCCACCGACCTGACAAAAGAAGAAAATTCAACCGGTGAAGGAGGGCAGAATGGGACGGAATTCAAATCTCTGCCTTATTGCAACTAGCATCCTGCTGCTCTGTGCCATGGCGTTTTCGGGTACCGCATCGGCGAGTGTGGGCACGGTGACCAATCTGAGCGGCCCGCTGTTCGGCAAAAAGCCCGATGGCGCGTCACGAACACTTTCCGTCAACTCCGCGGTGGAGGAGAATGACACCCTGATCTCGGAAAAGCGCACTTACGGCAGGGTCAAATTTACCGACGGCGGCGAGATTACCCTGCGGCCCGGCACTACGTTCGTGGTGGAAAAATATTTTTTCGACAAGAACAAACCCGCTGATGACACGGCGGTTTTCGGACTGGTGAAGGGGAGCCTCCGGGCCGTGACCGGGCAGGTCAGCAAGCGGGGGAGCCCCGATGCCTACAAGATGAAAACCTTCGCCGCCACCATCGGAGTGAGGGGCACCGCGTTTGATCTTAAAATCTGCGACGACAACTGTCCGGGACTTGCCAACGGCATCTATTTCCTGGTCATCGAGGGGATGATCGAGGTGAGCAACAAGGCTGGCTCACGCACCTTCTCGGCGGGGGAGTACGGCTATGTGAAGGATTTTGACACCAAGCCTGAGCAGATACCTTTCTTATCGGGTATCGGTTTTGACATGCCCCCCTTCGAGAACGATATCTGCGGTGTGAGATGAACCAAAAAAACATTTACCACAGAGACACGGAGTCACAGGGATATTTATAATCCAATAAACTCTTTGAAAATCTCCGTGTTTCTGTGTCTCCATGGTTAAAATTCTGTTTTTGAAAGGGAAATCTGCATGGCAATTCAGTGGGAAGAAAGTCTCAGACTTGGAGTTTCAGTCATTGACCTGCAGCATGAGGAAATCTTTTCGCAATTTGACAAGCTTTCCGAGGCTCTTCAGGCAGGGAAGGGGAGTGAGGAAGTAACAGGGCTGCTCACGTATCTGAATGATTACGCAACCACTCACTTTTCAGATGAAGACGAGATTATGCTGCGTTACAAATATAACGGTATTGTTGAGCAACGGGAACACCACGCCTTGTTCAAGGAAAATATTGCAAAGCTTTCCGAGCTGCTATCCGGGTCTGAACCAACTAAAGAGATTGCATTTAAAATCGATGCAACTCTCATCCGCTACTTTATCAACCACGTTAACAAGCTTGATAAGAAAATGGTCGAATTTATAAAGCCACTTATGGCACAGGAATGAAGGGGCACGTATGACGACGACCAAGCTGGATGAGGAACAGATTATCGCCATAGAAGAGCTTGTGGTCTCCCATTCCTATGAGATGCTTGCTCTCATCACTGTCCTTGAGAACAAAGGCATCCTGACAAGACAGGAGATTATCGCGGTTGTTAAAGAATTGCATCAGGCTGGGGTATAAACGCAACTTCGTTTCCCGCTCCAATAAAAATCCAGGGGGTAGTCTAAAATGAAAAAACTGTCATTCGCATTAATGTTGATCACGTGTGCTCTGCTTATCTCAACAAAATCTGCCGTTGCAGAAGGACTTGCTGAAACGTATTGGTGGAGTTCCGATATGGGTATTTATTTCAACTTATCCAGTGGCGACTCCATGTCAGTTTGTAATTCATCCAAGCCCCTTAAGGGTTCCTGGAAAGGTAGTAGTGACAATCTGACTTTAAACATACCAGAGCTAGACGGTTCAGTATCCACTTTCACGGGTAATGTCAAGGGCACCGTTATGCAAGGGATGTACAAACATCAGAAATATCCAAAGCGTCATATCCGGGCTTTTACGGATAATAGAAGCGGAGCTTACAAGCGTGAGTACGAGATTTGTCTTTCAAAAAAATGAAAATTGCCAACCGGCAAAAGTATAACACATACATCGATCTAGAACGGTTCTGCCATTGCCGATCAGGAAATAATATGAAGAAAATATTTCTGGATAAATGAAACGACATAGGAGTAGAATGTCAAGAGAAGAGTAGAAGAGTCATTTAGGAAAGAGATGCTGGAAAGCTGAGGATATTTTTTTTAAAAACCGGGTGTGACTTTATATCCCCTTAAAGGAGTTCCCCATGTCTATTAACAGTGTTTCTCTAACTACCGGGTTGAACGCCAGTCTTCATGCGCTTAGCAAAACAGACAAGTCATTAAATCAAAATCTGCAAAGCCTCTCCACTGGTCAGAAGCCTGTTATCGATCCGATAAGTTTCTCTGCATCTCAGAGCCTTATGGCCAGGGTCGGAGACATTACCGCTTCCAAGGACAGCATAACCAATTCAATTACAACTAACAATATTGCTCAGACCG
Source organism: uncultured Desulfuromonadales bacterium (assembly GCA_903868145.1). GTDB lineage: Bacteria > Desulfobacterota > Desulfuromonadia > Geobacterales > Pseudopelobacteraceae > CAIPTY01. The sequence goes on along the minus strand of CAIPTY010000083.1, from coordinate 84,361 downwards.
GCTTCCAGGGTGTCAATCAGCTTTTGAAGTCTGCCCAGGGGATTGCTTCCGCTGCCCAAGGCGCCAGCCCGGCAGACCAGGCTAGTTTAGCCTCTGATTATCAGACCATGATTTCCCAGGCGAATCAATTGGCCAATGATTCAGGCATTGGTTCCACAGTATCTTCTCTGCTTCCGCCCAGCACTTTAAGTGCCACATCACAAACAGAACTCGGGTCGGCCATTGGATCCTTAAGGCAACAATCGGCTTCTGCTGCAACCAGCTTAAACAGTACCACAGCATTACAGCAGTTCGACAACTCCATGGCCAATATCATGCAGGCCGGTTCTGAAAAACTGACCCTTGTTGATATGAACGAACAGGCTGCCGGTGTTCTGATGCTGCAAACACAGCAGCAGTTGGGTACCGCATCAATGAGTCTTTCCGCCAAATCGGCTCAGTCGGTTCTGAAACTGTTCAGTAGTAGTAATTGATGGCCAGTTTTATTCGTAGTTATCCAATGTGTGACTTACTGTGTCTTGGATTGATTACGTCTTGACGAAAAACACCTCACCAAAAGCCGAGATTATGATATGTCAGGGCGCGCAATTTTGTGCGCCATTTTTTTGTGGTGCGGGATTTTCCTGAGAGTTGAGAAAGGATGACGAAATGATAAGCGGACTGCAGGAACCGAAAACCCTGGTGCTTGGCATAGGAAATACGGTGATGAGCGATGACGGGGTAGGGGTTAAGGTTGTTCAGCGAATACAGCGGGAATACCGGTTTCCGGAATCTGTCAGCGTCGTTGACGGCGGCACTCTGGGACTCGACCTGCTGCCCATGCTGGAGCAGATTGATAACCTGATCGTCGTGGATGCGGTTGAAACCGGCAAAGAACCGGGTACCTGTGTCAGGCTGACGGGTGAAGAGTTGCCGATTGCCCTGGAAACCAAGGTATCTCCGCACCAGATGGGACTTAAGGACCTGCTTGCAGTGGCGCGCCTGTTGGGGCATTTCCCCCGTGAGATGGTGCTGATCGGCGTACAGCCGGAAAGTATCGAGATGGATACCGAACTGACGCCAAAAATAGAAGCTCAGGTTGAAATATTAATAGATAATGTACTGAAAGAACTGGAAAGGCTTGGCATAAAACCAGCACTTGAAGAGAGTCAGAATTAAGGTATAAACAGCAGTTGAACCACGGAGGCACGGAGACAATTTTCAGGAAATTTCACACTACTGATGATTTCCTCAGTGTCTTCGTTCCTCCGTGTTCCACTCTTTTCAAAGATCAAGTTTCCCTACGCGCATTCCGAATATCCGCACACATGACAGACTGAACAGCCCCCTTCGTGCTCGACAACACCGCCGCACTCCGGGCAGGCTCCCCGTTCCTGTTTGACCTTCTCGGTGTTTATGTCATACCCGCCCGCTACCATGTGGTCCTGGATGGCCTTGGCTACCGCATCGGCGCAGGAGGTGACGCGGTTATCGCCGAAGCCGGACGGGCAGTGACAGGAGATGCCCAGAAGTTGCTTTACGACCTGTCGAGCCTGCACACCGCTGCGCCAGGCAAGTGACACCATGCGGCCGATGGCCTCCGACTGGGATGCGGCGCAGCCGCCAGCCTTGCCCATTGTGGTGAACAGTTCGAACAGTCCGTTTTCATCCTCGTTGATGGTAATGTACAGCGGCCCGCAGCCGGTCTGCATCTGGTGGGTCTGACCCTTGAGCGCCTTCGGACGTTCGCGCTTGACGGCTTTCTTGTCTTCCTCCACCGGAGTGGCGGCCACGGCGGCATGCTCTTCTTTTTTGGCGGTGGAGAGCACCTGTTCGTCGCGTGACCCGTCGCGGTAAATAGTGACACCTTTGCAGCCTGATTCGTAGGCCAGCATGTAGACCTTTTCCACATCTTCAATGGTGGCGCTGCTGGGAAAGTTAACCGTTTTACTGACGGCATTATCGGTGTGCAACTGAAAGGCCGCCTGCATCTGGATGTGATCGTCTGGTGAAATATCGTGTGCGGTAACAAAGGCGTTACGCACATCTGCCGGAACTTCGGGGATGTCCTGAACCGTGCCGTGTTCTGCGATCTTCTGCATTAACTCATCTGAGTAAAAGCCACGTTCTTTCGCTATACTTTCAAAAATAGGATTTACTTCGACCATTACGTTTTTATCCATCACGGTTCGGATATAGGAGACGGCAAAGAGCGGTTCGACACCGGATGACGCATTGGCAATGATCGAAATCGTACCGGTCGGGGCAATGGTGGTGACGGTGGCGTTACGCTGGGGCGGGGCACCTTTTTTGTCAAAGATCGATCCCTTGAAGTTCGGGAACGAACCCCGTTTTCTGCCCAGTTCCTGAGAGGCCAGATGACCTTCGTCGTTGATGAATTTCATGAGCTTTTTGCCCAGCTTGACTGCCTCATCCGAGTTGTAGGGGATGCCCAGCAGGATCAGCATGTCGGCCCAACCCATCAAGCCCAGACCTATCTTGCGGTTGGCATGCGTCATGTCATGGATCTGCTTCAAGGGGTAGTTGTTGGCCTCTATGACGTTATCCAGAAAGTGAACCGAGTTTTGTACAACCGTCCTCAGTTTTTTCCAGTCGATGGCGCCGTCTTTCACAAATCTGCCCATATTGATGGAGCCCAGGTTACAGGATTCATATGGCAGCAGTGGTTGCTCACCGCAGGGATTTGTTGATTCGATTTCACCGATGTGCGGAGTGGGGTTGTCGCGGTTGAGCCGGTCGAGGAATATGATTCCCGGTTCGCCGTTCTCCCATGACTGTTTGACGATGCGCTGGAATACCTTGCGGGCGTTGTGGGTGCCGCAGGCCTTCCCATCGCGGGGATTGCGCAGGTCATATTCCTCGTCGCGCTCCACCGCCTGCATGAATTTTTCCGTGATGCCTACGGAGATGTTGAAGTTGTTAAGATGTTTCTGATCGGCCTTGCACATGATGAATTCCATGATATTGGGGTGATCGACCCGGAGGATACCCATGTTGGCACCACGTCGTGTACCACCCTGCTTGATGGTTTCGGTCGCAATATCGAATACCCGCATGAAGGAAAGCGGCCCGCTGGAAATGCCGGTGGTGGAACTGACCACATCGTTTGCCGGACGGAGGCGGGAAAATGAAAAACCGGTGCCGCCGCCGGATTTGTGAATCAGGGCGGTAAACTTGACGGCATCAAAAATCTCTTCCATCGAATCGCCCACCGGCAGGACGAAACATGCGGAAAGCTGGCCCAATTGACGTCCGGCATTCATCAGTGTTGGCGAGTTGGGGAGAAACTCGAAGTTGGTCATCATGGCATAGAAGGTATCAGCCAGACTCTTTACATCGGCCTTCTTGTCAAATTTCCTGTCCGGCGCCGCAATGGTTTCCGCAACCCTGCGAAACATGTCTGCGGGAGTTTCAAGGACTTTCCCCTCCGTATCACGACGCAGATAGCGTTTTTCAAGAACAGTAGCGGCATTTTTGGAAAGAGCCGGGATCGTTGTGGGCGTTGTAACATTTTTCATGGTGGATTCTCCCTGAGGTTTGGAATAAATAGTGAGTGAAATCGATATATTCGGCATGCAGCGTATTTACAGTGAAACACAACATTTAGTACCATGCTGAGAAATAAACCACAACATGTATGGCATGTCAACAGAATATTTATTAAAATCATAACGTGCTGAATGCGCATGGAAAGAATCAGCTCAGGAAAAAGCGAGTCTTTGACTTCCAACTGATAACAGGCTATAAGAGGATCAGGCACAAGGTGAAATAGGCACTATTATAGAAATTACCAGAATTTCTGCGCCCGTAGCTCAGCTGGATAGAGCACCAGGCTTCGAACCTGGGTGTCGGCCGTTCGAATCGGTCCGGGCGTGCCAATAAAAACAGCCACTTACAACGATACATTGTAGGTGGCTGTTTTTATTAATCTTCCGTGTAACCTCTAGTGCAACTTAAAATCCCGCAAATGATAATAAAAAGGCGTGTTCAGCCCTCGTTTAGAAGAGGATCAAGCGATGCGCCAATGATGGATTGATACGTTATGATCGAAATAACTTCAGCATGAAACAACTCTTCACACGAATAAAGCTACCGCCCACCTTCCAAAACACTCTTCAGAACGTCTCTCAACTGATTCGGGTTTGAAGGCTTGCTGATTAAACCGGCTATATTGTCACTGCCTATCCTGGAGGTAACTTCAGCATCACCGTAACCGCTGGAGAGAATAATCGGTAGCTCAGGCTTGAGTTTTTTTAGTTCATGGAACAACTCATAGCCATCCATTACCGGCATTCCCATGTCGGTTAACACCAAAGTAATTTCTGCGGCGTTCTTCTGGTATAACTCCAATGCTTCCTTGCCATTCACAGCTTCAAGAACTGCAAATCCAAAATTTTCCAGCAGTGCTTTCGTAATAAGTCGAATCTGGTCTTCATCTTCTACCAGCAGTATTGTGCCGCTTCCCAGCCATAGGTCTGATGAAGTGGACGGATTCAAATTCTCATCATTGGCTGAGGCACTTATCCGGGCGGGCAGAAAGACTTTGAATGTTGACCCATGTCCCAACTGACTGAAGAGCTGCAAAGCTCCGCAATGTGAATTGATGATACCGAGTACCGCGGACATTCCAAGTCCTCGGCCTGTGAATTTTGTTGTAAAGAATGGCTCAAAGATTCTCCTTTTAATTTCGTCATTCATTCCGCTACCCTTATCGGAGACTTCCAGACAAATATAATCACCTGGAGGAATTGTATTGCTGTTATAATCCTTGTCCGATTGTCCAGCGATTACCGTTGTCTTGGCAAGCGACACCTGGATTTCACCCTGTTCATTGCCTATAGCCTCAGATGCATTGATAATCAGATTCATAACGATTTGCCTGAGTTGACTGGCATCAGCTTCAATAGTGGGAATATCGGTTGAAAGTTCAGGCTTGATTACTGAATTCTGAGGCAGGGTTGCTTTCAACATGGTGACCATTTCATCCACCAGCATCCGCATGTTGACCTGAGTCTTGGCAAGTTGGGCTTTCCCTGCGTAGGCCAGCATCTGGCGGCACAATGCAGCGGCACGTTCAGCCGCTTTTTCGATCTCGGTAATATTGTTTTCAGCTGTTTCGTAGTCCATTCTTGTCAGAGAGCAGTACCCCATTATGATTGCAAGAATGTTGTTGAAGTCATGTGCAATGCCGCCGGACAATACGCCAAGACTTTCCAGCTTTTGAGTATGCTGGAGCTGCTGCTCAAGTACCATCTTTTCTTCTTCAGCCCGTTTCCGTTCGGTAATATCCTGGCCAACCGCCTGGTATTCGATAAGAAATCCGTCGTCGTCGAAAATTCCCGTATTCGTCCATCTGTTCCATCGCACTTTCCCGTTTGGAAGGGTAGTGCGACCTTCCGTCTCTACCACCCTGTTTTCCATGCTGATTGATTCAATCCGTCTTATAGACTCCTCACGTTCTTCCTCATGCATAAACGGATAAAATGATCTGCCCAGCAGTTCCTCTGTCTCCATTCCGGTGAACTTGGCAAGAGCACCATTGACATAGGTTAATATGCCGCCAGGAAGAAAGCGGTCAACAAAATCCGTTTGGTTCTCCACAATATCTCTGTAACGATTCTCGCTCTGTACCAACTGATCCGTAACGGACTGCTGCTCGATAAGCGAGCGACGCGTGTGCCAAACAAAGGCCAACGAGCCGAACACAAATAATCCGAGCAGAGCTGATGTTTCCCAGACAAGTTTATACCAGGCGGAGTAAATGTCATCGTGGGCAAAGCCTACATTGATATAGAAACCGTAGACAGCATTGCGCCGATAGTGATGAAGGCGACTGACGCTGTCGATACTGGTATGGCTGACATTATAACTGCCGATATTCGGATTTTTCTCGAGTGCCTTCTTGAAATCTTCGGAAATTTTCGATGCACCGACTGCACCATCCCCTTTGGCAGCAACGGGATAACGAACAATTATACGAAGGTTGTTGTCTCGGAAGCCGATTGAACCTTTGGAGTGGAGCTTAAGTGAACTAAACTGTTTACTGAAATAATCCAGAGGTACTGAAGCAGCCACCACTCCTCCGAAGCTGCCGTCCTTATAACTAAGCCTTCTTGCGAGAAGCAAAATCCATTGCCCCGTTACCCGTCCTTGCAGCGGAGAAGATATAAGCATTCCGGAGTTACGGTCTTCGCGTAACCGCAAAAAATAATCCCTGTCGGCAACATTGGCGCGTTGCGTGTCTTTGATGTCAAGACCGTAAATCATCGCCCCGGAGGCATCGGTTGCGCGAAGACCACTAAGAACCGGAAGGCTGTCGCGTACACGTGCAAGCCTCTGATTCCAATCTTTAGTCCCGGAGCGATCGGATTCATTATATTCGTTAAACTCATCAGCAACGCTTTGTAGTGCCAGATCAACTTTTTCGTACGTACTTACTATTTCACTTTCCAGCAGACTTGAGAGATTTGTTACGGCTACCTGTGCACTTTCTTTATGGGTTATCCTGTTTTCGACAAGCAAAACAACGGTCAGTAACAAAACCAGAAGATTCAGGCACAGCACTCCGATTACCAGCCGTACAAAGTGCGCAGGGTCCTGCTTGCTGCCACCGGGATACATATTTTGATGTTTTGTTTGCACTGTGTAAGCTCCCATGAATTGCCCTTCGTGTTTACCTGGCAAGAACTTCCTGCAAGACGTTACTCATTTCATTGAGACGATAGGGTTTGGTGAGGACGGCGCTAAAGCCGAAATCCCGGAAGCTGGCCATTACCGGGTCGTTTGCGTAGCCACTGGAAACAATGGCTTTAACTGAGGGGTCAATTCGGAGCAGTGCGGAGATGGCTTCCTTGCCGCCAATCCCTCCAGGAATAGTCAAGTCCATTATCACCGCAGCAAAAGGATCCCCTTCATTTTTCCTCTTCTCATAGAGTTCAATGGCGGAACCGCCACATTCTGCGCACTCCACCTGATACCCCAGCTGTTCTAGAGATGCCGTGGCTACCTGACGAACTATCTCTTCATCATCCATGACCAGTATCCGTCCATAACCGGGAAGAGTCTTGGAGGGAACCGCCACTGCTGCGATCTCAAACTGCTCGACGGCAGGAAGAATAAGGTAAAAACTGGTTCCTACCTCCGGTTCGGATTCCACCCTGATAGTCCCGCCATGTTTTTTGATGATCGAGTAACAGGTGGCCAGACCAAGACCGTTCCCCTTCTGCTTGGTGGTGAAGTAGGGGTCAAAGATATTCTGCAAATGGTCTGGATGAATGCCGGTTCCGGTATCGGAGACGGTGATATTGACACATCTGTTGTCAGGGGGGGAGGCCACGTTCCTGGCGGAGATGGTGACTGAACCGCCATGGGGCATCGCCTGCACCGCATTGAGTATCAGATTGTGAATCACCTGACTCAACTGCCCCTCGTCAGCCTCAACCGGCCAGAGATCCTCCTCCAGATTGAAATTGCATTTTACAGATGAGCCATGGACCGCAAAACCGGCAGCTTCTATTAGCAGGGTATTGAGAAAGATCACTTTCTTAACCGGCTCGCCACCACGGGCAAAGGTAAGCAGCTGCTGGGTCAGATCCCTGGCGCGCAGGGCAGCTTTTTCCGCTTCTTCCAAACGCAATTCAGTTTTTTTCTGATTAATGTTCTGATATCGGGCCAGGGAGATATTCCCCAGGATAGCGGTCAGGATATTGTTGAAGTCATGGGCGATACCACCGGCAAGTACGCCAAGAGACTCTAATTTCTGGGTTTTAAGCATATCCTGCCTGGCATGCTGAAGGTCGGTTATATCTCGGATATACCATACCCTGCCATAATATTTGCCAGAGGGCCCACAAATGGGGGCGGTGTAGCGGTCAAAGATCCTGCCATCCTTGAGCAAGAGTTCTTCATGATTCTTCTCCTCAATATGGCTATACAGATATTGCACCTTGGCCAGGAAGGTCTCCCTGTCTGCCACCTGTTCCGCCACTACCTGCAATACCGGGGCATTATCACCTGCCTCCATGAGCGTTGGAGGAATATTCCACAACTGAACAAATCTCTGATTATAGGAGAAGATCACGTCATGTTCATCAACGACTAAGATGCCGTCAATGGAGCACTCAAGCTGTGTAGAGAGAACGGTGTTCCTGAACAGAACTTCCTCTTTGCTCATCATCAGCGCTGATTCACGCTGCTGAACAGCCTCTGACATATCGTTGATTGCGTTGGCCAGTGCCCCCATTTCATCCTGAGACGCCACCGGGAGACGGGCATTCAGGTCACCCCCCTGAAAGTTGCGGATTCCAGAAATCATTACTTTGATCCTTCTGGTGAGAAATCCGGCCATCATGACAGCTATGACTATAACAAGGACGACCATAACTATGGTCATCAGCGTCAGATGCTTGGTGGTAGTCGCAATGCTGTCACCGATAAGGTGACGCATGGCCAACTGCTTGCTGTTGATATCCATGGCCAAGGAGGTGATAAGGCGGTTGATGATCGTGGCGGTTTCCGTTGCCGGGAGGTTGAACTCATCCACATTGGCACCGATAGTTACATAGCCGAAACCACGTGGGTGGGCACCATAACGGCCCGTATAGTATGGGATGGCGGCCGCCGTCGTCAGCTTCCACAGGCCGCTCCAGAAGATGATAAAGGAGCCGGAACCACCGCGGCTGGTTAATTCATGCCACCCGGCGCACTGGGGTGCAAAATTGAGATACCTCCCGTCCAGGCCCACAAAGCCGGCCTTGGTCAGCTCGGATGACGGTTTTTTCTTCAGGGACGGGGAGAAGAATTGGGGCTGACGCTTCAGAAAAACGCTGATAGGGAGTCCGCTCTTCTTCCAGTCCTGGTACATTTCAGAATCCAGCCAAGGGATTGCCGGCTCTCCGGTGGCCGGATCATAGCCGACAATGGAATAATCTCGTGGGTGGACGATGGAGCGTCCCTTGTAATCCCATATAAAGGCATAATTGCCGCTGGAAGCGTCAGAAATGGGGGAAAAGCGCTCATCGGTGGGAATCAGGTGATCAGTGAACTCTTTGAGGTGCCGGTGGTCCAGCGCCAGGGTGACATAGCCGGAGATACGGCCATCCTTTAACACCGGCATGCCCCATCGAATTAAACCCCGGAAGCGCTTCCCTACAGGATTTTCCTTCCCCGCATATCCGGCCAACTCCGGTTCGTAAGGTATCCCCTTTTCCTTGGCCCGCTTCGGAGTGAAGGTACCGATGAGTGGTGATCCCACATAGGGGCCGATAACATCAGAGACGGTGATATCTCCAGGCTTCAACCTTTGCAGGTCGCTAAAATAGCTCTCCGCCCGGCAATAGGTGTTGCTACGCAGCGCCACGTTGCGCAGCGCGGTGGGAAGGATCTTAGAAGTAGACACTTTGACTTTTTCATTGCCGTTCAGGTCAATAAAGGTCATTTCCAGATAGAGAGGACGCTGAGTCAGCTTACCGCTCCGCGCAGGTGGACGGTAGTGCCAATCTTTTTCGTTATCCTTGATGGCAGTCTTTATTTCAGGTTCATTTCCCCTGAGTGGCTTGGCCGGCACCCATTGTTCCCCTGTGGCGTCAAGCTGATATGGCTCGTGATCCACAACCGAGCGAAACTGCTCGGCAAGAAATCGACGGTATACGTTTTCGTCAGGGTTTAGGGTGGCGGCAATTCTAATGTCCCGATCCCGGTCATAGAGAAAGGTTGCAACCTCTCGGGCAGTATCGGTGGTAAGGTGTTCGATGGACTCCCGGGAGCGGCGGTTAAGGGCAGTGACTGAGTTCTTTACTGCGATGTCACCAATCTCGCGAATTTTGTCTCTGGTGGCTGAAAAGATAGACACGGACAGCCGCTCCACAGCCGACCCCAGGCTCATTACCTGATGCCCGGCGGTCCAAGCCAGCAACACTAGCGGCAATACTTTGATAATGACGAAAATAAGGATCAGTTTTGACATGATCCCGCCATTCACAAAGCTGCCCCTGAGCCATTTCAGGAGGTTTTTCATGGAAACATATCTCCGCAGTGTAACGGCAATAAGTAGACCAAGAGAAGTTTAGCATTATCACCTGAAATGAGCCGCCGTCAATTTAAATTATTGGAGATTGTGGTGAGCTTAGAAATGTGTCAGGTCTTGTATCACATCATGTGTCAGGCCCGATATTATCAGTCGCCAGGGGAATCATTAGTCAGTAATCCCAGCTTTTCTGCCAGCCAGCGGGTAGTAGTCGCCTGAATGATTATGGTCAGGAGAATGGTAATGAATGTGACAGAGGCAATAATTTCAGCCCCCGGCACCTTCATTCCAAGCAGGATGCCTGCCAGTGCGCCTGGAATGACGCCTGTTTCCCTCGTCCAGCACATGAACAGTAATTCTTTAAGGCTCCACCTTGCGCGTCGATCAGGAAGTGCACAGCAGAATACGGTAACCGGTCGGGCTATCAACATGAAGACAGTTACCAGTGCAATCCCTCCCCACAGATATTTCCCCATCAAGGCAAAGTTTACCTGGCTTCCCAGCAGGATAAAGATGAACATCCGCATGATCAAGGCGGTTGTCAGAATAAAGTCTTCCAGTTTCTCCTCTTCACGATGCTCCATAGCGAATCCGAAAATATCTTTGTTGCCGAGTACGATACCAAAAACAAACACAGCCATGAAGCCGCTGGCCTGGAAGTTTTCGGCGGTCATATAGGCGCCAAGAACAGCCATAAGTGTAACGAGTGGTGAATATTCCTGGAGAAAATCGTATTTTTCATGGGCGATTAGAACGGCTGCAAGGTAACCGAGAACTCCACCGATCAAGACCCCCACCACAGCGTTGGTTATGAGACCGAGTGCTGCGGTACACAGAGAAAACTCTTTGCCGGTGCCGAGTGCGATGCCCATAATTGTGAAGGTGATAATGGCACCCATGGCATCGTTAAAGGCAGACTCGCTCATTACCGTCTGAGCTACACGGTCTTTGATCCGTATCTGCTTAAAGACCGGAACCAGAGTCGCCGGGTCGGTAGAGGCTACGGTGCTTCCCAGCAAAAGTGCAGTTATCAGAGGGATTCCCAGGAGTTGAACAGCGGCAAAACCGGTTATGAAGGTTGTGATCAAAACACCCACGGTTGAAATGATAAAAATGGTTATCCAGACCTCTTTAAGCACTTTGAGTCGCAGACTGGCGCCACCGTCGAACAGGATATACGAAGAACCGAAGATCAGTATCAACTGGTTGATGGTGGAATCGGCCCTGACATCAAACACACCGGCAACTTCAGGACCGAGGCACATACCGATCAGCAGGAAGGCAACGACATCCGGGACCTTGAGCTTCTGAGCCAGAATACCGCTCAATGATCCGGTTAGAAGAACAATTCCAACAATATACAGTATGTTTTTTGCGGAGTGGATTGCGGCTGATTCCATGGCATGCCATCCTTTGTCGCGAGACTATCATCGACCTGCGTGCAGGGGAAGCTGCTTGTTACAAAAAGGGCCTGTCAAGCGACAGGCCCTTTTTGATGACTGCCGTAGCGATACCAGGTTGTCAGTACCCCAGCATGCGCGGCAGCCAGAGTGAAATGATCGGCACGTAGGTGATCAGCAGCATAAAGCCGATCATGGCGATAAGCCACGGCAAGACCGCTACCGAGAGTTCCGAAATACCCATCTTCGTGATACCGCTGGCCACGTACAGATTGAGGCCGACCGGTGGATGGCACATGCCGACCTCCATGTTTACGGTGATCAGAACGCCGAAGTGAATCGGATCGATCCCCAGTTTCATTGCCACAGGAAACAGGATCGGCGCAAGGATCAGGATGATGGAAGACGGTTCCATCACGTTACCGGCCAGGAGCAGCAGCACGTTGGTTACCAGCAGGAAGGAAACAACGCCCAGGTTGTGTCCCAGTATCCAGTCGGCCATGATCTGGGGAATCTGTTCATGCGTCATAAGGAACGAGAACAGCACGGCATTGGTAATGATATACAGCAGCATGGCAGACATGCTTGCTGAATCGAGCAGAACCTTCGGTATTTTTGCAAAGGTGATGTCCTTATAGACGAATACTGCTACGATAAAGGCATAGACCGCACTCATGGCAGCCGCCTCGGTGGGTGTGAACAGACCGCTGTAAATGCCACCCAGAACGATGACGATCAGCATCAGCCCCCAGACGCTTTCGCGAAAGGCCTTCCCACGCTGTGCCCATGTTGCTTTCGGCATACGCGGATAATCGTTTTTGCGAGCTATCCACCAGGAAACTATTCCCAGCAGAGTCGCCAGCATCAGGCCGGGTACAACGCCGCCCATGAACATGCCGCCGACCGAGGAGTTGGTTGCGACGCAGTAGATGACCATGGGAATTGAAGGTGGAATCAGGATGCCGAGAGAACCGGAAGTGGTGATGACACCGGCTCCGAAACGTTTGGGGAAACCTGCCTTCACCATCGCCGGCAAGAGGATCGAACCGATGGCCACAACCGTTGCCGGGCTTGATCCGGACACGGCGGCGAACAGGGCGCAGGCGATAACGCCGGACAGTGCCAGACCGCCATACAGATGCCCGACCATTGAAGTTGCAAAGTTGATCATCCTTTTGGCCACGCCGCCGTGGGTCAAAAAATTTCCGGCCAGAATAAAGAACGGAATCGCCATGATCTCGAACTTCTCGATACCGGTAAACAGTTTCATGGCAACCGCTTCAGTAGGTATCTCGGTAAAAAAGAAGAGGAAAGAAAGAACCGTCAGGCCAAGGGCGATGGAAATCGGCATGCCGGTCAGCATCAGCAGCAGCAAAAGTGCAAACACGACGCCGACACTGCCGAACATGGCGATTGCTCCCAGACCCGCCGCGATACAGAGCAGCCATTTTGCAGCCTTTTCTTTTGAAAATGGTTCCCAACCTGCGACAGCAGTACTCATTTGGCACCTCCATCTTTTGCCTGCGTATCAAACTTGTGCTCTTCATATTCCTCAAGTGCTTCAGTGGCATCAACGGTGACCTCATCCAGGCCATCAACGACGGTATGATCATGATGCGGCAGCTCCCCGGTGCGGAAGAAGTTCCAGCCAACCTGCAGAAAACGGAAACACATCAGATACGAGCCAAGCGGCACTGCGGCGTAAATAATCCAGGTCGGCCATTCCAGGTCAGGTGTGGTGGGGCCTTGTGGCACATCACCGACATTTATGCCCAGCAGGGTGAACAGGGCGTAGTGCATACCGTTTTCCCAGACAAAACGTGCCCCCAGCGTACCGATCAGACTGGTAAATAGTGCGCCGCCAGCGATACCGATCATTACGCACTTTACCCGCCATTTTTCAGGCAGTCGGTTGACCAGAACATCGACACCGACATGAATGCCGCTGCGGACGCCGTAGGCAGCGCCAAATTTTGCCATCCAGACGAACATATAGATGCAGAGCTCTTGCGCCCAGCTCATATTCACGGTCAGCAGCCAGTCCTGCAGACCCGGAATGGCAAAGCCGGAAAGATAGCGGTGGGCGACGGCGATAAAGATAATCACGGTCGCGGCGCCGATAAGGAAGGTGATAATGATTTCTTCTAAATGATCGAGATATTTCATCATAGAGGCATCTCCTGAGGGCGGTCATAAAGAGGCCGCTGCGGTTGGCCGCAGCGGCCGGTGGAGAGTTTCGTCGACGACCCGTTAGTTGGGGCTGTAGCCGGTTTCCTTATAGACTTCCTTTACCAGGTCGGCACCGATACGGCTGGTATGTTCCTTGTGAGCCTTATCCATGGTTTTTCTCCAGGCCGCACGCTGCTGGGGGGTTAGAGTAACGAATTGTGATTTGCCTGATTTCTTCACGGCCGCGAGCGCTTCATCATTGTCTTTCTTGGCTATATCATTGGCGTACTTGGTTGCATCCTTCATGGCGCCTTCAAGCGTCGTGCGGATATTGGCTGGCAGCCCGGCCCAGAACTTTTTGTTAACGATAACGGCATAGCCCAGGTAACCGTGGTCAGAAAGGGTTACGTATTTCTGAACTTCATGCATCTTCTGTGTATAGAGATTTGAAGGGGGGTTTTCAGTTCCATTGACAACACCTGTCTGCAGAGCCTGATAGACTTCCGAAAAAGCAAGACTCTGGGGATTTGCGCCCATGGAGCGCATCTGGGAATCAAGCACCTTGGATGACTGTATGCGCATTTTCTGTCCTTTGAAGTCTTCCGGTGTCTTGAGCGGCTTATTTGCGCTCATCACCTTGAATCCGTTATCCCAGTATGCCAGGCCCTGAATGCCTTTCGGCTCCAGTTTTTTGAGCAGCTTGGCGCCAATCGGTCCCTGGGTAACCTTGTGCAGCTCTGCGTAATTGTCAAAGATAAAGGGCAGATCGAATACTTCAAACTCTTTTACGCCCAGAGGGGCAAACTTGGCCAGTGAAGGTGCCAGCATCTGCACGGCGCCAAGCTGCAGTGCCTCCATCTCTTCCTTGTCCTTGTACAACTGGCTGTTCGGGTAGACTTCAATCTTGACCGCACCCTTTGTGCGCTCTTCGGCCAGCTTCTTGAAATAATCGGCCGCCTGGCCTTTAGGGGTGTGCTGCGCAACGACATGACTGAACTTGATCACAATCGGCGCGGCCTGGGCGGATAGCGGAAGGGCAAGTGCAAATGCCCCGACAACAAGACTTTTAAAACAGGTATTCAGTTTCATGCGATTTCCTCCTGTGGGATGGTGTTGACTTATTTTCAGTGGTTTGCAGGTTTGTATACAATACGTTATGAATCAGTGTCTGCAATGGTAGTGCCAAAAAAGTCATCTGAGTTAACATGCTGATATGATGTTTTATTTTTGTGAATACACGGCAGACTGGGAGGAAAGATAGACTGGGATTGGCTAAAACTGGCCAACAGATATGGCGGAAAACCGCCATCTTAATGAATGTTGTAGGTTAAAAAACGGTTTACCACTGAGGCACGGAGAACGCAGAGAAATCAATTGCAGTCGTCAGATTTAATCCCTGACCGGCATTCGGAGTAACAGTGTTGAAACTACGAAGGCGGCCACGATTAACACGGTAATCATGGCAGCAACCCCATTCCAGCCATACTGAGACCAGAACCATCCGCCCGCCGTGCCGGATATGCTTGATCCCAGGTAGTAGGAAAAAAGGTACAGGGATGATGCCTGGGCTTTTGCCGTTGCGGCGCGCCGACCGACCCAACTGGACGCGATGGCGTGAGCGCTGAAAAAACCGCAGGTGAAGATGCCGACACCGCTCACGATCAGGGGGAGCCAGCCTGACAGTGTTATCAGGGTGCCGCTCAGCATGACCGACAGCGTCAGGCGAATCATGAAAGGACGGCCGAATCGCTGGATCATCCTCCCCACGATGCCAGAACTGAACGAACCCAGCAGGTAGACCAGAAAGATCAGACTGACCTGAAACTGGCCAAGCCCGTAAGGGGGTGCCAGCAGGCGAAATCCTATATAGTTGTAGAGCGAGACGAATCCCCCCATGGAGAGGAACGCCAGGCCGTACAGGCAGAGCAGACCCGGATCCAGCAGGTGCTGGTAGAGAGATGTGAACAGATAGCGTATCTGAAATGGTCTTTGCCGGAAGTTGCTGGAAGTGGGCAGGTAGATAAGAAACACCAGACTCAGCAGCAGACTGATAATCCCGACCACGCCGATGGCCTTCTGCCAGGACATGTAATCGCACAGCAGGGCGGTGCCGATGCGCCCTGTCATGCCGCCCAGGGCATTGCCGCTGATGTACAGTCCCATTGCATGGCCGATGGAGTTGAGATCCATCTCCTCCCCCAGATAGGCCATAGCCACTGACGGAACCCCGGCCAGCACGATCCCCTGTGCCAGACGCAGAACAAGCAGGGATTCAAAGGTGTGACTGAAAAAAGTGGCGAGTGCCAGGAATGAAGCCATGAACAGGGCCCCGGTCATGACAAGGCGCCGCCCCAGTGTTTCAGATATGGTGCCCGCCAGCAGCATTCCCAGTGCAAGTGAGGCGGTGGAAAACGAGAGCGGCAGACTGGCTCGGGCGGGTGATACGCCAAACTCGGCGGCGAATTTCGGGAGGAGCGGCTGAACATCGTAAAGGGTTATAAATGTGACGAAACCGGCACAGAACAGCGACAGGTTAACCCGCCGGAAGGTGGGGGTTCCGATGCAGACACCCCCCTCCAGGAGTTCCGGTCGCTCTTCCGGAGTATTCATGGGGTGCGATGCCAAGGAACACCTGTCTGCAACCGGCATGTACATGAATCATATAGCATTGTTATAGTCAGTACTTATCCATTATTGTATTGTGACTTTGATCCACATCTAAATCCCCGTAATCAGAAAGTCAAGAGCCGCAATAATCTCGTTACGGTATTCTTTTATTGAACAGACTTTCTTGCCGAGGCTTTTGACTGAAACCCCGGCAATTTCAGCAGTGGACATGAGGAACACGGTTTCACCGATTCTGAACTCCGGGTTCAGGTGACGCCCCGGTGTCGGCATGGTCGCTGCGGCAACCAGAGGAACAACAACACGAGTGGCAAGGGTGTCAAGCAGGTCTGTCTGGACATCAAGAAGATAGGGGATTGACTTTTGAGATGCCGGATTTGGATTTTCGTACACATCGAACTGTGCCATCAGAAGCTCCTCAGTCCGTCGCTGAATACGCCGCTTTTCTCAATCCTGGCATTATAGTCATTGATTGCATCGGCATTTTCAAGACGCCAGGTTTCACGTTCCTGCTCCCGTAAAATCTCTGTCAAACGCTCTTCAAGTGTTCTGGATAGGTTTATTTTATTGGCGCGGGCACGACGTAACAGATCGCTGTTAATACTCAGGTTGGTGGATTTTTTTTGAGGGGCTGCTTGTAAAGCTACTGATGGCATACGCACTCCTTATGTATGTTATTTATGCGCATATAGTACTTTGCAGAAATATGAATGTAAATGAAAATATAACGAGAAGAGAGATCAAGATGAAAACCTCGAGTACGGTTATCTATGCCTTTCATGATAACCTGCATACACCCATCCTGAAAAACCAGTTAGGTGACTCTGCCGGAGTATTTGGTGCCGCATGGTTAGGATCGAACCAGTGATTCGCATCCTGTTGCTTTGTGTCGCTGGTTATTTGACTCTTCTTATCGGATGCGCTCTATTCCAGCGTAAACTCATATACATCCCCACTCACCACCTCGAAAATAGCGGGTTGACAGAATGGAAGGATGCAGGACAACTGATCGGCTATGCCAGACAAGTAGCATCACCCGAGACAATCTGGCTGTTTCTGCATGGCAATGCAGGGCAGGCAAGTGATCGAACATATGTACTCCCCTCATTTTCCTCCCGGGATTCAGTCTTCATTCTGGAGTACCCAGGGTACGGCTCACGCCCTGGATCTCCGTCAATGTCTGCTTTCAATGACGCGGCACGGCGCGCATTTGAACTACTCAAGGCTCAATTTCCACACGCAGCTATTTGTGTAGCGGCTGAGTCCATAGGATGCGGTCCGGCGGCTTATCTGGCCTCGAATCCCCTACCACCGGACAAGATCGTTCTGATCCTTCCATTCGATACGCTTGCCGCTGTCGCTGGCCGATACTATCCGTTCCTGCCGGTGAAACTTTTGCTGCGCGACAACTGGGATAACGTCAATGCATTGAGGGGTTACAAAGGGCAACTTGAACTTATTGCGGCGAAAGCAGATACTATCATTCCGATTATCCACGCCAAAACACTTGCCGACAGCATACCTGCCGCTCTCTTCCATACAATAGAGGGGGACCATAACGAGTGGGCAGACGGAGGGAAGGTAAAGATACGGTATGCGCGACAAGCGGGAAATAGGCAATGAAAGCCTTTTTAGGCAGGTGAAAGTTCGGTTGCTATTTCAAAAGATCACCACCGATCCAGATCACACTTCCTCTTTGACCTGCAAAAGTACCTAGTTAGTACCTAAAGAATATTATCGATAAGTTAATGCGTTACAACCCGTACTTATCCATTATATATTGTAGCTTTGATCCTGCCAAATAGACATCTATAAACACCTAATAAAACAAATAATAATTTAACTGAGTTTGATTTTGTTTGACTGAATTTGATTGTTTGTGGTACCTAAATAGTACCTAGTTTGCTTAGGTACTGCCAAAAAGGGGGATACTATGAAGATCAATTTCACCATGGCAAGGATCAAAGCTCTTGAGCCTGAACTGGGAAAGGCACAGGTAGATATCTGGGACACCGAAATGCCTGGGTTAGGCATACGGGTATCAAACAAGCGTAAGACGTTCTTTGTCATGCGGTATGTGGACAGAAAAAAGGTGCGTTCCACTGTTGGTGTATTCCCTGTAATGAATGTTGACGATGCCCGCAAAGAAGCCCGATCCCTTTTGCTCGATATGCAGAAGGGGGTTAATCCGAATGTGAAGAAGCAGAAGCGTAAAGATGATTCTGAAATCACGTTAGGTACCGTTTTTGAAAATATGATCAAAGATAATAATGAAATATCACAGACTACTCGGGATTATTATGAACAGAGATTCAAGCAACATCTTGTACACTGGAAGACTCGTCAAGTAAATGAGATTACCGAAACCATGGTTAGAGCCCTTCATGATAAGATTTCAGTATCATATGGTAAGGTATCGGCAAATCAAGTATTAAGGCTTTTACGCTCCATCCTCAATTATTCCAAAGCCAGTTACGAAATCCCCGTAAAAAACCCTGTCACTATTCTGAGTGCCCTCAAAAAGTGGCACAAGGAAGAACCCCGCAAAAAGATTATCAAGGATGAGGATTTTCCGAGATGGTACAAGGCCGTAGATGAGTTTCCTACCGGAGACCACGGGCGCGATTATCTCATGTTGGTGCTGTTTACCGGACTTCGGAAGAATGAAGCCCTGACTCTTGAGTGGGAATATGTGGACTTTAAGAACAAGACATTGACCGTGTTGGACACAAAGAACGGTCTCGACCATACGCTACCATTGCCCTCAGTTCTATTCCAACTTCTCAGTGACCGCAGGGCGCGATACGGGGCAGGGGAGCGTTATGTCTTCCCCGGCAGCGGCAAGAAAGGCCACCTGTTCAATTCTCAGCATTTTATCAATGAACTTAAACGGCTTCATAAATTCAGCTACACGCTTCATGATATCCGGCGCACGTTCACGACGATCGCCAGCCAGTTGGGCTATAACGTATGGATGGTTAACGCTCTCACAAACCACAAGTCACAGGACGTGACCGGCAAGCATTATGTGCATCATGCGATAGAGAATCTTCGGTCACCCATGGAGAAGATCGCCAGGGAGATACTTAAGCTTGCAAAGCAGACGAACAACGGAAAGGTTATTCAGTTGGTACAGAAGGCGGCATAATGAAAAAGCCCCTCACTTGCGCGAACAGGTGAAGGGCCAAGTAGCACCCCTTAGGGGGAACCACACTCACGAAGGAGAGTATCATGGAAAAGGCGCTGGACACAACAGACTTTACGGTAGGCACGGCAGATTTTAGTCAGCAGGAAGAAACCTATCTTCACGGCGTTAGAATTATTTTCCATCATCTAGAGGCCAATACCCATACCACATGTTTCCCCCAAGATGATGACACTAACGCCCGTAGACCGTCTATCATAGTAGGCAGGCACACCACGCAAAAGGATATTGATCAGTTGTTTGATACGGTTTGTTATGTTAGGGGCAAGCATGATCTGTACAGGGCCTTGGAGGGCAATGACCCCTTTAATTGGGGCAACCCAGGAACATGGTCTGATGTGCACACGATTGTTGAAAAGATTAAGGTGTTTTCTGGAGGTGAAGCATGAAAACCCAAATACCCCCAGAAGAAAGTATTCAAAACCGGCTTTCTAAAATCCATCATAAGTTACGCATGCAAGCCTCCGGGATAGAGACTCTGTCAACCTTATTGATCAATAGTAATGATCCTTCTGGTTTGGACATTCTGTTGGATAACCTTGCGCTGGGTATGCGGGAGCCGCTTGATGACTTGGAAAAAATTTCCGACAACCTCGGCCGGGGAGGTGTGGCATGAGCGATAAAAAAGAACTTCCAGATATCAGCTTAGAGTTCGACCACCTCTATGCACTTCTGATAGCGGCATATGAACTTTCGGCAACCCGTCCTGACGGTGGTAAAAAAACGATTGGGCAAATTTGTTGGTTGCTGAGTGATTGTATTTCATTGGCGTCCGAAATCGGGCAGACACTATACCCCGAAAATGTACTTGAACTATACACAAGAAAGGTATAATTTATGCCATGGGTAGTCAATATGACCCGCAGCGCTCAGAAGCAGAAAGCCAAGCTTTCAAAGCCCGTCAGACAAATATTGTACGCCCTCATAGATGATATTGAAGCTGGTGGCCCTGTCCGTGGTGATTGGCCTAATTATGGGAAGTTGACAGGCGGGAGGCATCATTGTCACTTGAAAAAGGGTAATCCGACGTATGTTGCTGTATGGGAAGAATGCGACAAGAAAGTAAAGCTTGTGGAGGTCACGTATGTTGGAACGCACGAAAAAGCACCGTACTGAAACAGTCCATTTTGCAGGGCCAGCCAAGAAGCTTCAGGAACTTCGCAGATATGCCGCCCAGATTGGCCTCTCTGAGTCTTCGGATAGTATCCCCTGGCACCAGGCCTTCCCCGAGTTCAAGGACAATGAAGCGGGTACTCTTATCAGCGGGTACCGTCACAGGGAAGGCTTGACGCAGACACAGCTTGCCGAACTGACTGGAATACCGCAGCGGCATATCAGTGAGATTGAGCGGGGCAAGCGGATCATTGGTAAGGACAGAGCAAGGAAACTTGCTGAAAACCTGCATTGTGATTACAGGCGGCTGTTGTAATTTTCACTTTCCGGGGCTAGGGCGGCCACTCGAAAAGCTGGCACTCCACCAGCCTGCCCCGGATTAACTTGGAGCCGTTAGGAGAGCGGTATGAAGATCACCGACAGCGAACTTGTATCACTGGATCAATTTTTCTACAGTGTAATTTCTCCTTACTTGCGCCCCGAAGCTATTGAAGACTGCCTTCTGAAAGCCTCTCAAATCCCCGCTGATACATTTCACCGAGTAATGGAACACCTATACCAACTTGATCATTACCAGATTAGCACCATACTTGCCCTCTCTCATATTCGCCAATTCCAAAAACAATACCCTGGCCCTCATCCTCAAGAAGCATATTTAAAAGACGTTCACGGGTTCATGCAGGACGTATTTCTACTTGGCCTTAATATAGGCTTAACTCTTCCTGTTATGGGTACTCGACTCATGGAGCCCCTAGCAGCTCATAGTAAAAAAATGAAGGACGGAACCCGTAAACCCCGTACGAAAAGGAGTTTTGACACAACAGAGGCTGTTCAAACGGCGCTTGATGATCTAATTGGAGAAAATCGTAAAGTCATTACTGTTAATGATATTATAAACAAGTTCAAAAAGTATGGCGTGAGCGGCAACGTTTCTTATGTTGACGAAAACCAAAAAGAAGTGACATTCATTGGTAAGCAAACACCTGTCAAATTCAGTACCATCGAGAGAATCCTAAGGGATTTGAAAAAAATAACCACTGTCTAACAGCCTCATAACATGGTATCCCAGCTCAGTATTTATGCGCTCCCCTGCGGTTTTATATTGCCAAAATCAGCGCCGAAACTTTCAATATTTTTCAACGTAAATTGAAGCATTTTGAAGCATGAATTTTACCAGAAGGAGACAATATTGTAAGGTATTGTATGGTGTTCATGGACTTTGACGCAAAAAAACCCCGCAACATTTCTGATGCAGGGCTCGATATGTTAGTATGTTAGTTTTTACCCGGTCATCATGGGCTCTGTTTTCTTTCTCGCGTTGTATCGGACTCGACGCTTCCCCCGCTTTGTCCTTGGGCCGGTTGACAATCCACCGTGAAGTCGGCACCGTCCGCTGTTGTAAAGGTCTTTGCGCTTGCATGGTGTTCCTGCCCTGGTCTTTGCCCCGCATGTCATGTGCCTGAGCTCGTCGGGATATTCTGGCTGTCCTGATGGCCGTTTTGCGCGGGGGTCTAAGTAGTCCCAAGTGTCCCACCATT
Source organism: uncultured Desulfuromonadales bacterium (assembly GCA_903868145.1). Lineage (GTDB taxonomy): Bacteria > Desulfobacterota > Desulfuromonadia > Geobacterales > Pseudopelobacteraceae > CAIPTY01. The sequence goes on along the minus strand of CAIPTY010000083.1, from coordinate 62,287 downwards.
TCCGATCCGCCTTCCAATATGCTTTCCATAGTTTGTGAAGGTCGGTCATAGTTAAACCAATGTGGTCAATGTGTGACACACAATGACACGTGGATTCGGGGAATAATTAATTAGCCGCCGGTTATTTTGAGGAGGAATATTTTTTGTGTGGGATTGATTATTGAAATGCAGTGAAGGCGGGTTAGATGATTGTTATGTGAATAAAAAAATCGAACTATCCTTGGAACTTGACTTGTGTTAATATTCCTCCCATTAAAAAGGAGGATTCCAAATGAAAAAACCTACCCAGCTTGAACTAGCCCTAATACCCCACGAAGTAGAAAACACGCTCATAAATCAAAGGGCAATCGACGGCTACGTTAATGCAACTGCTATGTGTAAAGCTGTGGGTAAATTATTTGCCGACTATTCTCGGTTAAAAAACACCCAAGAGTTTTTAGAAGAACTATCTGGGTCTATGGGAATTCCCATAACGGAGTTAGTTCAATCAGTTACGGGTGGTTCAAACGACCTAAAAGGAACATGGGTACATCCAGACGTTGCAATAAATCTTGGCCAATGGTGTTCTCCTAAGTTTGCAGTCCAAGTGTCAAAATGGGTGCGAGAGTGGGCAAATGGGACCGCAAAACCAGCCGGACTGCCGTACCATATCCAAAGATACATCGCCAATAGGACAGCAATCCCCCCGACACATTTTTCAATGTTGAATGAAATGATTTTCGGCTTGATCGCGCCACTTGAATCAGCCGGATACACTATTCCAGATGATATGGCTCCAGATATTTCAACAGGCAGAATGTTCTGCAAGTGGCTGAGAGATGTTAAAAACATAGACACGGACTCCCTTCCTACGTATGCACACAGATTTGATGATGGTCGTGTTGTGTATGCCAAACTTTACCTCAATGATGTTCTTACTGATTTTAGGCTATACTTTAGAGATACTTGGATGCCTAACAAAGCAGTCCAATATTTTAAAGATAAAGACCCAAAAGCCCTGCAATTTTTGCCGAAACTATTACCCGCTCCAGACTAATGCCCCATCACATAACAGAAAGATGCACCGGGGGTGAATCAACGGCCCCCGGTGATCTTCCGTCCCGTTAGCAGAAGACGATAAAACGGAAGAGAAGCATCTGGTTGGGATGTACGCGCGCGTGCGCGAGATCAAACTTTCTTTTTAGACCTTAGAAACGCGGCTACAATACCAAGCATGGCAGTCGTGCTGATTACTGTGCCTGATATCTGTTTATCGTGAAAAATAAGGAAAGCCCCTGATACGATAAAGGCAAGCGCGAGTAAGAAACCAAATATCTGACCGCTGAACACAAGAGACAAAGAACGAGATCTATCCTTTTCGTCGCCGATTGCTTGCAGTCGTTCAAGCTCATGGCGATGTTTAACCTCTGTCTCGAAAACCGCTATTATTCGTTCGGCAGCGTTCGGCACAATGCGATTGTAGCCTTCCATGATTTCAGGAGGTGGCAGAGGCCCCGAAAAAGTAGAAGCCTGGACGTGGTTAACTTGAATATGTGCGGGGGATTGTTTGTGCTTATTGGGATTGGACGGAATGTTATGCTTTGTCATTCTGCATGACTTTTTTAACGGCTTTGTTCATGTCAACGCCAAGACGTGCCCAGTCACCCCTAAAAGCTTCTTCAACGGTTTTGGCAGGTCTATAGGTTCTTACCGTTGGCTTTCTCCCCTCGACTTGAGGGAAAATGCTGATAAGAGATCCAACACCATAAATCAGAAATCGTATGTTGTTTTTTATAAATGCCATATTTTCGTTCTTATATCATTACTAGCGTTGAAGTCAAACATGTTTTTTAAAATTGAAAAGCTACTAGCCCGTATACCTAAACCCCGCCGACTCCATTGCTTTCGCTATTTCCGCAGTAGTGGCCTTGCCGCAGTTCTGCAACTTGGTGAGCCAGTTATTATGTGAGCCGACAATGGTGACCAGGTCACGAACGGTTTCTATTCCGTAATTCCTCATGACATTCGAGGCTCTTGTCGAAAGGGTAAGGGCGTCAAATATCGAAGCATCCAGCACGCTGTTGTTTTCAACTGTCTGAATGAATACCCTTGTCTTTATCATGTTGCCGCCCTCTTTACTGCATACACATATCTGATAGAACCTATTTAGTACCTATTGACAGTAACTTGATAAAAAGTATATATATTTCAGATACATAAACTATTACAACCCGTACTTATCCATCTTATAGCGCAGGGTTCCCCGAGGGATTTTGAGGATGGATGCGGTTTTAAGCACATTGTTGGCTGACTTTTTCAGAGCCTGACTGATAAGGGCCTTTTCAAATTCCATTACCGCTTCTTCAAGTCCGCAATCATCCCGGAGGTGGGGGATCTGTGATGTTCCGGAATTTACTTCAGCGAATTCGCTCCTGGCAGCGCCACGAATCTCCTGGGGAAGATCCTCGGAGAGGAGGGCGGGGCCATGCCTCATGATGCAGATGCGCTCAATGACGTTTCTCAGTTCGCGAATATTTCCCGGCCACGTATAGCGGGACATGAGCTCGGATGCTTCCGGTGAAATTTTGTGGAAGTCACGCCCGAAAGCCCTGCTGAAGTTGTCAAGAAAATACGTTGCCAGGGGGGGTATGTCGTCCTTTCGTTCACGAAGCGGCGGGATGTGAATCGGAAAAACATTGAGCCGGTAGAAGAGATCTTCGCGAAACGTCCCCTTGGTGATTCTGTCCTGCACGTTACGATTGGTGGCGGCAATAACCCGTACATCAATGGCGATATCCTTGAGACCACCCACCCGGCGCATGGTGCGCTCCTGCAAGACCCGCAGCAGTTTGGCCTGCATGGTCATATCCATTTCACCGATCTCGTCCAGAAAGATCGTGCCCAGATGGGCCTCCTCAAACAAGCCCGGTTTGCGGCTGGTTGCATTGGTGAAGGAACCCTTTTCATGGCCGAACAGCTCGCTTTCGAGCAGGCTGGCCGGCAGTGAGGCGCAATTGATAGCCACAAAAGCGGCGTCCTTGCGATCCGAAATATCATGGATGGCCCGGGCAACCAGTTCCTTGCCGGTGCCCGATTCTCCCGTTATCAGCACGGTGGAGGGGATCCGGGCGATCTCGCGCACCTGGTCAACAACCTCTCCGAATGCCTTGCTGATCCCGATCATGGGAAAACCGCCCGCATGAAAACCATCGGTGCGTTTGAGGTTTCGCACCTCGCGTTTGAGTGTCTGTGTCTGAAGTGCAAGTTTAACTATTATCCTCAAAGCATCAGCTTTAAAAGGTTTTTTCATGTAGTGGAAAGCACCCAGTTTAAGGGCATCCACGGCGCTCTCCACCGAACCATATCCGGTTATGATGATCACCAGCAGTTCGGGATCGATCTCCTTGAGGCTCTTCAGAACATCAATACCGTTTTCCGTTCCCAGATTCAGGTCGAGTAGGGCAAGGTCGATATCGTTTGCCAGAACGACTTCACGGGCCGAACTGCCTGTTGCAGCCGAACAGACCCGATACCCTTCATCACCCAGGATGCGTTCGACGTTTTCACAGATAAAAGACTCGTCATCAATGATCAGTATCTTTTCCATGGTTATCCTTTTGATCAGCTTGTCAGCGGCAATTCCAGCCTGAAAACCGTTCCGGTTTCAGGCGGACTTTCAGCGCTGATCCGGCCGTGATGTTCCTCGATGATCCGCTGGGTGATCGAGAGCCCCAGACCTGTTCCGGCGCCCTTTCGGGTAAAGAAAGGCTCGAAGATCAGCGGGAGATCATCGTCACGGATACCGGGGCCATTGTCCGAGATTTCCAGAACTACGTTCTCACTGTTCAGGGTAGTGGTAACGTGAATTTCTCCGCTGTCGGGTAAAACTTCAAGGGCATTTTTCATGATGTTCAGCACCGCCTGCTTGATCTTTTCCGGATCAAAGCGGAATGAAGGCAGGTTCCCCGCATCGAACCTGATAGCGACCCGCTGCCGCTCGCTTTGCCGCCGCATGAGCAGAATAGTGTCATTGACCACAGCATTCAGATCGCTCATGCGGAAGTCGGCCCGTGTCGGTGACGAATAGTTCAGCAGCGCGCTTATCAGTCGCTCAACACGTTCGATCTCCGCCAGGGCCTTCTTTATCATATCCTGATCGTTGGCCGCCAGGTTTGCGTTGTCATGCAGATCATCCAGAAGCAGTGATATGCCGGTCAGCGGGTTTCGTACCTCATGGGCAATACCGGCCGAAAGTTTGCCCAGTGAGGCCAGCCGGTCGAGCCGCATCATCTCTTCGCGCAGTTTCTCCTTTTCGGTCTCGTTACGCATGGTGACTGTCAGGCCGCGTTCGGCATCCCTGCCGATGGGGAAAAAACCGACATCAAAATGGGTCATACCGTTTGGACGTTCGATATACAGGGCCTGTCGTCCGTAATTGTGTTGCGTCATCACGCGCTCAGTACGCTGTTCCATATCTTCCCAGCCTGTGAAAACATCCCGGTAATGCATGCCAACGCTGATCCTGCTCCCGAGAAAAAACCTGCCGGTGCCGTTTATGAAGGTAAGCAGGCCATCGGAGGAGAATGTTACGATGGCGCTGGAGATACTTTCAAGGATACTCTCCCTGAAGTTTCTCTCGTCGATGATGTCGAGACGCGAACGTCTCAGTTCATCAAGGGTTGATAGCAGGCTGGTCTTACGGATTTCCAGCTCTTTGGACATGATGTTGAAGGTGGCCGCCAATTCACCGAGCTCATCGGTTGAAGAAACGCTGACACTGCTGCGGGTGTCGCCTTCTGCCAGACGACGGGCTCCATCGATCAACTGACGCAGTGGCCGTGTAATGCCGCGTGAAAGAACCCAGGCGGAAAAGGCTGCGGCCAGCGCGGTAGCGAGCAGGATGAACGCACTCAGGGTGCGATGCTGGCGTAGTTCGCGGTTGATCAGACGGCTTCCCTTGCGGGCCGCATCATGAAACTGATCGACCTGGAAACCGATGGTCACGCCGCCGAAAACGCCATGTCTGCTGTAATCACCTGTGTCGTAGGGAATCGAGGCAAAGGACATTATCTTTTTTGCGCCTCCGACGTTGGTAATATCCACGTAACCGGTCTTGCGTTTCCTGATCTCAGCCGCAACCTTCGGATAGTTGGGATGGATAAAACCGGCCTGGTCGAGGTTGAAGGGAATTTTCCCGGCATCGATGTCTTTCTGAGATGAGTCCGCCCGGTAAGCCGGAACCGGTTTGCCTTCACGATCAAGGCCGCGGATGTCCCAGTATTTCGGGTGGGTGATGATCCACCCCTCATCGTCGAAGAGGAAGGCGTAGTTGCCGCTCTTGTAGGAGGGGAAAACGGTGGAAAAATTGCGGCCTGGATCGATATGCTGGGTAAACTCCATCAGGTGCTGGTGGTCAAGCGAGATCACCACCATTCCTTTGAAAGCCCCTTTAGTGTCAAATTGCGGAGTGCCGAACCGGATCACGCCGTCGTAGACTGCGCCATTGAATGCGCTTTCCGGATCGGCCTTCCCTGCCAGTTGTTCCTGTTTCGAGACATGGAAGCCGGTCAAATGAGAAACGTAGATGTCTCCCTGTCTCAATTTTCTGATCCGGCTGAAATAATCCTCACTCCTGAATTCGGTGCCTGCCGGTATGGACACATCACGCAAATCTTTTTCCGCAACGAGATTGCCATCCCTGATAACGAGCTGTTCCCTGCCGCGTGCATCGATAAAGGCAATCGATCGGTAGAGCGGCACAAATTCCCTGATTTCCTCGGTTGCGCCGAACCGTTTCCATATCTCGGCCCGCCGGGTTGTGTGGAAGTTGAGCAGATTCTGTTTCTCCAGCGGGGTACGTGCGAGGTACAGCAGGTCGCTTTCGCACTGATGGAGGAAATCGGCAATAGTCTCCGCCACATGCTGAGCACGCATCTGCAGGGACTCAGCGGCCTGGATGTCGGACGTGTCCGCAATCTCCCCCGTCAGGCGGCTGTTGACGGATTCGAGGTTCGACAGCAGGATCAGCGACGACACCAGCAGCGGCAGCAGTGAGAGCAGCAGGGTAACGGCAATGATTTTTTTGAAGATGGTCAAGCGGGGCATGACAGCTCCACAGTAAATCAAACCTGATTGTATTTGTGTGAGTACAATGATACACATACACAAATCAAGCATTCATTTTCCGAGGTCATTGATGACCAGTCATCGCAGCCAAACATCGATCATGGCAGGTTTTTGATGGGATACCGCAATCTCCAGGAATGTGTGTCCGACCTTGAGAAGCGAGGGATGCTGCTGCGGATTGATCTGCCCCTTGATCCCCGGCTTGAGATCGGAGCGGTGCAGCGGCGTGTCTATCAGGCCGGTGGCCCGGCGTTGCTCTTTACCAACCCGCTCAACTGCGGCTTTCCGTTTTTGGGGAATCTGTTCGGCACGCTGGAGCGCACTCGCTTCATCTTCCGCGACACCCTGGATGATATCCGCCGACTGCTGGATCTGAAGATCAATCCCTTCTCTGCCCTGAAAAACCCGCTTGACGCCATCAAGGTGCCGTTTGCGGCATTCAATCTGCTTCCCAAAACCGTTTTCAGCGCTGTCGCTCTGGAGTGCCGCACGTCGCTTTCAAACCTGCCTCAGCTTGTTTCATGGCCGATGGACGGCGGCGCCTTCATCACATTGCCCCAGGTTTACACGGAGAGTCCGGCCAAGTCCGGTTACGGCACATCCAACCTGGGCATGTACCGGGTGCAGATCTCCGGAAACCGTTATGAGCCTGACAGGCAGGCCGGGCTGCACTACCAGATCCATCGCGGTATCGGCGCCCATCACGCGGAGGCCATTGCCCGTGGCGACCTGTTGCGCGTCAATGTCTTCATCGGCGGAGCGCCGGCCATGACCGTGGCCGCAGTCATGCCGTTGCCGGAAGGGATGCCGGAACTCGCGTTTGCAGGTCTGCTGGCCGGTCACCGTATCCCGATGGTACGAGTTCCCGGCCACCTGCCGATCTCGGCCGAAGCCGATTTCTGTATCTGCGGGGTTGTGGACTCGCACATGACCCTGCCGGAAGGACCATTTGGAGACCATCTCGGTTATTACAGCCTGACCCACGCGTTTCCCTTCATTCAGGTCGAGGCGGTTTATCACCGCAGGGATGCCATCTTCCCCTTTACCACTGTCGGGCGGCCGCCGCAGGAGGATACCAGTTTCGGATCCTTCATCCACGAACTGACCGGCCCGCTGATCCCGACCGTTGTTCCGGGTGTCAAAGAGGTGCATGCCGTGGATGCGGCGGGAGTGCATCCGCTGTTGTTGGCCATCGCCAGCGAGCGCTATGTCCCGTATTCCGATGAGCGTAAACCCAGGGAACTGCTGACAATCGCCAATGCCATTCTCGGCCAGGGTCAACTCTCCCTGGCAAAGTATCTTCTGATCGCCGCCCAGGAGGATGCCCCCTCTCTGCATACCCATGACATTGCAGCTTTTCTCATGCATATTCTGGAACGGGCCAACTGGTGCAGAGACCTGCACTTCCAGACCGGCACCACCATCGATACGCTTGACTATTCGGGAAGCGGCCTTAACGACGGTTCCAAGCTTGTTATCTCCGCAGCCGGGCCTGTCCGTGCAACGCTGGCCACGGAGGTTCCCGCCGGCCTGGAATTCCCTGCCGGTTTTGGCGCCGCCACCGTCTGTCTGCCGGGCATACTGGCCATCCGGGGGCCTGCGTCCCGGCAGGGGAGGGGAGAGAGTGACGATGTATTTGATGAGTTCTGCGGTTTTTACGGAAAGCGTGACTGCTTCGGCGGGTTCCCATTGATCGTTGTCTGCGATGACGACACTTTTACCGCCGCCACATTGAATAATTTTCTCTGGGTTACCTTCACCCGCTCCAATCCGGCCACGGATGTGTACGGCATCAACACCGACACGGCAGGCCGTCACTGGGGCTGCCACGGGCCGCTGGTGATCGATGCTCGAATAAAACCTTTTCACGCACCGCTGCTGGTGGACGATCCCGCTGTTGAACGAAGGATTGATGAACTGGGAGCTAAGGGCGGTCCCCTGGAGGGGATTATATAACTGTTTTCTCTGTGACCTCTGTGTCTCTGTGTTTAACATTCGATGGCCAGAAATTACCTTGAGATGAGAAGGGAAGGGCGCTGCCTTGGATTCATCAACCAATAATCTTGTGCACACGACCGACGAGATTGCCAGAATTCGTCGCTACGGGCTGATATGTGCCCTGCTCTGGAGCATGCTGTTGTCCGGTCTGTTCATGCTCTATGCGTTTGATCACCGACAGGTTGTCATCGAGATCGGCCGGAGCATGGCTGTGGCCTCCTTTGAAAAAGATCTGCTTTTCCGTCGATGGGCCGCACGGCACGGCGGCGTCTATGTGCCGCAAACCCCGGCGACACCTCCCAATCCCTATCTTTCGGGTATTCCCGAACGCGACATCGTCACGCCATCCGGCAGACCTCTCACCATGATCAACCCTGCCTATATGACCCGCCAGATATTCGAGCTGGCGCAGGAGCAACCTGATAAGATTCAGGGGCACATTACCAGTCTTAATCCGATTCGCCCGGAAAATGCCCCGGACGCCTGGGAGAGGCAGGCTCTCACACGGTTTGAACAAAGCCTACCGGAAGTTGTGGAGCAGATACAGCAGAACGGCAAGCCCTACCTGCGTTTCATGCGCCCTCTGATCGCGGAAAAACCCTGTCTCTCCTGTCATGCCGCACAGGGATACAAAGAAGGGGACAAACGCGGCGGGATCAGCGTAACCCTTCCACTGACACCGGTGGTACAGGCCATGGGCAGCCAGATACGCCGGGTCGCCTTTATCCATGTTTTTGTCTGGCTTGTGGGCATTGCAATGATCTGGTTCGGCTCTCGTAAAATTTCAGGGACGATGACGCTACTACGCGATGAACGTAACAGCCTGAAGGAGAGTGAGGAGCGCTTTCATACCCTTCATAACGCCTCTTTCGGCGGTATTCTGATTCACGACAACGGCTGTATCAAAGACTGCAACCAGGGTCTGTCGGACATGACAGGGTACACTATTGAAGAGATGATCGACATGGATGGACTCCGACTGATTGCTCCGGAATCCCTCGAACTGGTGCGAAAGAACATGCTGTCAGGCTTTGAGAAACGCTACGAAGTTACCGGTATCCGCAAGGATGGCACGCGCTATCCCCTAGCCGTTAATGGGAAAAATATACCTTACAGGGGGCACGCTGCGCGGGTCATCGAGTTTCGGGATATCACCGAGCGCAGGCGAGCGGAAGAAGCCCTGAATTCAAGCAAACAGCAGCTTTCAACGCTGATTGAAACCATCCCGGCTTCGATCCTGATGAAAGACGGGTATGGCCGCTGGCAAATTGCGAATAAAATCGGTATTGAACTGTTCCGCCTGACCGGTCTGGCCTGGCAGGGAAAAAACGAAAAGGATCTTATACTCCTGCAGCCTGGGATGCGCGATGTGTTTGAGACGTGCTACGAGACGGATGAGCAGGCCTGGCAAGAGGGATCTCCCCTGCATTTTGAAGAACGCGTGCCGACCCTGGATGGTGAATACAGAGATTTTGAGGTTATCAAGGTGCCGCTCTTCGAGGAAGACGGACAGCGCAAATGCCTTGTGGTGGTGTCGCGTGACATCACCGAGCGCAGGCAGGCGGAAGAAACGCGTCAGCAGCTTGAACAGCAGTTCCATCAGGCGCAGAAGCTTGAAAGCCTGGGCGTTCTCGCCGGCGGAGTAGCCCATGATTTCAATAACATTCTGACACTTATCCTGGGTCAATGCTATCTGGCCCGGGAAAGTTTTGCCACACAGGAGGCGTATCAGGCTTCATTCCGGCAGATTGAAACCGCTGCCAGCAGGGCGGCCGAACTCTGTCGCCAGATGCTGACATACGCCGGCAAGAGCCCGCTGGTTCAGACACGGATCAATCTGTGGATGCTGGTGGACGAAGTGGTCAGGATGCTTCAGGCTGCCACCAATAAAAACGTGACCATAAATCTCGACCTGCGGCAGCGCATCCCTCATATCAAAGGGGACATCGGCCAGATACAGCAGATTGTCATGAACCTGATTATCAACGCTACCGAGGCCATCGGCGACCAGAACGGCGTCATCACGGTTGTGTTGTCAAACCAGACCGTCGTACCGGGCAGTGAAGAAATCGATACCTTCGGCACTGTTTTCACCGTCGGCCGGTATGTCTGCCTGGAGGTTTCCGACACCGGCAGCGGCATGGATGAGGAGACCCGGAATCGGATCTTCGAGCCCTTCTTTACCACCAAGTTTACCGGTCGCGGCCTGGGTATGTCGGCCATACGCGGCATTATCGCCTCACATGAAGGCATGTTGCAGTTGACCAGCTTTCCGGGTGTCGGTACGACATTCAGGATATTTTTCCCGGTGCCGGATTCCTCCGGTCCTGCAGATGTCGATACTGCAGAATTGACACCACTGGAAGAAGCGGGCGGCACCATCATGCTGGTTGATGACGAGGAGATGCTGCGCAATATGGGAGAATCCCTCCTGGAAGCGCTGGGTTTCTCCCCTGTTACCGCTCAGAATGGTCGCGAAGCGCTTGAAATCTACCGTAATCGCGGCAGTGAGATCGATCTGATTCTGCTCGATCTGATCATGCCCGAAATGGGGGGCATCGAGGCCTATCATGAACTGCGCGCGATCTCCCGAAACCTGCCCATAATCATCTGCAGCGGCTATGGAGTTGAATCGGTGTCTGATGTTATCGAAAATGACCCGCATGCCGGATTTGTTCACAAACCCTACAAACCCGCCGAACTGCGGGATGTCGTGCGGAGAATGATAGGCATGAATCGGGCGTAGTTGTAATCTGCAGAAAGTGCGATAGAATTATCAGCATCTGTTTGTCCGTTTTTTTGAGGGGATAGCAATATGACGCCCACTCCGACCGACAATTCTTCCATCACGCAATCTGTCCGCTTCCTCCAGGTGCTGGGACTGATTGTCGCCGCTCTGGCTGGAAACTATTTCAAATTCCCGATCTTCTTTAACGCAGAATTCCTCTTCGGCAGCATCTTCTCACTGCTTGCCTTGCAGTATCTGGGCATCGGTCGCGCGATTATCGTCGCTCTCTGCTGCAGCAGCTATCTCTACTACAGCTGGGGACACCCCTACGCCATCATCATAATGACCGGAGAGGTTGCATTCGTCGGTTGGCTCAGCGGTCGCCGCAAAATCGGGCTGGTGCTGGCCGATGCGCTGTACTGGCTCGTCATCGGCATGCCCCTGGTTTTTCTCTTCTACCACATTGTCATGCATGTTCCCCTGAGCACCACAGGTTTCATCATGGCAAAGGATATGGTCAACGGCATTTCCAATGCCCTTGCTGCCCGCCTTATTTTCAGCGGCATTGCACTGTATCGGCAACTGCCGGTCATCTCGTTTCGTGAGATTATCAGCAACCTGCTCTCCCTTTTCGTTCTTTTGCCCACTCTGCTTCTTCTGGCGGTTTCCAGCAGAAACGATTTCAATGAAACCGACCAGCGTATTCGCACTATTCTTGCCCAGGACAGCCGGCGTGTGAATCAGCGTCTGTCAACATGGCTGTCCAACCGAAAGAGCTCTATTACCAATCTGGCGGATATGGCCGCAACACGACGTCCCGGCGAGATGCAGTCCTATCTGGAACAGGCGGTAAAGTCGGACGCCAATCTGCGACGGGTTGCACTGGCTGATAAAAATGCCATGGCCGTCGCCTATTTCCCGCTGCTCGATGATCTGGGGCAGAGCAATATCGGTAAAAACTTCGCTGATCGTCCTTACTTGCCAAAGCTGAAAACGGCACTCAAACCCATGCTGTCAGAGATGATCTGGAGCAGATCCGGCACCCGTGAGCAAATGGTTGCGTTGCTGGCACCGGTGGTAGTTCAGGGCACTTTTGAAGGCTATGTCGCGGGCATTCTGGATCTGGAGCAGATTCGGAAGTTTCTCGACCTCTATATTGATCGGCACTCATCGTTCTACACACTGCTGGATGGCAGAGGCGCCGTGATCATGAGCAACCGGCCGGAGCAGACAGTCACGAAGCCATTTGTGCGCGGCTCAGGGATGCTGAAACTGTTTGATAACGGTAACAGCCAGTGGATTCCGACGCTGCCGCCCAACACACCCTTAACGGAACGCTGGGCGAAATCGTTCTACGTTTCTGAGTCCGGCATCGGCGATCTGGGCGAATGGCGATTGATCCTGGAGCAGCCGGTGGCTCCTTTTCAGAAGCAGCTCTACACCAGTTTTACCGGAAGGCTTGCGATGCTTCTGGTGGTTTTGCTTGCAGCGCTGGCACTGGCCGAATTTCTGGGCCGAAAGATTGTCGTCAGGCTTGCAGAGCTTCGGACGATTACATACGAGTTCCCATCACGGCTGGCGCGGGGTGACGTCAATATCGACTGGCCGGAAAGCGTTATCAGGGAGATAGACCATCTCGTCAAGAATTTCAGGGAGATGGCGGAATCTTTGTCGGAACAGTTCTGTGAGACACAGCAGATAAATGATTCACTCGAACAACAGGTGGAGGATCGGACGCAAGAGCTGCGGGAAAGCGAGCGGTTCACCCTTGACGTGATTGACTCTTTGACGTCACATATAGCGGTTCTTGACGCTGACGGCATTATTCTCTCGGTCAACGAGTCATGGAAACGCTTTGCGCGTGAAAACGCTCTCACGGCAGCAATTCCAGACTGTATCGGTGAAAATTATCTGACTGTCTGCACGGGTGACAATCTTGATCCTGAAAGTGATGAAGAAGCCAAAGCTGCTTTTGCCGGCATACGTGAGGTGTTACGGAGCGAGAATGATTTTTTCAACATGGAGTACCCCTGCCATTCTCCCGATGAGCAGCGCTGGTTTATCATGACCGTTTCAAGATTGAAGGGAAACCGCCATGGTGTCGTCATTGCCCATACAGACATTACACAGCTCAAGCTGATTCAGGATGCGCTGCGTCAGGCAAAAAGCGCTGCTGAAGCCGCCACTGTTGCCAAGAACCGGTTTCTTGCAACCATGAGCCACGAGATCCGCACCCCCGTCAACGGTATCATCGGTATGGCACAGCTTCTGTCAATGACCGATCTGAACGAGGAACAGCGGCACTACATCGATTCGCTGAAATATTCTGGCAGATCCCTGGTACAGCTTCTCAGTGATATTCTTGACCTTTCCAAAATTGAAGCACATAAGATTAGACTTGAAAATTATGACTTTGATCTTCAGACAGAGATAACCGGTACGGTCAACCTGCTCACCCTCCATTCCAGGGAGAAGGGGCTGGCATTTGAATCGTCTATTGATAAGGATGTTCCGCTGTTACTGAAAGGCGATGCGGGACGTCTGCGCCAGATCATTCATAATCTGGCAGGCAACGCCATCAAGTTTACCCCAACCGGTTTGATTTCACTGAATGTCTGCAGCGTTGAGGAAGATGAGCGGCAGGTAATGCTGCGTTTTGTCGTGCGTGACAGCGGCATCGGCATTGCGGAGGATAAACTGGTGCAGATATTCGAGCTGTTCACCCAGGCGGACAGCTCCACATCCCGCAGATTCGGTGGCACCGGGCTGGGATTGACTATCTCGCGCCAACTTGCAGAGTTAATGGGCGGAACTGTTGGTGTGGAGAGTGTGGAAAATGAAGGTTCCACATTCTGGTTCACGGCACTGCTGGAGAAACAGACCGGGGACACCGCATCCGCTGGAGGCGGACAGAGTAGGATTACAGATGCCGCTCTCATTGAAAGTGATGCCGCTTTAACCCATCAGAATCTCCCTGCTCATGGACGAGCGGAGTATGGGGATGCGACTGACGCGATCAGTCGCATCCTTGTGGTGGAGGATGAACTCACCAACCAGATCATTTTGGAATCGTATCTTACAAAACTTGGCTACCGTGTAGATGTAGCTGGTGGCGGGGGAGAGGCGCTGAAGCTTCTGGAGAGTGCTGACGACTTTTCCCTGGTACTGATGGACTGCATGATGCCCGATATTGACGGCTATCAGGCCACGGAAGCTATCCGTGATCCGTCATCGGCCGTCAGGAATCACTCCATTCCGATAATTGCTCTGACGGCCAACGCCATGCAGGATGATCGCCAGAGGTGTTTTGCAGCCGGGATGGACGAATATCTCTCGAAACCGGTGGATTTCAACGCATTGCAGGCCGTTCTGGACAAATGGCTCCCTCCCGGATCTGCAGGTTCACCAGCGGGCGTTGACAGGGGTTTACATACAACCTGCTCAATCGATCTGAAAACAGTCGCCCGTAACGATCAACCGTCACTCCCTGGAGATCATGCACTTGACATCGAGGCGTTTGTACGGCGCAACATGGGGAACCTCGAACTGTCCCGGGCGGTGGCGACAGCATTCATTAACAGTACGCCGGATTATCTCCGGGGAATCCAGGCTGCGCTGGCGGGGGGGGATTTTGAAAACCTTCGTGCATCTGCCCACAAGCTGAAAGGTGCCGCAGCAAATCTCTCACTGAATCAGCTTTCTCAATCTGCACTCTTGCTCGAATCAGCCGCCCGAAGCTACGATGGCGACGAGGCCTTAAATATTATGTCTGCACTGGAGTTGAAGCTTGAACAGGCAATAGAGGCGCTGAATGAATTTCTGAACACCACAAGATGAAAGGAAAACCCATGAAAGTTCTGATTGCCGAAGATGATATCCCCTCATGCCTCATGCTGGAAACCATGCTGACCACGTGGGGATATTCCGTGACTGTCGCAGCCGACGGCGATGCAGCCTGGAAGATACTGTGCGAGCCGGATCACCCGCGCCTGCTGATTCTTGACTGGATGATGCCCGGCATCGAAGGACCGGCAATTGTAAGGCGACTACGGGCGAGAAGCCCCGAAACCCCCTATTATTCGATTATCATAACCTCCCGCAGTGATCCGGATTCTGCGGCGAGTGCGCTGAATATCGGGGCCGATGATTTTATCGGAAAGCCCTTTAACAGTGACGAACTGCGGGCGCGGGTGGCCGTAGGGTATCGCACAAACTGCCTGCAGGCGGCGCTTTCCGAGCACATACGTGATTTAAGCCAGGCGCTGACCAGGGTGAGGCAGTTGGAAGGGATCATTCCGATCTGCATGCACTGTAAAAAGATCAGGGATGACCGGAGTGACTGGAAACAGTTGGAACAGTACATTACCGATCACTCCGAGGCCGTTTTCAGCCATGGCATCTGTCCTGCCTGTGCAGAGATCGAGATGAATGCTATCAAAAACATGAAGCCCGCCTCAGGCTGATTTGCTTGACTCTATCGGATTGTTACTCTATAAATAAAAGTAACTTTCATTTAGAGGATGACGATCATTGATGGAACTTGAACAGGGTGCTGCAATTCTCAGGCGGTTGAAGCTTAAAGTAACGCCGCGCAGGCTTGAAATCATCTGCTGTCTCGCAACCGAATATTCCTTCCTGTCCGCCGAAGAGGTCTGGAGTCGTGTCAGACTCCGACTTGGCAGCATCGGTCTTCCCACGGTTTATCGCATTCTTGACGAACTGGCTGAAGCCGCTGTTATCACCCGGATCTTCCTCTCCAATCGAAAACAGTATTATTTCCTCTGCTCCAATCAGGATCACCACCACCACTTCGTCTGCGAGTCATGTCATCGGGTGGAGGATCTGGAACAGTGCGGACTGGATGCTGTTTCGCGTGAGATCGCCCAGCGCTCCGGCGGCAGGGTCACCTCACATATTCTCCAGATCAACGGCGTTTGTGGCGCCTGCTGCCAGGGACATTCCGGGGTGGCGGCATGAGATGGGTTGCCATCGCCGGTATCCTGACTCTTGCCGTTTTCCTCCTTGTCGGCTGTTCACGCGAGAAGTCGGAGCCAACTGCGAAGTTGCAGGTTGTCACCACCCTCTTTCCCCTCTACGACTTCTCCCGGATCATTGGCGGTGACCGCGCACAGGTATCCATGCTGCTCCCCCCCGGCATGGAACCGCACAGCTTTGAACCCAAGCCCAATGACATCATCCGTATCAGCAAGGCCGGGCTCTTTATCTATACAAGCCCGTACATGGAACCGTGGGCCGCGACGATTATCAAGGGGATCGATAATCAGATCCTGCGGGTTGTGGATGCCGGGCAGGGGATACGGTATCTGATAACCGCGCCGGACAGTGAAGAGCATGACCATGGCGGTCACGGCAGAGCCATGGACCCGCATGTCTGGCTGGACTTCGCCAATGCCGGCCTGATCGTTGACAGCATCCTGAGCGGATTTGTGGTTGCCGACCCTCCCGGTGCTGTGCTGTACCGGAATAATGCGAACGCCCTTAAAACAAGGCTGGCCGACCTTGACCGCCGCTACCGGGAGGCTCTCGCCACCTGCGCCACCAGGGTGTTTCTGCATGGCGGACATTATACCTTCGGTTATCTGGCCCGCCGGTATGGACTGGAGTATCACTCACTGAGCGGTGTCTCATCGGAGTCTGAGCCTTCAGCGGCGCGGATGGCGGCAATGGTGCGCCAGATCAGGTCATCCGGGGTACGCCATCTATTTGCGGAAGAGCTGCTCTCCCCGCGTTTGACCGAAACCCTGGCCAGTGAGACTGGTGTTTCCGTACTGAAGCTGCATGGGGCACACAATCTGGGGCGGGAGGACTTCCAGCGCAGGGTGGATTTCATCTCACTGATGGATCAGAACCTGATAAATCTGAAGAAAGGGCTGGCATGCCGGCAGAGATAGTCGCAACAGAACGCCTTGGCTGCTGGTATCGCGAGGGGTGCGTGCTGGAAGATATTTCTTTTTCAGTCAACGCAGGAGATTATGTGGGCATCGTCGGGCCGAATGGGTCCGGAAAAAGTACACTGGTTCAGGCGCTGCTCGGGCTGGTGACGATCAGGAGCGGTTCTGCCAGATTGTTCGGCGAGCCCAGCGACGGTTTCAGCCAGTGGAGCCGGATAGGGTATCTACCCCAGAGTCTCCACCTGAAGAATCCGAACTTTCCGGCGACTGTTGCAGAGACGGTCGGTCTTGGCCTGCTCTCCCTCAAGAATTTTCCCCGGAGACTGACCCGTATTGATCGGGAGCTTGTTGATGAAATACTTGTTAGTATGGGCATTTATGATATAAAAACCAAACTGATAGGTGAACTGTCCGGTGGACAGCAGCAGCGAGTGTTGCTGGCGCGAGCACTGGTTAACAACCCCGAACTGTTGATTCTTGATGAGCCGACGGCGGCGCTGGATCCCGAGACACGCGAGCGTTTTTACCAGATGATCGCCGAGATCAACCGCGCGCGGGGCGTGACCGTGATGCTGGTGACCCATGATACCGGCGTGATCGGGCAGCATGCCTCAAAGATGCTCTATCTGGACAAGCGCTTGCTGTTCTTCGGCAGTTTTGAGGATTTCTGCCATTCGCCGGAGATGTCGAGTCTGTTCGGCGAGCATTCCCAGCACCTGATGTGTCACCGGCACTGACCGACATGAACCTTATCGAGATCCTGTCATACGGTTTTATTCAGCGGGCGCTGCTGGCCGGAACCCTGATCGCCGTGCTCTGCTCGGTACTGGGCGTATTTCTGGTATTGCGGCGCCTGTCGCTGATCGGTGACGGACTGGCCCATGTCACCTTCGGCAGCACCGCCATTGCGCTGGCGTTCAAATTCTATTCTGCCGCATCACTGCTGGTGTCACTGCCGGTTGTGCTGCTGGCCTCGCTGGGCATCCTTAAATTGACGGAGAAGGCCCGTTTGAGTGGTGATGCAGCCATCGGCATCGTGTCGGCGTTCGGAATATCAACGGGGATCATGCTGGCGAGCGTGGGGGGCGGGTACAATGTTGACCTGCTGAGCTATCTGTTCGGAAATATCCTCTCCATCAGCCGTGAAGAGGTGTTGATTGCCGTTGCTCTGTTCTGCGTTGTGATGATTCTGCTGTCGCTGTTTTTCAACGATCTTCTGGCAATCACCTTTAATGAAGAGCTGGCAAGGGTGTCCGGCGTCCGAACAGGGTTGATAAATGCCGTGCTGGTGATGCTGACGGCCCTGTCGGTGGTGCTGGCCATGAAGCTGGTGGGAATCATGCTGATTTCTTCGCTGCTGATACTGCCGGCTGTCTCCGCCCTGCAACTGGCTCGCAGCTTCAAGGCCTGCATTGCCCTGGCGGCGCTTCAGGGGTGCTGTTCGGTGATTGCCGGTATCTTTGTGTCATTTCTGACCAATCTTCCCACCAGCGCCACGATCGTCATGATAAACCTGCTGTTTTTCGGCGGTGCGTGCCTCGCACGCCGGCTCCGCACCCCGAAAAACAGTAACTGATTCCAATTCCAGATCAACGAAGATAGGGCATTGATATGGAACTGGAATTATTACTTCCCGGCGGCCTTGACCATAAGCTCGCTCACCAGCCGCGTAAAACGGAGCGGATCCTTGATGGGTGTACCCTCGGTCAACAGCGCCTGGTCATAGAGCAGGTCGGCATAGTCGCCCAGTGCGGGTGACGCCGCGTCCGTTTTGTGGATGCCGTCCATGGCCTTCAGGATGGCGTGGTCGGGATTAAGCTCCAGCACGCGCTTGGACTCGGGCACCGATTGATTGAGCGCCTTCATGATACGCTCCATGTTGGCGTTCATGCCGTACTCTTCAGCCACCAGACAGCAGGCGCTGTCTGTCAGACGGTTGGAGAAACGAACCTCCTTGACCTTATCCTTGAGGCGGTCGGAGATAAAGGAAATCAGATCGGAAAACTCCTTCTGTGCCTCCTCGCGCTTCTTGTCCTTCTCCTTCTTCTCGTCCTCGCTGTCCAGACTGATGTCGCCCCGATCAACGGCCTTGAGATGTTTTTCGTCGTATTCCGTCAAGGCCTGTACGACCCACTCATCAACCGGATCGGTCAGGAACAGAACCTCGAAACCCTTGGCGCGGAACGCCTCCAGATGGGGAGACTGCTCCAGGGTTTCGCGGCTGGTGCCGGTGATGTAGTATATTTCCTTCTGCCCGTCAGGCATCCGCGCCACATAATCCTTCAGGGAGACGAATGAACCCGCTTCGGTCGCCGTGCTCTCGAACAGCACGAGATCCTGCAGTTTCTCTTTATTGGCATAGTCAAAGTGGATCCCTTCCTTGATGACCTGGCCGAATTCCTTCCAGAAGCCGACATATTCATCAAAGGTCTTTTCCTTGACTTCAGCCAGGGTTGACAGCACCTTGCTGACGAGTCCCTTCTGGATGCGCTTGATCTGCACATCCTCCTGAAGAATCTCGCGGGAGACGTTCAGCGGGAGGTCACTGGAATCAACCACCCCTTTCACAAAGCGCAGGTAATCGGGTATCAGTTCCTCGCACTTGTCAGTGATGAAGACCCGTTTGACGTAGAGTTGCAGCCCTTTCTTGCGGTCGGACATGAACATGTCGAACGGTTTTTTGGCCGGCAGATAGAGCAGTGCCTTGAACTCGCTGGTGCCTTCCGCCGAAAAATGGATCGTCCTGAACGGGGCGTCGTAATCGTGGGAAACATGCTTGTAGAATTCGGCATATTCCTCGTCGGTCACATCGCTTTTGGGGCGGGTCCAGATGGCTTTCATGGAGTTGAGGGTCTGCTCTTCGGTCGTTTCAATCGTACCGGCACCCTCGATCTCCTTGCCGTCAACACCCTTGGGCGTCTCGGTCCGGGTGATGTCCATCACTACCGGATACTGGATATAGTCGGAATATTTTTTAACGATCGAGCGAACCTTCCACTCGTCCAGATAGCTCTTGAATTCCTCCTTGAGATGCAGGGTGATGACAGTGCCGCGCTGATCGCGGCTGCATTCCTCGATGGTGTAGGTGCCGTCACCGGTGGATTCCCAGCGGCTTCCGTTTTCGCCGCTCCCACCGGTGCGCGTCTCAAGCGTCACCCGGTCGGCCACCATGAATGATGCATAAAAACCGACGCCGAACTGTCCGATCAACTCCGGATTGTCGGTGCTGGCCTTGTCTTTCAACGCCTGCATAAAGGCCTTGGTACCGGAACGGGCTATGGTGCCGATGTTTTCCTCTACTTCAGCCTGACTCATGCCGATGCCGTTGTCGCTGATGGTCAGGGTACCGGCTTCCTTGTTCGGAATCAGCTTGATCTTCCAGTCGCTGTTCCCTTCCAGCAGTGATTCGTTAGAATGTGCCTCGAAACGGGCCTTGTCGATGGCATCGGAAGCATTTGAGATCAGCTCCCGTAAAAAAATGTCGCGGTTGGAGTAGAGTGAATGGATTACCAGGTCGAGCAGCTGCTGTACCTCGGTCTGGAACTGTTTGGTAGTTTTGGACATGGTTGATCGTGCCTCCTTCAGAGTGATAAGCTTTGGGTGAAGATAATAACCGGGTGGAGGAATTTCAAGGGGGGTGGGGTACGAAAAACTCGTACCCCTTCTGTGAGTGAGTTATTTTCCTATCCTGCTCCTGATGGCCTCCACCACATAATAGGCGTCGTTGATGGCCGTGTAGATCAGGTTGGGATGCTTTTCCTCCATGATGGAACCTTCGCTGATCTTCATGTAGGAAGGCGAGATAGCACCACCGATGACATACACCCCTTTGCGGGTGGATTCAAAATCGGAGTTGAGCAGTACCAGCCGCTCACCCTCCTTCGCGATCCTGCATACACCGGACGTGCAGGCGATGGTCTGAATGGCGAGTTTGTCGAAGATCGGAACCGGTCCCTGGGAGCCGATGCAGGCGATGACGTTCTGCATCGGAAAGCTCATGGCATGGTACAGATCGACACCATCGGCCTGCTGAAACATGTTGATGCGAATAACCAGACGGTCAACACCCTCTTCATCGACTTCACCGATACGCGGCATCGCTCCCGGCAATAGCCGAATGTTGCCACCCAGCAGAATCTCCTCGCCCAGACGCTGGGCAGTCTCCTTGTTGACATCGAACGTCTCGGCCTTGTGCGCCCAGAAGACCGGCTGCATGTCGTTGACCTCGCGCTTGGCCTTGAGAATGTTGATGATCACGTCGGCTGCAGTATTGCCGCCGCCGATCACCAGTGTCTTGATACCGATGTATTTGCCCGCATCCTCGACATTCTTGGCTACCATCTTGGCGTCACCGTAGACGGAAAGCTCGCGCGGGATGTTGCTGCCGAAGGAGAGCACAACCTTTTTCCCCCTGAACGTTCCTTTGGAGGTTATCACGCCCAGGCTGTCCCGCTCGTCCTTGATGTCCTCGAAATCCACCTCGGTCTGGATGTTCAGGTTTTCGTGCTGGACGAAGTGCTGAACGTACTGCAGGTAGCTTTCGACCGTAACAGGCTTGTCGGGAGGGCGCAGTTCATCAACCATGAAGGGGTCGGGGGCATCTTTCGGTTTAGAGGCATAGACAAGCTTGCCTTCGGGATAGGAGTTGGCAATGCCCTGAAAAATGGCTTTCCCGGATTCAAGAACGAGATAGGAGAGGCCGTGCTTGTGGCAGAGATAGGCGGTGGACAGACCGGCCGGACCGCCGCCGATAATCAGAACGTCATATAATGTTTTCATGGTTTACCCCTGTTGTACCTTCAGTATCCGCAATCAGCGCGGGTTACGGGAATATCAACTATGTGTTTTGTGTCAGATCCTGAATAGCTGGCAACGATCGTCACCCCCTGCAAAAAATAATTCTTTATATCGGGATTTCCGCACCAGGACTTGACTAATTCCGGCTTTGCAGCCTTTTTAAATACCGGTATATTCAGTTTGTCAACTGTAACATTTGTAATCGTTGAGAAATAGGTGAACCTCTTTCCCGGTCCGACGGTTACCTTATCCATCATGACATTGTCACCCACTTTTTCAGGTAAGGTTGCGTTGTATGCCTTCGCCTCCTTTTCAAGTGTTTCAATGATTTTGGAATCGGCGGCATCGGTGCTGCTCTGACTGCTTTCACTACCCTGGCTGCCTTGGTCTTTCGGCTTTTCTGAGGTGGCAGCCGATTTAATCGCCTTCGCTTTATAGGCGCTGAACTGGGGAATTGCAATTGCGGCCACAATACCCAGCAGGAACAGCCCGCCAACTACCGCCGCTATAATTAACCCGATTGAACCGCTTGAAGAAGCTTTCCGTCCGTTTTCAGCCTTTACATCAAGATTATTCCAACTCATAGATACCTCCTCGTAAAATTTAGACCACTGAAAGATCAAAAAGGGAAAGAGTATGGGCGCCACAATAATATTAAAATATGGCAGAATGCAACTGATGCACGACCATGTTGAGAGTCCGACACTGATTTTTCTCTTTAAGCCGTAGGTTTCTGAAAATGAATTGGCATCCTCCGCCAATCCCCTGTAGGCAATAAAAATCCAGTAGATGTTATAAAAAGGGATAAACATATAGCCCACCGCTTTCCCCGGTGATGTCCGCGCGGTGCTTCCCTGGAGAACGGCCCAGCATCTGTAGAGAGCGACAAAATGGTAAATGTACGAGAATCCCCATAACGCAAAAAAAACAAGGACGACAAGTCCGTATACGGGGCTGTTCGTGTTTATCAGCATACTTCCGGTAACCAGCACGAAGAAACCGCTCAAAATGGGAACCAGGTAGAAGAGATGATTGATGGACTTGAATGTTATCAGCGGTTTAGCATTAGCATTTGATGATTTGATGACAGTTGTCACCTCTGTGTACGCTGCCGGGGTAGAAGCAGAGGGAGCGGACTGGTCTCCCGTCAAAAGAGCCTGTTGAAACAGTTGAATATTCTCAAAACGCTCTGAAGCCTTGAGTGCAAGTCCGCGCATGAGAGCAATTTCGCCGGCCGGCGGGATTTCTATCCCAAACTGTCCGGGGGCTTTTATCGTATCGTCCTGTATCCGCTCCATGGCATCAGGAGGAGCTTCTCCCGTAACACAGCGATAGATGGTTGCGGCAACCGCATACACATCCGACCATGGTCCCTGGTTGCCTTTCGAGCTGTATTGCTCCACCGGCGCATAGCCATGCTTGAGAACGCTGGTCAGGCTCTTGGAGTGTTCGCCGATAGCATAGCGGGCCGACCCGAAGTCCAGCAGTTTTATCTGTCTCTGCTGGGTTATGAAGATGTTATCCGGACTGATGTCGCGATGGACAAACCCCGCTTTGTGAACCTCCCGTAGAGCGTCCATGATCGGTATCATGGCCTTCACGGCCATTTCGAAGGGCATTTTTTCGCCCGGCTGACGCTTCAGATATTCTTTCAGCGTCATGCCGTCCAGGTACTGCATCACCATGTAGGCTGTGTTGTTGGCACGAAATGACTCGTTTACTTTGACGATTCCGGCATGATCCTGAAATTTTGCAAGCGCTTTGGCTTCGTCGATGAACTTTTCAATTCCCAGTGCGTGCTCCTCACTGGCGCTGCCGGTGTACGGCGTGAGGCTCACGTGATCCGTAGAGCGGGAAACGTAATCTTTTGACAGGAATTCCTTGACCGCAACGCGCAGATCGAGATTGGTATCCCACGCCACATAGACTATTCCGAATCCACCGACGCCGATTACCTTGCCCATCAGATACCGGTTATTGAGAACGTAACCCTGCGGCAGGTACAGGGTGTTATCCTGTTCGCATCCCGATTGCCATCCGCAGGACGGGCAGAGAGCAGCGCCATCCATGATGGCCATACAACTGTAACAGCGGGTTAATTCACTCATTACGCCCCCTTTTTATCGTATTTCAAATTCGTCAACATCCCTTATGCCACTATAAACACCGCAAGGGCGGTGTAATTATCATTGTCAGGGGGTACGCGGTCCAGCAGCCGCATTTCCATCCGATCAAGCCATTCTTCGGGAGTGACAGACTTAGCCAGGTCAACGCTCATTTCCGTTTCGGTAATATACTCCCAGAAACCATCAGTGCAGAGCAGAAAAACATCCCCCTGCCTGATCTTTCTCGGGGTATCGGAAATTGCAGATTTAAGACCATCCGGATTGCCAACTGCGCGCAGAATTCGATTGCGATCAGGATGTGTACGTACCTGCTCCTGCTTGATTTCTCCGGCATCCACCAGGGTCTGGGGAACGCTGTGGTCTCTGGTCTGAAAGACGACCGCACAGTCACGGAAATGATAGAGCCGGGAATCGCCCACGTGTGCCCAGAGCGCCTCATCAGAATAGGCCGCAAGCATCACAAGGGTGGTTCTCATGGATGAAAGACGGGGAGAAATCTGCTGCTGTTCCAGAATGGCGGATTGTGCCGACTCGGCAAAGTTTGTCATCGATTGCATCGTAAGTTCCAGATCCGGAGTCCACTGCTCCAGAATGGCTGACACGGCTGCCTGGGATGCCACTTCACCTCCACGGTGACCGCCAAGTCCATCGGCAACAATCCAGATCCCCGATCCGTTTCCGGACTTAAAGGCACAGCAATCCTGATTGATGTCTCTGCCGCCTGTCTTAGAAAGTTCTGCTGAAATGAACCGCATTAACTCTCCTTACACGAGCCGGACTTCAAACATGTTGAGCGGGCTGGATAGATAAAAGCTCCCGCCATGTCCTATCTGGCGGGATGAGCCTGGTGACATCCGCTCGCCATTGCCCAGAAAAGTCCCGTTGGTCGAGTTTCTATCCCTCAGAACAAACGCTGTGAGCTTTTCGTCGAAACTCAGTGTACAGTGGAGTCTGCCGACTCCAACGGAATCTTTCGGGAACACCAGTTGACATTGGCTCGGATCCCTGCCAAGTGAGATTGAGTGGGAATCCAGGGGTATTTCATTGCCCGCAAACGGCCCGGCGACTCCCAGCAGCACCGGGCGGCTTCCAGCAGGCGGTACACCGGGTGTCAATGGTCCAGGTGTTTCAAGGTTTTTTCGGGTTGATGAAAGGTATATGGCGACACCGGCCAGAACAATGGCGATAGCGACAGCGAGATAGATCCAGGCTGAAGTGCCGTTTTGGGGTTGCGGCTGGATGGGTGATGGCTGCGTCGATGCGGAGGGCGCCACGGAAACCGGCGCATCGGCAGTGCCTTTCGCTGAAGCTCTGCGATAGGGAATGCCGAGGCGATCCAGCTCCGGCAGCACTTCATCCGCCTGGATGGCATAGCCGATACCACCCGTGCCCGCCTTGGCGATCTTCATAAAATTGATTCCGACCACCTGGCCCGATTCATTGAAAAGAGGACCGCCGGAATTGCCGCTGTTTATAGCGGCATCGGTCTGGAAAATTTTCAGATTCTCAACAACAGTACGGGCGCTTATGATCCCTTTGGTTATCTTTACCTGAAACACACTGTCCTTACTCAGGTCTGCATCGCCGGGAAATCCCATGGCGTAGACCGTCTGGGCATCACTCACCATGCTGCTGGTGGCAAAAGACGGAACAGCGCCACCTATGGAGCCGCCCAGGCTCAGCACGGCAAGATCCTTATCAGCGGATTTCCAGAGCACGCTGGCGGTAAGGCGCTGCTGCCTGCTATGGATGACAATTATTTCGCCGCCACTTGATGCACAATCTATCACATGGTTGTTGGTTATGACGCGATCGCCGGCACCCGTTATGACGCCCGAACCGGTGTGAGTTCCGCCAACTATCTGCTTGCATAACACACGTACCGTGCTGGCCTTCATCTGCTCGATGGGAACACCTTCGCCCGAGGCAACGGCGGGCAGAAGAGCGAGTACGATGATGGTTATGATTCGACGGATAAGTCGCATGGTTACGATCCTCATTCGACAGCGTGTAACAGCATCAGATTCAGTCGCATTACTCGTCCGGCAGTTCTATTTCCCGTGCGGTTTTGTTGTGGATGAAATCGACTTCTGAACACCTTCACAGCACGGCAGCATCTTTATGACCGGTGGGGCCACCGGAGTCGCCCCTGATTGTATTCTGCCGGTCGGGCATTTTTTCCATCCGCAGAAAACAGCGCCACCGACGACAGCAAGCAGAAGAACAGCCACCAGACCCCACACCAGGGGTTTCCGGGTTTTTCCAGCAGGCGGAAGGGGCTGAAAAACCTCCGCAGCCTGCTCCATTCTGCTCTTAACAGCCAACGGCTCTGCATCGCCATATCCGAGAATGGCAGCCGAGACATTGTCCTGATGCGGTTTGCCGCAGGCAATGGTTTTCTGTACCAGTCTGTCGCAGGCATCATCGGGATTGCCGTACAACTCTCCCCGTATGTCATCATCATCCAGCGTTCCGAAGAGGCCATCTGAACAGAGTAGAAGCCAATCTCCCTTGGTCAGGGGAAAAGGTCGCACGCTGGCATCCGCAGGCGTTAAATCGGGATTGCCTATGAAATTCGTGAGCGCCGCCCCGTTCGGATTATTCAGCGCATCATCCCGCGAAATGTCGCCGGCTGCCACACGGCGCATGAGATCGGAGGCATGGTTCTGCTCGCTGTTTAACTGCACCAGTTCGCCCGAGCGGCAGAGGTATATTCTGCTGTCGCCGACGGAAGTCCAGTACAGGTTCTCGTTCTTTACAATCACTGCCGCCAGGGTTGATCCTGCATCTCCGGCAACACCGGCGTTACGTGCCATGGAGACAACATCCCGGTTGGCTGTTTCGACCGCTTCCTGAAGTATCGCAACGGGATCATTTTCCGCACGGGAGGACTCGTGAACGGAAATAACGGCCTTGACGGCGGTGTCAGCGGATTCACGCCCCAGCGCCAGGCCACCCATGCCATCGGCAACAACTGCCAGAACACCGGCGCGTTCTACAAGTGCGGCATCTTCGATATGGGAAAAGGCAAACGAATCCTGCTGTTCTTTTCGAGAACCGATATGCTGGGCGCAACCGGGTCGGATTGTCATATAATACGAGCCTTTACCACTGGAATTTCTCTCCGCAGAACGGAATGAACGAGAGTTTGGTACGGCCGATTTCGATGGTGTCGTACTGTTTCAGCTCTTGCGGGATGTCCACATCATTGCCGTTCAGATAGACTATGCCGCGTCCGTCACCGGGATGTACCTTGAAGACGCTGTTTTTCGGGTTGTAGCTCACGATGGCATGATTTTCGCGGGAAAGGGTGTCATCGCCGCTGATCTGTATATCCATTTTTTCGGAGCGGCCGATAAAATTTTTTTCGCTTCTGATCCGATAATCCTGGCCCTTGTCGGCACCTTCAATACATATCAGCCAGCCAACCACCGGGTCGATTCCGGCCTTCTTCCGAACAATTGCGATGGTCTCAGTACCCGCACGGCCTGCATCGTACCGCACGTTCATCCCTTCGTCAGCGGCCGGAGATTTCCAGATGGCTTCCGGCTGAGCAGGTGAATGTACAAGCGGTCTGGTTTTCCCCAGATCAAGCTCCGGAACTCCGCAGGCTGGACAAACAGTGTGTTTGTCGGCATCAAAGTAATGCCCATAATCGCAGCGTTTCATTGGCATGATGTGCACCCTCCAATTAGAGGCATAACTAAAATTTCTGCTTTTATATCAAATCAATACCATATAATCCACCGGAAACCATTTTATGAAACTCTTTTTTAAACGGAGGAGGAGAGAAATTAAATTGAGAGTTCTTTTAATCAAACTTCGTGATAGTATGTCAGAAACACAACAAAGGAGGTTACAAGCCATGCAGGAAAGAGAAAACAAGGTCGCTGCTGCGGGATTGCTGATTGTGGCGGGTGGAATAATTGGTGCTGGATTGGCTCTGCTCTACGCTCCGCAGTCCGGTCGGAAAACCCGGAGAGATATTACGCGATACGCAAAAAAGACGAAAGTCCGCGCAGGCGAGGCGGTCGATGATGTAACCGCCTCCATCAGTGATCTGGTGGACAGTCTCGGCGATAAAACCGATGACCTGCTTGAAAAAGGGAAAGGAATGGCCGGAAGCGCGCGAAAAGACCTGATTCGGCTGATCGAAGAGGGCACTTCACGTCTTGAACAGTTACGCCGTAAGCTGATCTGAATTATTTCGGTTTTACCGGCGCAAGATGTGACTGTACCGGCGCCTGTTGCGGCGTAACGGGCGCCGGTACATCCGGGATCGGATCCTGATCCTTGGGCTTCAGTTCCTTCGGGGGGGCGTCTTTCGGCAGACCCTCCCTGGGTTTGATCTCCTTGCGTTTCTGGTCTTCCGTTTTGACCGCGATTGAAACGATCGAGATGTCTCCATAGTAGCCTATTGAACTTTCGTGGGTGTTGTCGCTGTCGGTCATGATGGCAATAGCACCCACCTTTGGCGGTTCCTCTCCGAAAGCGGTCTTGTAATCCTCATAAAAGTTTCGCTTATGGAAGGTCCATTTACCCGCCAGTTCATTCCCCGAATCTACAGCAATCATGACCGCATTTTTCGAGTAGGGGCTACGGACGAACTCACCCTTTGGCAGCACATTTCCCCAGACATACTCGATGGCGCGGTGGTTCCAAAAAAACATACCACGTGGAAATACCACATAGATGCGCGCTGCAAAATCATGCCCGTCTTTCGTCCGCTCATTCCCGTTTTTGACCGTATGCTCGATCTTCCACGACCACTTGATGATCGGACTGGTTTTCGGGTCAAGTTTGATCTTGTGCAGTAATCCCGACGCCGCATCGGCGCTCTTGCCCTGAAGGACAATTTTGCCATTGTCTTTTAAAAAGGTATATGTGGACACTTTACTTGATCCGATAACGGTCTCATCTTTCCAACCGGTCAGATCACTACTGCTGAACTTTCCGACAACCATCTCGGTTTCGGTTGTAAAGGCAGTGCTGGCACAGAGTGAAACAAGGATGAAGAGAAAAATCCGCATTTTCATGGAGAAATACCCGTTGCTTTTTAGAATTGATGTCCTGAATGTTGCAGGGTAATTGTTGTGGAGCCTGCTTGTGGAATTAATGTACTGAAATATTCGACTGAAGCGAAGTTTTGTGACGGGATCGGCAGAATCTTCGAACTGAAGCGGCTGACATAAATCAGATAGCGGATCCCGTACCGTGCTGCGGTTGCCAGGTTGCTTTCGCTGTCTTCACCCAGAAGTGTCCTCTCCGGGCAATAGGGTATGAAACTCTTCAGGGCTCCCCAGAAGCGATCATCCTCCTTGGGAA
Organism: uncultured Desulfuromonadales bacterium; assembly: GCA_903868145.1. Lineage (GTDB taxonomy): Bacteria > Desulfobacterota > Desulfuromonadia > Geobacterales > Pseudopelobacteraceae > CAIPTY01. Next base: position 33,296 of record CAIPTY010000083.1, on the reverse strand, counting down.
GACCTACCTGATGCGCCGAGACCGTGCCATCAAAATAGCCGCCGATACGTGTTCTTTTCATCTTGAGGTCAAGTGTTTTGGAGTGGGCGTTTGTGACCAGCCAGACCGCTTTGCCGTGCTGTTTGAGAAACAGCAGAAAATCAACCACAAAAGGGTGGACGGCAATCAGGTGATCAACTTCCGTCTTCAGCAGCGGAATATCAAGCTTGAGACGATCAGACCAGTAATCCAGATCGGTCCAGTTCAGGGTGTTTTCCTGTGATCTGAACATGGCATGCAGATGCGTTCGGGCAAAATCCGGATCGGTGCCGTTGAGCTCGGCCCAGCGTTTGGGCACATGTTCCAGCCAGAAATGGTCATCAAAATGACGATCCAGCAGGGTTCCGTCCATGTCAAGGAGCACAGTGTCTATGTCACGCCAATCTATCTGCATCTGGACGATTAGAATTCAGCAGGCAGTGTCTTGTCAATCATAAATTTTGAGACGCAGCTTTATAACCGGCCGCGTTTGTTGACTTGAAGCGGGCATTAAGGGTATAGTCGCAACGCCTATGAGCCTGAAACACCTTTATATGGAGACCTTTGGCTGTCAGATGAATGTGAGCGATTCGGAGCGGATCGTGAGCATGTTGTCTGATTGCGGTTTCATGACGGTTACGGCACCGGCGGATGCGGATATGATCCTGCTGAACACCTGCAGTGTCAGGGGAGGAGCCGAAGAAAAGGTTTACAAGCGCCTCGAAAACCTGCGCGTCCATAAAAAGAAGAACAAAAAGCTGCTGATCGGCGTCGGCGGCTGCGTGGCGCAGCATGAAGGCGATCTGCTACTGGAAAAATTTCCCTGGATTGACCTGGTGTTCGGCACTCACAACCTGCACCTGCTGCCGGATATGGTCAGGGGGGCGGAACAGGGCCGGCGGCGCAGCGAGACCGCCTTTATCGACAATGATCAGCGTCTGGACCTGTTCCCCGCGTTGTCGGGCGGATTCCGAGTCAGCAGCTTTGTGACGGTCATGCAGGGGTGTGATAACTACTGTTCCTACTGCATCGTACCCTTTGTGCGTGGCCGCGAGATCAGCCGCCGTGCGGACGAAATTGTCGCAGAGGTGGAACAGCTGGCAGCTTCCGGCGTAAAAGAGGTCGTGCTGCTGGGTCAGAATGTGAACTCCTACGGTACCTCGGCCGGTGACCAGCCCTCTTTTGCCAGCCTCATCCGGCAGATCGCCGGCATAGACGGCATCGGACGCATCCGTTTCACCACATCTCATCCCAAGGATATGTCCGACGAACTGATCGCCTGTTTTGAGGATGTGCCAAAATTGTGCGGCCAGATCCAGCTTCCAGCCCAGTCCGGCAGCAATGCCATTCTGGAGCGCATGAACCGTGGATATACCCGCGAGCTCTATCTGGACAGGATCAGGGCTCTCAGATTGACCCGTCCCGGCATTCTCGTAACCGGAGATATGATCGTCGGTTTTCCCGGAGAAACCGATGGAGATTTTGAGCAGACGATGGATCTGATAGAACGGGTTCGGTATGCCGACCTGTTTTCCTTTGTGTATTCGCCACGACCGGGAACCCAGGCGTCAGGCTTTCCCGATTCCATCGGTAAAGAGGAAAAACAGGAGCGCCTTGAAAGACTCCTGCTGTTGCAGAGGCGACTCACCCTTGAGATCAACCGGTCATTCATCGGCACGGCACAAACGATTCTGGTCGAGGGGCCCGGCAAACGTGACGGACAGGTTTCCGGGAGGGCCGACTGCGGCAAGACGGTCAATTTAATTGGCGGTCAGCAGCTTGTGGGCAGCTTTGTTGATGTCAGAATTGTCGCGGCCTACCAGAATTCCCTGGTTGGGGAATTGATCTGATTTTCGAGGTTTTCATGTCTACAGAACAAACGGTTTCAGGTAATTTTCTTCGCACCATCATTGACGATGATCTGGCGAGCGGTCGGCATGCGGGCATTGTCACGCGATTTCCGCCGGAGCCCAACGGGTATCTCCACATCGGTCACGCCAAGTCGATCTGCCTCAACTTTGGCCTGGCACAGCAGTCTGGAGGTCGCTGTCATCTCCGTTTTGATGATACCAACCCGGCCAAAGAAGAGGTCGAGTATATCGAATCGATCAAGGAAAGCGTCCGCTGGCTCGGGTTTGACTGGGGCACGCACCTGTATTATGCCTCGGATAACTTTGAACAGCTCTACCAGTGGGCCGAGTACCTGATTCAGCAAGGCAAGGCCTACGTCGAGGAGCTTTCGGCAGAGGAAATCCGCAATCATCGCGGCACACTGACCGAACCGGGGACAGAAAGCTCCTCTCGTAATCGACCGATTACAGAAAGCCTTGACCTGTTTCGTCGCATGAGGGGAGACGATTTTCCCGATGGCGCCAGGGTGTTGCGGGCTAGGATTGATATGGCTTCGCCCAACATGAACCTGCGTGATCCGGTGCTGTATCGCATCATTCATGCGCCTCACCCCCATGTCGGCGATGCCTGGCGCATCTATCCCATGTACGACTTTGCCCATGGCCAGTCGGATGCCATGGAAGGCATCACCCATTCGATCTGCACCCTGGAGTTCGAGGATCACAAGCCGCTGTACGACTGGTTTCTCGACAATCTGCCGGTGCCGTGCAAACCACGCCAATACGAGTTTGCCCGGCTCAATCTGACCTATACAGTCATGAGTAAGCGCAAACTGCACGAACTGGTCAACAGCGGAACGGTCAGCGGCTGGGATGACCCGCGCATGCCGACTCTGGTGGGCATCCGTCGTCGCGGCTTCACACCGGAGGCGGTGCGGGCATTCTGCGAGCGGATCGGGGTAGGGCGCAGCGATTCATGGATCGACGTGTCTATTCTGGAGGAGTGTGTTCGGGAAGATCTCAATGAACGTGCGCCCCGTGCTCTGGCTGTACTGCGTCCACTGAAGCTGGTGATCGACAACTACCCGGAATCCCAGGTGGAGGAGTTTGAGGCGGCCAATCATCCCCAGAAACCGGAGATGGGCAGCCGTACGGTTGCCTTCAGTCGTGAAATCTTTATCGAACAGGATGATTTCGAGGAAACGCCCCCCAAGGGTTTTTTCCGTATGACGCCCGGAACGGAGGTTCGTCTCCGCTATGCCTATATTGTGCGCTGCACCGGCGTTATCAAGGATGAGCAGGGGAGGGCGATCGAGGTGCACTGCGAGTATGACCCCGCCTCGCGGGGCGGTTCAGCGGCGGACGGGCGCAAGATCAAGGGCACCATCCACTGGGTTTCGGCCTCTCATTCAATCGATGCCGAGGTGCGTCTCTTCGACCGTCTCTTCAGCGACCCGAATCCTGACCGGGGCGGGGCCGACTACCGGCAGTTTCTTAACCATGATTCGATTGAAATACTTCCGGCAGCAAAGCTGGAATTGGGACTTGCATCTGCGGACAGCCGGCAGCGGCTTCAGTTTGAGCGCCTGGGGTATTTTCGGCCCGATCCCCGGGATTCCGCGCCAGGGAAACCGGTATTCAACCGGATTGTGACCCTGAAAGATGCGTGGACGAAGAAATGATGCTTTTGCCACCATTGAGAGTTACGATGAAATTCACATTATTTCTGTTCACTCTTTAATTTTCTGGAGCTATCGGCCATGAGAACATTATTTTTCGGTTTTATCCTGCTCCTGACAGCGTCATCCGCCCTGGCCGCCCGCAGCAGCAGCCGCATCTCTGGCGCTCCGCTCGCCGTTGCGGCTACTGCGGCTGATACAACGCCGCCGACGATCACCGTCACATCGCCGGATGTGACCCGTTCACTCAAGGCGGTGGCCAAGACCACGGGCATCACCGTGGCGGGTCGGGCCGAGAGCAGGAACGGCGTTGCCCAGGTTACGGTTAACGGCAAAGCGGCGGCATTGGATGAACAGGGTAACTTTTCGGCAGAGGTGCTGCTCAAGGTGGGCGAAAACAGCTTCACCGTGATTGCGATGGATGTGAACAGGAACCAGACAACCAGGACTTTCACCGTCAACCGGACAGCCGACGCCAGGGTGGCCACTTCTCCGGCGCCATCCACGGCAAAATCTCCCGCCGTGAGCGGCACCTACCATGCGCTGGTCATAGGCAACAACGCCTATCGAAATATTACGCCGCTCCAGACCGCGATTCGTGACGCACAGGAAGTTGAAAAGCTTTTGAAAAACCAGTTCGGGTTTCAGACCAGACTGGTGACCAATGGAACCCGCAAGGAGATACTTTCCAATCTCAACAGTTACAGTAAAAAACTGGGAGAGAACGACAGCCTCCTGGTGTATTACGCCGGGCATGGCGAATATGAGAAAACGGCTGGCAAGGCCTACTGGCTGCCGGTGGACGCCCAGCGTGACGACCCGACTGAATGGATCATTGCCGATGACATTACCTCCAGCATCAAACGCATTCCCTCCAGACATGTACTGATTGTATCCGATTCCTGCTATTCCGGCACCCTCGACCGCAGCATCAATACCGATCTGGCAGGCAAGGGGGAGCGCGGCGAGATGCTCCGCAAGATGCTGGATCGCCCCTCACGCACCCTCATGTCCAGCGGCGGTAACGAACCGGTGACGGATGGCGGCGGCAAGGGGCATTCCATCTTTGCCGCCTCTTTCCTGGGCGCGCTTAGAACCTTCGAGGAGCAGGTTTTCACCGCTGAGGAACTTTTCCACCGTCAGATAAAATCCCGCGTAGCGGGGAAATCAGATCAGGTGCCGGAATACAAGCAGATCAGGAATTCCGGCGACGATGGCGGGGATTTTGTATTTGTGAGAACAAAGTAGCAATAAATACTTGAAAGAGAGTACAATAACTAATTGAAAAATAAAGAATTCAAAACCGGATTCGTATCAATCATCGGGCGCCCCAATGTGGGCAAGTCAACCCTGCTTAACGCCATTATCGGCGAAAAGATTGTGATTACATCCGACAAGCCGCAGACGACTCGCAACCGTATTCAGGGCATTCATAACATCCCCAATGGCCAGATCATATTCATCGATACGCCGGGGATCCATGCCGGGCGCTCGCGTTTGAACAAAAGCATGGTGGATGCGGCCCTGTCGGCCACCAGCGGTGTCGATCTCCTGCTTCTGGTGGTTGAAGCGACGACCCCGGTCGATGCCGGTATCGTACATGAGGCATTGAGAGGAGTGACGGCGCCGGTTCTGCTGGCGCTCAACAAGGTTGATATGCTGCCCGATAAACGGGTCCTGTTTGAACGCATATCAGCCTGGGCGGATCTGCACCCGTTCCGTGAAGTTGTGCCTGTATCGGCGGGGATGGGCGATGGCGTTGATCTGCTGGTCGACGTTATCAGCAGATTTCTGCCGGAAGGGCCGCAGCTATTCCCCGATGATATCCTGACCGACATGCCGGAGAAATTTATTGTGGCCGAGATGATCCGCGAGAAAGTCTTTCGACTTACCCGTGATGAAGTCCCGTATTCTACCGCCGTTGAAATCGAGAGCTTTACTGAGCGTGAGAATGGCGTGATTGCCATTCAGGCTGCAATTATTCTGGAGCGAACCACCCAGAAGGGGATTGTTATCGGAAAAAAGGGCGAGATGCTGAAACGGATCGGCTCCCAGGCCCGTGGCGACGTCGAACGACTGCTGGGAACGCGCATCTTTCTGGAGCTGTTTGTCAAGGTGGAGGAAAACTGGAGTGAGCGTCCGTCTAAGCTCAGAGAGTATGGATACGAATGAAACCGATAGTAGCAATCGTCGGACGCCCGAATGTGGGAAAATCAACACTCTTCAACCGCCTGCTCGGCCATCGCCGCGCCATGGTCGACGATACGCCCGGCGTTACGCGTGACCGTAATTACGCCAATATCAACCGCTTTGACAAACCCTTCATACTGATCGACACCGGAGGCTTCGAGCCGGTTACCAGCGACCGCATGCTGCAGCAGATGCGTGAACAGTCTCAGCTTGCCATGGAAGAAGCAGACGTAATCCTGTTCATGATGGATGCCCGCAGCGGCCTGACCCCGGCTGATATTGAAGTTGCCGGAATGCTGCGCAAGGTCGGGAAACCGGTTTTCTACGTTGTGAACAAGGTTGACGGCGACAAGTTGGAAAATGAGTCGGCAGAGTTTTATTCGCTGGGGGTGGAGAAACTCTTTACCATCTCCGCCGAGCACAATAGAGGTGTGATCGACCTGGTGGAAAACCTGCAGGATGTATTTCCGCCCGCCGATTCTACGGTAAACGTTGAGGATTTCACAAAAATTGCCGTCATCGGCAGACCCAATGTGGGCAAATCGTCGCTGGTCAATCGACTCCTGGGGTTCGAGCGGGTTGTGGCAAATCCAACGCCGGGCACCACCCGTGATTCTGTGGATACCCTTTTTATGTGCAACAAAAGGCAGTATCTGCTGATCGACACGGCCGGAATCCGGCGCAAGGGAAAAACTACTGAAAAACTTGAAAAATACAGCGTTGTTGACTCGCTGCGCAGCATCGAGCGGGCCGATGTGGTTCTGATGGTAATCAATGCGGAAGAGGGTGTAACCGAGCAGGACGAGCGTATCGCCGGGTATATCCATGAAGCGGGTCGAGGCTGTGTTTTTGTGGTGAATAAATGGGATACCCTCCCCAAGGACAATGCCACGTTTGGCGGGTACACGGAGAAGATTCGCGATGGATTCAAATACCTTGCATATGCTCCCATACTCTTTGTATCGGCGACTACCGGCCAGCGAATCGGCAAGATCGTGACCACGGTCGATGAGGTTATGGAACAGTTTGTGCGCAGAGTTTCAACCGCTGATCTGAACCGCGTTTTTTCCGAAGCCACCGAGGCTCACCACGCGCCTCTATCCCATGGCCGCCGCGTAAAATTCTATTTTTCCACCCAGGTTGCCACCCGTCCGCCATCCTTTGTCGTTTTTACCAACCAGCCGGAAAACGTCCATTTTTCATACGAGCGCTATATCATCAACCGTTTTCGCGAGGCATTCGGATTTAACGGTGTTCCCCTGCGACTGATGTTTCGCGGGAGGGACAGGAAATCAGGCGCCGACACCTCTCGCCCCAACCGGTAGATTGATGCGGCTAAAGGCTTTACTTGATCATGTTGATGGTTTATCATCGCGTCGTTTGAATTCCCTATCAATCCGGAGCCGGGGCATCATCCCATGAGCCTAGTAGGAAACCTCAAAGATCTCGGGCTTGGTGAAATCCTGCAGATCGTCAGCCTAAGCAGAAAATCCGGCATTCTGTCCCTGCACAGCAGAGGCAGGGACAGCACGATTATTTTTCGGTCGGGGCAGGTCGTCAGAGCCACATCCACCTCCTTTCAACAGAATCTTGGCGATGTGCTCCTCCAGAAAGGGGTGATCGACCTTTCAACTCTCCACAAGGCCCTCGCACTTCAAAAAGATGAAGGTTTTCGCGACCGGCTTGGCACACTCCTGACCAAATTTTTTGGTGTCTCCCAAAGTATCATTGAAGGAATCGTCCGCGAGCAGATAGAAAATGTAGTTTTTACACTGTTCGGCTGGCAGGACGGATCATTTGAGTTTGTCGTGCGGGATCACATAGAAACCGTTGACGGCATACAACTTGATCCGCTTCAGTTCATGCTTGATCAGGGACTTAACCCGCAGTTCCTTGCCATGGAGGGTACCCGCATACTTGACGAGATGCGCCATGAAGCAGAGACGGGCGGGGATACAAATTCAGGAACAGAAAACCACGATGTCGATTTTGAATTTGATCTTATCGAGAAAGTTTCAGTATCGACAGATGATGATCGTACACCATCTGCCAGGAATATTCCGCTGGTCGTTGTCGATGACGATGAACGGACACTGAGGGTCATGGCAGAGGGTTTGCGGCAAAGGGGTTTCGACGTCCACGCCATGCAGCGCAGTGAAGACACCCTCATCATGGTTGATTCCCTCTGTCGGAGCGGAGATAACCCGGTGGTGCTGATCGATCTGATGATGCCGAAAATGGATGGTTCCGGTACGCTGGGCGGCCTTGAGCTTCTGGAGATGCTCCATAACAATTTCAGGCACCTCAGGATGCTGGCAATGTCCGATGTTCGACACGAAGCGGCTGAGTCAAAGGTACGTGAGATGCATCGTACCTTCATTAAGAAGCCGCTGCCGGGTGAACTGCCAGATACACCGGGTGTACGGGCTTTTCTGAATAATCTCTGTTTGGAAATCGGCCGTACAGGCGGGGCGGTACTTCCGTGAGTGACGAAGCTGCAACATCCCATAAAGCGGTCAGGGATTTTCTTGCGGAAGCAGAGGAAATCGTTGAACAGCTCGGCTCGGAACTGGCCGATCTCGCTGACATGGCTGATAGCGGTGACCTGTATCCCGATCTTCTGAACTCCATTTTCAGAGCAGCGCATTCTTTAAAGGGTCTGGCCGGAATGTTCGGTTTTAACGAAATTTCAGAGCTTTCCCATAACATGGAGAATCTTCTCGACTGCCTGCGTCTGGGCAAGCTTAATCTCAACCAGAACCTGATGGAAGTTGTCTTTGCGGCCCATGACCTTTTGACATCGCTGGTGCGTTCAATTTCGGAAGGGGATACCAGTGACCATCTGGAGGAGATTCATGCCTGCGTTGCACGAATAAACGGCTGCATGTTGCCACCCGATTCAGATTCCGGGGAGTCAGCGCTGGAACATTTGGGCCTTTCCGATCAAATCCGGGGATCTCTTACCGAATATGAACAACATCGCCTGCTTGATAACCTGAACAAAGGCAGAGGGATATTCAACGTACACACATCATTTGAGCTGACTACCTTTGATCACGAGTTGTCAGATGTTTCTGACTTACTGAAGAAGCATGGCGAGTTGATCAGCACCCTTCCCGGCATGGGTGAAAACATGGCGACCCACATCGATTTCGACATTCTGTTCGGTTCGATGCGAGAACTTGATGAGTTGAAGGCCCTCCTCGAAACGGGCGCTATCCAGGTAACGTTCCTCGGAAAAAGTTCCGTCACGTCTGAAAGCAGTATAGCGGCACCCGAGGCTGTTGCCGTTGCAATGAAGAGTGATTCGGACACCGCTGCACCTGTCGCTTCCGGAACGGACGATGCCGCCCGATCCTCAAAGAGCATGAGTCGAACCGTCAGGGTCGATATCGATAAACTGGACGATCTGATGAATATTGTCGGAGAGCTTGTTCTGGCTCACTCGACTATCTCAGGCATAGCTGACCGCATGAGAAATGATGGTTTTTCCCGCATGGCAACCGACCTTGGCAAGGCGGCACGAGGGCTTGAACGCAGACTCGCAGACCTGCAAAAGGGAGTCATGGAAATCCGTATGATCCCCGTCGGACAGCTCTACGAAAAGATGTCACGCATTGTCAGGAAGATTTCACGTGAACAGGGCAAAAAAGTCGAGTTGACCTTTTACGGAGCGGATACCGAACTGGATAAATTGATCGTGGAAGATATTTCGGACCCGATGATGCACATCATCCGAAATGCGATCGACCACGGCATCGAATCTCCGGCTCATCGCTTGTCCGTCGGCAAGCAGGAGAAAGGGGTTATCCGCATCGCGTCATACCAGAAGGGAAATCATGTCGTTATAGAGGTCTCCGATGATGGCAAAGGTATCGATGTTGAGAAGATAAAGGCAAAGGCGCTTGAGAAAGGTCTGATCACCGATGTAAACGGGGTTTCCGAGCGGGAGGCTCTCGACCTCATTTTCATGCCCGGCTTTTCCACCTCCGATACGGTCAGCGAGGTTTCAGGGCGCGGTGTCGGGATGGATGTGGTAAAAAACAACATCACAGCCGTGTCCGGCATGGTGGATATTGAAACCAGCAGGGGCAAGGGTTCGCGCTTCATCATTACCCTGCCCATTACACTGGCGATAATCAAGGTTCTGATCATTACGTGCGCCGGCAGGACGTACGCTCTTCCCGTAACCTCGGTGCTGGAGTCCCTGCTCATGACCAGCGATGAAATCAAAACAATCGAACGCAAGGAAGTAATCCAGGTTCGCGACAACACGCTTGCGCTCCTGAGGCTTGAAAACTTTTTCAGCATTGAAAGATCCGCAGAACCCCTCAAGGAATTCTATGTCGTAGTGGTGGGTGTTGCCGAGAAGCGACTGGGGATTGTTGTCGATGACCTGCTGGGGCAGCAGGATATCGTCATCAAGTCTCTCGGCGACTCCTTTAAAGGTTTTCGCGGAATATCCGGTGCGGCCGACCTGGGAGATCAGCGCACGATCCTCGTGCTTGATGTTGGCGGCATGATCAGTGAAACCATGAAGTCCGGCAGTTTCCAGAATGTATAAAAGTTACTTTGGATTCAGGGAAAAACCCTTCAGCAAGACCCCTGATCCCCGGTTCCTCTTTTTGAGTCATGGTCACGCGGAGGCGCTTGCGCGACTGGAGTTTGTTGTCGAAGAGAGGGAAATTGCCGTTTTGACCGGAGATATAGGCTGCGGCAAAACAACTCTTTCCCGTGCTCTGATGGACAGGCTTGGAGATTCCTACCGCTTTTGCTATATTGTCAACCCCCGTCTGAATCCGGTTGAATTTTTGCGGACAACGGCCAGGTTGCTTGATGTTGATCCGCCTGCTGCAGATAAGGAGGGTCTTCTTGAGCAGATATATACAGCCGTCTATGGTAGTTGCCAACGGGGAATCTGCCCGGTTATTGTCATCGATGAGGCCCAGGTTATCGATAATGACGAAGTATTCGACGAGATACGTCTGCTGACCAATTTTCAGCTCGACAATCAGAATCTCCTTGCGGTGATTATCATGGGTCAGCCGGAATTGCGCCCCATGCTGGTTTCCCGGCGTTTTGAGCCGCTCCGGCAAAGAATATCCTTACATTATCACCTTACACCGCTCTCTCTGGAAGAGACCATGGAATATCTGGATTTCCGGCTCGAATCGGCCGGAGGCACAGCAGGGCTTTTCAGCCCGGATGCCGTACAGCTTATTTTTGAGCTGACAGGTGGTGTGCCGCGCAGAATCAATTCGATGGCTACCAATGCCTTGCTGGTTGCCTACGGATCTGATGCGGCACTCATTGATTCAAGAATTATCAATGAGATTAAAGACGAACTGATGATGTAGGTGACGTGAATGGATCTGGCTAAAATCAGGCAAAAAGCCCGTCAGGAGCACGAGAGCCAACTGCGTGGCGATCATCTGACACCGGCAACCATGGCAGAGAGTTCCGATCAGGCACCGGACGTTCTTCCGCAGGCGCGCGGTCAGATTGAGGTTGATTTTTACGCAGAGACTCCCGTAGAGCAGGGATATCAGCAGCTTGCACCACAAGCAACAGCGCACCAGCGGTCTGCACAACGGAGTCCGGTTGAGATTATTCTGGCCGGAAGAGAGTCTGTCGGCTTTAACGAGGATCATCCCCTGACTCCGGATGATCTTGAACAGACCGTTGCCGCAGCCTATCACGAATTCCTCTGTTTCAGGGTCTCGGATGAACTCTACGGGATCAACATAATGGATATCAAGGAGCTCATCAAGCCCAGGGAGGTGACGGAAGTCCCGAAGGCTCCCACTTTCATCTCAGGTGTAATCTCGCTGCGCGGCACCATTATCCCTATTATCAACATGGTTGATCGCCTTGGCCTTCGCCATGGACCGCCAGGCGGACGTGAAAGAATTATTGTTGTCAGATATGGAGCGTCCCTGAGTGGACTGCTGGTTGATGAAATCATTCAGGTCGTGCGCATTGCGCCTGAAGCTCTTGAAAACACGCCGACACTCCTCGAAGGAATTGATCGCGATTTTGTCAGTGGCATTGGCCGGGCAGACGGACGGATGATTATTCTGCTTAACCTCGCAAACACGGTGGACATACATCTGTGTTGATCACATCGAAATAATCGAAAATGACAGGCAGGATATGAACCGGGATATTCACGAAATTCAGATGGCATGTTTCAGTCTTGGGGAAAGTCTCTTCTGCGTGGATATCATGCGGATCAAAGAGATCATCATGCCTCAGAAACTTTCAAATCTCCCCCGGGCTTCCGATCTTCTTGACGGGGTTATTAATCTTCGCGGAAACGTTATTCCCGTGATGGATGTGCGCAGGCTTTTCGGGATGTCCAGAATTTCCGATGACAAAACCGGGAAACTTCTGGTGGTTTCTCTGGCTCGCCAGACTCTTGCTCTTGCTGTTGATAACGTCACGGAGGTTATCAACGTTCCTGTCACTGAGATCAAACCCCCTCTGGACGCATCGGAAGGTATTGGCATGGAACATATTCTGGGGGTATGTATTGCAGACGATCGCGTATGTATGATCCTCGACATAGATTCACTGCTTGGTCAGACAGAACTGCGGGAGTGTGCCTAGGTGAGCCTCACCGTTACAGCTGTGCAGGCAACCATGTCCGATGATGACTTCTATCACCTGAGGGATTGTGTCTATTCGCACAGTGGCATTGTATTCAATAATGATTCCAGGTATATCCTTGAAAAGCGACTTTTCCGCCGTCTGGCGGCTCTTGACCTGCAATCATTCCACGAGTACTACCATTTCTTGAAATATGACCCCAAAAGGGAACAGGAACTGAAGGATATCATGGATATCCTCACGATTAACGAGACCTATTTTTTTCGTGAAAGTCCTCAATTCAAGGTCTTTACTGACGAAGTTATCCCGGAAATCATCACGGCTAAAACGGCAGAAGGAAATAAAACATTGCGCATCTGGAGCGCCGGCTGTTCCTCGGGAGAAGAACCCTACACCATCGCCATGCTGCTGCGCGGCATACCTGAACTGAATGGCTGGAAGCGGGAGATCGTCGGCACCGATATCAGCAATCGTGTTCTTCAGCAGGCCCGCCTGGGTGTTTATGGAAAGTCATCATTCAGGGTTACCGATGATGCGTATATCAAACGCTTCTTTGTCGAACAGGGGGATGGTTTCAGGGTGTGTGACGAGATCCGTGACATGGTCTCGTTCAGCCACTTCAATCTCTTTGATACGGATCGTATGGTTATGCTCGGAAAAATGGATCTCATCTTCTGCCGCAACGTCATTATCTATTTTGACAGCGCCGCCAAAAAACGAGTTGTAGAGTCCTTCGCAACTGTATTGTACGATGGCGGCTTTCTGCTGCTGGGGCATTCTGAGTCGCTCATGAATATCACGTCACGGTTTACCCTGCATCATTTTAAAAATGATGTTATTTACCAGAAACCAGAGCGTTTAACGGAGGTAACACCTTGAAAACGCTCAGGGTAGTGGTGGTTGACGATTCTGCGTTCAGTCGCCGCACGATCACCAGGATACTGGAGGGACTCAAAAACGTTGAGGTGGTGGGATTTGCCGGTAACGGTGAAGAGGGAATGCAAAAAATCATTGCACTCAAGCCTGATCTTGTTACCCTTGATCTGGAAATGCCGAAGATGGACGGCTTCACCCTGTTGCGCATTCTTACCTCCCGCTTCTCGGTGCCCGTGATCGTAATAAGCGCCTTGAGTGGTGCCGACAAGGTTTTTAAATCCCTAGAACTTGGAGCGCTGGATTTTGTTGCAAAGCCATCCCGGGGCGCTTCTGCAGATTTGCTGCTCGTCAAGGAGGATCTTCAGCTCAAGGTTCTCCAACTTCTCAGTCACAGGCCACACGGTGTGCCGAGCCCGCACACGACCTTTAACCGGCATGAAAGCAGGGTTTCCATGCCTTTCAACGCTTCAACGGAAGCGGAGTCGGCAGTAGACATCGTTGCAATCGGTTCTTCAACGGGCGGGCCTCCGGCCCTCCAGAATATTTTTTCATCGTTTGATCAGAAATTCCCGTTTGCAATTGTTGTTTCGCAACACATGCCTTCCGGCTTTACAAAAGCATTTGCCGACCGTTTGAACCGTACCTGTCCGTTTAATGTTAAAGAAGCTACGGACGGTGATCCGGTCAATCCCGGCACTATACTGATCGCTCCCGGCGGGAAGAATCTTGTCCTTGAACGCCGTGCTGGCAATGTGTCAGCCCGCGTCATTTCCCCGACCCCGTCAGACCGTTATCTCCCCTCAGTTGATGTGATGCTGGAATCGTGCGCGACTGTCTATGGTAAGCGCATGCTGGCAGTGATACTGACTGGCATGGGTAATGATGGGAGCAAAGGAGTGCGACTGGTAAAAGAGCAGGGGGGCTTTGTCATCGCAGAATCCCAGGAAACGGCTGTTGTGTACGGTATGCCGCGCGAGGCTGTAGCCACAGGCGTCGTGGATAAAGTCGTGCCGCTCGATCGTGTGGCGCGTGAAATTCTCATCCAGGGAAAAATTATCTGAAATCAGGCAGCACAACCTCGTGCAATTCTCACAGAGCAACGCGTAGTCATACAGAAAGGATCAGGCTGTGGAGCAGAAATACATACCGGGTGATGTTGAACAGAAATGGCAGGCATTTTGGGAAGATACCAAGACTTTCCGAGTCACCGAAGACACCGTAAAGCAGAAATACTATCTGCTGGAAATGTTTCCCTATCCATCCGGAAGAATCCATATGGGGCATGTGAGAAACTATTCCATCGGGGATGTTGTCGGCAGGTTCAAGCGTATGCGCGGTTTTAACGTCATGCACCCGATGGGATGGGACGCATTCGGGATGCCGGCTGAAAACGCAGCAATCCAGAACAGAAGCCATCCTGCACAATGGACGTACGAAAACATCGACTATATGCGCGGCCAGCTCAAAAAATTGGGGCTGTCATACGATTGGGATCGTGAGCTTGCGACCTGTAATGTGGCTTATTATCGATGGGAACAAAAAATATTTCTCGAGATGTTCAGGCGCGGTCTGGCGTACAAGAAAACCTCTTTTGTCAACTGGTGTCCCCGGTGTGAAACCGTGCTTGCCAATGAGCAGGTCGAGGACGGTGGCTGCTGGCGTTGTGACTCGGAGGTGAAGCAAAAAGAACTTGATCAGTGGTTCTTCCGCATCACCGACTATGCCGAGGAACTGCTGGAGTGGACCCACAAGTTGCCGGGCTGGCCCGAGCGTGTTCTGACGATGCAGCGAAACTGGATTGGCAAGAGCTTCGGCTGTGAAATAGATTTTGCACGCGACAACGGCTCGGGAACCATAAAAGTCTTTACCACTCGACAGGATACGCTCTTTGGCGCCACATTCATGTCGCTGGCGCCCGAACACCCTCTGGCGATGGATTTGACGACACCCGATCGACAACATGAGGTTTCGGCATTCATCGAGAGTGTCAGGAAAACAGATCGCATCAAGCGCACGGCCGAAGACTTTGAAAAGGAAGGTGTTTTCACCGGCTCATACTGTATCAATCCGGTTACCTTGGTGCAGATGCCGATCTATCTTGCCAACTTTGTCCTGATGGATTATGGAACCGGTGCCGTTATGGCTGTTCCGACCCATGACCAGCGCGATTTTGAATTTGCCGCCAGGTATGGGCTCCCCCTGCGGGTTGTTATCCAGCCTGAAGGTGAGACCATTGAACCGGCAATGATGACTGAGGCTTACACCGAATCCGGAGTCATGGCCAACTCCGGGCAGTTTGACGGCATGAAAAGCGATGACGCCAAGGAGGCCATCGCTGATTATCTGCAGAGCAAAGGAATCGGCACAAAAACGATCAATTTTCGTCTGCGTGACTGGGGTATTTCCCGCCAGCGCTACTGGGGAAATCCGATTCCGGTCATATATTGTGATGCCTGTGGCGTCGTGCCGGTTCCTGAGAAGGATCTGCCGGTAGAACTGCCCGTTGATGTCCTGTTTACGGGAGAAGGGGGGAGTCCGCTGGCTCGTCTGGAATCATTTATCAATGTTCCCTGCCCGGTCTGCGGCAAACCAGCCCGCCGTGAATCGGATACGATGGATACGTTTGTCCAGTCTTCCTGGTATTTTCTGCGCTATTGCTGTCCGGATTCCCACGATGCCCCGCTCGATCGTTCGAAGGTCGATTACTGGATGTCCGTTGACCAGTATATCGGCGGAATAGAACATGCGGTGCTGCATCTTCTGTACGCCCGTTTTTTCACCAAGGTGCTGCGGGATATGGGATACGTTTCCTGTGATGAGCCTTTCACCAACCTGCTGACCCAGGGTATGGTCATCAAGGATGGCGCCAAAATGAGCAAATCAAAGGGCAATGTCGTTGATCCGAATGCGCTGATAGAAAAATACGGGGCTGATACCGCCCGACTTTTTTCACTGTTTGCTGCACCGCCCGAGAAGGATCTGGATTGGAGCGATAAAGGGGTTGAGGGTTCTTTCCGCTTTCTCAACCGTGTCTGGAAGCTGGTTCATGACCGACTTGAAACGGTGCGAAATGCCGGTCCTGTGGATATATCGTCACTTGACGGGGAGGAGCGCACCTTGCGCCGAAGTGTCCACAAGACCATCCGGAAGGTTACGGAGGATCTTGATGAACGTTTTCATTTTAACACTGCTATTGCGGCGGTCATGGAACTGCTGAACACGCTTCAGGCATTCGACGCCACCACACCTCAATCCGGACCGATAGTGAAAGAAGCGCTGGACAGCTTGATACTTATGTTGTCGCCGTTTGTTCCGCATATCTCAGAGGAGCTGTGGCAGCATCTTGGCCACACGGATCGACTGTCAGACGCAGTCTGGCCCGAATATGACCGTAACGCAGCTGTTGACGAAGAATTGCTTATTGTTGTCCAGGTTAACGGAAAATTGAGATCGAAGATAACAGTTGCGGCGGAGACCCCTGAAGAAACCATCAAGGCTGCCGCTCTTGCCGACGAGAAGGTGCAGCCCTTTCTTATCGGCGTTCAGATACGCAAGGTCATCTGCGTACCCGGCAAGCTGGTAAATATTGTGGCAGGTTAGTGAGGTCCGAGGTGGTTATGAATAAGAAGATTGATGATGTTTCTGATAGAAAAAACCGGCGGTCAGGCATTCTGCTCATCATGCTCGTTGTTCTCGCACTCGCTGTCACTGCCGGGTGCGGGTATAACTTTACCGGAGTTGCCGGTACCCGGATGATTTCAGGCCAGTCGCTCTGGGTTAACTTTATAAACGTTGAGAAAATTAGCGGCCACTCCTCGGCTCAGACAATTATCAGACGCGCCATTCTGGATGAGTGCCATGCTTTCCGCGGCCTCCCGCCATCGCACAGTGAGGCCTCTGCCGATATTCGTGTCAAAGGAAATCTGCGCTCTTATCTGCTTCGCCCCGTTTCCTACAACGCCTTTGACCAGGCCAGGGAATATCGTTTGACGATTGAAGTTGATCTGGAGCTCTTTAACAGGGGCGATACATCGCCAGTCTGGAAAGGCACCCTGCAGGGCTACGCCGATTTTCCCGCAGGCACTGACCTTTCACTCCAGAGATCTGCGGAAGAAGCCGCACTTACTGCTGCGTCCCGTGTCATAGTCCAAAGATTTTTAACTTCAATAGAGCAATCATACTGAATGACACACTCAGAGCTCGAAGCATCCCTGAAAAAGGGTACAATTCCAGATATTTGTTTTCTCTACGGAGATGAATCATTCCTGGTTGAGCGTTCCACGCGTCTCATCCTGGATCGTGCCATCGATCCATCCCTCAAGGATTTCAATTTCAATGTATTTTACGGTAATGAATCAAAAGGGATCGACATTCTGGATGCAGCCCAGACTCTTCCCATGTTTGCTGAACGAAGAGCCGTTCTGGTCAAGCGGACCGAGAATCTTTCGGCTACAGCGTGCGATGCGCTGCTCCCCTATATTCTGAGGCCTTCGCCTTCCACCTGTCTCGTATTTACCGGCAGCAAGATTGATCAACGCAAGAAGTTTTTTCTTGAATTAAAAAAACATGCCGTACTGGTTGAACACAAACGTTTATATGACAACAAACTGACCGGTTTTATAGCGGGCGAAGCCAAATCCCAAGGAAAGCCGATTGATGCCGCTGCGGCTGATCTGCTCTCTTTCCTTATCGGTAATAATCTTCAGGAGCTTTCTTCCCAGATTGAAAAGCTGGTTGTTTTTGCCGGATCCCGTCCAAGGATTTCTATTGATGATGTGAGAGTCATTGCCAGCGACAGCAAGGCGTTTTCCGTCTTCGAACTGGCACGTTTCCTTGGGACACAGGATCTTCAGAATTCTCTGAAAAGCCTGAGCGCACTCTTCCGGAATGGAGAAGAGGCACCGATGATGGTTGGTACGCTGGCGCGGCACTTCCGGCAGTTGTGGCAGATCAGGGAGTTGCTGGATCGAAAGACTCCCCAGGCCGAAATCGGCAGAGAGGTGGGCATAGCGCCTTATTTTCTGGGAGAGATGATCCTTCAGGCACGAAACTTCAACAGAAAGAGGCTGCTCCAGCTTTTCGAAGAACTCTGCATATGTGATCTCGCATCCAAAACAGGCGGACACCCTTACACTCTGTTACATGAACTGGCCGTCGGGATCTGCAGGTAATTCACATCACAACATCCGCAAAACATACAAAGGGGAACCACCTGTTTACACGTGATCCCCCTTTGTATTGAACAGATATGGCGAAAATGCTTCAGCCGAGCGTGTTGACCAGCAGTGTCAGGCGAGAGACATTGCGCGAAGCGTTTGATTTGTGAATAACGCCCTTGGAAGCCGAGGCGTCGATAACAGGAATGGCAGCGTTCAATGCTGCTGCTGCTGCTGCCTTGTCTTTGGCGGCGACCGCTTCCCGTACTCTCTTGATATATGTTTTAAGCGTTGAAGAAACATGACGATTACGAGCGTTTCTCTTGATATTCTGTTTAATTCTTTTGATCGCAGACTTGTGATGGGCCAAACGACACCTCCGTAAAACATTTTTAAATTATAGATAATGAACTAAAGTGACATTTTTAGCACTTATACAGACAGGCTGTCAAGATATTTATGCCAATAGATGAACATGTCTGCCATTAACGGATATTTTACCTTCTGCAAAAAGCCTGACAGCTTCAGGGAATACCTGATGTTCCTCTTTCTGAATTCGCCTGGACAGGCTCTCTTCGGTATCGTCCTGCATTACCGGCACAACAGACTGAATGATAATCGGCCCCGTGTCAGTTCCGCAGTCGACAAAATGCACCGTGCATCCCGAATATCTGACTCCGTACTCCAACGCCTGCCGCTGCGCATGCAGTCCGGGGAAAGCAGGAAGCAGGGCAGGGTGGATGTTCATTATTGCGTGAGGAAAGGCTGTTACCATGACCTCTGACAGTATCCTCATGAAACCTGCCAGCACGACAAGCTTGACACCGTACCCCGCAAGAATTTTAACCAAGGCTGCATCATACTCTTTCCGGTTCCCGTAGGTGGAGTTATCGTGTGTAAGAGCAGGTATGCCGTGTCGCCGTGCCCGCAGCAAGGCATGCGCATCGGGGGTGTTGCTGACAACACAGGCAATTCGCGCATTGATTGTACCGGCATCTATCCGATCGATTATCGACTGGAGATTGGAACCGTTGCCGGAGACAAGAACAGCCAGAACAAGTGGTTGAGGCTGATCAGACATCACTCCACCAGTCGGACGCGTTCCGAACCTTCCGGACAGGCGCCGATTGCACCAATCGACCACGCTTTCTCGCCAAGTCCGTTCAGCCGGTTGAGTATATCCTCGGCCTCGTGATCTGCCACAGCCAGCACCATTCCGATACCCATGTTGAAGGTTCGGTACATTTCATCCCGCTCCACATTGCCCGCATCGCGGAGTACGTTGAAAAGCTCCGGACGTTCCCAACTGGTGAGATTAATGGTGGCCCGACACCCCTTTGGCAGGATACGGGGAACGTTTTCCAGGAGGCCTCCGCCAGTAATGTGGGCAATACCGTTTATCCGGAAGTCCTTCAGAAGGTGCATGACCGTACGGATATAGATCCGTGTCGGGGTCAGTAATTCATCCGCCACGCTCCGGCCTGTTTCAGGTATGATTGAGTCTATGGAAAGGCCCAAGCACTCAAATATGAGCTTTCTGGCAAGCGAATAGCCGTTACTGTGGAGTCCGCTCGAGCCGATACCAATCAGACGGTTGCCAACAGAAATACCGGAACCATCAATTATACGGTCTCGCTCGACAACGCCGACAGCAAACCCGGCAATGTCGTATTCTCCATCGCCGTAGAAACCGGGCATTTCGGCTGTTTCTCCACCAATCAGAGCACACCCCGCTTGTCGGCATCCTTCAGCAATTCCCTTGACGACAAGCGCGGCTTTTTCGGGGAGCAATCTGCCGGTTGCCAGATAGTCCAGAAAGAAGAGAGGTTCAGCACCCTGAACGACAATATCATTGACACACATGGCAACCAGGTCAATTCCTACCGTATCGTGCCGGTCAGCCATGAAAGCAAGTTTCAGCTTTGTACCGACCCCATCAGTACCTGAAACAAGTACCGGATTTTTGTATTTTCTTGTATTCAGAGAAAAAAGCCCGCCAAAACCACCGATATCAGCCATGACTTCAGGACGAAATGTAGATTTGACCAATGGCTTGATCATGTTGACAAAACTATTGCCGGCTGCAATATCGACCCCGGCATCTTTGTAGGTAACCCTTTGCTCGCTCACACACAACCTCCTCAAATCAAATGTAACTTTTAGAACATGAGGTACAAAAAGTCAATTTCAATCTGGCTAAAGAACTGCAGACAGTATCAGTTTGGGCGATTAAACTTGACAAATCACTGAGTTTCAGGATTATTACATCTATCATGCAACGAAACCGATTTTTCATACTGCTTCCCGTTATTCAGATTGCCCTGCTGTTTTGCGCAGTCTTACCGGCTTCATCTGATATCTATCGGTACGAGGATGACGAAGGCATAGTCCATTTTACCGATGCGCCAACGGACAAGCGCTTCAAAATTTTTATGCGCGACCTGAAGAAGGACCGGCAACTCCGGACAAAGTTCCGTGTCGCACGTTCAGTCAACCCTGCCGAATATGACCAGATCATAGCGTCAACCTCTGCAAAATACGGTGTCAGTCCCTCACTCATTAAGGCCGTTATCCATGCCGAATCCGGTTATAATCCCAATGCTGTTTCTCCCAAAGGGGCAAGTGGCCTGATGCAGCTCATGCCGGGAACAGCCCGCTCACTCAGGGTCAGCAACAGCTTTGACCCCAGGGACAATGTGGAAGGCGGGGTCAAATATCTCCGTTTCCTGCTTGATACATTTCGTGGCGATGTGTCTCTGGCACTGGCGGCCTACAATGCCGGGTTGAATAAGGTTGCAAAATATGGGGGAATTCCGCCCTATAACGAAACACGTACATATGTCAATCGCGTTCTTGCCTACATGCAGTCATACCAGACCAACTGAAATCCGACTACAATGCCGCCTCCTTCTGCCAGCCCGATACTGAATACGCCGAATATCCTCACGATGTTGCGAATTGCTGCAATTCCCCTGATGGCTGCATTACTCACATCCCCCACGCGCTCGGCAGGCTTCTGGGCTGCGATTGTTTTTTCACTGGCGTCGATCACTGACTGGCTGGACGGCTATCTGGCACGACGAATGGGGATTGTTACGGTTTTCGGGAAGTTTCTTGATCCGATAGCCGATAAACTGATTGTCACGGCAGCCCTGATTATGATTCTCCCCTTCGGTCGGGCTCCGGCATGGATGGTGCTGGTCATAATTGGGCGAGAAATTATTATTACCGGATTGAGGGGGATAGCTTCGAGCGAGGGTATCGTTATTCAGGCGAGTGATCTCGGTAAATTCAAAACGATATTTCAGATAGTTGCTATTCTGGGGCTTCTGCTTCACTTCTCCTATAACTGGTTTTTTGGCATGGAGCACCCGCTACTGCACGCGAACATGCATAATGTCGGGATGTTTTTCCTCTGGATTGCTACAGTACTTACCGTTTGGTCAGGGATGGACTATCTTTTCAGATTTATTCGGGTTATTGCCAGGTAGTTTGCACCGCCTGACATTAGCGGTCATGGGCACCGGGCCGATTTTCCGTACGAATCTGCTTTTTTAGCCGCGCTGTGCTTATGTTTGAAATGGTCACGACTGTAGAATCTGCGGCAGAGCCGGGCGGTGGTGATGAAATGCTGCCATGAGGTTGTTGAGTCGAATGGTGCGCCAGCCAGTATGATGTCACCACACCAGTCAGGCAAGCCACAATAACCAGCCAGAAAAGATCGACCACTACTCTGAACAGTACTCTTTTACCCGAGATATTTAATATTTCCCTGATGCCACGGCTTATAATACGATAATCGATTCTACGGCGCTCTTTTCCGTATGCAATCATCAACGCCCGGTCGCACAGGATGTTGATCATACGCGGAACACCGAGCGTGTAGAGATACACCAGCTTGATGGCGGAGTTAGTGAATATGACGCCTCCTGTTTCCCCTCCCGCAACCTCCATGCGACGTCTGATGTAAGCATACGTTTCGGACATGCTGATGGAATCCAGTCGATAGCGTACGGCGATGCGCTGGTTCAGCTGGCGCAGATTGGTTCGTCCAAGCAATGTCTCTAGCTCAGGCTGGCCAGACAATACGATCTGGATCAACTTGTCATTCTCGGTCTCCAGATTTGAAATCAGGCGCACCTGCTCAAGCACTTCAGGATGAAGGTTCTGTGCTTCATCGATAACCAGAACCACGGTGCGACCCGCCTCATTTTCTGACAGAAGAAAGCGGTTCAGTTCCGTCAGCAGCTCATTGGAAAAAATGCTTGTCGCGTTGATTCCAAATTCATGGTTAATGCTGCGAAGCAAATCGATTCCGGTCGGACATGAGTTGATAAGCAGCGCAACGCTGCAGTTCTCGTTCTGAAGCTGACCCAGTAAAGCACGCAGAATCGTTGTTTTTCCTGTGCCAACCTCACCGATAAGTTCTATAAACCCATAGTGATTGTTAATGCCGAAGAGCAGGTGGGCAAAGGCTTCCTTGTGGTTTTTGCTGAGATACATGAAACGGGGACTGGGCGACAGCGTGAAGGGTTTTTCGTGTAATCCGAAATATTTGGTATACATGGATTGGGCACCAGGAACGTGCAAACGGAGTGTGATTCGGGGTTGTATATTTCACACAAATAGATTTTTTTCAATCAAAATCAGACGTATCAGGCCACCAGCATCTGTATGCTCACGGGTTTAAGGGGACAATGCGCTATATTTCAAATGAGGAAAAAAGTTCCTGTAACAACTCATTTTATATGCAGTTTTCTGATGACCAGCGCTCAGTTGCATCTGTGTATCCATTCAGAATAACGGGCTATTACGCCGATCTGATCAAAACTCCCGGTGATGCAATCTGGCGGCAGTGCATGCCTGATATCCGCGAGCTTTCCGATGATACGGCAGAGAACGACCCACTCGCCGAATCGGCGCTGAGCCCCGTTCCCGGCTTGATCCACCGGTATCCTGACAGGGTGGTTCTCCTGGTTTCGAACAGGTGTGCGGTCTACTGCAGGTTTTGTATGCGCAAGCGTCATATCGGGTGCGGAGACGACACGCCGCCAGATTCTGATTCGCTGGACAGATCCCTGGCTTACATTGCCGCAACAGATTCAATTCGTGACGTAATTCTCTCTGGCGGAGATCCACTTTTGCTTGACGACGGCTCCTTGTATGACATTTTGAGCAAACTGCGGACTATCAGGCACGTCAAAATTATCAGAATCGGCACCAGAGTTCCCGTAACCCTTCCGGATCGTGTAACCCCCGAGCTTTGCAATATATTGAAACAATTCCACCCGCTGTTTATTAACACTCACTTCAATCATCCGGCAGAGATAACGAGATCATCTCATTATGCCTGTTCTCTATTGTCAGACGCAGGCATACCGCTTGGAAATCAGACCGTGCTTCTGAATGGAGTCAATGATACTCCATCAGTCATGCGTGAATTGATGTCCGGCCTGTTGGAATTGCGCGTCAAGCCTTATTATATACATCAAATGGATTTGGTCAGAGGTGCGTCTCACTTCCGCACGCCCGTTGCAAAAGGTCTGGAGATTATCCGTGCTCTGCGGGGACATATAACAGGAATGGCAGTGCCGCACTTTGTCATTGATCTGCCGGGCGGAAAGGGGAAGGTCGCCCTGCTGCCTGATCAAGTGGAGAGGGAAGGGGATGTACTTTACTTCACGACCTACCGCGGAGAACGGATCGCCTATGGCGACATCAAAGAGACTCGGGAGTAAATGCAATGACATCGTCGATAAGCTCTGCCCCGGTGAAAAGCATCACCAGACGATCGACACCCAGAGCAATCCCGGCAGAAGGTGGCATCTTCTCAAGTTCTTCCAGAAAAGGTTCAGGGAGCGGAAGTATTGAAAGGCCCCGTTCGCTACGTTTTTTATTTGCATCAATAAAACGCCTTCGCTGTTCTATTGGGTCGTTAAGTTCGCTGAACCCGTTAGCGATTTCGAGCCCCCCAACATACACCTCAAACCGCTCTGCAACAGATGGATCACTCGATTTTGCTCGAGCCAGTGCGGCCATTTCAATGGGATAGTCCATGAGTATAACCGGTTGATTCAGCAATGCCAGTGCCGGTTCAATGCCTGTAATCATCAGTTCATCAAAACTGCCATCTCTGACGGCTGATTCCATTGAAATGCTGCAATACCGATCAAACGCTTCTCTTACTGAGATACGCATTATTCCTTCATCCAAATTAACAGGTGTAGCATTATAACAATCTTTTATATTTGCTGATACATCCAACAGCATTTCTTTACAATCATCCATCAGGGCATGGTAGTCAGTATTGGCGCGATACCATTCCAGCATGGTAAACTCGGGAACATGCCTGTTGCCTCGCTCGCCATCCCGCCAGCAACGACTTATCTGGAAAATTTTCCCATAGCCTCTGCTCAAGAGTCGCTTCATACAGATTTCAGGTGAGGTTTGAAGATAGGCACTACCTGACCTATGGGGCTCAATATTCTCTTCCGGTGCATTTGCGGGTATTCGCAGGGGGGTCTCAACCTCAAGAAAGTCTCGTGAGATAAAAAACGAGCGGAGAGTTTGTATTATTCGGGCTCGAGTGTAAAGATTTTTCAAATGTAGTTGCATGCGCTGACCTTATAAAAAAGGCGAGCCCGTGGACTCGCCTGATGAGAACGCATATTCAGAATTTACCCTTTGACACGAGTGGAGTATTCACCGTTTCTTGTATCTATTGTTATCAGTTCGCCTTCTTCAATGAAAGGGGGCACTCGGAGAACATATCCGGTCTCAACGGTTGCCGGCTTGGAGTCATTGCCGCTCGTATCACCCTTGGCCCAGGGATCTGTCTGGATGACACGCAGATTCACAAAGTTTGGAAGCGTAACACCGATGGCCTTTTCTCCGTAGAGGAGCACATCAACCTTGCAGTTTTCCAACAGGTAGTTCTTGGCATCGCCCATGGCTACTTCCTCCATGATCACCTGCTCATATGTCTGCTGGTCCATAAAGGTATAGTGGGTGCCTTCTTTATAGAGATATTCCATCTGTCGTTCTTCAAGACTGGCCGGTTCAAAGGTTTCTCCTGAACGATATGTTCTATCGAGAATAGTGCCATTGATCATGTTGCGCATCTTTGTGCGATACAACGCCTGGCCTTTGCCGGGTTTTACAAAATCAAAAGCAATAACGAGATAGGGCGCACCGTCAAGGGTAAGCTTCAAGCCTTTTTTTAAATCAGCAACTGAGTACATTGATTCCTCGCCATTTAGTGGTTTATGAAGCGAAACAAGCCCGTCGGTAGAGGCGGGCCTGAGTCATTATCTTGCACAATCGATACGGATTATTTGGCGCGATAGGTGATTCTTCCACGGCTCAAATCATATGGCGACAATTCAACAGTTACCTTATCACCGGGTAGAATTTTTATAAAATACTTACGCATCTTGCCTGATATGTGTGCTAATACGACATGTTCGTTTTCAAGCTTAACGCGAAACATTGCATTGGGCAATGGTTCTACGACAGTTCCTTCGACTTCAATTGCTTCTTCTTTACTCATGCAGAAAAATACTCCTCACTTATTTGTTTAGGTATTTTGATACACTACTCGATAGTAGCTGTAAAATGCAAGGCTTAATAAGCACCGACGCCTAATGCGCTCAAAAAAATGTCCCATAAGCTATAACTTACGTCTTGTCGATGATTTTTCAATTTGAGTTCCCCTTACCCTCAACGTCTCCGTTGGGCTGTCCGACGATATAAAACACCCGTCAGACAAAAAGCTAGTTTTTTAATCGATCAGGCTCGCCTATCGGCTCCGCCTCCATCCTTCGCATTCGCTCGGATGCCCTTCTGGTTGCCCTCGTTGCAGCTCGTGCGGGTACTCACCCGCCCTGCCTCGCTGCTCGGAGGGCAACCAATCATCTCACCCCCTTTTTCTTCCGAAATCGTCCTGTGGTGCCGATCAGCTTTCTGACAATCTCGTAACTTGCCCACGGGTGGCTTTTGGCTTTCAGTGCCAAATTTGTGCGCCTGATGGCCTCAGACGTGGCATGTCCCTGACTCACAAACGAGTCAAACAAGCTGCATGCCTCCGCTGTAAATTCCTTGCGTGCCTGATCAGCATCTGCCTTGGCAACCGGGTCAACCATCCGTTTCCGGACATTCTCCACGACAGCAGCAGTCTTGACCTTCATGTCCATGAACTTGAAAAGAGCGCCAGCGCTTTCCAGCAGGGCTGCGAACGCTCCCGTCATGCCTTGCGGCATCGCGAGCGAAACAACGACATAGCCGTCTCGAACCTCCGAGACATCCAGGTCAAACATGAACTGCGAGGAGAGGGGGTTGAACGAGGTGCGGGTGTCGTAAATCAAAGACCCGAAGTCCATCCGAGTGGGCGCAAGCATTGGCGTGGCCATTATTTACCCCCCATGCTGAGCGGAGCAAAGCTCCTGCGGTTTTCTTCGACAAAACGGCAAACGAGGTGCCGGACAATCAGTGAAACCGGAACGCCTTCATGGGCGGCATAGCGCTCAAGGTAGTGCATCCTATCTGCGTCAAGGCGGAAGCTGATCTTCTCGCGAAGGTTCGGACGTGGTGCTGATGGGTATGATGACGATCTCATGCGGCACGCTCGATTTCACTCGGGCTTGGCCAGAGTTCCAGATCACCGCCACGGCACACAAGCAGGTCATAGGCCATGATCGAAGGTGGCCCCGAGATATCAACCTCAAATTTCCGAATCATGCGATCACGAAAATGGGAAAAAGCCTTCTCTGTTAAAAACGGTTTAAGTCTGAGGCGTCTCAGATTAGCCAAAAGTAATATTGCCTCGATTGCTGTCAAATCGGTACAATTCCAGTGTTCTTTCATATAGTTACACTCCGATCGTGAATTTTTGGAAAAGCAGAAAAAAAGACCCTGCACGTCGGACAATGTCCGACAAGCCATGGAAAGTGCCTTGAGGCCTTGCAGCAGAAGAGTCTACAGGGAAAAAAGAGGCTGAAAAGTCTGCCACTTTTGGCAGTAAAGTGCGGTATTACTAGCACGCACTTTGGCATGTGCTGGAGGAAGCGGCTCAAGGCATGAGTTTTGACAAACGATGCTGCCGTTTGTAAAAACTCTGAGCCGAAAGTCAGAGGCGGTTGTTGATTGTGGGGAGTTCCGGAAGCCCGATACAGTGGCAGCCAAGCCCGTGATCTGGTGAAGCGGTCAATTCCCGTTGCTGGCAAGTCGGTTGTTGGTGCTTTGCACGAAGGGGCAAACTGGACAGCTGAAGGAGTAAATGCACCCCGAATAGCTGCACTATCTTCCAGAAAAAGCGCCCATAAGCTATATTATGTTAAGTTGGCCCTGTCCAACGGAAACGAGTGTAACTTGTGGAAAAGTATAATATAACTGGTCAAATTGTTATCTGTGATGATTCTCCTACTCCTGAATGGTTTGAGATAACTACCACATTTCCTTATGAAAACCACAATGCCGTTGATATCCTTATTGGTGCTCTCCATCACGTAAACAAAAGTCTTGAAGAAGCCATTTCCATTCATGGCTGCGTAGCTCTCCACAACATCAACATCGAGCGAGTTGAGTCATGAAAAACACTCATTCGCTCCCCTCCATTTTTTCTCCTCTTTTTTCGACCAGGCTGAAACCTTTAGCCGGAGAAACCGGCTATGGTTTCAGCCTGGCAAAACGCCTTTTTCCGGTGTTGCAAAATCGACACACTTTTTCTCCAGTACGGGTTATAGTATCACCCGTACTAACTGCCATTTTTGTCAGTAACCGACTAATTCAGTCCGATTGGAAGTTAACAAAATGACTTCCAACCTGGCTCCTCATAATGACCAAAATAAGAACCATTCAATTGACGATTTTTTTGGTCAATTCATTCGTAAAAATGTTCGTCATCTTCGCAGACAAGACATCGCCCGTTTTCTTGACCTTCGCGTCATCCTTTGTCCTGAATGTTATCAGGAAAAACTTCCGCTTAACCCTACATCAGACGGTTATCTTATCTGCTCAATCTGCAACATCCACTGGGACTTGCTTGCTCGACCGCTTCCAGGCGATGGATTGGTAACTGTTTCCAGACTGCGTTCTGACGGTTCTGTTTATGTTAGAAAAGTTAAACCATCAACACAACTCGATTTTCTTGAGGTGCCGTTTTGATTCGCTTTTATTCGCAGATGTTTTCTCAGCGTGGTTTTAACGTCTCTTTGATGTGGATGCTTGAAAACGATTATGACTTTTTTACACTTGATTCTCGAGGTTTCTGTTCTTGATCGATACAATCAAACTTGCATATGGCGCCGGCCTTGTCATGGTTGGGTGGTTTGCTGGAATGGTCGTCTCTGTTCTTTTCACCGCACTTGGCCGGGTTCGGTAATGGCGTATCCTGTATCAGCTCCTGCTGGCTATACTGCTCCGGCTTCCTTCACCGCCTATGCAGCAGCCACCACAACAACATCATCTCAAATCGCTGCATTTAACTCTCTGCAGACTAATGTTCTTGGTATTGGTTATGACCTTACTCAGCTCGTACCATCAATAACAACGCTTAACAACAATGTCCTTGGGGTAAATACATCCGTAACGAATCAGATTCCTAAGTTTAACAACATCAGCACCAAGCTTCAGAAGCTTTATGCAAAGCCAACAACCTTCAGCAACCTATCAACTCAGGTACATCACCTCGACGTAAAGGTAGCTAACATGCAACCACTCGTCATAACTCAATCCATTAGTTTCCTTCTTGGCGCCTTCGTTGCCTTAGCTTTTGTTATGGCATGTAAAGCGAGATATTAAATGATATCACTTCCGCCTGGCTTCGATTATAACCTGCTGCTTTCCGATCTCTGGGGATGTGTCCTTCCGTTCATCCCGATTATCTTGTTATTCGTAGCGTATCGTAAAATCCAATTCGTCTTCACTGGTCGTCTATGAGAACCAATTATTTCAGAATAACAATTCGTTACTTCCTCTTGGCTCTTTTTGTTTTCTTCACCTTGATTGGTGCTGTAAGGCATTTCTTCCATATATGAAAAAAACAGCATCCATCATAATGCTGTTACTCATGTTCACCACTCCTGCCTTTGGTGTCGCGTTCGTACCTCTTTTAATATCGAGTTCGCCTTGGGTTGCATCTTTTGCCATACATGGTGCGGCCATTGCAACCGGTATGTATTACTCCATGACCTCTGGTGGAACATCAACTGTAGCATCATCCGGTTCTGTGTCTCGTCCTACTAATGCAACATGGATCGATCTTACGTTGCCTGTACCTGCTGTCCAAACAAAGGTTGTCAATTCAAAT
The DNA here is from genome assembly GCA_903868145.1 of uncultured Desulfuromonadales bacterium. GTDB lineage: Bacteria > Desulfobacterota > Desulfuromonadia > Geobacterales > Pseudopelobacteraceae > CAIPTY01. Next base: position 3,613 of record CAIPTY010000083.1, on the reverse strand, counting down.
ATGACCGCCGCTAATCTTGCTACTATTGTATCCAATAATCCCGCACTATATCCAAATCTTAAAAACGCAATTTCTGTCGATACTTCTAAAAAGAAAAATTATGCCGTCGGTCAAGTCGTAATGGTTGGCACTACAAAGATGGTTATCACTGCAAACACGTTATATAATCAGAATTTTATTTTTCCCGGCTCCACTTTGCCGCTTGAATATGGGAATCTTGCGAGCGGTTGGCAGTATGTAGCTGTTACATGGCAAACACTAGGTGCAAGCGGTGGCAATACTGTTGCTACTTCATATTGTATATTAAACGCCTCGGTTTCAACTGGAACTGTTACACCATCAACAACAACTTACCCTCCTTCACAGGTACCCGTTGGTCTTTCTGGTTCCTCAAGTGGCGGTGTTGTCTCGTCTGCATTACAATCTGAGCTTGATGCCGCTTATAAGGACTCTAACTATGTTCCCTCATTTACCGATGCAACAACTGGACTCCCTTTCACAACTCCTCCAGGTGCTGCTACTCCGTCTCAAGTTGATTCATATAATAAAGCTGGTATTGCCAAGGATGCTAATGATGCTGCCACTCGATCTGCCTGGTTGAATTACTCCACCAATAAAACACCTGCTAATGAAGCTACCTACAAACAGGCCGATGCCAATGCTGCTAATGCTGCTTTGACTCAGGCACAAAAGACTAATGAATCTACTCAGAATTCCTCTTTAGCATCTCCTGTAATGCCCGCTCCTTACGGTGATGCTATTGTCAATGATTTTGGAGCTCGTTTTAAAATTTTTACAGACAGCATGAAAAGCAGTTCCTTGTTCAGCCTTCCGAATAGAGTTCTAGGTTCAGTTCCTCTGGGTGGTGACTCCGTTTTCCGTATATCTTTTGGCCGTTATGGGTCTACAACCCTTGACCTTGCTAATTGGTCATCTGCCATAGCTATTATTCGATCACTTGTACTTTTTGTCTTCTCAATAGCATCAATACGCATTATCACATTGAAAGGGGGTTCTGGTTGATGGATCTGACAGCTCCTTTCTCAGCGCTCTTTACCTTTCTCACTAATATTCTTAAATGGTCTTTAGATGGTGTTAAGTGGACTTTTGATAAAGTTCTTTACTTGCCTTTTGACGGTCTTCTCACTTCAATATCAGCCATTTTTACCGCACTCGACTTTTCAACCTTTGCTTCTACGTATGCTCTTAACTGGGCTGGTCTACCACCTCAGATGATTTGGTTTATTAATGCCGTAGCTATTCCTCAGGGTCTAGTCATGCTTGGGTCTGCTATTGGTCTGCGTATGCTTATTAATCTTATTCCAGCGGAGTTTACTCGATTATGACTCATACTTTTCCTATCCCTGTCAAAGTTTCTACCTCTGACTATGAATTCATTACCTTAGTTGCAAAGCAAACTCTATGATTACGTTTTTTGTCGGTACCCCCGGTTCCGGGAAAAGTTACGAAGCCGTTAAAAAGATTATTGACAATCTTCGCTCAGGCCGTACCGTCTGTACTAACATCGAAGGTATGGAAATACAGGAATGTCAAGAGTATCTGCGTTGCATCCTGGACATGGACGATTTTACATTCCGGCAGCGTCTTCGTATCCTCGACACTGATCAGGTTGTACGTTTTTGGCAAAAAGAAAAAATCTTGGATTTGAGGTATCGATTTAACGAAGTCTCAGACGTCTTTGAAGACGTTTACGAAGAAGTTCATGAATTGATTTGCCCTGCTGGCTCTCTGATTGTCATTGATGAAGTTCATAAACATTTTAATGCCCGTGACTGGCAGGACAAGAAAAATCGTGACCTGGCTGATTGGGCCTCCACACATCGTCACCACGGTTACGACTTGATTCTCATTACCCAGAACATTGACAAAGTCGATAAACAAGTCCGCACGCTCACTGAGTGGTCATATTTTTTCCGTAAGGTTAATTACCTTGGCTCTCTCGTCAAAAGTAAATACACCATTTACGGCTATTCTGGCGACAGTCACGACGGTAAATCACTCACAACCAACACCCATACCTATAATCCTGAATATTTCCCGTGTTACAAATCCTATGCAACCTCAGACGCAAAAGAAATTGGATTTATGACACATGTAAATATTTTGAAGCATCCTATATTTTACGCAATTCCTGTCCTTCTTGTTTTTGTACTCTACATGTTCTTCAACAAAAGCTCCTTTGCGTCTGGAGACCTCTTTGGAGTGTCAAAAGTTCAACATAAATTTGACAACGTAAAAACTCAAGGCATGCAAAAATCAGCTTTACCGTCCCGATCCGAGCCGATGAAAAATATTTCAAGCTCTCAAATGTCAAATATCCGTCCTGAATCTCCACAAGTCGCTCCAGGTGTTATTCCTGTAGTATCTGATTATATCCGTTACAACGTAACTGGTTTCATCACAGACGGAAAAACAACTGTAATTCAGATTAATGGTATTTCTGTTCGACTCCCCTCCCCTCATGTCCAGGAATTTAATCGTTCTGCAAATTTTGCAATCGCTAAATCTTCAATTTATGGTCAACCTGTACAACAAGCATCTTCAATTATTCCTTCCTTACCAGTAAAACCATAGTTCACATGAATTCTACTACAGTAAAAAGAAAAGGCCGTCCTCCCTCAGAAGACAGCCTTGTATTTATCACGGTTGGACTCACTAAAACTCAATGGAATTGGTTAAAACTCTGGTTCCCTTCCGGTTCACCTACTGACGCTCTGAGAGCACTGGTAGAACGTTCAATCCGCTTTTGGCCTTCCGGCCCATTTAAGTTCAGATGATAATTGTCACGCTGCTTTTTTGAGTGCTTCATAACCTATACATGCCAGTTGTATCGTCTTTGGTATCGGTCTTGACCCACTTCGGTAATGTGCAATCATTCTCCTGGTCATTCCCAGGGCATCCGCAGCCGTTGACAGAGAAAGCTGATTCTTCTTGATCCACTCATCAAAAACATCCGGAGATAACAAGCCTGCTTGTTTCCGGCACAAGTCATACAGTCTATCCGCTCCTATATCAAGCCCATCAGGCCAGTCAAGCCCGTGTCCCCACTCTTCAACCTGTACCTTCGAGAAAAAAGCACTGTTCGCAAGTAACTCAAAAGCTTTCACCTGCTTGACTGTCTCTGTTAGATCCACTGCAAGCACCTCACCCGTATTCCAGGATATTCCCAGCCTCATTTTGCCTATAACCTTTACATCAGTAATCAAAGGTGACTTGTTCATTTGTTCAACCTCCGGTATTCTTTTATAAGCTCTTCCCGATGTTCCAGAATCCATACGATAGCCGGTGTCATGCGTTTCTGTGGCCTCACTGCACCTGCAAGCACCTCAAGCGATTCGAGCGCAACTGACACCCTGTAGCCGTCTCGAAAAATGATGTGTGCGTGAGGAACAGGATGTTCCTCACCGCCGTTGACTCTGATTTTCCAGTCATTCTCTCCGTGCATAGTCGTCATCAGTAGTGTCCCAACGTTGAATAGTCGATGAGCCGTAATGGCCCGTTAATTCTGAGAGAAAGTGACATCATGCCATTAAACGACTTGAAAATTTTCCGGAGGTTCAGCCATCTTCGCGCAGCAATGTGCGGAGGGTTA
>CAIPTY010000082.1 GCA_903868145.1 uncultured Desulfuromonadales bacterium | reverse complement strand
GAAAGATAGAAGCGGAGTTCGTCCACACGCGGATATGATCCGTGAGAGTGATGTGTCTCCATATCCCTGAAGATTTTACGCCGGTGGCGCTCATCTTGATCCCACCGTGCCCCTAGGGATATGTGCCAGTCGCTTACAATTACATGCAAAGCTTCGCGTTCGATGCTGGCTTGTGACTTGGCAAAACATGTTCCAAGGGGAGCAAACCAGTATGGTCCTATATCAATGCCAAAATAGAATTGATCTTCCTTGACTTCGGCAACGTCCTTGTGTGGCTCCTGATTTTCAATGCGCCGATAATGCTTCGATTGGACAGGTGTAAGCTGTGATGTGTTGACATCCGCCAACCTCTGCCGCAGATTATTCTGTGTGCTTAAGAATCCGGCTTCGAAAAGAACAAGGAGCGTCCTTTTTGCGAACTCCCGCATGAGGACATGAGGTTCGCCATCAAATGCTAGATTAGTCAAAAAGTCCGCATGTGGTGCAACAAGATCCGGACGATCTATTGCAGCGCGGGCCAGTCCGATCAACAACCATTGGCGGGCGTGCAGTTCGTAAAAATACAGTCGGGCGTCATGAAAGGCGTCTGCAGATGCTCCATTCGATAGAGAGATTAGATGCTGGATGACTTTTTCGCTTCCCAACGTGCATAGCGCGCAAACAACATGTGCAGCTTCCCAGCGTAAACTAGCCTGTGGAGCTGCAAGATTGCTCCAGATATAGCCGGCAACTGAGCCTTCAATTTCGGTTGGCGGATGGAACTTGGGTGCCCACGAACCATCGCCGTCAGTATCCTCTAAAAGGGGGTCAAATAGGTCAAGGCCAAAAGAAAGCACCTCCACGGCTTTGTTTTCCGTAAGTTTTGACGCAAGCAGTCCTACCAAAGTGAACAAGCGGCTTGCGCTACCAACTTCGGTTCCCTCACCCATTGCCGTCAAAACTACATCTACCAGATCCCCTTCGGGAACTCCAGAAAGCCCGCACGCATTCTTGAAAGGAAGCCTCTCATAATACCGGCTCTTAGTGATGTCCATGCAGAATCGACGGCAGAACGTCTTGAGAGTCTGAGCAAGGCCCATCTTGACTGCAAGCCGATTTCTCCAATTCTCCGGGAGTTTTTCTAGGAAAATGCGTAAATGATAAAGATCGAAATCAACTACATTTGCAATAGCATCTATGAATTCGGCTTCTTTCCCAATATGCACGCGGCGGCACGCTTCTTCAAAGAAATGCTCATGGTAATATGGTGGTTCACAGTCTCTGAACCGGTGATGCGCCTGAGAAATATGATTGGCGACACTTAGGTCAATACCTTCAAAGATGGCCTGCCAGTCACACTTATCTTTGTTTTCTCGATTCGCATCGCGATCTATGTCGAGAATATTCTCCCCTGACTTCTTGGATTGTTCCTCCCTTTCACACAATGCGATTCGTTCATCAAGTTCCGAGGGTGCCATGCCATGCGCAGCTAAGATGCTTTTGAGTTCTCGCCACCTTCTGACGTCCTGCTGGTCCAGCGCCATGTAACGATAGGCAAGCCCCGCAGCAGTCTCCTTTTCAGCCTTGTTTGCGCAAGTCGCTACAACTCTGTTGAGCAAGAGCGGCTCGTTCCATTGGGCACGAAAGCCGATCAATGCCAGACCAGTCTTCGGATCGAGGTCGCCGCGAGCGACAAGGAAGTTGACGGCAATTGGGAGAATTCGTCCCGCCCACCCAAAATCCCGGTCTCGCCAGCGGCTGAGAATCGCCAAGGATGACTTCCCACATAGACCAGAAATCGCCTCGACAGTGGCTTCCCAATCAAAATGCTTGTCGCGGTCGACATAGTCATAAGTCAGCTCAGCGCAACGAGCGAGCCGATACGCTATCACCGGGTTTTGACCATCCCGAGAAGCAGCGCGGTCGGCAAGGTCCAGAAGTGCTCCCCATCGATCCAGGTTCTCATCGCCAATCTTACTTGCGACTTCCACGGCCAGACTGAAGTAGGCAGCCGCTTCTGAGCGACTAACAACCAATACCGCCCTCGCTAGCTTGACATAACTGTCTGACTTTGACTCTGCATGTTCACGTTCGTTTCGAATTATCACGAAAGCCTTGCCAGCGTAGTCGAGAGCATGCGCCTCCAGCATACGTGACCGGGCTGCGACTCGTGTGAGGTGTGTGAGCGTTGTGGTGAACAATGGTCGATTGAGACTGGTGATCCATTCATCAAACACCTCAATCGAGGTGGTATCGAGACTTTCCGTAGTCAGCAAGCTATCAAACCACACCCGGGCAATTTCATCGGATGTGCTCGACTCCTCCCTATAGCTGATCCTCTGTGCATTCACAGACACGGCCTTTGTTTCGGCGATAGCTTTTGCAAGGAGGTCAGGCGGCGTTCGACCGATACACGTTACAGCCCATAAAAGATGCCAAGGGAGGAGGGCACCAATGTTCTCCTTGAACTCTCTTGCATCCTGGGATTCGGAGTAGGTCCTCGAGTCTTCCAGCTCCTTTCGCAATTCGTCATGCGCTAAATCCATCAGGCTCAATGATTGATCACTGAGTGCTGCCTTCAGGGCATAAGCACGAAGCAGAGGAAACCGAAGTCCTCCATAGCGGGACGAAAGACCTCGCGGCGGCGATGTTGGCAAGTAGCGTGTCAAGAGCGCGATTAGCTCGTCCTTAGTACCGACCGATAGTTTATGTGCAGCTTCCGCCAGTGCGGTGACTGCCCGGATGGTGTCTCCGTTACTGTCCCAGCTACTATCGCCTTTGAGCTTAATACGTGGATTAAGAGTCAAATGAAGCGCCCGCTCAACAACAATCATTGGCGGTGTTCTATGTACCTCCCGTAACTCCAAGGTAATCGCAAGAATAAGGTACAGGTTGTTCTCGGCGGCTGTTGCAAGCTCATTGAGGTCGTCAAAGCGACCATGATCAATGAACCGGCTAGCGAGGGTTCGGCCGACGCGAAAAGAAACATCGCGGGGGCGCCAGCCTCGCAGATCCTTTGCACAGCTATGAGCACCGTGGATGTTAAAAAAAGCGGTTGCCATCTCAAGGATGTCATTATCCGCCACTTCTTCCTTTCTGCGCTCTTTGTGCGGAAGCCGACTCCAGTTTCTCAGCCATTCGCGGGCCATCCTGAGCCTAGAGCGTGCATCTCCCACTAGTTCAGCCCGTCCGGACAGTAATCCAGCTTCGTATGCATGGTGAGAGCCAACCCAACCCGAGCCAAATGTCCTTCTCGAGACGAGTTCCTGAATACGGGTGCTTTCAAAAAACACTGCAGTCAAATCTGTATTAGCTTGAAGAAGTTTGCGTTGACGCTCATCCCCCGCGCTTTCGCCACCAGCCTTCAGTGCCAGTTTCGCTGCATCTGTATAACGCTTCGTACGCAAACTAGCCTTGAGCGCGAATTGTAGGCGTTGCAGTTCAATGTCGCGCCTCTCAAGGGGGCTGTTGGTCGGTAGAGCTTGGGAAGACAAAGCGAGCGTTACAAGCTCCGTAAATTGACCCGCTTCCAGCATAAGTTGTGGCAAAGCGGAGGCCACATAGGAGCTACTTGCCGCGAGCGACGTTAGGTTTGCCACAAAATTATCAAGATCTTTTGCGGTTGGCTTAAACCTATCTCTGAACCACGTCTCAGCGGGCTCATCAAAAAATTGAATTGTGTCACCTGTAACCAGGAGCGGACGCCCGAGATCGAATGCGAAACTCTTGATTGCAGCCTCATTGACTCCCGACATTGAGGACAGGACAGACAAAGGGATTAAAGGCCGGAGCGCGGCCAGCCCTGCGCAAATTCTGTCGATCTGTGTCTTCTCGACAACCCCTACCGCGTCGCGTAATCTTGCGATGGAGGCGTCGAGTAGCTTTCCAATCGTGTCTTCAACCGTAGTGGGATTAGGGCCGAGGGCGCGGAGAGTATCGCTTAAAGGTGCATTCCAGGAAAGCGCCAACGCTTGAACACGAGGATTATTAGAACTAAGTCGGTGGAATTCGTCCACATCTTGTTCGGTTGCATTGGTGAAAGCTTCCCGCAAGTACGTTGCAGTTTCGGTTCGACTGAAAGGACGAAGTTCAAGCCGCAGTGTATCTGGAGGAGGATCTAGATATTCCTGCCGATGGGTCCTGCACAAGACCACCAAGCGCACCCCTTCAGGCAGTTTCTCTCGGATCAAGTCACGCACGAAAGCTCGCGCTTCGCCAATTTCCTCTGCCGCCATTTGTGCATTGTCGGCGGCGTCGATAATTATGCAAAGGAGTGCTTCCGGAATCTTCGTTCTTAGCGAGATAATGCTTTGATCTAGACGATAAAGGAAGGATCTCACGTATGCAGCCGGTTCGGCATAAGGAATTGGGATGAGCGGGTGGCACAGCCCCTTGCCGGCCAGTTCATTTGCTATCTGTACGAGAGCATCCTTGTGCCGATGGCGATAGCCGCTAGCGCTGCGGTACTGACCATTACCAAAACAGTCATAAAGAACGCTCGACGAACCAGGGGGGAGCCCCAGTTTGATACGAGTTGCAAAAACCGACTTTCCAACCCCGCCGGCAGCGTGTACTATGACCGGAATGTCGTTCGATTGCACAATTGCCTGAAGTAGCTCAGGTTCCTGTTCCCGAGACACCGCTTTTTCAAGTATTTTGATTAGGCACGGCGCTGGAAATAGGCGGCTCTCGTCAGTCTTGAGCGCCCGGAGTACATCCATTCTTGTGATCGCCGGATTATCGGCGCTTGCAGAGAGAGCCTTCTTGGTCACCAACTCCTTCAGTTGAACGGGTGCGTCAACGTCTGCATCGGGTAGGTAGTAGCTAACATCTTGGGCCAGAATGTTTTGTTGATCCCACAGCCCTTCCTGGTTTCCTTCGAGCCTGAGCAGTTTGCAGAAGGCTGAAAGCGCTGTGCCGCTGAGGCCCGTGAATGTCTCAAGCTTTTTGAGATCGTTAGTGTGCTGTGTCGGAACGCCTTCAGCGGCGTCATGAACAGCTTCAAGAAAATCTACATTAATAGGGCGATTGGAAACAAACCAGAATTCTAACTTACCGGTTATATCTTTTCCGTCAAGACGCGGCAGAAGTGCTTTATACCGTGCAGCAAAGCCACTTAAGGTATTTTCTAGGCCGCTTGGTGTCCACGCCTCATGTGCCCGTAGTGTCGAGTGCTTTAATTGGATGTACCGGATCAAGGTTGCCTGTTCAAGATCTTCACTTCCGTAATACTCACCGACGTCAATCAGCTCCTCACCAGTTGTAATGCGCTCTGCCGCGGTCGCCTCCAATAGAGATGCGCCCTCTATCGTAACCGCCTTCAAGGAAGCTTCCGCCGAAAGGAGAAGCAGGCAACGTCGCGCAGCCCAGAAATAATGGAACTGATCACCGTCTCGGCTTGGGCGGACTAGATTAGTTTCGGACACTTGAATTCATTCTCCATGGGATATGAGAGCCGCAAGAAGCGTGCGGGGCTATCTGTGACCATGACGTTGGGTGGGTGATCCCTCCGTCTAGGATTGCCAGTCGGTGCCTTCATCCTTATTGGGTTTAGTCCATCTTCGATATGACGGAATCAAATTGCCAGCCGGAGGCACCTTCAAGTCCTTCAGATAAATAGGTGTTTTTAATAGGTGAAAACGGTTGAGCATTCGATGCGCCTGCCACTGTAATTTCATCTCGCTGTTTTTCGGAAAGCGTTTCCCACCATTCAGGAGATATGGCGCAATTTTCACAGTTGAGAATAACCATTCTAAAGAGTAAATCGCTTACGTTGTAACCCTCGTGCATCATTGTAGCTAATGATCGCATGTATTCTGTACAAATACTTGAACTGCTATCATGCCACGAGAACAGATATCCCCAGCCAGTCGTCATTGGAGCTGAACAAAATGTAATGAGTTCAAGCTGTACTTTGTGATTTCCTAGATTTTGTATTAGTCTGCCCATGAAATCGAAATCTGGATAAAGCAGCCCTGAGAATGCAATCGTTGGCTTCTCATCCGAAAGGAATAGTACATATCTGACATCATTGAAGGCACAGGATTTCAGGGATCTGTCATACAGCAATTTATGCCGTTCCAGGTTTTTAAATCCAAATTCAATTGAGGCTTTATATTCCCCAAGGTATTGCTTCATGAATTTATGGTCTGTTTTTTTAACCCAACGCCTAAGCTGAGTAAGAACATTTTCCTTTACAAACATTTCTCTCGCTATCGACCTGTAAGCATAAAGCAATACCTGTTGGTCAGTAGGCAAAAGATACTGGTCATCAATAGGGCTAAACAGTTTGTTGTCGTGGTGCTTGCAAAAACCAAGAAAAGTAGAGACCTTGTTAATTCCTTTCTTTTTGTATGTAGGCCTGCCATGGTTATTATTTAGGTCGCTCATTTCGGCTGATAGAGCATAGACATGACCATTTTGTGATATTGTTGAAAGCAACCCGCTTTTCTGAATCGAATGGGCGTTGATAATTTCCCGGCACCTATGTCCTGCATCAAAGTGCAAGCACCTGCCTCTATTCCTTTGTATCTTTTGTTCTTTCAGGAACCACTGAAGATCGGTCTTGTAAGACGATTTAAGTGCAACTGGCCCAGTCGATGTTTTCTTATCCCTCGCCCAAGCTGTGTAAACGATTGCCATGCCATCAGCTTGGGCCTTTATGAATTGTTCTAGTCCTAAGTCTCGCTCGGCAAAGTGTTCCTTTTTTACCTCAATAGGGAGAATTTCAAGTCCCGTGATTTCCCAGTCAAACTTGGATATTTGGAAAGCAGCCCTCGTCCCCGCAGACTCAGGGTTGACTTCTAGAATCCAGCAGTGTGCCAAAGCACCTTCAGCCAGTTCATACTGTTCATTATCAATAGTAGGAATAACTTTAAACTGTAAGTAATAAGTCTTCATTTTCTAACATACTGACTTGTTGGGGTATTTTACTTCGCCTCGGCAGTTATCCTTTGAAAATATCCACTTTCGTTTCGAGACACTTTCGCAGCAATAAATCATTTGACCCTACTTCATACCAACTCCCGGGTTTCTGGTAAAAATCGAGGCCACGACCGATTTTAATGACCCATCCATTATCCAGACGGATCTCTCGGTCATGCAGGTTGGGATTGAACTTGACCTCCAGCACAACATCCATCTCCAAGAGGCTCTGCTGCAACTCTCCCAGCTTATCCTGAGTTTCGTCCTGCTGAGATTTACTTTCAGATGTGGTCACCAGAGTGATTTTCTTGATGGTTGGAGCTTTCAAAATCGTTTCAGAAAAACGGACGAAGTTCTGTATCTGATGTGTTACCCTGATATAGGGGTCTTCTACAACGACCTCTTTCACCGCATGCAGATATGGCCCAAAGATGGTTTCATAGCTGTACCCGGTATCGCCATACAAAATGGTGAAATGTTGTTCATTCAACACAGTCACTGTATCTGTAGAAATAATAGAAGGTTCCGTTGTTACCGGTACAGATGTTTGGGCTGGTTCCGCCCCTGACAGAGAGCCTTTGACCGGCAGATCCTTGATAATTGGCTCCTGCTGATCTAGGGCTGAGTCAATTGTCCTGCGTGAAGGATGTTGTGTCGCTGGCGCATTCTTCGATTCCGGACAGTATACAACGACCTCCTCTCCCTTGCTGTTGATATAGGACAGGTTGATCATCGCGAACTCATCATCTGTTTTGCGCTTGTTCATCTGCT
>CAIPTY010000081.1 GCA_903868145.1 uncultured Desulfuromonadales bacterium | reverse complement strand
GTTGTAATCGAAGGCTGATTTCATATTGCCCAGCAGCATGGCAAGGGCGTTCAGGGGCTGCCGCCACTGGTGGGCGATGTTGCCGATCATCTCCCCCATGGCCGCCTGCCTGCTCTGGGAAATCATGACCTGATCCTTCCTGCGCAGCTCGCCTACCGATTCGTCAATGCGCTGCTGCAAAGAACTGTTGAGCGCCTCCAACTGGTCAGTGTAGATCTGCTGGCGGGTGGTAAGGCGAAGGGTCAGCCAGAAAATCAGCAGGAGTCCTCCGCTGGCGCACAGACCCTGTATGATGATGCTTCTGGTATGCCAGTAATGTGATTTTAGTGCTTCATCTTCCGCCAGGGCAACCCGCACAACGAGCGGATAGCTTTTCAGGCGACGGTAGGAGATGATGCGGTTTACCCCGTCGATGACGCTTGGCGCACGATATGTCCCGAAAGAAGGTCGTGCGGGATCGAGAAGAATGGTTGTGCCGGGAATGGAGGTTCCGATCGCATCAACTCCCTGTGTCGGCGCGGATGAGCGTGCCCGGATGACCCCGTCCATCCCCAGCAGGGTGATGACACCCTTGCTGCCGATATCGATGCTCTTGTAGAAGCCGGTAAAATAGGCCGGGTCCACGGACAGCACCACGACGCCCGCAAAAGCGCCGTTCCGGTCCAGTATTTTTCTGGTGAACTGGATGCTCCATTTTTTAGAGGCCCGCCCCAGAACGGGCTTGCTGATGAACAGATTGTCTTCACTGCTGTTCATCTGGACCCTGATATGTTCCCGATCGCTCAGATCCAGAGGTGTGTCGGGCATCTCTTTGGTGTTGAAGATCATTATTCCCCGGGCATCGGTAATGCTCAACTGGATGATGAGCTGACGGTCTGAGTGCCGGTTGTAGGAGGTGAGCAGATCGGGAATCTGATCCTTATGCTGGGGAAAATCCCTGCGGAGTGTTACGAGAAACTCGTCAAGATGCCGGATGGTGCCCAGAATGTTCTCTTCAAATGCCTTCGTAAGGTTTGCTACGTTGGTTTCCGCGGAGGCGTTGGCCTGTCTGCTGTCATACTGGTACTGGAACCAGAGAAACATCCACAGGAGAAGGATGCAGATGCCGCAGGTAATTGCATAGATATTTTTTTTACTGTTGTTCATGATTTCAAACCTTCGACCGGTTATCGGAGTCAGTTTTTTTCCCTTCGTACTGCGTTTCACGCTGCAGCCGTTTGTTGAGGGCCTGACGTGAAATTCCCAGCATCGCGGCTGCGGTTCGCTGATTGCCGCCGGTTACCCGCAGCGTCTCCCGGATCAGGAAGTCCTCGGCCTCTTTCAGGGTCGGCAGCCTGCCTGCCGGCCGGGGCAGGACGCTGCAATCAGCATGGGTCGATACGCTCTGCGGCAAAATGCTGCGCGGCTTCAATCGTGGAAAATCGAGTATTCCCGATCGGCAGACAGCCACGGCGTTATTCACCATACCTTTCAATTCACGCACATTACCCGGAAATTCACAGCGCAGCAGCATGTCGAGTGTGTCTGATGTCAGGGAGGGAATGGCGCGTTCAAGCTCGGTGGCTGATTCGCGGGAGAAATGCTCTACAAGAAGCGGGATGTCGTGAAGACGTTCCCGCAATGCCGGCAGGTGGATATGATGGGAGCAGAGACGGTAGTAGAGGTCGGCGCGGAAACTGCCGCTCTTGAGCTTGTCATCAAGGCTGGAATTGGTAGCTACGATAAAACGGGTTGTGGAGACTATTTTCTTGTCGGAGCCAAGCGGATAAAATTCATTTTCCTGTAACAGTCGCAACAGCTTGACCTGTGACACGATTCCCAGATCGCCGATTTCATCAAGAAACAGGGTGCCACCTGCCGCTTTCTCTATCAGACCCATCCGGTCGCGATCCGCTCCGGTAAACGCACCTCGGGTATGCCCGAACAGCGTGTCGGAAAACATGATGTCATCAAGACCCGCGACGTTGACCGATACGAACTCGCCGCTGCGGCCGCTGGCCGCATGAAGAGCATGGGCAATCAGCTCCTTGCCGGTGCCGGTCTCTCCGGTAACCATCACCGCCTGGGACGTGGGAGCTATCGCCTCCACATACCTGAAAATGGTCAGCATCTTCCGGTCACGGGTTACGATGGAACTGAATACATTCAGCATGTCAGCGGCCATTTGTTGTGGCCGTACCCGTACGTGCGTGTTTCTGGCCACCCCGCCAATATTCTCCAGACAGTTTTGGATGTTCTTCAAGAGCTGTCCGCTGTCACAGGGCTGAACCAGATAGTTGCTCGCCCCCAGTTGCATGCATTCAACCGCGGTTTCCCGGTCTGCAATGGTGGATACGACAATAACCCTGGTGTCCGGATGTGACAGCAGAATCTCTTTCAGTGTCACTTTGTCAGCGGGAGCGGAAGATAATCCAAAGACCACGACAGAAACGGGGGTACCGGCCATAAACGCAGCAATTCTGCTGCCGTCTCTGATGGCAAAAACCCTTTTAATACCATTGCCGTACAACAGGACGGTCAGGCCGGAGAGGAATGTGTCCTCTTCGTCATACACCAGAACCGCTTCATTATTAACTGCATCGATGCTCATGTCCGCTCCATGACACGTACCGGATATACAAACTCGCTCTTGTGACTATAGCACTGAATCGCTGTTTCGCAAGTTCTCTTACATCTACCGTGCCAACTGCGAGAATATGAATAACCTGTTGAAAAAACGGTAGTTAATACTGAATGCCGGTCGAGAGTGACACCACGCATGAAAGCGACAAAAGTTGACAACCTCTGGCGGTTATTGATGTTATCTTTTTAATTACGGTGAGTTATGAAGATGCAACCTTGGTTGACAGTGCAATAATTGTCGCTGGGGGGGTGGGAATTCTGTATTGAGAATACTGAATGTATTTTATGATCGGCGACACTTTTCAAGGATATTCAGGCGGGATGATGGTCAGAGGAAGTGTTTGCAGGCGCATTCCTCCCACTCTTTGCGGGCTATGGAGAGAAACAGGTCTGCCAGATCCGGATCAAACTGACTCCCCCTGAACTTTCCTACTTCCCGGGTTACGGCGTCAAAGGGAAGCGCTGAGCGGTAGGGGCGGTCCGATGTCATGGCGTCAAGGGTGTCCACCAGTGCAAAGATGCGTGCGCCGACCGAAATCTGTTCGCCTGAGAGCCGATTGGGATAGCCGCTTCCATCGAAGCGCTCGTGGTGACCACGTATGATGTCTGAGGGAACCCGGAGAAACTCGATCCCTGACAGGATCGCATGGCCTATCTGGGGATGTCGGCGCATCTCCAGCCACTCCCCGTCATCCAGTGCGCCCGGCTTGAGCAGGATATTGTCGGAAATGCCGATTTTTCCGATGTCATGCAGGAGCGCGCCCCTGGCGAGTTCTTCAAGATCATTTCCCCCGATACCGGTTTTTTCGGCCATCAGGATCGTAAAGTTCATGACCCGTTCGGAGTGGGAGCCAACCTCCTTTTCGCGCGCATCCAGTGCCTTGACGAGTGCCGTGAGGGTCGAGGTGTATGACTGCCGCAGTTCGTCCATGGCATGCCTGATCTGCCCGGTCTGCTCCTGTACCTTGGATTCAAGACTGATCTGATAATCCTTCTTTTCAATCTCAAGATTTCTCTTAAGCACCAGATTTCTGACCGTCAGAATGATGCGAGTCATACTGAATGGTTTCGTGATGTAGTCAGCCGCGCCCAGACGAATGCACTCCATGGCGGTGGTTATGTCGGAAAGCCCCGTTATCATCAGCACTGCGATGTCCGGGGCGATCTGCTTCAGATCCCTGAGAAAGTCAATGCCGCTCCTGCCGGGCATCATGATGTCGCTGATCACCAGATCTATCGCGGTGCCGCTCAGAATCTCGAAGGCGTGATCGACATCTGCCGCAGTATGACATACGTAATCTTCCGTCTGCAGAGCCGATACAAGGAGGTCGCGCACCATCTCTTCATCGTCTACTATCAGAATCTGACTGTTCATGAAAAATCCTCCGTAGCTGGTCTAAATTTACCACTCACCACACATCTGTCAAGCTCATGTTTTAATTTTAAATCGTCCTGTGATATACCTAGCTGCATACATTTCCCTGTCTTGCAAGGTACTGTCCGATGCTTCAGGAACGCCCCTTCCTTATTCCGCTGCTGGCAATGGCATCGGGTCTGGTCATTGCAGATCAGAGCGGATTCTGTGTGCCGGTCTCCGTTCCTGCGGCACTTCTTCTCTGCCTGGCGTTCTCCTGTCTGATCAGAAACCGCCCCCCCTTCATCATCTGCTGCGCACTCTTTTTTTTAGCCTGGGGGCTGTCAGCCCTGACTCCCTGGAAAACTCCGGATCCGTCTTCGGTCACAATCGCCCACAAGGCAAGCCGGAAACCCCTGACCATTGAAGGAATTGTTCGATCACGCCCGACGGTGTCTGCCAGCGGGAGCAGCCTGGTTATCCGCACGGAACGCGTATTTCGTGACATGAATCCCGAACAGGTCAGCGGTGACATGCTGCTGTATATCGGTGAGGGTGATGTAACGGCTGCGCGGGGCGACAGAATCCGCTTCATCTCGCGCCTCACGGTTCCCCAGCGTCTGGGGCTGCCGGGGGAATTCGACTACCCGCGCTATCTGGCATTTCAGGGGGTTTCAGCCATCGGGCGTGTTGCCACGAAGGACGATCTGGTGCTCATGCGGGGCGCGGCTGAGGATTCACTGCTGCGCCGGATCGATGGTATCGCAGTGCGGCTGGGGGATTTCATGCGTGCCGCAGAACCCGACACATCTGTTTCATCGGTGATGACAGCGCTGCTGATCGGAGACCAGAAGCGGATTCCGGTTCCGTTGTCCGATGCGTACACCAGGGCGGGCGTGAACCATATTCTCTCAATATCAGGGTTCCATGTGGGCATCATCGGCTACTGTATCGTCATGTTCGTGCTCTTTCTGGCAACACGCTCTGAATACCTGGCCATTCATTTCAACCTGCGGCGCACGGTCGTGCTGCTGTCTCTGCCGACCATGCTGTTCTATCTGTTCCTGACCGGCGCAGCCCCGGCTACGGCACGCTCGGTCATCATGCTGGCGGCTCTGGTTCTGGCGCTGTACGCCGAGCGAGAGACCGATCCGGTCAATGTGCTCCTGCTGGCGGCTTTCCTGCTGGTGGCACTTCATCCGCCCGATCTCTTCGACATATCATTCCAGCTCTCGTTCCTGGCATTGTGGGGTATTGTCGTCTTTGTTCCGCCGATCATGGCATGTTTTAAATCGGTCGAGCGTGCCTGGCTGCGTACATTGATCCAGTTTATTGCGGCTTCCTGCGCCGCTTCCTGTGCCACTGCGATTCCGGTGCTGTCTGCCTTCAACATGGCTTCACTTAACGGCATCTTCAGCAACTTCCTGATGGTGCCCCTGCTTGGTTATGGCGCGGTCTTGACCGGTTTCTGCGCGCTGCCGCTTGTATATATATATCCTCAGGCCGCTACTGCGCTGTTCTGGATAGCAGGCAGGATGGTCGAACTTTCAAACTGGCTGATTCTCAAGTTTGCACAGTTGCCGGTTCTCCGTTTCTACGGGATAACCGCCCGGGACATGCTGCTGTCCATACTCTTCATGTGCAGTGTGACATTTCTGAGACCCGGCAGGCTGAAAAAGTCGCTCTGCTGCCTGCTCCCCACCGTTGCAATCCTGATACATCTCATCTCCCATCCGGGGGGCGACGGACGCCTGCATATCACCATGCTCAGTGTGGGACAGGCGGAATCATTGCTGATACGGATGCCGGACAGCACAACCATGCTGATTGATGGCGGCGGTTATCTGCACGATACCGGTCGCGATTTTGGCGAGCGCGTCCTGGCGCCTGCCCTGTTCAAGCTGGGCGTGCAGCGGATCGATTATCTGGTGCTCACCCACAGCCATCCCGATCATATCGGTGGTATGCCGTACCTTGCCCGCAGACTTCCCGTGGGGGTATTGTGGGAGGCCGGGTCGGGCGGCGTCGGGCCGCAGTATGAGCAGCTGAGGAAAACGCTGGCTGAAGCCGGGACGCCGGTCCGCCAGCTTAAAATAGGTGATGAGATCGTGCTGTCGGGAAGCGTTCGTTTCAAGGTTCTCTCTCCGCCGGAACACAAACGCGCGGCACTGTCGGTAAACGACATGGGGATGAACGAGGATTCGCTTGTACTCAGACTGGCTTATGGCGATTTCAGCATGCTGTTTACCGCCGATGCCGGTATACCTTCCGAGGAAGCAATGCTGGCCTCGGGAGCCGGTCTAAGATCCACCGTACTCAAGGTGGGACATCATGGGAGCCGGCATTCCAGTTCCCCGGAATTCCTCCGGCGCGTCGCGCCCCGGGCAGCGCTTATTTCAGCGGGCAGAAACAACAATTTCGGTCTCCCGTCTCCTGTTACAATTAAACTGCTTGAGCGTTCGGGTGTCACGACCTACCGCACCGACAGAGACGGTACTATCAACCTGGTCACCGATGGCAGAAGCTGGTCCATCGGAACACCATACCGTGAAAATTGAAAACAGTGTTGGATAATGGCGTTTGACTTCCTGAACCTTCATGCGGTAATAATGGAACATTGCAGTTAATTCATTCCGGGAATCGACCTGATATATGGATAAGATACTCATTGTCGAAGATGACCGTTTTTTTCGGGAGATGTTCTCCGACCTGCTGAAGGTTGAGGGGTACAGGGTTGATGTCGCCTGCTGCGGCACAGAGGCGTTTGAAAAAATGGCCGAAAATCAGTACGGTCTTGTGGTTACGGATCTGTTAATGCCCGATATCAGCGGCCTGGAGATTCTCACCAGGGTCAGGGAAAGCGACCCGAGTGTTGACGTCATCATGGTTACCGGCAACGCGGGACTTGAATCCGCCATTTTCGCCCTTAAACACGGCGCCCGCGATTATCTGATTAAACCGGTAAACCCCGACGAATTCAGACATTCCGTGACCATGTGCATGCAGCAGCGCCGGTTGCTGGACGAGAACGAAGAGCTTAAGAACATGTTGAACCTGTTCCAGTCCAGCCAGGCCATTGCCGGTTGTCTCGAACTGGTTCGGGTCTATCATCTGGTACTGGAGGCGGTTGCCCGTGAGCTGGGTATCGGACGCTGTCTGGGACTGTTTCTGGAGGAAGACCGCCTGGTGCTGAAGGATGCCAAGGGGCTGGCGGGCAAAATGGCCCAGCAGTTTTATGATGCGGTGATGGAAGGCATAGACAGTCACCGTGTCGGTAACCGCCTGATGGCCAGGATCCGAATCGATTCAGGACAGTTGAAACCCGAAGCCTTGAAAATGGACATCAACGAGGCCTACCTGATTTTTGTGCGCTACAAGGGGAGCCTGCAGGGCGTTATCGTCGTTTTCAACGATCCCGGAGAGTGCCTGCCGGAATTCCAGCCCCACAAGAAGAACATCCTCTTCCTGCTTGAGCAGTCCTCACGGGCGTTCAGTAACGCTGCAAACTATTCCCTGGCAAAGGACATGCTGTTCATAGACGACCTGAGCGGCCTGTTCAATTACCGCTATCTTGAGGTCGCCCTGGATCGGGAGCTGAAGAGGGCCGAGCGTTATTCGTCCCATCTGGCGATTCTGTTTCTGGACGTGGACGCCTTCAAGCAGGTCAACGATAACCATGGACATATGGTGGGAAGCCGTTTGCTCAAGGAGATGGGCGACCAGTTGAAGAAGTCGTGCCGCGAGGTGGATGTGGTTATCCGCTACGGCGGCGACGAGTACACCATCATTCTGGTCGAGACGGCCGCCGAGACCGCCGCGATCGTTGCCGAGCGCATCCGGTCACAGATCGAGTCCTTCTGGTTCCTGGCCGCAGAAGGCTACAATATCCATGTCACCTGCAGTATCGGATATGCCTGCTGCCCGGAGGATACCATGTGCAAACAGGAGTTGCTGAACATGGCTGACCAGGCCATGTACGCGGGCAAGGCGGTCGGCAAGAATTGCGTTAAACGATTTACGCGGAGCTGATTTTCAGATTGCCGGGATTGTATATTCGGGCGAGGCAGCCGCTGTGACTGCTTCGCCCCTGATTTTTCGAGGAGACCATGGCACTTACCGCAATCAAGGGTTTCAATGACATTCTACCTGTGGAAGCGGGGCGCTGGCAGCACATCGAGCAGGCTGCCCGCCGGGTGTTCGAGCTGAACGGATTCTCGGAAATTCGTGTGCCGATCATGGAAAAAACCGAGCTTTTCTGCCGTTCCATCGGCGATACTACCGATATTGTGGAAAAAGAGATGTATTCTTTTACCGACAAGGGTGAAAACAGCGTCACCCTGCGTCCTGAAGGAACGGCGGGCGTCATGCGGGCCCTGATCGAGCACAAGCTCTACGCACTGGATCCGGTGGCCAGATTGTTCTATCTCGGCCCCATGTTCCGCTACGAACGCCCCCAGAAAGGTCGCTACCGGCAGTTTCACCAGATCGGCGCCGAGATAACCGGAGTGCATGACCCGCTGGTTGATGCCCAGTTGCTGAACATGCTGGTGCAGTTCTTCCGTGAGATCGGTCTGGATGAACCGCAGCTTCAGGTCAACTCGCTGGGGTGCCCCGAGTGTCGTCCGGCCTATCGAAAAGTCCTGGTCTGTTTTCTGGAGCAGCGTCTTGAGGCGCTCTGCGAGGATTGCCGCCGAAGGATGGCCACTAACCCGCTGCGTGCGCTGGACTGCAAGGTTCCGGGCTGTATCGAAGCCACCGTCGGTGCGCCCTCCATGCTGGACAATCTCTGTCAGGGGTGTGCCGATCATTTTGCAGGCGTCCGCCGGTACCTTGATGCAACAGCCACCCCGTACAGCGTCAATACCCGCATGGTACGAGGCCTGGATTACTACACCCGCACCACCTTCGAGATGGTCACCGGCCTTCTTGGTTCCCAATCAGCCGTGGCTGCCGGAGGCCGTTATGACGGTTTGATTGCGCAACTGGGCGGACCGGCCATCCCCGGAATCGGCTTTGCCATGGGGGTTGAACGGGTTGCGCTGCTGCTGGCTGATCAGGATTTTTCAGATCACCCGGAACTGTTCATCGCTACTATGGGCGCTTCGGAGCGGCTCTTTGCTTTCCGCCTGATGCATGAATTGCTCCAGACCGGTGTGCGGACGGAGATGGATTATGAGGGCAAAAGCCTCAAAAGCCAGATGCGTCGCGCCGACAAACTGGGTGCGCGATACAGCGTTGTCATCGGTGAAAACGAGGTGGCATCGGGTCGGGCTGTGTTCAAACGTATGGCGAATGGAGAGCAGATTGATGCGCTCCTGACGGTCGCTGAAATACGCGGCTTTGTGTGCCGATCAGGAAATGATCTGCCCGCATAAACGGGAGCGAGGTGGGAGAATGCAACGTCAGCCAGCCGTAGCCGGGCAATTCTATCCGGGCAGCATGCAGCAGTTGAAGGCGGAACTTTCTGATCTGATCCCGGAAAACCACGACAGACGAAAAGTTTTCGGCATAATCTCGCCCCACGCCGGCTACGTTTATTCCGGAGCCGTTGCCGGTAAGCTCTTCGCATCCATCGACATACCCGACACCGTACTGATACTGGGCCCCAATCATCGCGGCGTCGGGGCTGCGGCAGCTCTGTATCCCGACGGAGA
Source organism: uncultured Desulfuromonadales bacterium (assembly GCA_903868145.1). Lineage (GTDB taxonomy): Bacteria > Desulfobacterota > Desulfuromonadia > Geobacterales > Pseudopelobacteraceae > CAIPTY01. The sequence goes on along the minus strand of CAIPTY010000081.1, from coordinate 18,335 downwards.
GTGGCTGACTCCGCTTGGTCCCGTCCCCGTCAATGCCGCTCTGAATACGCTGCTTCTTCGGCATGTCCCCTTCCTAACATCTGATTCGGCTGCCCACCGGTTTGAACATTCACTCGAGGTGCAGGTTCCGTTCATTCAGTATCTGCGGCCGGATGTCTCTCTTTCAGCCATCTGTCTGGGGCAGGGCGATTTTGAGGCGATCAGGCAGATCGGCGAGGGGATTGCCGCTGCCATCACAAGCTTCGGCGGGGATGTGCTGATTGTGGCCAGTTCCGACATGACCCATTATGAATCGGCAGCTTCGGCGCTCCGCAAGGACGGGCTTGCCCTCGAGGCCATCCGCGCCTTCGATCCAAAGACCCTGCTGCAGGTGTGCCGCAGTGAGCATATCACCATGTGCGGCGTGGCTCCGGCGGCCGTAATGCTGGTTGCAGCGCGGATATTGGGGGCGTCTGCCGCAGAATTGATTGCGTATGCCACAAGCGGAGATGCGACGGGGGATGATCGGGAAGTTGTGGGCTATGCGGCGGTGACAGTCTGGTGATGATCTCTCCCATGCCATGAAATACCCCTGGATTTCGTTGACATCCCGTCCGGCAAAGTGTATACGGAGTACGCATTTTTAACCCGCCTGTGACATCCGAACGGATACACTACTACCCACAAGGAGGAACACCGATGATTGAAGCGTATCTTGCCCATGAGAAGGAGAGGGGGGCTCTGGGGATTCCCGCACTGCCGCTGACTCCCGAACAGACCGCCGACCTCTGCAAACTGTTGATAAAGCCCCCCAAAGGGAAGGAAAATTTTCTATTGGGACTGATCAAGGATCGCGTATCGCCGGGTGTCGATCCATCCGCCAAAGTCAAGGCTGAATTTCTTGCCGGTATTGTTTCCGGCAAGACCAAATCTCCCCTTATCGATCCGGTTGCCGCCATTCGCATGCTCGGCACCATGATCGGCGGCTACAACGTGGCACCGCTGGTTGCCGCGCTCAAGGACAAAAAACTGGGCGATGAAGCTGCCTGTGCGCTTTCCGCCATTACTCTTGTCTATGATGCCTTTGATGAAGTTGTCAAGCTTGCCACTGTCGGCAAGAATACTTCTGCCGCCAAGGTTGTCAAATCCTGGGCTGACGCCGACTGGTTCACCCATCGCAAAGGCGTGTCTGAAACGATCAAGGTCAAGGTCTACAAGGTTGATGGCGAGATCAACACCGATGACTTCTCGCCGGCGGGGGACGCCTGGAGCCGTCCGGATATCCCGCTGCACTCTCTGGCAATGGGCAAGACCCGTTTTAAAGACGGTCTGGCCACCATTGCGAAGTTCCGCGCAGACGGCTTTCAGGTCGCTTTTGTCGGCGACGTTGTCGGCACAGGCTCTTCCCGCAAGTCGGCCTGCAACTCAGTCCTGTGGGCTATCGGCGACGAGATCCCCTGCGTGCCCAACAAGAAGACCGCCGGAGTGATCATCGGCGGCGTCATCGCCCCGATCTTCTTCAACACCGCTCAGGACTCGGGCGCACTGCCGCTGAAAGCTGATGTCACCGGGATGAAGACCGGCGATGTGATCGTGATAGACACCAAAAAAGGTGTCATCACCGATGAGAACGGGAAGAAAGTCCTCTCGAAATTTACCATTTCCCCCAATACCGTTGCCGATGAATTCCGCGCCGGAGGACGCATTCCCCTGATTATCGGTCGCGCTGTCACGGACAAGGCCCGCACGGCACTGGGGCTCAAACCGACGACCGTATTCACCCTCCCGGTCAATCCGAAGCCGAAAGCGAAACAGGGCTTCTCTCTTGCCCAGAAGATGGTCGGCGTTGCCTGCGGTGTGACCGGCATCCTGCCCGGAACCGCCTGTGAGCCGAAGATGACCACGGTCGGTTCCCAGGATACAACCGGGCCGATGACTGCCGACGAGCTGAAGGAACTTGCCTGCCTCAAGTTCCAGGCACCCATGTACATGCAGTCATTCTGCCACACCGCTGCCTATCCGAAACCGGCCGACGTCAAAATGCACAAGAATCTTCCCGGTTTCACCGCCGAACGCAGCGGTGTAGCGCTGCGTCCCGGTGACGGCGTAATCCACTCCTGGCTGAACCGTCTGCTGCTGCCGGACACCGTCGGTACCGGCGGCGACTCACACACACGTTTTCCCATCGGCATATCTTTCCCGGCGGGTTCCGGTCTGGTAGCCTTTGCCGGAGCAATGGGTTTCATGCCGCTGGATATGCCGGAATCTGTACTGGTGCGTTTTAAAGGAAAATTGAATCCGGGTATTACCCTGCGTGACGCCGTCAACGCCATTCCCTATTATGCCATCAAGGAGGGGCTGCTGACCGTTCCCAAGAAGAACAAGGTTAATGTGTTCAATGGTAAAATTCTGGAGATGGAAGGTTTGCCCGACCTGACGGTCGAGCAGGCGTTTGAATTGACCGATGCCGCCGCCGAGCGTTCTGCCGCTGCCGGGTGCATCCAGCTTTCCGAAAAGTCGGTGGCTGCCTATCTCAGGTCTAACGCGGCACTGATGAAAAAGATGATTGCCGATGGGTATCAGGATGCGGCAACTCTTAAGAACCGGATCAAGGATGTGGAAAAATGGCTGAAAAATCCGGTTCTGCTGAAAGCTGACAAAAACGCGCAGTACGCTGCCGTTATCGAAATTGATCTGTCGGACATTAAAGAGCCGATTCTGGCCTGTCCGAATGATCCTGACGATGTCAAACTCCTTTCCAAGGTAGCGGGTACCCCTATTCAGGATGTATTCCTTGGTTCATGCATGACAAACATCGGTCACTTCCGTGCCGCAGCCGAGATCTGGCGCGGTCAGCCGTTCAATTCTGCAGTTCGCACATGGATCTGCCCGCCGACCCGCATGGATCAGCAGCAGCTGAAAGACGAAGCCTATTTCTCGGTCTACAGCGCCTTCGGTGCCCGTATCGAGATCGCCGGCTGCTCACTCTGCATGGGGAATCAGGCACGCGTCCCGGATGGCGTCAATGTATACTCGACTTCAACCCGCAACTTTGATGACCGTATGGGCAATGGCGCCAAGGTCTATCTTGGTTCGGCTGAACTGGGAGCGGTAGCCGCGCTGCTGGGCAGGTTGCCCAAACCGGCGGAGTTTCTCAAGATCTACAAAGAAAAGATTGAACCTAACAAGGACAAGATCTACAAATATCTGCAGTTTGACGAAATGCCCGACTACAAATAACCTTCTCCAGTATACCACCCAATATGGCCCACCGGAATCTTCCGGTGGGCCATATTGGGTTATACACAGGTCAGACGATTTGATCGGCTATTACGATTTGGATCTTCGCATACGCATGACATGAAAGATGGAAAAGGCGTAGGCCAGCGGCCAGAAGGCGGTCATGGCTACCAGACTGAAAATGATATTCCTGCGCCGAAGAAAGGAGGGGTTCAGCCAGAGAAAATGGGCAATGAAGAAGCAGGCGCCGAGCCAGTATGCGTCATGGAGTTGCCATCCAGAGTGTAGCGAGTTTTCGAGCAGTTGAATCATCTGGGCGTACCTCATAAAGTATGGGTTTGATCTTCTATCACACGAGCCTATTTATATCAAGCCACAATCCAACGGGCAGGTCTTGCATTAACATTGATCATGCTGTATGTATCTAAATGCCGTAAAAACAGGTTGTTTTCGGGGGGCTACGATGAAAGATTCACTGCGGAAGGAAAAACGGGCCGTTAAAAAAACCAGAAAAACTCCTGAAACTGTCACGGAGATTGCCCCCTCTGCCGGGGGGCGCGCCCGAAAAAAGAAAACGGATGTTGCGGCCATTACGGCTGACGGCATCGAATCCCCCCAACAGTTCGACCTGTCCGACAGCCAATGGTACCTCAACCGGGAACTGACCTGGCTCGAATTCAACAGTCGGGTACTTCACGAGGCAGATGATGAGCGGACGCCGCTGTTGGAGCGCCTTAAGTTTATCGCCATAGTCAGCGCCAACCTGGATGAGTTTTTCATGAAACGAATCGGCGGCCTTAAGCAGCAGATCGGCGCCGGTATGCGTGAGCTTACTCTGGACGGTCGTTCTGCATATCAGCAGGTGATCGAGTGTCATGCCATGATACGGGAACTTGATGTGCGTAAAGAAGGCGCCTTCCACAAGGTATTTGCGCTTCTGGAAGAAAAAAACATTATTATTGAGACATACGATGAAATTACCGCCAAAGAAAAGAAACATCTGAGGGAACACTATTATATCAATATCTTCCCACTACTGACCCCCCAATCCATTGATCCGGCTCACCCATTTCCTTTTATTTCCAACCTGTCACTCAACCTGCTTGTTTCGGTGCGGTATCCGCGCAGTCGTCAGTCGTCGCTGGCACGGGTCAAGGTACCGATCGGTCTTGGTACGCCGCGGTTTCTCAGAATAGGAAAGGGGGATCACTTTGTCCGGCTCGAAGACGTCATGATGAATAATCTCGACATGCTCTTTCCGGGAATGGAGATTCTTTCCTGCGAACTGTTTCGCGTTACCCGCAATTCCAATACGGAAAAGGATGAGGAAGATGCTGATGACCTGATGGCGATGATTGAATCGGAACTGAAAGAGCGCAAATTTGCACCGATAGTCAGGTTGGAGATCGCAGAGGGAATGTCGCCGCTGCATCGTGGTCGCCTGGCCTCGGAGTTGGAACTGAACGAGGAGATGGATGTTTTCGAGGTTACCGGCATGATGGCCAAGCGTGATCTCTTCGAACTGGCCGGACTCGACTATCCGCGCCTCCACGACCCGCCCCATCACCCTATCGATCACCCCTACCTGGCGTCCCAACGCAACATCTTCCATATCATCCGTGACGCCGGTTCAATTTTGCTGCAACACCCATACGAATCTTTTTCCACCTCGGTGGAACGCTTTCTGCGGGAAGCTTCTGTAGATCCCAAAGTACGCGGCATAAAGATGACCCTCTACCGCACCGCCAGCACTGGACGGATCATTGAGGCGCTGCTGCAGGCGGCGCAGAATGGAAAGCAGGTTGCAGTTGTCGTCGAACTCAAGGCCCGCTTTGACGAGGCCACCAATATCCAGCTGGCTGAGAGGATGGAGGAGGCCGGTATACACGTAACCTACGGGGTGGTTGGTCTCAAGACCCACTGCAAGGTGATCATGGTCGTCCGGCAGGATTATTCCGGTCTTCGGCGCTATGTCCACATCGGCACCGGCAACTACCACGCCGAAACCGCGAGGATCTACAGTGATGTCGGCATGATTACCAGCGATCAGACGATCGGCCAGGATGTAACAGAGCTGTTCAACTATCTGACCACCGGCTTCATGGCGAAACGGAACTATCAAAAGCTGATCCCGGCTCCGCGTCTGCTGAAAAAAGCACTGCTGACGCGCATAGATCGGGAGATAGAACAGCAGGCTTCCGGCGGTGCCGGCCTGATTCAGTTCAAGATGAATGCCCTGGAGGACGGTGAGATTGTCAAGGCGCTCTATCGGGCTTCGATGGCCGGGGTCAAGGTCGACCTTCTTGTGCGTGATACCTGTCGTCTGCGTCCCGGTATTCCCGGGTTATCCGATAATATCCGCGTTATCAGCATTATCGGCCGCTTTCTCGAACATGCCCGCATCTATTTTTTCAGAAATGGCGGCGCGGAAGAGTATTTCATCGCATCTGCTGATGCTATGAAACGAAACCTTGAAGCGCGCGTCGAGGTGCTCTGTCCGGTTGAGCGGCCGGAGCTTAAAAACGGGCTGCGGATAATTCTGGATACGTATCTCGCAGACCAGTGGTCAGCCTGGGAGATGCAACCGGACGGCAGCTACCTCCAGCGCACATCAAGCGGCGATGAGACGTTCGGCAGCCATCAAAGGCTGATTGAACTTGCCGAAAAACGACGGAAGGATTCCCTCAAACTGAACAGGAAAAAGCCGAAATTCATCTGATAAAATAGAGTTATGGTTTGTCGAGGCAACCAATTGGAAGTCGATTTTGTGTATACATATTTTTGCACCGTCTTTTGAATAATTTTTATTGCTATAGAACAGATTTATATTTATATTGTCGCGAAATTAATCATGCCATACTGCTTTATAATCGGATGTTCGGTTAACCCCATCGAAAGGGAGGTCTCGGATGAGTAAAAAAAAGACGGAAGATGTACGCACAGATGTAGAACAGGATTTGCTGAAGCGGGATTATTCTATCGGCGAAATTTTGAAGGAGCGCGGTGTATCGCGTCGTGACTTCCTCAAATTCTGCTCGGCAATGACGGCAGCAATGGCGCTGCCTGCTTCTTTTGCTCCCCGTGTTGCCCAGGCACTTGACGAGGTCAAGCGCCCGACACTGGTCTGGCTTGAGATGCAGAGCTGCACCGGTGATACCGAGGCGCTGCTGCGTTCTGCCAATCCGACGATTGCAGAGATCGTGCTCGACATCCTTTCAGTCGATTATCATGAGACCATCATGGCAGCGGCCGGGCATCAGGCCGAAGAGGCGCTGGACAAGACCATCGCTGCCTTCAAGGGCAAGTACATCTGCGTCATCGAAGGCTCGATCTCCATGAAGGATGGCGGCGTCTATGGCAGCACCGGCGGCAAATCGCACCTCGACCGGGCTCGTCAGGTCTGTGCCGGAGCCATGGCCACCATCGCAGTCGGAACCTGCGCCTCCTACGGCGGCATTGCGGCAGCCGTACCGAACCCGACCGGGGCGGTGGGCGTCCGTGAAGCCGTGCCTGGTGCAACTGTCATCAATCTGCCAGGTTGCCCGGTCAACGCCGATAACCTGACCGCAACGATTGTCCATTTTCTGGTGTTCGGGAAGATTCCAGCCCTGGATAGCCACGGTCGTCCCCTGTTCGCCTACGGAAAACGCATCCATGACAACTGCGAGCGCCGTCCGCACTTCGACGCCGGTCAGTATGTGGAGCATTGGGGTGACGATGGCCACCGCAAGGGTTTCTGTCTCTACAAAATGGGGTGCAAGGGCCCGGCGACGTTCCATAACTGTCCTTCCCAGCGCTACAACGAAAAAACCAGTTGGCCTGTTGCCGCCGGCCACCCGTGTGCCGGATGTTCCGAACCCGGATTCTGGGATACCATGTCGCCGCTGTACAAGCGTCTGCCCAATGTCCCCGGATTTGGTATCGAGGCGACTGCCGACAAGATCGGCATCGGCCTGGCGGCCGGAGTCGGCGCGGCGTTTGCGGTTCACGGCGCACTGAATGCGTTGCGTAAAGATAAAGAACCCGTTGAAGAAACCAAGGAGGGATAAGATATGGCGAAGATAGTTGTTGACCCGATTACCAGGATTGAAGGGCACCTCCGCATCGAGGCAGAGGTGAATGGCGGCAAGATAACCGACGCCTGGAGTTCCGCCACCATGTTCCGTGGCATAGAGAAAATCCTCAGAGGGCGTGACCCGCGTGACGCCTGGTTCTGGACCCAGCGCTTCTGCGGCGTCTGCACCACGGTGCACTCCATCGCATCCATCAGGGCCGTTGAAAATGCCCTTAAAATCAAGATCCCGCCCAATGCCGAGCTGATCCGCAATATCATCATCGGCATCCAGAATGTTCAGGATCACGTGATCCATTTCTATCACCTGCACGCCCTGGACTGGGTCGATATCACCTCCGGCCTCAAGGCCGATCCGGCTGCTACATCCAAGCTGGCCGCTTCGATTTCAGACTGGCCTAACAATTCGGCCACCTACTTCAAGGGAGTGCAGGACAAGGTCAAGGCATTTGTGGCGTCGGGCCGACTCGGCCCCTTTGCCAACGCGTACTGGGGGCATCCGGCCTACAAGCTTCCGCCCGAAGCCAATCTGATGGCTACCGCGCACTACCTGGAAGCCCTGGAATGGCAGAAGGATGTCATCAAGATCCACGCAATACTTGGGAGTAAAAACCCGCATCCCCAATCTTTCCTGGTGGGGGGGATGTCGATACCGATCGATCCCGATTCACAGAATGCCCTCAACGCTGATAAACTGATCGAGATCAAACGCCTGCTCAAAAAGGCCCAGGTGTTCGTTGAAAAGGTCTATATCCCCGATCTGCTAGCTGTTGCCTCGTTCTACAAGGATTGGGCGGCAATCGGAGGGGGTGTCGGCAACTATATGAGTTACGGTGAATTCCCGGATGCAGCCGGAAATCTCTGGTTCCCGTCCGGCGCAATTCTGGGCAAGGACCTTTCTAAAGTACTTAAAGTAGACCAGGGTAAGATAGCGGAATATGTGGATAATTCCTGGTTTGAAAACAGCGCCGGTGCAGGCAAGGGGCTTCACCCTTTCGATGGTGAAACCGAAGTTCGTTACACCGGCCCCAAGGCTCCCTATACGAATCTTGATACCAACGCCAAGTATTCTTTCGTCAAAACACCGCGTTACGACGAGAAGGCCATGGAAGTCGGTCCGCTGGCTCGCGTGCTGGTGGCATACGCCTCCGGCCATAAGGAAACCAAGGCCATTGTTGACCATGTGCTCAAGACCCTCGGTGTCGGAGCAGAAGCGCTCTTCTCGACCCTGGGCCGCACCGCAGCACGCGGCATAGATTGTCTGCTGGTTGCCCAGCAGACGCCAAAATTCCTCGACGAGTTGATCGGTAATATCTCCAAGGGCGATTACCGTATCCATGCCAACGAGAAGTGGGAGCCCTCCAGCTGGCCGGCAGAGGCTCAGGGATACGGCTTCCACGACGCCCCGCGCGGTGCTCTGGGGCATTGGATCAAGATCAAGGATCAGAAAATACTCAATTATCAGGCAGTCGTTCCTTCTACCTGGAACGCTTCTCCCCGTGATGCCAAGGGACAGCGCGGCCCCTACGAAGCCGCGTTGATAGGCACCCCCATGGCCGATCCCAACAAGCCGTTGGAGATCCTGCGAACCATCCACTCCTTCGACCCCTGTCTTGCCTGCGCCGTTCATGTGGTAGACGCAACCGGCAATGAACTGGTCAAGGTCAAGGTTTCCTAGAAAGGGGTGCAGACATGCCGAATCAAGCCAAATACAAACGCTATATATGGGAACTGCCGGTCAGATGGACCCACTGGTTCAATGTGGTTTCGATTGCCACCCTGGCGGTCACCGGTTTTTTTATCGGAACACCGTTTTCCTTCGGCAGCTCCGCTTCTGATTTCACCATGGGATGGATCCGTTTTGTACATTTTACGGCGGCATACGTCTTTGCCATCAGTACCATAAGCCGTGTGATCTGGTCTCTGGTCGGCAACGAGTATGCCGGCTGGAAGGCCTTCTTTCCCTGTGTAACGGCCAAGGGGCGCGAAAAGATGGTCAAGATGATGCGTTACTACATGCTGATGGACAAGGAGGTTCCCGAGACCGTCGGGCACAATCCCCTGGCAACCACAGCCTATTTCGCGCTCTTTCTGCTGTATGTTCTCATGATTCTGACAGGTTTTGCGCTGTATGCCCAACATGCGCCCAACGGCATTATGCACAAATCACTCGGATTCATGTATTCGCTGTTCAGTGATCAGGGTATGCGCCTGACGCACCATCTCAGCATGTGGCTGATCTTCGGGTTCATCATCAACCACATTTACAGTGCCTGGTTGATGGACATCAAGGAGCATGGCAGCGAGATATCCAGCATGTTCAGCGGTTATAAGTTTACGGTTAAAAAAGAGGACTAGTTTGCAGGGTTTTATCATCCTTTAGAAGCAGTGAAATACCGATTATAAACAGCTAAATAAAGTTTTTCTCCCTTCAAAAAAACCCGCTAATTTTTAGCGGGTTTTTTTGGTTTTCTTCCTGCATGATTCCATGTAGAGGAAACAATGGAGGATACTTTACTGCGCACGGGGGACAACATTCCACACGTAAGACTCACCTCGTTGATGTCATTTCTGACTTTCAATACCACTATTTCCGCGCTAGTATAGGCCGTGTCAGGTTTCACCACGCTGTTATCGCTTTTTACCCTGGAAAATCAGTGCAGGAAAGGAATGTGAATCATGTTAGACGCGTATATCTACGACGGATTACGTACTCCCTTTGGCAGGTATGCCGGCAAGCTTGCTGCAGTCCGGGCAGATACTCTGGTCGCAGGGGTAATCAAATCCCTGATTGGAAAATACAATTTTGATCCAACCGAAATTGAGGATGTCATTATTGGCTGCACGAATCAGTCGGGAGAAGACAGCGTCAATATAGCGCGCTATGCCGCGCTACTTTCAGGACTGCCGGTAACTGTCCCGGGGCAGACGATCAATCGTCTGTGCGCCAGCGGATTATCAGCAGTTGTTGATGCGGCGCGTGCTGTGACATGTCGGGAAGGCGAATTGTTTCTGGCAGGCGGGGTCGAAAACATGAGTCGGGCACCGTTTGTGGTTACCAAGTCAGAATACGCCTACAGCCGAGACTTCACAATGGTTGACTCCACAATTGGCGTCAGGTTTCCTCACCCTGATATTATTGCCCATTTCGGGAATGATACCATGCCGGAGACCGCTGAAAATGTAGCGCGCGATTTTTCAATCCGCAGGGAGGATAGTGATATTTTTGCGGCCGGGTCTCAGGCTAAATACGCAAAAGCTCTTGCGCAGGGATTCTATGCCGAGGAGATAATTCCTGTTGTTGTACCACAGGGCGGGAAGAAACCTCCGATGATTGTTGAGGCAGATGAACACCCGCGTTCTGAGTCAAATGTTGAATCCCTTTCCATGCTGAAGCCTCTCGTTGCCGGTGGAATAACAGTTACTGCCGGAAACGCATCAGGAATCAATGACGGTGCTGCCATGTTGATTGTCGGGAATCATTCGGCAGGCTTGAAAGCAGGAATGCAGCCGATGGCCAGAATCCTTGCCTCTGCAGCGGTTGGAATCGAACCCCGGATTATGGGTATCGGTCCTGTAGCTGCTGTGCACAAAGCACTCGGAAGAGCAGGATTGTCACTCAGGGATGTGGATGTTATTGAGGTGAATGAAGCATTTGCCACACAGGTTCTTGGGTGTCTGAAACTATTGGAGATTGCTTTTGATGACAGCAGGGTTAACCCTAACGGTGGCGCAATTGCAATCGGCCACCCATTAGGAGCATCAGGCGCACGATTGATCCTGACCGCGGCACGTCAGTTGATAAAAACAAACGGGCGCTACGCTGTTATCAGTCTGTGTATCGGCTACGGACAAGGCTCTGCTGTCGTAATTGAAAATATGAAGAGGACATAAAAGTCATGCGGTATTCTGCTCATTTGGAAGCTACCTGCCGGGGATATCCATATAAGGTGTCTAACAATGGTATTTCCGGCGTTAATTCTACCTATTTGTCCAGCATCTCCCTTACTTTCCTTAGCAGTTCCATTGGCTGAACAGGCTTCATAATCAGTTCAACAGTTTCACCCTCAATTCCCCGGTCCTCGATAAAGTCAGCAGTATAACCACTGGAAAAAAGCACTTTGACACCCGGCATCATGAGACTGATTTCCTCATACGCCTCCTTGCCGTTCTTCTTCGGCATTATCATATCCATGAGGATCAGCCTGATGATGTCTTGATTCGCCTTGAATTTCTCAATAGCGATCTTACCATCTTCGGCAAGAAGTACATTGTATCCATGACTTTGAAGTACCTTGGCAAGCAATGCACGTACACTCGGCTCATCTTCGGCAACAAGTATGGTTTCATTGCCGCCCGCAATCGGCACTGGTTCATACTTGATTGTATGGTAGCCATTGGCCTTTTCATCAATGGGTAAATAAATTCTGAAGGTGGTTCCTGTACCGATTTCACTGTAAATATCGATGAAACCATTATGCTGTTTGATGATGCCATAGATGATAGCCATACCGAGGCCGGTGCCTTTGCCCACTTCCTTGGTAGTGAAGAATGGTTCAAATATATGGTCAATATGTTCTTTGCCAATACCCGTTCCCGTATCAGACACTGTGAGCAAGGCATAGCTGCCCGGAGGAACATTGTTACCATGGAAATCTGTAAACGAAGTGTCCAGGAAGGCCCCATCAGTCTTGACGGTAAACGTGCCACCGCCTGACATCGCATCACGGGCATTGGTTGCCAGATTGATCATCACCTGTTCTAACTGTCCCCTGTCTGCGACAATCGGTAGTTCTGCTCCGCAACAGGCTGATTGAAAGGAAATGTCTTCACCTATGACCCTGGCCAGAAACTTATGAACATGCTGCACGACATCGTTAAGATTTTCATGTTTCATGATGAGAGGCTGCTTGCGGCTGAACGCCAACAAACCGTGGGTGAGTTGGGCTGCTTTTTCGACTGATGATGCTATTGCCTCCAGACCCGTCTTCTTCTCATCGCTAAAACCGCCATCCATTTGCAAGAGTAGACAATAGCCACCTATTACCGTCAGGATGTTATTGAAGTCATGGGCGATCCCACCGGCAAGCTGGCCAATACCTTCCATCTTCTGGGACTGACGCAGCTGTTCTTCGAGTAATTTACGACCCGTGATATCCCTCAAAAAGCCGTAGAACCGTCCACCCATGTCCGGAGAATGGGTGATACTGATATCCAGTTCGATAACTCTTCCATCCTTACAGCGATGTCTGCTTTCAAAATGTGACCCGCCGTGTTGAATGATCTGTGGAAGCCTCTGCTCAATTTCTTCAGGCGACAGTGCTTCCTCAACGTCGAACAGGCTCATGGCGCACAAATCATCGCGACTGTATCCCGTCATTGCACAATACGCATCGTTTGCCTCCAGAAGTCGGCCGTTTGAGTCCACAACAATAAATCCATCCAACGCGGTCTGGATAATTGTTTGATATTGTTTTTGTGCCTGCTCATGATTAACGTGGGTTCGCAATGTCATTATGCCGAATGCCATGTCTGATGCGAGTTCCTCCAAGAGGCGGACCTCATCATTCGTAAATGCATTAGGCTCGGCCGCATAGAGCATGAAGGCACCGAAGGTTGCGCCATTCTCGTCCTTGAGCGGCATAGCGATGGACGAATGGTATCCTCTTCGCAAGGCATTCTCACGCCAAGGGGCGGCCAAGGGGTCCGTGGCAATATCCTGACAGCAACCGGTCTGCCCGCTTCGAATCACACGGCCGGTCTGACCCTGCCCGTATTCCGAGTCTGCTGCCCAGGATATATGGGCACGTGCAAGATAGCCATCATCAAACCCGCCAGAGGCAACCGGCTGCACCGTTTTGGCTTCATCGTTTAAGGCATTACCCACCCACGCCATGCGGTATCCTGCTTCGTCACACACAATCCGACAGATATCATTCAAAAGCGTCAGTTCGTCCTGCGCATGCACGAGGACTTGATTACAGGTGCTAATAGCATGCAGCTCCCGATTCAGACGGAAGAGCTTTTCCTTGGCATGCTTGTGTTCCTCAATCTCCGATTCAAGAGCTCGGTTCACACTCTCCAGTTCAGTGGTCCGTTCATGCACCAATTCTTCCAGCTGTTCCTGGTTATGGCGCAGAGCCTGTTCCGCATCCTTCAGATCATGGAAAATAAGTTCATATGGTTCTTTAAGTCCGGTGACAACAAGAGCCTTGTAGAGGAGCGCGAAGGCGACGAGCTTCAGGAAGTGCCCGATCATGTTGGCAGGTCCGTAAACACTGATGTAGGAGGTGAAAGCCAGCTCCGCACCAATAGTACAGACAATGCTGGCGACAATAAGCGTAAATACCTTTGATTTAAAAGCGGAACGCTCCCTGTTGAAGAGTACCAGTGCTACTACCAGGAGCAGGCTGATGACATATTCGCAGACGATTTTAAATTGAGTGAGTCCTTTCCCTTCGATGAAACAATCGGGAAAGAATCCTGAGAATACAAGTGCTGTCGTAGAGGTGGTAACGAAGGCAGCAATAATTAAAAACATTCGTTCGTTCAGATTTCGCCGAATGTAAAAAGGGGCTACCAAAAGGAGGAGAGCTTGGAGGCAACGGGCCGCTATCCAGAGCTGAGTAGGGAGATTCGCACTATTAGATGGTAATATTACCACCCCCTTGAAGGTCAGTGAATGGAACAGGTCAATCAGCGCAACGAAACCATAGCCGATTCCAAGTATTTTAAGATATCCGGTTGGCAGAAACCGGCTGGTATTCCAGGTGAGGGTTAACAGCGCAAAGGCTATTACTATGGTCGTTAACTCGATCAGGCTATGGAACAGGAGATAGCTATTCAGGCTGCTGACATACAAACTGAGAATGGTGAGGATTATTGTTACAGTATAAATGATGCGATTCGTGGTTTCCACTGTGTGCGTCATTATCATTTATCCACCTCAAAACGCCATTGTCAGGCATGAATAAAACCGTCGGCGTTATCCACAGTTTCCGCGTTTCAGTACAACAGGGGTTTGGAAATACCTCGATCTTCATATAACATTCTTACAAATTAATTTATAGCAGTTTTTGGATGATTTTCTTGATTCATGGCATCAGTTACATTTTTTAAAAATGACTGAATAGAGGATGCGGGGAAACGAGACCTGGCACCAACAGAACTGTTGGCAGACACCCTGTACCCAACAGAGATCCCCGGTCTATGATTATTACGTGAGGTATGCGATTACACCTTCATTTTGATTCGCCTGGACAATACATCCACTGAATATCGTTACATTTCCAGCACCCGCTTCATCTCTGCGATCAGCAGATCAACTTCCAGCGGTTTGGATACATAGCCATCGAACCCTCCCTCAATGAATCGTTCTTTGTCGCCACGCAGCGAGTAGGCCGTAAGGGCGATAACCGGCTGATGGTATGATGTTCCCTCTTCTTTCTTCCGGATTTCGCGCAGTGCTTCTTCCCCGTTCATGAGCGGCATATGTATGTCCATGAGGATGAGATCGAATGCACCCTGCTTGTATAGTGCCAGACAATCAATACCATTCTCTGCCACCACTACGTCATGTCCGATTTTTTTAAGCAGTACGCTGTGGAAAATTATGTTGGCGGGGTTGTCCTCGACCAGCAATATCCGCAAGGGCTTTCCTTCCCAGATAACAGCTGACTCAGTGTGCGCTTCTATTTCCGGGGCTGATGTGTTTACGACGGAGAACGGAACAGTCAGTGTGAAACAGCTTCCGACCCCTTGCGTACTCTCTACGGTGATCTTCCCGTCCATAAGCTCGGCAAGGTTCTGGCTGATGGTTAATCCAAGACCGGTGCCGCCATGCAGGCGTGATGTGGCTGCAGATTCCTGAGAAAACGGCTTGAATATCTCCTCAAAGGCATCACCGGATATTCCCATGCCGGTATCCTGAACGGAGAACTGTATCAGTGCTGAGCTGCTGAGCTGTTTGATAACCTGAAGTGTCAGCGTTACGTCCCCTTTTTCCGTGAACTTGATGGCGTTTCCGATAAGGTTCACGATGATTTGCTTAATCCGCAGTTGGTCACCTGTTACCAGACCGGGGAGGTCATCAGGCAGATTGACCCTCAAGGAAAGTCCCTTTTGATATGCTACATACTTCTGTGTCTGCACAACATCGTGAATACAGTCCTTCAGACTGAAGTCTTCCATTTCGATGCTGACTTTCCCCGACTCGATCTTGGACAGATCAAGTACATCGTTGATAAGGGTAAGCAGGCTTTTTCCCGACGAAGCAAGGGTATCAACGTAGCGCCTCTGCTCTTTGGTCAGGTCAGTCATCCCCAGAAGCTGAGTCATGCCGATAACGCCGTTCATGGGGGTGCGGATTTCGTGGCTCATGTTGGCGAGGAAATCGCTCTTGGCACGGTTGGCGGAATCGGCGGCATCACGACTTTTCAGAATCTCTGATTCCAGCTCTTTCTGGATGGTTTCGTCTGAAAGTATCCAGATACAGCCATCAAGGACATTTTGAGGGTTGATAGCCTTGCCAGTGAATCTGGCATGAAATAAAGTGCCATCATTACGCGGAATTTGCATTTCTACTGTATGGGCTTCACCTGATGCCAGTAAAGAGTATGCTTCTTTACCAAATTTTTCGTATGCTTCATCTGAATGGTAAAGAATTCTGGAACTTGCCCCTGTCATTTCCTCCACTGAATAGCCAAAAATTCTGGCAAAAGAAGGGTTTACCCATTGTAAATGGCGATTTCTAGCGAAAGTGATCCCAACTCCGGCATATTCAAGGATGATGGCATGTTCGTCAGTGAGTTGCTTCAATGCAGCTTCTGCCTGCTTCCGTTCAGAAATATCGTATGCCGTGCCGCTGGTACCGATTATGCTGCCCTGCGCGTCGCAATTATACTGGGCATTAAACACCAGATGAATTTCATTCCCTGCTTTACCAATATGTATTGTTTCGTAATGTATAACGGAGTTACCCGCCATTATCCGGTGGTGTTCCTTAAGTGTTCGCTCGCCTGATTTAGGGGATTGAAAGTCGAAAAAATGCTTTCCAAGCATCTCGTCCAGCTTGTATCCAAATACCAGCTCCCAAGCCGGATTAAGGTATGTGTATATCCCCTCTGCATCACAGCGCCAGATAAGATCCTGTGAGGTCACCACCAGTGAATGGTACAGTGCCTCAGATTCAATAAGTGCCATTTCAGCCTGTCGGCGTTCTGTTGTATCAAGGATGGTGCCGGTCATGTTTACGGGCTGTCCCATATCATCCCGGAGAACTTCACCCTGACAATGAATATATCTGACTTCGCCGTCAGGTCGTACTGCCCGGCACTCTACACTATATGGCGCGATACCATTCAGAGCATTGGTTAGTGCTGTCTTTACCCTGTCGTGGTCTTCCGGGAGAACGGAGGAAAAAAACAGATCATACGATGGCTGGGTTGTTGCGGGGAGACCTAGGATACGGAACTGTTCTGCCGACCATATGATGGAGTTATCACTGATATTCCATTGCCATGTACCCAGATGGGTAATGCGTGCGGCATTGGCAAGCATGGTGTGTGATTCAGCAAGCTCCATTTCAAACCGTTTGCGTTCAGTAATGTCACGGAACGACCAGACCCGCCCGATCTGTTGTGTATCATCGGAATGCAGTGGGAAGGAATGGCGCTCAAAAACCCGCCCATCCTTGAAACCAATCAAATCCGAACTGTTTTCACGGGAGGCATAGAGGCGTTGAACTTCAAGCTGAAATGAATCCGGGTCTGAAAGCTGGTCAAGAACCTGGGCAAGAAGTCTGGAATCGTCGCCGGAGACGATGAGTTCCTGAGGGATATGCCATAACTCGGCAAACCGTTTACTGGAAAACAATATTTTTCCTTCTGCATTGACGGTCAGTATTCCATCATCCGTGGCATCGAGAGTTGCCTTGAGATCTCTCCTGCTGGTCTGCAACGCTTCCTTAGCCTTTTTTTCTGCACTGATATCATTGAAACTGACCCAGAACTCACCACCCTTGGCAGAGTTGGCATGCAGACGTACCCAGAACGTTGAACCGTCAGCCCGCACGAAACGCATCTCCCATACGTGCTGTTGAGGCGAACTGAGGAACGCCTTGCGGAGAAGGTAGTATGCGTCCTGATCCTCTACGGATATATGGCGGATAAACGGCTTTTTGAGAAGGGTGGCGGGTGAGACACAAAGCATGGTGGCGGCGGCAAGGTTGGCTTCTACGATCAAGCCTTTGTCGTTAATAGTGAGGTAACCGACCGGAGCCAGATCATACAGATCGAAATATCTTGATTTGGAAGTTTCCAACTCTTTTTGATAATGCCGCAGTTCTTCAATCTGCATCTCCAACTCGATCTGATGCACCTGCAGTTCGTGGAAGAGATGTTCTTTATTCTCGGGAGAGTGTTTTTTCAGAGTTGAACGACCGCTTGAAAGGAACTTTTCCTCGGCACGCTTCCGGAGATTCTGAACTGTTTCGGTTAGTGTGGTTGGCATTTCGGTCTCCTGAGAAAATAAAAAACCGACGTACGTAAAACCCGCAACGCCGGTTATCAACTACGGAAGTGCAATAACTTCCTTCACGGTATTTTGCAGTTTCTTAAAATCAAGAGGTTTTGCCAAAACCCGGTCGGCTCCCATTAGTCTGGCCATCTTCAGGAGGTACGGAATTTCGAGACCGGCCGCACCGCCGCTCATGACAATAATCCTGACATGCGGGTTGATCTGTTTAAGAACCGTGACGACTTCAAGGCCATCCATTTCCAACATGGTGATATCGCTTATGACCAGATCATACACCCTGAGTCCGGCCTGAATAAGGCCTTCTTTGCCGTCATTCGCCAGATCCACCTCATGGCCGTCACGCACGAGGAATGTTTCTATAACAGTGCGTAAGTGCGGCTCATCATCGATTACCAGAATACGTGCCATGGGTTACTCCTATCAAGGTTAGTGGTGGAAAGTGGAAAATATAAACGCCGCTTCCCCGGGAAAAGCGGCGTTCTCATTGCGAGATCAAATTATGGCTTCC
>CAIPTY010000080.1 GCA_903868145.1 uncultured Desulfuromonadales bacterium | reverse complement strand
GTTCTACTGGCGGTAGAACGGCTAAATCACAGACCACGTAAAGTGTTGGGATTCAGATCACCACATGAGGTGTTATTCGGGGTGGAAATATGTTACACAAAACCACCACTGGCTGTTGCACTTCAGACTTGAATCCGCCACCGTTAATAATTTGGGGTAAAGATGTAAATCGATTTGATGTCATTTGGGACACTGGGTATAACCGCTTCCATCACAAGACGATATGTGTCAGGGTTGAATCATGAAACGCACTTTTGACTTTGTCTGTTCATTGACGGCACTTATTCTTCTGGCAATTCCGATGCTGATAACCGCCCTGGCGGTCAAGCTTTCCTCTCCTGGCCCGGTTCTGTACCTGTCCGACCGCGTCGGGCGCAGCAACCGCATCTTCAAAATGCCTAAATTCCGCACCATGCGCAGAGACACACCCGCCGTGGCCACACATCTGCTTGGCGACCCGGATCGCTGGCTGACGCCGATCGGTAAGTTCCTCCGCAAATCAAGCCTTGATGAACTTCCTCAATTATTCAGTATTCTCGTGGGGGATATGAGTATCGTTGGTCCCCGCCCCGCGCTGTTCAATCAGGATGATCTGGTTGCACTGCGGACAGAGCAGGGAATCCACCGTCTGACTCCCGGCCTGACCGGTTGGGCCCAGATCAACGGGCGCGATGAATTGCCGATTCCGGTTAAGGTGGATTTTGACAGATTCTACCTCGAGAACCGCACATTTTTGCTTGATCTGAAGATTATTGTGCGGACATTTGTTAAGGTGCTCAAAAAAGAAGGTGTGGCGCATTGAAGGGTAACATTGTGTAGTGCCTGTGTGGACTTGGCACAGATATACCGAAATTACCAAACGAAGCCATTTCTAATGTTTTAGGTCACTCCGATGGGTTGGTTTCAACAGCGGATGGCATGGTTTCTATCATGCTGAGACGGCGATCCTGAAGCTGGCGGAGCTCTTTGATGGCCCGGTAGAACTGGTTGTCGAGCGTGGTCTGGTAGCGCTCGTATGATGCCCGTGGCTGGTCCGGCAGGATGCTCAGCCCCGTGTTGGCGATCTGGTAGAGTTCGATGGCCTTTGCTCGCGTTACTGCCTTGGCGAGCTCTCTCTGCGCGCTCTGCTTTCTCCTGTATAACCAGTCTGTTAGGCTCGTACCTTCGCTGTTAAGATATTCTTTGGGTTTCATCCCTTCCCCCTGTGCCTCCACCAGTAACTCTTGCCAACTTGAAGGTGCCAGAGTCTGAATATTTTCAGCGGTTAGCTTTCGAAGCCCTGCACGTTCAAGAGCATCCCATTCCTCCTGCACGGTTTTGCACCATGTTACGAGTTCCGGATCAACTGGCAGGAGATCCTTCTCTTTGAGTTGATCGGAATATGGGAGGCCAAGGGATTCATTTACTGAATTCATCAACTGGAATGACTGACTATGCAGGGTGATAGCAGCTGTCTCTGCCGCGACGACACGGCGCTGTTTCCAGATCGCCACGGCAATCTTCTCCACCAGCACCATCTCAAGCACGCCGTTGGGTTGAAAGGAGGCAGTCAGTTCTGCGAACAGTAATTGAAAATCTTGCGGATCCTCGCCGGGTAGGCAGAGGCTGCTGCTGAGAATGCCGTGGCGGACTGCATTGCGCGATGCGGCGACCTTGCCCGCATCACTGGCGGGTCCGGTACTTTTTGTGCTGTTTCGGCGATTGGCTGAGCTTTGCTTGTTGCTTATCATGGTCCGGCACCTTTTTAATGTTTGATTTTTTCTCTATGATCTCTGTGTTGGAATGTTTTTTTCAGGTTTTACGATTACTGGCGATAATTACGGTACAGACGATCTTTGTCAAGTGTCTGTCAAGAATCTTGACAATTTCATTGTTATCATGTACTCATTCCTTGCTGATTTTATGGCTTGATATGCAGCCAAACCTGCGCACAAACATCACCGGATATTGATCTATGTTGAAAAATCGCAGAATTACCGTATTTGCATTAGACCTGATCCTGATCTCTCTTGCTCTCAGTTCAGCATTTCTGATCCGTTTCGATTTCGCTATTCCGACCGTTGAGCTGGGACTGCTCATGGACAGCCTGATGGTTGTTCTGGTGGTCAAGCCGTTGGTATTTATCACCATCGGTTTTTATAACAGCTTGTGGCGGTATGCGTCGCTGCAGGATGGCATCGAGATCTTCAAGGGGGTTACGTTCTCCTCGATTCTGGCGGTCGCGGCGATTTTCTTCCTTCGTCAGTTTGCTCCGCTGCCCCGCTCCATCTTCGTGCTTGACTGGATTATGCTGTTTGCGATGATTACCGCTAGCCGACTGATCTGGCGCATCTACCGCGAAAGCTATGTCATCGGCAAAAGCAGTGACGGTCCGCGCACCCTGATCATCGGCGCCGGAGAGGCTGGCAGTCTGCTCCTGAAAGAGATTCGCCGCCACCCCCATACCTCCTACAACGTCGTCGGGTTTGTGGACGACTCTCCCGAAAAGCGGGGCATGAAGCTGCACGCAGTTCCGGTTCTGGGGATGACAAAAGAGCTGGGGTCGCTGATCCGGCTTAACGAGATCGAAGACGTTATCATCGCCATGCCCTCTGCAGGCAGCAAGGTGACCCGTGCAATAGTTGATTCGTGCAAGCAGGCAAATGTGACCTTCAAGACGCTGCCCAGTATCGGTGAGCTGATCGACGGGCGGCTCTCCATCTCGCAGATCAAGAACGTAGAAATCGAGGACCTGCTGGGTCGCGATCAGGTGATGCTTGACAAAGACATGATCTGTGGTTATCTGACCGATAAGCAGATTTTGGTGACCGGTGCGGCGGGGAGTATCGGCAGCGAGATATGCCGCCAGATTGCCCGTTTCAATCCATCCAAGCTTATTTTGCTTGAACAGGCAGAGACCCCCCTCTACGAAATAGAAATGGAACTGGCAGGCAGTTTTCCCGGTCTGAAGCTTTTGCCGCTGATCTGCGATGTGCGCGACCGTGAAAAGGTTGATGAGGCCTTTGACGAGTTCCGGCCGGACGTGGTTTTCCACGCGGCAGCCTACAAGCATGTGCCGATGATGGAGTACAATCCGGCTCAGGCGGTGCTGAACAATATCTTCGGTTCAAAGAACGTGGCCGATGCCGCACACCGCTGCAAGGTCAGAAACTTTGTGATGATTTCTACCGACAAGGCGGTTAATCCGTCCAATATCATGGGCGCCACCAAGCGCGCGGCTGAGATGTACGTTCAGGCTCTGTCTCGCACCAGCGGCACCAAGTTCACGACCGTCCGTTTTGGAAATGTCCTGGGCAGCAACGGCAGCGTGATACCGCTGTTCAAGGATCAGATCGCCAGCGGGGGGCCGGTGACGGTTACCGACAAACGGATCATCCGTTATTTCATGACCATTCCCGAGGCTTCACAACTGGTGTTGCAGGCCGGCAGCATCGGCAGCGGCAGCGAGATACTTGTTCTGGATATGGGCGAGCCGGTGCGGATTGTGGATCTGGCGGAAGAGTTGATCCGGCTGTCCGGCCTGGTGCCCTATGAGGATATCGACATCGTGTTTACCGGACTGCGCCCCGGTGAAAAGCTGTTTGAGGAGCTTTTGATCGATGGCGAGGGGATCATGCCCACCATGCATGAAAAGATAAAGGTACTGACGCCGGTTCGTCTTGAGAGCGACTTAATTGCCGCGGAGCTCACCGCACTATATGAGGCGGCGCGATCCAAATCCGTCGATCTGCTGGTTGGTTCATTGAAACGACTGGTTCCCGAATTCAGACCCAGTTACTCGTTTGTTGGAGAAGCACCATCAACCTTCAGGCGGGTACGCCCCGACCTCTTCCCTGCAAAGCCTTCCAAAGTGGTTTCCATCAGAAAATAAACCCTTTTTGAAGCTTGTCTGCTGCACCGGACTGTGCTAGATTCTCGCTTTGTCTTGGCACGCGGGGAAGATATTTTTCAGATAAAGGCATATCCTGATGCATCCACAACGCCGTAACCGGGCTCAGTTAGCATATCTTTTTGCCTCAGTAATCCTCTTGGCAGGCCTGTGCAGCGCTTCTCCGCTGTATGCCCTTTCCTCCGCCAATATCCCCCTGGACAGCCCGATCTATGCCTATCTGGAGAAACTGGCCGGTTTCGGTCTGATCACAAGCGATATCCGGGGTATCAGGCCTTTCAGCAAGGCCGAGGCGGCTCGCCTGATGCTGGAGGCTGAAAAGAACCTTGCAAAAAACGGTAATACGGCGCCTTCCTTTGCCGGTGACCTTGTGGCCCGGATCCGTGAGCTGCTGCCGAGGGAGTCGGCCCTGCGGTCGCAGCCGGAAACAAAGCCGGAACTTATCGATTATAACCAGATTGCATCGGTACGCCTTCGCTATGTCTATCAGAACGGTGTACCGCGAAGCTATGAGCGTCAGGTGCACGATCCCGGCGGTGATGGTGTATTCGGCATTGGATCGGGGTTGCGCCCTACTACTCCAGGTGCTGTGTCACAGCAGCATGGCAGCGAGGGGACGCCGCTGGCCGAGAACAACAGCGGAACGGTCTATCGTAAAGGGCACAATGCTGAATTGCGCTGGGCGGGCGAGGCGTATATCAGTGACAAGGTTGCCGGACTTGTGGAACCGGCGGTTGTCTTTTCAACCGACAAATCAACGGCAAAAGTGACTCTCAATCGCGGCTATGTCAAAATCGGCGGTGGTGCGCTGGAACTGGAGGGGGGCAAGGATGAAAACTGGCTGGGCCTTGGCAACCGTGGCGCCATCACCCTGACCAATAACGCCGAGAACTTCACCCAGGTAAAGTTGTCGAGCCCCGAGCCGTTTGAGGTGGGATGGCTATCCTGGCTTGGTGCGATGAAATATACGGTCATCGGTTCGCGCTTTGATAAAACAACGGTCTCCGGCAAGGAGCGACAGCCCTGGTTCTACGCTGTTAAGCTGTCGACCAAACCAACCGAAAATCTTGAAATCGGTCTGAATATAGGACATCAGCAGGGTGGACCGGGGGTAAAGAACAGTATCGGTGACACACTGCGCGGTATTTTTGGCGGAACAGGCGCTGATAACTCTAACGGCATGGCCGGTTTTGAGATCCGTTACCGGATTCCCTGGCTGCGCAATATCGAGCTGTATGGAGAGTTTTCAGGCGAAGATTCCGCCACATTCTGGCCGATTGTGGAGAGTTACCTGGCAGGCTTTTACATCCCGCGCTTGACCGATGAAGGCCGTGATGACCTGCGTTTCGAGTTTTTTCAGGGTAACCAGATTCTCTACACCAACGATACTTTTCCGCAAGGGTATATCTACAGAGGCATGCCGATCGGCCATTCGCAGGGGGGGGCCACCCAGGATTTCTTTGTCCGTTACAGCCACTGGTTTGGAGTCCGTAGTAATCTGGCATTTGAGTATATCTACACCAATCGCGGCATGGCCAGTCGCGTGCCGGGTCAGGCAATCGAACGCAAGAATGCCGGTCGTATCTCCTGGGATCTGCCGCTCTTTGAAACCGTTGATACAAAACTGCTCTACGGTATCGAAAGAATCAACAACCTGAATCTGGTGGACGGTGTTTACCGCACCAACCAGTTGGCCACGATCGAATTCAGATACAATTACTGAACCCAATTATTTCACCTAACGAGGTCGGCACCATGGGAAAAACAACCGCTGAGAAGATTTTTGAGGCCCATCTGGTCGAAGAGCCTTTCCCCGGTACAAAGGTACTCAGGCTTGATGTCGTGCTCTGTCACGAGATCACCACCCCCATCGCCATTGACGATCTGATCCGTCGGGGCAAGGACCGGGTGTATGACTCTGCCCGGATCAAGGCGGTCATCGACCACGTCACACCCAGCAAGGACACCAAGACCGCCACCCAGGCGAAGATCCTGCGCGACTGGGCCCGACGTCACGCCATCATAGATTTCTTTGACATCGGCGCCAACGGCGTCTGTCATGCCCTCTTTCCTGAAAAGGGCTTTATCCGTCCCGGCTATACCGTCATCATGGGCGATTCCCATACCTGCACCCATGGCGCTTTCGGCGCCTTTGCGGCGGGGATCGGCACCACCGACCTGGAGGTCGGCATCCTCAAGGGTGTCTGTGCGTTCCGCCAGCCCAAAACCATCAGGTTTAACGTGACGGGCGCCCTTCCCACGGGGGTTTACGCCAAGGATGTCATCCTGCACATCATCGGCAGGATCGGCGTCAACGGAGCCACCGACCGGGTGATGGAGTTCCACGGCGACACCATTGATGCCATGACCATGGAATCGCGCATGACGCTCTGCAACATGGCCATCGAGGCGGGCGGCACCTCCGGCATCTGTCAGCCCGATGCCACCACCGTTGAGTATCTCTGGCCCTTCATAAAGGACGAATTTACCAGCAGGGAGGCTGCACTGGCCGACTACTCCCAGTGGCGCGCCGATGCCGATGCCGACTACGATCAGATCATCGAGATAGATGCCTCTGCCCTGCAGCCGGTTGTGACCTTTGGCTACAAGCCGGATCAGACAAAATTCGTGACCGAGATGCCCGATTCACCGCTGGATCAGGTCTATCTTGGCTCCTGTACCAACGGTCGCCTGGAGGATCTGCGGATAGCCGCCGGTATCCTCAAAGGCCGCAAGCTGGCGCCGAACGTGCGCGGCATCCTCTCGCCGGCCACCCCGAAAATCCAGCAGGAGGCCATGAGGGAAGGGCTGATCGACATCTTCATGGAGGCCGGTTTCTGCGTTACCAATCCGACCTGCGGGGCCTGCCTGGGGATGAGCAACGGTGTCCTGGCCGATGGCGAGGTCTGTGCCTCCACTACCAACCGCAACTTCATGGGGCGGATGGGCAAGGGAGGGATGGTGCACCTGATGTCACCTGCCACGGCGGCGGCCAGCGCCATTGAAGGCAGGATCGCCGACCCACGCAAATATCTCTGACAAGGAGTCAGTAACATGAAAACATTCGGAGGCCCGATCCTCTTTCTCGACCGCAGCGACATCAACACCGACGAGATCATTCCCGCCAAGTACCTGACCGAGATCACCAAAGAAGATCTCAGACCCTACATTCTGGAGGATCTGAAATTGTCCGGTTTTGATCCGAAAGGGCCACGAACGGAGAACGCGCGGGTGGTTGTATCCCGTGCCAATTTTGGCTGCGGTTCGTCCCGCGAACATGCACCCTGGGTTTTCGAGGTCAACGGCATCACCGCTGTCATCGCCGAGTCCTTTGCCCGTATTTTCCGCCAGAATATGTTCAACTGCGGCATGGCGGCCATCGAACTGTCAAAGGCTGATCTGGATCAGATATTCTCTCATTCCGAAGATGCCGATGCCGCCATGAACATAGATATTGAGACCCGGAAACTGACCGTGAGCGGCGGCGGAAAAACAAGGGAGTTCAGTTTTGAACTTTCCCCGTTCGACAAGGCTCTGGTGCTGGCGGGCGGCTGGGTGGATTACGCTGATCTGAAGTACTGATGGCGCATATCAGACAGAAATAGATCGAAGTGCGGCCAAGAGAAGATTCTTGGCCCTTTTTTGTTGGAGGTGCTGAGTATGCTGCTCTGGAAAATATTTATCCTCTACAGCCGTGTGGCCCTGTTTTCGTGGGGGGGCGGACCGGCATCGCTGGCGCTGATGCAGCGCGAGACGACCTCGGCGATGTGGGTTCCTCCCGGCACTGCCGAAGCGGTTCCCTGGGCCACTGCGCTGGAGTTCTCCGATGCCGTGGCGGTTGGCAATGCCCTGCCGGGTCCTATTGCGCCGCAGGTCTCGGCGTATGTGGGCTACAAGCTGGCCGGAGTGCCGGGTGCCATCGCCGCAGCGGCGGGTACGGTGCTCCCCACGACGCTTCTGATGCTGGCCATGGTGGTGTACTTTTTCAGAATCAAAGACAGCCTGCTGATCCAGTCCATGCTCAAGGCCGTTCGCCCGGTGGTGGTGGGACTGTTGCTCTGGACCGCCTACGATATGGCCTACAGCGTCTTTGGCGTGAAACAGCAGGGGTGGGGGGACTCCCTGGTATTCGGCTGGGACAAAGTACTGTTCGTGGCCATAACCTTCGGACTCTTGACCATGACCAGAATCAACCCTGCGGTGGTAATTTTTGGCGCTGCCTGTGTGGGGGGATTTGCCTACAGGTAATCAATGTCGGCAGATCATTGATCGATAGATGCCTGCCAGCTTTTCAGCGCGCGACCGCCACGAGTGTTCCAATAATGCCTTGCCGCGCACCTGGGCGGAAAGGTTTGATCTCAGAGCGTGGTCACCCAGCAGCTGCATGATTTTTGCGGCAAGATCGGCAGCATCGCCAAAATCTGCATAGACACCGGCATCTCCCAGAATCTCACGATTGACCGCTGTATCGAAGGCGACAACCGGGAGGCCGCAGGCCATGTAATTGAAAATCTTACCATTGGCCTCGGTCGGCGAGAGCTTGGGGGCCACAGCCAGATCTGCGGCTGAGAGCATCAGAGGGGCATCCGCGTAATTGACCTTTCCGGTAAAGCGGATCATGTCCGACAGCCTGCGCGCCTCGGTCGCCTCCCGGTAGTGCTGATCGGGAAAACCCATGATCAGGAAGAGGGCCTTGATCCCCTTCGATTGCACAATTTCGATACTTTCCAACAGCAGGTCGGTGCCCTGATAGCGGTTCATGAGCCCCAGATAGGCCACAACCGGAACATCAGATGCGATCCCGAGGGCGGCGCGGGCTTCGGCCTGTGAACCTGCACAAAATATGTCGGTATCCACGCCGTCGATCAGCGGCGTTACGGTGCGAGGCTCGATTCCCCACTCCTGAATCAGACTGGAGGCGCCCGCACCGGAGCTGGTGATTATCCGGTCTGCAGAACGATTGATCTTCAGTTCGATCCGCCTGAAAAGACGCGCTGACAGTGATGATGCGTCGAAAAAACCATGATCGACACATTCGCCGGTCAGACTCCCCTGATAGTCGAACAGCAGCGGAACTCCGCATAATTTCCTGAGCAGCAGGCCTATGAAGGCCCCTTCATGGAGATGGGCATGGATGACGTCCGGACGAAAGTCCGGTATGGTCTGTGCGGCCTTGAAAAACAGGAGCAGATCCAGATAGAGCTTGTGCAGCGAGGGTCCCGCCTCGTGTTTTGAATACCAGGGGATGCGGGGGATGCGGATCACCGGGATGCCCGGCATATCGCGCCCGAGGTGGTACGTTATGATGCGGACGTCATGCCCCAGAGCGCAGAGGGCGTGCGCCTCTTCGTATATCCGGACGTGGCAGCCCCGGTCTGAAAAATACGGGGTCGGAGCCAGCATCAGGATCCTGAGTCCGTTATCAGCCAAGATTGATCCTGTCCCTGATCACATAGATGGGTTTGCCCTGAGCCTCATAGTAGGTGCGTGCATTCAATTCGCCCAGCAGTCCCAGAACGATGAACTGGATCCCCATGAACAGCAGGAAGGCGGTCAGTATCAGCAGCGGGTTGCGGTTCATGCTGAAATGCTCGAACACCTTCATGTAGACGGTCATGGCGCCGCTTCCCAGACCCGCCAGCAGCGTGTAGACGCCCCATTTGCCGAAGAGCTGGATCGGCTTGGTGGAGTAGGTCAGCAGAAACTTGACGGTCATCAGGTCGAGGATGACGCGCAGGGTGCGGGAGATACCGTATTTACTGACACCGTGCAGTCGCGGCCGGTGATTGACCGGCAGTTCCGTGACCTTTGCACCCACCTGTGATGCCAGCGCCGGAACGAAACGATGCATCTCGCCGTACAGATTGATGCCGTCAAGCACCTCGCGGCGGTAGGCCTTGAGGGTGCAGCCGTAATCATGCAGATGCACGCCGGTAAGTCTGGATATCAGGAGGTTAGCCAGCATCGACGGGATCTTGCGGGTTAGAAACGTATCTTTACGGTCATTGCGCCAGCCTGAAACCACGTCAAACCCTTCATCAATTTTACTGATCAGGCGCGGGATATCGGCCGGGTCATTCTGGAGATCTCCATCCATGGGGATGATGACGGAGCCTGAAGCGGCGTCGAATCCTGCCGACATGGCGGCAGTCTGGCCGAAGTTGCGGCGCAGGCGGATGATCTTGACCCTGCCGTCGTTCGCGGCGATTGTTTGGAGCGCAGAGAAAGAGCCGTCGGTAGAGCCGTCATCTACCAGGATGATTTCGTAATCCGTATCAACAGGATCAAGAGCGGCTGCAAGTGCCCGGTGCAGTTCTTGGATGCTGTCTTCTTCGTTATAGATCGGTACGACGATGCTGAAGTTCACGAAAATCTCCGGAATAAAACTCTCAAAGTTGACTGCCGGGTTGTAACCATACCAGATTCACGCCGATCTGGGCATAGATAATTACCAGTCTGCCTGCCCGAATTCCTTTTTCCTGATTGTCGTCACCGTCTGCAGACCGGCTTTGCCGGAACTTCCGCCTTTGCCTCCCAGCAGTCCCCCCAACAGGCCAAATCCGTTGGTAATGTGCATGAGGGGAAACAGTGCTATCAGGAACACGCTGTACGGTGACCGCGATGAGAACAGAGCGATTACAGTAAACAACAGATCGAGCGCGCAATAGGCGTACAGGGGAACTGAGACAAACGGAACAGATGCCGTCAGGGGAAGGATTGCCAGGTAGAGCAGGAAGATGAGTGGTATGAATGCTGCGACTGTCCCGGTTCCGGCAATCAGAGTCTGCTGCCCTCGTCCACGACCGTAGGAAAACATCTGCCTGACAAAGAGCCTCAGCGTCGTGCGCTGGCTGCGCAAAACGGCCATCCGCGGGGCATGCAGCAGTTTATGCCCGGATTTCTGAATCCGGTCGAGCAGCTCATTTTCCTCGTTGGGGTACAGCCGCTCGTCCAGTCCCCCCTCGTTCAGGTAGGTGGCACGACGTATGGCCAGATTGCAGAGTATCAACTCACTGTCGTTCGTTGTGCGGGTATCACCGACAGCCCGGTAGCGGTTACGACTGCCGCCCGCCCCGAAAATGGATGCCAGGGCAACTCCGAAGAGCCGCTGCAGGCGGGTATCGCTGCCCGGCGTCAACGATGGCCCCCCGACAACTGCAACCGTTTCGTCCCCCAATAGCGCAGAGCAGGTTTTCAGGCAGTTCGGATCAACCTGAGAGTCGTCATCCAGAAAATAGAGGACGTCTCCACGGGCCTGCTCTGCGGCGCTGTTCCTTTGTCTGCTGGGAGAACATCCCTCGGCAATCAGTATTTCAAACGTGTCGGAAGTTTCATCAAGGCGGCGCAGAGATTCCAGGGCGGCTGCATCCCCCCCCGGCCGGACCGGTATGATGATGGAAAATGTTACCATGATCGCCACAGAAGAATGTCTGCGATATATGCCGGACGGCTCGCCGGAACAGGAGAGCCTCCCTCGCGTGAAGATCGTTCACCGGAAGGAGGCTCACATTTTTGAGGGTGATTCGGGAGCATTGGCTGCCTTGTCGATACGAGCGTCAGTACATCTATTTACCGGGATCCTCACCTTTTGCGCCGGTGGAAGATTTACTGCCAAACTTGTGAAGGGCATAGAGGGCAAGGTTAGCTCCAATGATCAGGGATGCGACTATCAGAATGGAGGGCTTGTTCTGAGAGTTGCTGCTGCCGTATGAGTGCAGACCCGACAGAAGCAGATTTACACCCAGATAACAGAAGATGGTGGATTCAAATCCGATAACGGACAGCCATGCCGCCCGTTCACCGACCCAGCCGCGGGTAAAACGGGCATGGAGGAACGCGGCGTAGACAAACCAGACAATCAGAGACCAGGTTTCTTTGGGATCCCAGCTCCAGTAGGTTCCCCATGCGTAGTTGGCCCATGCGGCTCCGGTTATGATTCCAAGGGTGAGCAGGGGGAAGCCGATCATGATGGCCCGGTAATTCAGGTCATCAAGCACCCGTATGGGGGGGAACAGGGCCATCAGACCGCCTGTCGGTTCAGTTGCAGAGCCGCCGGTGAGCTTAGACTTGATCAGGTACATGATGGAAATACCGCAGGCTACCGCAAAGGCTGCATACCCGAGAAAGCAGGTAATTACGTGATAGAGCAGCCAGTCGCTCTGCAGGGCGGGAACGAGCGGCTCGATACCGTTCGGCATCCAGAGCTGCGCCCAGGCCATGCCGCCCCAGGCAAAGGGTATTACGAACGCCCCCACAACCTTGTACTTGTACTTGAGGTCGATGAACATGTAGATCAGGATAATGGTCCAAGTGAAGAAGACTACCGACTCATAGAGGTTTGAGAGCGGCGCATGCCCGACACCCATATCGTAGGATTCCTTCCAGCGAAGACCGATGGCGAGAGTCTGAACTGCGAAACCGGCGTAGGCTATCAGGCTTCCGGCCAGACCGAGCGCCTTGTTACGGCTGGCAAGGAAGGCAAAAAATACGACCATGGAGGTCATATAGGCGATGGTTGTAATATTGAAGCAAATTGAACTGGTCATAACAGTGTAAAACCTCCGCTAAATTTTAAGGTTGGTCAGTTTTTCAGCCAGCTCGTCGAATTGAATCCCGAAGGCTGCCTGATTTTTACTGGCATTGCCGTACATTCTGGCCTGGCCCTTGGTAAGCACGACCCAGATGCGTTTATGTGACATGAAGAAGGCTATATAGAGTCCAACCACCATGAGGGTGCAGCCGAGCCAGACAATCTCGACTCCCGGATCTTTTGCAACCTGCAGGCCGGTATACATGCGGGCGTTGGTGCCGTCATAGCCGAAGGTTATGTCGTCGCCGCGCTGGGCATTCAGCTCGGGATAGTTTTTAAGTACAACAAACGTCTGGGGAGACTTGCCCTTGAACGTCACTTCAACCCGGGCGGCAGGACCCGAAAATCCGGGCATGAACTGGCTCACATCCTGGGATGACTCCAGCAGTTTGAAGGTTGTGCCGTCCTTGAATGTCGCGCCCCCCCCTTCGGTAATGGTAAATTTCTCCGTTGTGCCGCCGCGGGGAGTGGCGGAGAAGAAATGTTCACTTCCCTCGGTTGCCTGTCCGTAGCTGGACTGATAGAATGTAATCCCCTTGTAGGTCAGCGGATCGTTAACAATAACCCGCGCATTGGTGTAGTCCGGAACCGGCTTACCGTTTTCCAGAACAGTCAGGATGCTTTTAAACTCTTTAGGGGCGCCGGTTTTATACTTCTCAACCGTGAACTGCTCAAGCCGGAGTGAATATCCCAGCTCGATTTCATTTCCAGCACGGCTTGTTATCTTGGAAACACTCTGACCCTCCGGAATATTGACATACCCCTTGAAGCCCAGCAGCAAACCGATTATGGCTCCCACAAAGATGACCAGTATGCTGGAGTGGACAACATAAACGCCCAGACGACACCAGGCGCTTTTCTGGGAGAAGAGGTGAAGCTCGCCGTTATGCTCGGTTATGACCGGTGTGCTGAACTCCTTGCCAAGGAACTCTGCCAGATGCTCTTTCGCCTTTTCCAGCGGCGCCGAGAAGGTAATCTCTTTTTTCTGGGAGAATGATTTTCTTGTGGATTCGCCCAGAACCAGTGTCGGCTCGGAGATGAACTTGAACACGTGTGGGAGGCGTTTGATGGAGCAGGATATCAGGTTTGTACTGAAAATACAGAGCAGACCCATGAACCACCAGGAGTGGTACATGTCGTAAAAGCCAAGTTTGGTGAACAGCTCAAGCTGTGTCTTGCTTGTCTCGGCGATATATTCGGGGGGGAGTGGCAGTTGGGGAAGGATTGTGCCGATGATTGATGTCAAAGCCAGCGATATCAGCAGAAAGAGTGTGAGTTTGAGGGAACAGAAAAAATCCCATACTGATTGAACAAAGGTGCGTTCGTTGGTTGCCAAGGGTGTCTCCACGTTTGATTTTTTACCAGGATTGATGCTACTAATAGCTCACGAATATAGTCTAAAATTTTAAAAAGAGGTACTACTTTTTTTTGGTAAACAAAAAAAGGGATAGCAATCACGGATTGCTATCCCCAAAAACTGTTCAGTCAGACAAAGTTGTTAGGGGTGGCATCCTTTGCAGGTTGCAGGACCTTTTTTACCGGTTTCGTGGCAACCCTTACAGGTTTTGTGAGCCCATTCTTTTCCCAGACCCTCAATTTTCCCCGGAGCTTTTTCATGACACTTCTTGCAGTCTTTCAACAGCTCCTGATGCTTCTTGTGGGTGAACTTAACCCCTTTTTTCATGTCAATCACATCAGCGGCAAAGGCGGTTCCGGCAAAAGCAACAACAGTAATCAGAGCAACAACGATCTTCTTCATGTTCTTGTACCCCCCGAAGATAATTTTGTGAGAACGTACTACGCAATCCTGCCCGCTGTCAATAAAAATAGTGTATACAGTGACCTCATGCCGGTTGGATGGCAGAGTCCCTCTGTTTGACTTCCTGAGCCATTTCGAGGCGATGCATGCACAGAGCTTCAGAAAGCCGGGGATCGGTCAACGCGAGAACCTGAACTGCAAAAATTCCCGCATTCCTGGCACCCGCCGAACCGATCGCCATGGCTGCCACAGGAATGCCGCCCGGCATCTGCACGGTGGAATAGAGGGCGTCAATACCATTCAATGCGCCACCCGGCAAGGGGACTCCGATGACCGGAAGCGTGGTCTCCGACGCCACAACACCCGCCAGATGGGCTGCCATGCCAGCACCTGCAATAATCAGTCTGATTCCCCTGCCTGCTGCGCCGGATGCCAGTTCGGCGGTCTGGCGGGGAGATCGGTGAGCCGAAGAGATTCGCATTTCGTAGTCGACGCCGAATTTATTGAGAATATCGGCTGTCTCCTGCATGATCGGCAGATCGGAATCACTTCCCATAACAATCAGAACCAGCGGTTTATGCGCCATTTACCCATGTCTCCCCAAGAAGTCAGATGCGGCCGATGGCCTTGTTGCCAATGTCTTTTCGGTACTGCACACCGGGCCAGGTGATGCGGGCTACGCCACGGTAGGCTTTTTCGATGGCCTTCTGAACGGTGGAGCCGAGTGCGGTTACACCCAGGACACGCCCACCGTTTGTCACGCAGATACAGTTTTTACTGGATGTACCGGCATGGAAAACAAAAACATCCTCCAACCCGGCAGCTTCTTCAAGCCCTTCGATCCGATCACCCTTGCGATACTCGCCCGGATAGCCCTCCGCAGCCATGACAACGCAGACGGCCGCCTGGTCATGCCACTCCAGTGTGAGTCCCGAAAGGTCTCCGTTGGCCACGGCCAGCAGCACCGGCACAATATCCGATTTCATGCGCATCAGCAGCGGTTGGCATTCAGGATCGCCGAAACGGGCATTGAATTCAAGTGTCCTGACTTCACCATCCTTTACCATCAGACCGGCATACAGAACACCGCGATAGGGTCGTCCTTCGGCAGCCATGCCATCGACGGCACGCCGCAGAACCTGCTGCATGGCCAAGTCATGCACCTCTGCTGTCACGACCGGTGCCGGTGAATAGGCGCCCATGCCGCCGGTATTGGGGCCTGTGTCGCCGTCGAAGATCGCCTTGTGGTCCTGGGCGCTGGCCAGCGGGATGATGTTTTTGCCGTCGGTGATGACCAGAAACGAGGCTTCCTCGCCGGTCAGAAACTCTTCGATCACCACGCGGGAACCGGCACTTCCGAAGGCGTTTCCGCTCAGCATATCCCGAACCGCTGCAATCGCCTCCTGACAGGTCTGCGCGATGATTACTCCTTTTCCGGCGGCCAGTCCGTCTGCCTTGACGACGATCGGAGCCCCGGTCCGGGTGATGAATTCCTCCGCAGCAGCCAAGTCGGTAAAAACACCGTAGGCGGCCGTCGGGATGTCGTATTTCTGCATCAGATCCTTGGAAAACGCCTTGCTCCCCTCAATCAGGGCTGCCCCCCTGTCGGGTCCGAACACCTTGAGGCCATGCTGTTCGAACAGATCGACGATACCGAGGGAGAGCGGTTGTTCCGGCCCCACCACTGTCAGATCAACACTATTTTCCCGGGCAAAGGCCAGCAACTTGTCGAGTTCGTCAACACCGATGGCAATATTTTCAGCCAATTGTGCAGTTCCCGGATTTCCGGGGGCGCAGAAGACCTTCTCTGCCAGCGGCGACTGGGAAATCTTCCAGACCAGCGCATGTTCACGACCTCCGCCACCGATAACCAGAATCTTCATGGGTTCTCCTAATGCTTGAAATGGCGCATGCCGGTGAATATCATTGCTATGCCGTGCTCGTTGGCAGCCTTTATGACCTCTTCGTCCCGAACACTGCCGCCAGGCTGAATGATTGCAGTCACGCCCGCCTCTGCAGCGGCGTCCACGCCGTCACGGAATGGAAAGAAGGCATCCGACGCCAGAACCGTGCCCCGCGTGGGGAGCAGTGCCTTCTGGACGGCGATCCGGGAAGAGTCAACCCGCGACATCTGTCCGGCTCCGATCCCGACGGTCTGGTCACGGCTGGTGAACACTATGGCGTTGGATTTTACATGCTTGCATACACGCCAGGCAAAATCCAGCGCCTCGTATTCGGATGTGGTCGGAGTGCGTTCGGTTACGACCTTGCAGTCTTCGGCCTTGACCATACCCCGGTCGCGCCCCTGAACCAGCAGGCCGCCGACCACCTTTTTCAGGTCATGCCCCTGACGGGTGACGTCAGCCAGCAGAGGCACCTGCATGACCCTGACATTCTTTTTGGCTGTGAAGATCGCAAGGGCCTCGTCACTGTAGCCGGGTGCAATGACAGCCTCCAGAAAGGTCGATGTCAGTTCGCCGGCTGTTGCCGCATCGACCTGCCGGTTGAAGCCGACAATGCCGCCAAATGCGGAAACCGGATCACACTCTTTTGCCTTGAGGTATGAACTGAGAGTGGTGTCGCCCAGAGCGACACCACAGGGATTGGTATGTTTGATAATGACAGCGGCAGGCTGGCTGAACTCCTTGACGGTCTCGATGGCGGCATCCAGATCGATGATGTTGTTGAAGGAGAGTTCCTTGCCCTGCAACTGAACGGCGTTTGACACACATGGTTCGGTGATATCCTTTTCAACGTAGAAGGCAGCCGACTGCTGGGGATTTTCCCCGTAACGCAGATCCTGGGCTTTTTTGACCTGAAGGGTAAAGGTGGCCGGGAACTGCTGGACCTCGTCGGTCAGACGCGCACCCAGATAGTTGGAAATGGCCCCGTCGTAGGCGGCGGTATGCTGGAAAACCTTGACCGCCAGGCCGAAATTGGTCTGTGCGGAAATAGCGCCCGATGAGGCCTTCATCTCATCAAGCACCGCAGCATAATCGGCAGCATCCACTAGTACAGTCACATCGGGATAGTTTTTGGCCGCCGAACGCAGCATGGTCGGGCCGCCGATGTCGATGTTCTCGATGGCATCTACAAGACGGCACCCATTTTGTGCTACGGCTGCCTCAAAGGGATACAGGTTGACCACCACCATATCGATGTTCCCGATGCCGTACTTCTTCATAATGGCAACGTGTTCCGGATTACTGCGCATCCCCAGCAGCCCGCCATGAATCATGGGGTGCAGGGTCTTGACCCTGCCGTCCAGCATCTCGGGAAATCCGGTGTACTCGGAAACATCTTTGACTGTCAGTCCGGCCTCGCGCAGCAGTTTTGCCGTGCCCCCGGTGGAGAGTATTTCTATGCCGAAACCGGCCAGCCCCCGGGAAAATTCGATGACGCCGGATTTATCTGAGACGCTGATCAGCGCCCGGGTGATTGTAGCCATTGGTGTTTACTCCTTGTCGGGTATCGGAAAATTGATGTGCTGCATGAACTTCTGCTCGAAGAGCGGTGTCCCGGACAGGGGCACTACCTTGAATCGCCGCCCCATCTGTTCCACCCCTTCAAACCGGTCTCCGGCTGTCAGGGCCAGTTCGGCTCCGGTCAGCGCGCCTTCGGGGGTGAAGTGAATATCTTGTAGCATGCCCGTATGGAAAATTCCAACGCTTTTGAGCCATTCCGGTTTCAAAACCGCACCGAACGAGCCGGTCAGGACAACATCTTCCAACGCCTGGAAGGGTATACCTGATCGGTCGATCAAAACGTCAATACCTGCTCTGATAGCCCCCTTTGCAAGCTGGATCTGGCGGATGTCGCTCTGGGTGAGCAGCAATTGGCGGCTGGCATCACGATAGATGGTAAAAGCGGTTTCGCCTTTGAATGCGAAGAGACGCCCGGCAAGGTTTGACGGTATCTCGACGCTGTCACGCAGCCTGCCGGTCGGCTCACACAGGTCATGCCGCAGGAGTTCAACGACCGTTTCAATGGCGGCTGACCCGCAGATGCCTATCGGTACGGATGCCCCGATTGTCGTCAGCCTGACCTTTTCTCCATCGATGCACACCGAGCTGATCGCCCCCGGAAGCGCCGCCATTCCGCAGGAAAGGTTGCCCCCCTCAAAGGCCGGTCCTGCGGCGGCTGAGGTGGCCCAGATGGTGTCGCCGCTGACGAGCGCTATTTCACCGTTCGTCCCCATGTCCAGATAGAGCGCCGGGGTGCGGGATAGATGGCAGGATGCAAGCTGTCCATAGAGAAATGCCACCGTATCACCACCCACGAAGCCCCCCGGCATGGGGAACAGATAGACATCGGCATCGCCGTCCCAGCCCAGTTCGGCTGCCGTCAGGTGCCTGCCGGTGGTGAAGAGTGGGCGATAGGGGGGGAAAGCCAGGGTTTTCACCGGCAACTCCAGTAGGATATGCTGCATGGCGGGGTTTCCGGCTATGGCGATCTGGCGGATATCCGGCCACGGTATGCTGCTGGTGACGCACAGTTCAGCGGCCAGTCGCCGGATTTCGGAGCGGATCAATTGCGACATCACGCGCAGAACATCGTCCGAGTGGACCGCTGCATCCAGGCGTGAAACAACGTCTGCTCCGAAGCGCCGCTGGGGGTTCATGCTGCCGGTCATGGCAAGACGGCGACCGCCGGGAAGCTCTATCAGGGAGGCTGCAAGGGTGGTTGTACCGAGGTCAAGTGCGAGAGCGTACATAATGGGGTCAGACCACCTTGATCAGATGTTGGGAGAAAGGTTGCACGGTGCCGATCCTGCGGGCGAATATCCCGCGGTTGTCCGCAGACTTTGTAAAGCTCGCGGCATTATCAGGTGCCAGCGTGATCAGCAGCCCGCCCGAAGTCTGGGGATCGAACAGCGGCAGCAGGCCGCTATCACTGATCTCCTGCCGATCCATCAGTGAGCCGTAGTAGTCGCGATTGCGGTAGCAACCGGCCGGTACCATGCCGTCGGCCGCCAGATCTGTGACGCCGGACATGAGTGGAATGGAGCTGAACTCCAGACAGAAAGTAACACCCGCGCCTTGTGCCATCTCGCTGGCATGCCCGATCAGGCCGAAACCTGTTACATCGGTGGCTGCCGTGGCATGGCATTCCCGCATCAAACCGGCGGCGGCCAGGTTCAGGGTGGTCATCCAGCGGATTGACTCACTCGTGATGGTTTCCGCTGCCATTTCACCCTTGATGGCGGTGGAGATGATGCCGGTGCCCAGCGGTTTGGTCAGGATCAGAATGTCTCCGGGGCGTGCGGTGGAGTTGCGGATGATTGCGTCGGGGGCGACCAGGCCGGTGACGGCAAGCCCGTATTTCAGCTCGTCGTCCTCCAGGGTGTGGCCGCCGACCAGACAGACGCCAGCCTCCATAATAACGCTCTGGCCACCGGCAAGAATTTCCCGCAGAACTTCTCCCGGCAGCGAGCAGGCCGGGAAGAAGACCACGTTCATGGCGGTTACGGGGCGACCTCCCATGGCATAGACATCGGACAGAGCATTGGCGGCGGCAATGCGGCCGAATGTGAACGGATCATCAACCAGCGGGGTTATGATGTCGGTTGTTTCGACCAGGGCGCAGTCCGGCGAGATCCTGTAGACCCCGGCATCATCAGATGTTTCCGGTCCCACAAGCAGGTTTTCGTTGCGTTCGGTTGCCCAAAGCCCGTCCAGGGCCTTCGCCAGGCCGTCAGGGCCCAGTTTGGCGGCTCAACCGGCGGCTTTTGCCAACTGTGTCAGTTTGATCATGTCACGTATACCCGTGGTACCCGTTTGCTGATGCCGCAGAAAATTTCGTAGGGGATCGTTCCGGCTGCAGCCGCCAGCTCCTCGACGGCAATGCTGTTTCCTGAAGTGTCAGCGCCGATAAGTATTACCTCGTCACCGACCGTCACATCGGCAATGCCGGTGACATCCAGCATGATCCAGTCCATGCAGACGGTTCCCGTAACCGCTGCCCGCTGTCCCCTTACAAGCGCCGCTCCTCTGTTGGTCAATGAACGGGGGTAGCCGTCGGCATACCCCGCCGGGACGCTGGCAATCAGGGTCCTGTTGCCGGCAGTGAATCGTCGGGCATAGCTGATGGTGGTTCCCGCTTCAACCCATTTGAGCATGGCGATGCGGCTTTTCAGTCGCATGACCGGTTTCAGGTTGAGCTTGCCCTGAAAGTCGGGAGAGGGGAGGGCGCCGTAGAGCGCTATGCCGGGACGGATCAGGTTGCAGCCGGGAATGTCCCTGAGCAGGGCGCCGGCGCTGTTGGCTATATGTATGTAGCGGGGAGTGTACCCGGCTGTGCGGGTTTCGGCGATCACCCATGCAAAACGTTCCGCCTGGATTCTGGTAAAGTGGCGGCCTGACTCGTCCAGTTCATCGGCACTGGCAAAATGTGATATGATGCCCTCCAGGGCAATATGAGGGAGTTTTCTCATCTCCTTCAGAAAAACCGGCACGTCCGAATACGGGATGCCAAGCCTTCCCATGCCGGTATCCGTCTTGAGGTGAACCTGGGCTTTGCGGAAAAGCTTTCCGGCTGCCTGGTTGAGGGAGTGGGCCTGCTCCATGGTAAAAACGACCGTGGACAGGTTGTAGCCGATACATTTGCGTTCCTGCCCAGGATAGACGCCGCCCAGAAGCAGCACCGGTTTGTCGATGCCACTTTTGCGGAGCTGAATCCCCTCGGCAAGGAAAGCGACTCCGAATGCATTCACTCCGAGATGTTCCAGTTCGCGGCTGATATCCATGAATCCATGGCCGTAGGCATCAGCCTTGACCACCGCCAGAATCTCGGTGCTGCGCGGTATGGAAGTTCGGATGACCTTGAAATTGTGCCTGAGCGCAGAGAGGTCAATCTCGGCAAATGTGGGGCGGCTGTCGTACAAGGCGCGGTGCTCCTCAGGTTGAGCGGGATATGGCGGGATGATCCGGCAGCGCAATAATTAGCATGTCTGCAGGTGACTGTAAAGTGAAACAGCCGCTGGTGAGGGGCGATGCTGCGACAGACACAACGTGTCATAGACATTGACAGTAGCGGCAAATTCCGGTACGGTGTGCGAGATGTAAGGCCCTGGGGGAGTTCTGGCGAACTGAGATGATTCTGCGGAATCAGACCCTTTGTACCTGAACCGGGTAATGCCGGCGTAGGAAAGCGGCTCGCGAGATTATTCGTAGTGAATCAAGCCGCCTGATATGTGTTTCAGTGCGGCTGTTTTTTTCAGGAACAGGTGGAACAATGGGGAACAGAGAGAGAACGTTCCGTCTTGTGGTCAACAAGACCGCTGTACAGCCGATGCCTGTCTCCGGCGTGTATCTGATCACCGATCAGGGTGATGATCTGCTCAACAGGGTGCGGGTGGCGCTGCGGGGCGGGGTGTCGGTGCTGCAGTATCGTCCCAAAGGCAAAGGGCGCGAGGCGTGTCTTGAAGAGGGCGGCGCGTTGAAGCAGCTCTGCCGGGGGTGCGGTGTTGCCTTTATTGTCAATGATGATGTGGATCTGGCTGTTGCGCTGGAGGCCGATGGCGTTCACCTGGGACAGGATGACGGGAGCGTGGAAGGTGCCCGTGGAAAGCTTGGCTCCGCCAGAATAATCGGAAAGTCCACCCATACGCTCGAAGAAGCCTTGCAGGCCGAGCTGGATGGTGCCGATTACATCGGTTTTGGCGCCATGTATCCGACTGAAAGCAAGAACGTCTCCCATATAGCAGGTACGGCCGGCCTGGCAGACATACGTGACAGGGTTGAACTGCCGATCGTGGCTATTGGCGGCATTACCACTTCCAATGCCTGCCGGGTGATCGACGCCGGCGCCGATGCTCTGGCCGTGATCTCTTCCGTTCTCTCCAGCCCCCGTCCCGATATCGCTGCCGCAGAACTGAAACTGCTCTTCAACCGCAAACGCCCGTTTCCGCGCGGCTCGGTCATGACTGTTGCGGGGAGCGACTCCGGCGGCGGCGCCGGTATCCAGGCTGATATCAAGACCATTACCCTGCTGGGAAGCTATGCGTCCAGCGTGCTGACCGCCCTGACTGCTCAGAACACCCGTAGAGTCTCATCGGTTCATGGTCTCCCCTCTTCTTTTGTGATCGATCAGCTTGAAACCGTACTGTCCGATATCCCGGTTGATGTCATCAAGACCGGTATGCTGCACACCACCGGAATCATCTCTGCCCTTGCGGAAAACCTGTCGGAGCGATCAACCATCATCCCTCTGGTGATCGATCCGGTCATGGTGGCGAAAGGGGGGGCATCACTGATGGAACGTGATGCGACCATGATCTTTACCGAACAACTGCTTCCCCTGGCCTACCTGCTGACTCCCAATATTCCCGAGGCCGAGCGCCTGCTGGGAAGGATGATCCGCTCCCTGGCGGAGATGGAGCAGGCTGCCCGTGACCTGCATGACATGGGTGCGGCGCATGTACTCATCAAGGGCGGCCATCTCACGGGGAGCCAGTCCGGCGACATTCTGTTTGACGGTGCTGAATGCCACCATTTTCCGGCAGAGAGGATCTTTACCAGCAATACCCATGGAACTGGCTGTACATACGCGTCGGCAATCGCCACCTTCCTCGCCCAGGGGGAGCCTCTCAGGGGGGCTGTGGACAAGGCCAAAGAATTCATCACCACTGCAATCAGGCTTGCCCGCCCCCTGGGAAAAGGGCACAGCCCGGTCAACCATTATCTGGCCGCTGCAGAAAAATTATAAAAGGACACACAACCCATTATGACCCAATTGGAATTTGCCCGTCGCGGCGTTGTAACCGAAAAGATGCAACTGGCCGCAGCGGCCGAGGGAGTCAATCCGGAGTTCATCCGCGATGGACTTGCCGCAGGGACGATCGTGATCTGCCACAACATCAAGCATGTCAACGGCACCCCCCTTCCGGTCGGCGCCGGACTGCGAACCAAGATCAACGCCAATATAGGATCATCTTCGGATGACACCGACATGCAGAAGGAGCTTGAAAAAGCACGCGTTGCGGTAAAGTACGGCGCAGACGCCATCATGGACCTCTCAACCGGCGGCCCGGTGGATGATATCAGGCGGGCGATCATCGCCGAGACCAGCGCCTGTATCGGCAGTGTGCCGCTCTATCAGGCCGCCCTGGATGCGGTGAGGGTCAAGAAAAAAGCCATCGTGGATATGACGGTGGATGACATTTTTGCCGGCATCATCAAACATGCAGAGGATGGCGTCGATTTCATCACCGTGCATTGCGGCGTGACCCTCAGTACGGTCGAGCGGATGAAAAACGAGGGGCGCATCATGGATGTGGTTTCGCGTGGCGGAGCCTTCACGATTGAGTGGATGAAGTACAATAATCAGGAAAACCCGTTGTTCGAGCATTTTGATAAACTGCTTGAAATCACAAAAGAATACGACATGACCCTTTCGCTGGGGGATGGTTTTCGTCCCGGCTGTCTGGCCGATGCCACCGACCGGGCTCAGATTCATGAGCTGATCATTCTGGGGGAGCTGACCCAGCGCGCACAGGCCGCCGGTGTCCAGGTCATGATCGAAGGGCCCGGGCATGTTCCGCTCAACCAGATCCAGACCAATATCCAACTCCAGAAACGGTTATGCCACGGTGCGCCGTTCTATGTGCTCGGCCCGCTGGTGACCGACATCGCACCCGGCTACGATCACATCACCTGCGCCATCGGTGGCGCCATTGCCGCTGCTGCCGGCGCTGATTTCCTCTGTTACGTCACCCCCAGTGAACACCTGCGTCTACCCGATGTTCAGGATGTGCGGGACGGTGTGATCGCCTCACGCATCGCTGCCCATGCCGCTGATATTGCCAAGGGGGTCAAGGGCGCCATGGATAAGGATATCGCTATGGCTCGCTGCAGGAAAAAGCTGGACTGGGAAGGGCAGTTCGCCCTGGCGCTCGATCCGGACAAGGCCCGTCAGTTCCGCGATGAATCGCCGGTCTCTGATCACGGGGCTTGCACCATGTGCGGGGAGTTCTGCGCCTATAAAGTCATGGACGAGGCGATGAAGCGGTAGTTAGGACAGGGATCGACCGAGATTCACACAGCCATAGAGACAAGTATGACAATCCGATGGTATCCCGGACATATGGGCAAGGCCCTGGAGCAGATTGGCGACCTGATAAAACGGGTTGATGTGGTGATCGAGGTGCTCGACGCCCGTCTGCCATTCTCCAGTTCCAACCACAAACTTGAGGAACTGCGCCGCACCAAGCCCTGGATCAAGGTGCTCAACAAACATGATCTGGCTGATTCCGCCGTAACCAAAGCGTGGGTGCGGGAATTTGAAAAACAGGCCGGTATCCGCGCACTGCCGATTTCGGCCAGGCAGCATTCCGAGACAAAGCAGCTGATCAAACTCTGTCAGCTGCTGGCTCCGAAGCGCGGCAAACCCGGTTTTCCGGTGCGAGTCATGGTGGTCGGTATTCCCAATGTGGGCAAGTCGACTCTCATCAACACCCTGGCGGGGCGGAGCATGGCCAAAGTCGGTGACAAACCGGCCATAACCACCACGACCCAGCTGATCGACCTGAAAAACGGGGTTGTCCTCAACGATACGCCAGGTGTTCTCTGGCCCGACATGGACGATCAGCCGGGAGCCTATCGTCTGGCAACCAGCGGCGCAATCGGGGCCAACGCGCTTGACTACACCACCGTCGGACTGTTCGCCGCCGAGTACGTGATGCAGCGCTATCCCGGTTTGCTCAAAAATCGCTACAAGCTGGCGGATATGCCCGATAATGCCACTGAATTCATTGAAAGTGTGGGGCGTTGTCTCGGGTGTCTCAAGAGTGGCGGAGAGATCGATCTGAATCGTGCCGCAGAAGCGTTTCTTCGGGAACTGCGAGCCGGCAAGCTCGGGCGGGTCAGCCTGGAGGAACCGGTGCGGGATGGTGCGGATAATGAGATGCTCACGGCGTCAGGCAGTCCCCTCTGACACCAGGGCACCGGTACAACTGGAGCCTTCCCCGGCGGTACAGCAATAGCAGTGCTGGGAAAGCAGGATCTTTTTCCCGTTCATCTCCGCGTCATCCAGCTCTGAAATGGTTATTTCAGACCCGTCATCGGCCGTAACCGGCATACCCAGCGCCTGATTGAAATCGCAGTTGTAAATTTTCCCCCGGTAATCAACGCTGATGAGGGTACGGCACATGATGCTACCCGCCGCCTCAGGGTTGAAGCGTCCCGCCAGCAGCCGCAGGTATTCCGGATAGGTTCCCGCAGATTCAAGCTGCTCCTTGAAACGTCCGATCGGAGCGTTCGTGATGGTGAACAGATGATTGAACACGATCCCGTGACGGGCCAGCATCTCCTCTTTGTAGGCGGCTTCGAGTCCATGCTGTGAGCCGGGGACATAATCCCCGCCCGGATTGTAGACCAGATCAAGTTCGACCCCTGAACCATAGCCCAGAGCATTGAGTCGCTTTAAAACCCGGATACTTTTCTGATAGACCCCGCTGCCCCGCTGCCGGTCGACGTTTTCCTCAAGATAACAGGGGAGCGAGCCGATGATGGTCAATTCATGGCTGCGGCAAAACTCCGGAAGCCATTCCCAACCAGTCTCAGCCATGATGGCCAGGTTGCTTCGCAGCATCCGGCGCGGGACCAGTCCGTCTGTCTGCTCAATGAAAAAGCGGAAGTGGGGGTTCATTTCGGGGCATCCGCCGGTTATATCCAGAGTGAGGCCGGGATGACGGGAGAGAAACCGGGTGATCTGCTCCATGACTTCCAAATCCATAACCTGGGAGCCATGACGGGAAGCGCCCACATGACAGTGGTTGCAGGAGAGGTTGCAGATGTTGCCAAGGTTGACCTGCACAGTCTGAATACTCTCGAAGGTTTCAAACTCCGGATTTACCGACTGCAGGCGATCTTTGAACAGAGGTATCATGGTTCTATCTCTACAATGGCTCTGGCACCTTTTCTAACGTTCATTCTGCGAGCTAACTCAACAGGTGCACAAACAGTCCGCTGCGGAGCTTCGGTTCGAACCAGGTCGATTTGGGCGGCATGATCTGATCCTGGTCTGCCAGTTCGATCAGCTCGTGGATGGAGGTTGGGTAGAGTGAGAAGGCTACGGCACATTCGCCTGAATCAACCAGCTTGACCAGCTCTTCGTTGCCCCGTATTCCGCCGACGAAGTGAATG
This sequence comes from uncultured Desulfuromonadales bacterium, assembly GCA_903868145.1. Taxonomy (GTDB): domain Bacteria; phylum Desulfobacterota; class Desulfuromonadia; order Geobacterales; family Pseudopelobacteraceae; genus CAIPTY01. The sequence goes on along the minus strand of CAIPTY010000080.1, from coordinate 55,692 downwards.
CGCTTGTCGGTGCGGGGGTTGTGGATGCCGAGCAGAGAACTGAGCACGTTGTGCTGGAGGATGGAGACATCCAGCCGGTTGACCGTGTCGGCTTCGTTGACGATGGAGTCTCTGGCGTGCAGGTGATACCAGGTTCCATCCAGGTACATCCCGAAATGGTGGCGTTTTTCAGGAACGACCGGGTGCTGTGCGTGTACGATGTCAAAGTGGTTTTTCAAGCGGGTGATAAGTTCTACGGCACTCAGGCCATTAAGATCTTTAAGCACCCGGTTATAGGGCATTATGTTGAGCTGGTTCTCCGGGAAGATCACGGTCAGAAAAAAGTTGTACTCCTCCCGTCCGTTATGTGCGGAGTTATCGCTTTTGCGGAGCTCCCGCACCCGGCCGGCGGCTGCGCTGCGGTGGTGCCCGTCGGCCACGTACAAACGCGGAATCGCCGCGAACAGTGTCGTCAGACGCTCGATCACCATCGTATCGCATATCACCCAGACGGTGTGACCGACACCGTCATCGCAGACAAAGTCGTATTCGGGCAGCCCGTTGCTCACCCCTTCGATAATACCCTCCACCTCGCCGCAGGTACGGGAGATATAAAAAACCGGCTCGTCGTTGGCGTTCAGATAATCGATATGCCTGACGCGGTCGTCTTCCTTGTCGGGTCTGGTATGCTCGTGCTTCTTTATCACGCCGCTCTGGTAGTCATCCACACTGGTGCAGGCCACCAGACCTGTCTGCATGATGTTTCCCATCTTCTGGCGGTAGACGTAGTAGCAGTCACGGCGATCCTGAACCAGAATATCCTGCCGGATGAATTCCGCTAGATTCCTCTGCCCCTGCACGTAGACCGGCTCGTCGTGACAGTCGATATCGCCAGGCAGATCGATCTCGGGGCGTGAGACATGGAGGAAGCTGTACGGATTGCCGGCCGCCATCCCGCGTGCTTCTTCGACGTTCATCACATCGTAGGGGAGGGCGGCCACACTTTCAGCATGTATTGCAGGGGGGCGCAGTGCCCGGAATGGTTTGATGATGGCCATGGTGTCCTCGGTGCTACTGAAAATACCTTCTTCCGCCCATGAAGCGTCTTTCGAAATAACTCTCCTCGACGGAGGTCACGCGGATATCCTCACCCCGGCGGGGGGCGTGGACGAACTTGCGATTGCCCACATAGATGCCGACATGACTGATGGTCTCCTCGGATGAGCCGAAAAACACCAGATCCCCCTCGCGCAGGTCGTTCTTGAGAACCGGTTCACCGGCCTTGAACTGGTCGCGCGAGGTGCGCGGGATGCTGAGGCCGCACAGGTTGTAGACCGCGCGGACGAAACCGCTGCAGTCCATGCCGTCGACGACGTTCTCACCGCCCCAGCGATAGGGAATGCCGACAAAACGTTCGGCAGTCCGGGCGGCAATGGCACCCATATCCCTGTCGCCCTTTGCGGTGGTTTTCGGGGGCGGCGTATCGTGCGGTTCAATCGGCCTGGTGGTGTCGGAGCGTGGTCTGTCAGGCGGCGCTGTGATCTCTGGCGGGCGCGTTTTCTGCCAGACAGGTCCCAGTGGTTTGACAAAAACAATCTCATTGGGCGGGGCAATATAATAGGAGTCAATCAGACGGTCTGCCACAAGTCTGTTTGCAGCGGTGCGAGCCTTCTCCCTGGATGGGAAATCACCGAATCGCACCGCGTAGACGCCATTGTCCTTGCGAAAGTAAAAGGCCTCGATACCTTTGGCCTGGAGCCGTGCGGTGAAACGCTCGGCATTCTTCACGTCGGAGAAGGCGCCCATCTGGATGGCATAGCCGATACGGCTGAGACCTTCTGATTTGGCCGCTATGGCAGGCAGGGCCACGGCCAGAAGCAGCAGAGTTATGATTACGGCACGTTTCATGGTGTGAGATAGTATCCAAAAGTAGTTAGTGGAGTAAAGAACAAATTATTCCGCATCGGTGACATTGCGTCTGACACCCATCAGATAAGCGACCACAAAATCCTCCAGTCCGCCATCAAGCACGGCGTCTGTGTTGCCGGTCTCCACGCCGGTGCGCAGGTCTTTGACCATTTTATAGGGGTGCAGCACGTAGGAGCGAATCTGGCTGCCCCAGGCGATATCCTTCTTCTCGGCAGCAATCTCGTTAGCCTTGTCCTTTCGATTTTCGACCTCACGCTCATACAGCCTGGCGCGCAGCACCTTCATGGCGGTGGCACGGTTGGAGATCTGGCTGCGCTCGCTCTGGCAGGCGACGATGATACCGCTGGGAATATGGGTTATCCGTACGGCGGAGTCTGTGGTATTGACGTGCTGGCCACCGGCTCCGCCGGAACGGAAGGTGTCTATCTTCAGATCGGTATCGCTGATTTTGATATCGATGTCCTCTTCCTCGATTTCCGGAAAGGCGTACATCGAAGCGAAGGATGTGTGGCGGCGCGCATTGCTGTCAAAAGGAGAGATGCGCACCAGGCGGTGGATGCCCGCTTCGGCCTTGAGATGGCCGTAGGCGTATTCACCCGTAACGTTGAAGGTGACCGATTTGAGTCCGGCTTCGTCACCATCCTGATAGTCGGTGATGGTGGTCTTCCACCCTTTTTTCTCACAGTAACGCAGGTACATGCGCAAGATCATCTCGGCCCAGTCCTGGGATTCCGTGCCACCGGCGCCGGGGTTGATCGAAATAAAGCACGAGTTGCGGTCATGCGGCCCGGAAAGCATCCGCTGAAACTCGGCCGAATCAAGCACCTGCTGGAGCCGGTCGTTCATGGCTGCAACCTCGGCCAGTGCCTGGCCATCCTGTGCTTCTTCACCCAGTTCTATCATCACCCGCAGGTCTTCGATCTGCCTGGTGAGTGAGTCCCACATCTGAACGATTTTTTCCAGTGCGGTGCGTTCCCGAATAATATGCTGGGATTTTGCGGTATCATCCCAGAATCCCGGAACCGCCATGATCGACTCGATCTCCTGGATCGATTCACGTTTGGTCTCTACGTCAAAGTGACCCCCGGAGCTTGGCGGTGCGCTCTTCATAGTCATTCAGCCGTGCAATTTCCTCACGAAACATGGTCTACTCCTTCGGTATGATATTTTTTCGTCTGATCCGGATCATCACAACCAGCCCGGCGGTCAGCAGCACACACAGCCAGGCGGGTGCATCACCGATTTTCAGATAGATCGAATCACCGCTTCCCGGTCTGACTTCGCCGATACGGAACCCCTCCACAAACAGCCCGGTCATGGTTTTAATATGACCGTTCTGGTCCACAAAGGCGGTTATACCGGTGTTGGCGGCACGAATCAGCGGTGTACGTGTCTCAACGGCTCTGAAAACGGCGATGGAGAGATGCTGGTAGGGAGCCGAGGAACGGCCAAACCAGGCATCGTTGGTGATATTTGCCAGAATGCGGGCGCCATTATTGGCGTAAGAACGTCCCAGCTCCGGAAATACTGCCTCGGCACATACCAGTGTACCTATGCGGGTCTGACCGATTGCCAGCGGTGTGGCCCGCTCGCCGGGTGAAAAATCGCCGATACCCGCCACAAGCTTGGTGACAAAGGGGAAGAATTTTCCCAGCGGCACATATTCGCCGAAAGGAACCAGGTGAATCTTGTCGCTCCTGCCGATGATGTCACCGGATGGCGACAGGGCGAAGGCGCTGTTCAGGTAGACCCGTTTCCCGTTACGCACCTCATGGGCCGGACTGCCGATGATCATGTATGCCGAAATATCACGCGCCAGCCTTTTGATTCGTTCGGCATGCTGCAGCTCGTCCTGGAGGAAGAAGGGAACCGCGCTCTCCGGCCAGACCACCAGATCGACCCCTCCCTTTGCCGCTTCACGGGTCAGCCGTTCATAGATGTCCAGAGTTTCGTCCCGAAAAGCCTGGCTCCACTTGACATCCTGGGCGATGTTGCCCTGAATCAGGGCGACGCGGAGCGGGGCTGCCACTGAAGCATTCACGCTGGTCAGGCGGTTGAAACCGTAAAAAAGGGTCGCTATCAGCAGAACCAGCAGCAGCAGAGCGCTCTTGACCGGATAGGGAACGCCTGCCCCGGAAACGGCTCTTATGACGCGGTAGAGAATCACATTTGCCAGTACGATCAGCAGGGTTATGCCATATACGCCGCAGATGTCGGCGATCTGGATCAGGGGGAGTATGCGGTACTGGGAGTGTCCCAGCATGGACCAGGGAGCCCCGGTCATGATCACGGAGCGGATCATATCCCCGGCCACCCAGGCAACCGGCAGGCTGAAAACCGGCTTTATGCCGACCTTTTCACCGGCGCACGCCAGCATGGCCGCGGCACCGTAAAACAGCGCCATCCAGAGTATCAGCACCGACCAGACCGGGATACTGGCCGCCCAGGGCAGGTGTCCGTAATAGACGATGACGATGTTGATCCAGTACAAAATGCCGGTGTAGGCGACCACGCCACAGGTGAGACCCAGCCGGAACGCCCTGCGGACTGATACCCCTTCCAGGGCGATCAGGAGGGGCACCAGTGCCACCCAGGCGAGAAATGAAAGACCGATGCTGGGGAAGGAGAGCGCTATCAACGTGCCGGACAGCATTGCAAGCAGACCCGGGCGGTCAAACATCTGAGCCAGCCGGATTGACAGATCGCGAACGATCATTCGCCACCCTGCTTTGATTCTGCAGTCGAGACGATACGGGCGATGCAGACTTTTTTGATCCTGCGTTCGTCGGCTTCCAGTATGGCCAGATTCAGACCGACGCCTTCAATGACATCACCGGCAGCGGGGATTTTTCCCGTAAGATGAAAAATCAGGCCTCCGACGGAATCAAACTTGTCTCGTTCGATCTCAACATCAAAATGTTCTTCGAGTTCTTCAACCGGCATGCGGCCGTCGGCGGTAATGGATCCGTCAGCGTTGACGCAGAAGAGCGCTTCCTCGCGGTCGTACTCGTCCTGGATGTCACCCACGATCTGCTCCAGCAGGTCTTCGATGGTTATCAGGCCTGACGTGCCGCCGTACTCGTCTATCACGATGGCCAGATGAACCCGTTTGCGCTTGAACTCCTGCAGAAGCTGCTCAAGATTTTTTGTCTCGGGTATGAAGTACGGTGCGCGCATGATGGAACGCACCTGAACTCCTTCTTCGTCGTCTCCCCAATGCTTGAGAAGATCCTTGGCGTAGAGCAGGCCGATGATATTGTCGATGCTCTGTTCGTACACCGGGATGCGGGAGTGGCCGCAGGCGATGATCGTATCCAGCACCTCCCGGACGGTGGCCTCCGTTCCCACACAGGCCATGTCGGTGCGGGGAACCATGATCTCGCGCACCACTGTCGTGCGGAGTGAAAAAATTGAGCGGATCATCTCGCTCTCTTCTTCGTTTACCAATCCTTCTTCCGCACTCGCTTCGATAAAATCGTGAATCTCTTCTTCGGTAATCTTTTTGCGTCCGGTCACGAACCGGCTGACCAGTTCGATAAAACCGGACTTCCTACTACCGCCCTCTTCCACTGGTTTCATCCTCCGATTGATTTGAATATCAGCATGACTATGATGGTAATCCCGGCGCCGATGAAGGAACCGAGCGCCAGTTCGCGCAGGGTATGAATCCGCATCAGCAGCCGTGAGTGGCTGACCATGGCAGCGAGAGCGAGGCAGAGCAGTGAAATCAGCGGGTCCCGCGTGTTGAGCGAAATTGCCGTGGCGATGGAAAAGGCCACCGCTGCGTGGCCGCTCGGAATACCGCCATGAAGCGGCGAGCCGGTGCCTGTCAACGCTTTTACCATGATAACGGCGATGGTGACGACCAGAACGGAAACGATTGTACCTAGGTCGGATGGAGCTCCGAACATGACGAGAACCTCCCGATACGGCGGCATGACATACGTGGCCAGGGTCAGGTAGCCCATGATTGCAGCCCCGCAGGCCGCCATCAGCACCGCACCGGCGGCGGTGTCCTTGGCAATCTTGGCCAGAGGATGAAAGCCCGGTGAAACCAGGTCTACAACGGCTTCAACCGCTGTATTCATAAGCTCTGCAAACAGCACGAACAGGATGGAGAGAGCCAGCAGGGCGAATTCCAGGGGTTGCACCCGCAGAAAAAGGGCGGCCAGCAACACCGCAACGGCCGCAATAAAGTGCCTGCGCATATGCTTTTCCGTGCGTGCGGCATGCAGGATGCCTTCGATGGCACAGTTGGCCGAATCTATGAACCGGTCGGGTTTAACAACCCTTCCTTCTTCAGAGTTCTGAATAGTTCCTTCTCCTTTGATTCCATTCTCCGGGCCTCGGCCTCGCCGCTGCGTTCGTGGTCATAACCGCACAGGTGGAGGATGCCGTGCATGAGCAGGAACAGAAGCCTCTCGCCCGTATCAATACCGCCTGTTTCCGCCTCCCGTGCAGCGGTGTCGGCAGAAATGATGACATCGCCCAGAAGGTGGCTGTTGATGGCACCGCAATCTCCTTCCCGGAGTGAAAACGAGATCACGTTGGTCGGATGGTCCTTCGCAAGATAATTGCGGTTGATGCGGCGTATGGAGCGGTCTCCAACGATCGAGACGGATAGTTCGGTCTCTTCAGAACATCCCAAGCCGCTTAAGATCCTCCCCGCTGCCTTTTTGATATGACGGGGACTGATCCGATGCCTTCTCTGGCGGTTGCTCAACAATATGGTCACTCTGCATGTCTCCGTGTCTGGAATGTTCGCCTGTATCCGTTCGATGTTCCTGCTTTTTAATCCCGTTGCCCCCCTTGTAAGCCGGGTCGGGGTAATCGATACGATGGTGGAATATGCCGTTCAGGATGCGGTTAAAGCTTTTTGCAATTTCATGCAGGTTTTTGAGGGTCAACTCGCATTCGTCCAGTTGGCCATCGGTAAAGATCCGGTTGATGATGTTTTGAACCAGTCCCTGAATCCGGTCGGGTGTTGGATTGACCAATGTGCGTGAAGCAGCCTCAACGCAGTCGGCCAGCATGACAATGCCGGCCTCCCTGGTCTGGGGTTTGGGGCCCGGATAGCGAAAATCCTTCTCTTCCACAATCTGGCCGGTACCCCTGGCCTGTGACTTGGCCCGGTCGTAGAAAAATTTGATCAGGCCCGTGCCATGGTGCTGGCGGATGATGTCGATAATCGGCTGTCCGAGGTGCTTTTCCCGCGCAAGTTCAGCTCCTTCCTTGATGTGTGAGATCAGTATCAGGGCGCTCATACTCGGGGTCAGCTTGTCATGGCGATTTTCCTCACCCCCCTGGTTCTCGATGAAATAGAGCGGTTTTGATGCCTTGCCGATATCGTGGTAGTAGGCGGCGACCCTTGCCAGCAATGGGTTGGCGCCGATTGACTCGGCGGCGGCCTCGACCAGGTTGCCTACCACAACGCTGTGGTGGTAGGTGCCGGGCGCCCGTACCATCAGATCCCGCAGCAGCGGTGAATTGAGGTTCGCCAACTCCAGCATTTTGATATCGGTGGTGTAGTTGAAAAGGGTTTCGATAACGGGGATTAAACCGGACGCGAAGCCGGAACCGAGAATGCCGCCCACAACGGCGAAGATGGCCACGTAGACGGTCTGCATGCTGAAGAGTGTGTTGTTCATGGTCTGGAAAGCCAGTCCAAGGGCCAGATTAACTACGGATACCTTCAGTCCGGCGGCATAGATAGTGCTCCTGTCTGAACACTGCCGCATGCCGTGAGCCCCGACGATGCTTCCCATCATGGCGTAGATGACGATAGTCATGCTGTTGTTGAACATGATGCCCAGCAATGGGGCAAGGATGGCACAGTAGACCAGCGCCACCTCGGAGTTGATAAAAACGCGCACGACCATGGCACCGGTGGCAAATGGGAGCAGGTAGAAATAGTTGCGCGTATCTATGTGGGGAAACACAGGGCCGATGTTATTGGTGATCAGCATCGCAGTTTTAAAAACGAAGAAGCTGCTGATGATCAGCAGCGACAGGATCAGGATGTCCTTGTTGCTGGGGTTGAACTTGCGAATGTTTTTGCAGGCGAACCGGTAGGGAAAATAAAAGAGCACCAGAACCAGGGCAAAAATGCCGACAGCGGTCATCATACGGCTGTCATTACGGTTTTCCTGAAAAATTTTACCCAGTTTTCGAGCCTGCTCCGAGCTGATCCGTTCGCCTGACCGGACGATCATTTCGCCCTTCTGCACCTTGAAAAGCACGGGGCGAACCGTTTCGATGGCGGATTTACTGCGGGCTTCGGTGCTCTCCTTATTGAAGAAGAAATTGGGCAGCAGGATGCGGGCAATCAGTGCAGAAAGTCTGCCGGCGTCACCCGGTTCGCCCAGTCCCGAAAACGACCATCCGGCAACCATTCTCCGGGCTTCGGCAATTTCGGTGAAACTGGTGGTAGAATCTCCGGCCCCGATGAAATGACCGTCATCACTGAGAATCTCGATGCCGCGACGGGCGTCAGTCTGAAACACCTTGCCGTCCAGGACGATCTTGCGATGATACAGTTCATCCAGCAGCTTTTTGATATCTGCGGTGAGTGCAGTATCAGACTTGATGCGGGTAAGGGCGCGGATATCGGCGTCGCTCAGCTCTGTGTCAAGCTGCGGTATCAGGATTTTTCGCCATTCTTCAGGGCTCTTCTGGACTTTAGCCGTACGCTCTGTACGGATTGATGCGAGCGCCAGTTCCAGTTTTCCGACAATGTACGAGGGAACCCGGTCGCTTAAATTGTAGATGGCCGGGGCATTGGCGGCGACTTCCTTCCGTCGCTGTTCGGTCAGAGCCTGATCTTCGACCAGAAACTCGTCAGTGGCGCGGATATCGGAGGTGGCGATATCGCCAACTTTGAACGAAACCGTTGAGAAATGCTGATTGGGAAGGACGAGTATGGTCAACAGCGCGGCAGTGGATACCAGAAGGATAAACCTGTTGCGGCGGGCTGTCCGGGGATCTGAAAACCTCCGTATCACAGAATCGAAGAGGTTTGAGCCCAGTTTGCTCAAATAGGTCAGCGTGTTCTGATCCTGATGGGTACCGTTTTGGTCCGGCATAATCTATCACAAGTGGCGAAACAGGTTTGGTTCAGTTACACGGGCGACGTGTAAGTGATTGAAATAAAATTGAAGAATAGCCTGAATCAGGGGGGGTGTCAATAAAACTGTGATGTTCCGGTTCTATGCAGCGGTTACACCTCGGAAATGTCCGCCCCGCTGATCTCGACATCCGGCCAGTTATCGTAGATCCAATCCTCAATTCGCTCCAGCACCGAGCGCGCAATGGTTTTGTCCGGACTGACCGTAATAAACCCCAGCACCGCAGCGGTTGCGTTATCCTGCCGGTCAACTTCGGCACAGGCGGTATTGAAGCGGTTGCGCGCCCGTCCGAGGATACTCTTGACAATGCCGCGCTTTTCTTTGAGGGAACGGGAAGGGAGTGACAGGTGGATTTCAAGGCAAAAAATATGCATGCTCAGAACTCGCAATGCCGTGGTGTGCGCGGAAACGGTATCACATCGCGGATATTCTCCATGCCGGAAAGGTACATTACCAAACGTTCAAAGCCGAGGCCGAATCCGGCGTGGGGACAACTGCCCCAGCGGCGGCTGTCCCGGTACCACCAGAGCGGTTCCTGTGCAATTCCCAGTTCAGACATGCGAGCATCAAGAAGATCGAGCCGCTCCTCGCGCTGGCTGCCGCCGATGATCTCGCCGACCTTGGGCACCAGCAGATCCATGGCCGCGACTGTGCGGCCATCGTCGTTCTGTCGCATGTAGAAGGCCTTGATCTCTTTGGGGTAGTTGGTTATGAAGACCGGTCCACCTACGACCTGCTCGCTCAGATACCGTTCGTGCTCAGTCTGCAGGTCGAGCCCCCACTCCACCGGATAGGAAAACGTGACACCGGAACGCTCCAGTCTGCCGATGGCATCGGTGTAGTCGATTCGTGCAAAGCTGGCCTCGGAAACATTCCTGATCCTTTCCAGCAGGCCGTGTTCGATCTGCCTGTCGAAGAATGCCATGTCATCGGTACACTCTTCCAGCGCGAAGCGGCACAGGTACGTGATGAATTCCTCCGCCAGGTCGGCATCATCCGCCAGGTCGGCAAAGGCCATCTCCGGTTCGATCATCCAGAACTCCGAGGCATGCCGCGCCGTGTTGGAGTTTTCGGCTCGAAAAGTGGGGCCAAAGGTGTAAATATCGCCAAAAGCCAGCGCAAAAAGTTCGCCTTCCAGTTGGCCGCTGACGGTCAGCCCGGTTTTCTGGCCGAAAAAATCCTGACTGAAATCGGGTGAGCCGTCCAGCATCGGAGGCATAGCGGCGTCCAGCGTGCTGACGCGGAACAGTTCTCCAGCCCCTTCGCAATCGCTGGCGGTTATGATCGGGGTGTGGACATAGAGAAAGTTCTTTTGGATAAAAAACTGGTGGACGGCCTGCGCCAGGCGCGAACGCAGACGAAATACCGCACCGAAGGTATTGCTGCGGGGTCGCAGATGGGCAATGCTTCTCAGGAACTCGAACGAATGGCGTTTTTTCTGGAGCGGGTAGCTGTCATCACTGGCGCCGATTACGTGTACGGAATGGGCCTGTATCTCGAATGCCTGACCGGCTGCCGGTGATGCAACCAGCGCCCCTTCTACCTGGAGCGCGCTGCCTGTTCCCAGGCCACAGACCTCCTCGAAATTGGTCAGGGTCTGATCCGCAACGACCTGGATCCCGGCCAGATTTGACCCGTCGTTGACGACAATGAAGGCGACTCCTTTCGAGTGACGTACGGAACGAACCCAGCCGGCAATCCGGCAATCCTCGTTCGCCACTGTACTTTTCAGCAGTGTATCAATTCTTATTCTCATGGACATTTCTCCGCTTGTGGTATCCGAACAGAATACGTGCAAGACGCTTCTGTATGCAAGGGGGTTGTTTGTTTTGACCTGGGCAGGAGTAGTGTGGTACGTAGGGGAAACGTCCATGATCCTGCTCGAAGATTGACCCGAATGGCGTTAGACTAGAAAACAAGGGGAACTTAGTGATGTTACATAGAGCAATAACCATTTGTGTGGTACTGCTGTTGCCGGTCTTGTCAAGTTTTGCCGCCGAGCAGGGGCGCCAGAGCACTCTTAATCCTGCAAAAGCCGAGGCGTCCAGAAAATTCCCGCGGATCGTGCTGTATTCGGTCGCCTGGTGCCCGCACTGCAAGGAGACAAAGGATTATTTTACAAAGAACAACATCCCGTTCATCAATCGGGACGTGGAGATAGACGGAAAGGCCATGGAAGAGTTGACCGGAAAATACAACAGCACCGGCGTTCCGGTAATTGTCATGGGAAGCGGAAAAAACGAGATCGTCATCAAGGGGTTCACGCCGGAACTTTTTCAGGAGACTTTAAAAAAGGCCCAGTCAAGGAAGTAAACGGTTGTTACCTGATCTCCGGGAAGTGTTACGGCGATTTTTTCTTTACGGGAGGATCGCGGAGTTCTCTGACTTCAGCGTCGGTCAGGTAGCGAAACTCCCCCGGCTTCAGGGAGCCCATCGTCAGTGTGCCGTAGCGTACCCTCCTCAGGCGCACAACCGACAGGCTGACGGCTTCGCACATGCGGCGTACCTGGCGGTTGCGTCCCTCGTGGATGGCAATGGAGAACCAGTCATTCTGCTCCCCGTCTTTTATGACCCGCACCGTGGCGCGAGCCGTTTTTCTCTCATCGATATCAACCCCCCCGGCAAGTTGATCAAGCTGGCTTTTGTGAAGTTTGCCGCGGACGCGCACATGGTACTCTTTTTCCACCTCATGTCGCGGGTGCATCAGGCGGTTGGCCCACTCCCCGTCATTTGTCAGCAGCAGCAATCCTTCGGTGTTGTAGTCGAGCCGTCCGACCGGGTAGACACGCTCGCCAACCTCCTTCAGCAGGTCGGTAACCAGTGCCCGCCCTTCCGGGTCGTCAAGGGTTGTCATGTAGCCGACCGGCTTGTAGAGAAGGATGTAGAGCCGCTTGGAGGCGATGGCCAGAGGTTTGCCGTCCACGGTGATGGTGTCGCAGGCGGGATCGGCCTTACTCCCCAGTTCGGTTATGACAATGCCGTTAACGGCAACGCGTCCATCCTGGATAAGCTCTTCCGATGCACGGCGGGATGCGATCCCGGCGGCTGATATTATTTTCTGAAGACGTTCGAGCATGGTGTTTCCCTCTTAAGGCTAACAAAAATGGGGGCCAAACCGGCCCCCATCATTACGCGGTAACAACGACCTGTCTATTCCAGGCAGCGGGTCATGGCGCGGAATTTCCGGTAGCGCCCTTCAACCAGTTCTTCTGGCGATAACTTGTTGAGTTCGATCAGATTTCGGGCTATGGCCTCTTTCAGCGACTGTGCCGTTGCCCCATGGTCACGATGGGCGCCGCCGACCGGTTCAGGAATGATCTCGTCGATAACTCCCAGCTTGATGATGTCCTGTGCGGTCGGCTTGAGCGCTTCGGCAGCCTGGGCACCTTTGGTGCCGTCAGACCAGAGGATGGCGGCGCACCCTTCCGGAGAGATGACGGCATAGACCGAGTGCTGCAGCATCAGGATGCGGTCGCCCACGGCGATTGCCAACGCGCCGCCTGAGCCGCCTTCGCCGGTGACGCAGACGATGATGGGGGTTTTGAGGGCTGCCATCTCGCGCAGATTACGGGCAATGGCCTCGGCCTGGCCCCGCTCTTCTGCGCCGATACCCGGGTAGGCAACCGGGGTGTCAACAAAGGTGATCACCGGCAGTTTGAACTGCTCGGCCATCTGCATCAGGCGCAGAGCCTTACGGTACCCTTCCGGGTTGGGCATGCCGAAGTTGCGGAAGACCTTCTCCTTGGTATCGCGTCCCTTCTGGTGGCCGATGACCATCGCTGGCTGCCCGTCGAAGCGGGCCAGTCCACCGACGATGGCGTGATCATCCCCGAAGTTACGGTCGCCATGCAGTTCGGTAAATTCGGTAAACATCAGGCCGATGTAATCAAGCGTGAAGGGTCGGTTGATGTGACGCGCCACCTGTGCCGTCTGCCAGCGGGAGAGGTTGGAGAAGATGTCGGCACGCATCTCTTCGACACGCGACTCCAGAGCGGACACATCCGAACCGATATCCAGACCGTCCTTGGCCAGTACACCCAACTCCTCGATCTTCTTTTCCAGATCAACAATCGGTTTTTCAAATTCCAGATAAAACGGGGTCGCCATTTAAAACCTCACTGATTTCTACTCAAAGGTGGCCGCATTATAACCGAACAGCCGCTCCACTTCCAGTCTTAAATCGTCATTCGGTATCACGTACATATCCTCGGGAAGCTGCATGGTGGCTTTCCCGCGTTGCGGCATTTCAAACGAGATGAAGGCCGGTACTGCGCCGCGGTGGCGCTCGATTATTCCTTTCAGGTTGTCGAGCCGTGCCGACGGCATATCGTCCATACGCAGGGTAAAAAAGACCCTCTTCGTTGTCTGGGTGCGGGCCGCGCTGAGCAGTTTGATACCACCGGACGGGCCGCGATTTTTCTGCTGCCATCCACTGGCGCCTTCTTTCTGTGCCTGCACCAGTATTTTAGCTCCTTTTTCACTCTTCTCCAGCTTGCCGGTGATCAACAGCGGATCATCGGACTTCAGCATGCTGACCGCCTCGGCATAAACATCCGAGAAAACAGTCACTTCCACCGATCCGGTCAGGTCTTCGACGGTGACAAACCCCATCTTCTCCCCTTTACTCTTGGTGACGTGCTCCTTGAGGGCGCACACGATGCCGCAGATGCGGATTTCGCCACCGTCGGTCTGATCCATCAGGTTAATGATGTCGCAACTGGCAAGACGCTTGATGTCATCAAGATAGCGATCCAGAGGATGACCCGTAATCAGAAAACCGAGCGCCTCTTTCTCGAAGGCCAGTTTCTCCTTGTCGTGCCATTCCGCTAAGACTGGCAGTTTCAAACCCCCGTTGCCGTTTCCCCTGACCACCTCCTCGGTGCCAAACAGCGATACCTGGGCGCTGGCTTTTTCCTCCTGAATCTTCTGGCCATAACCGGATGCTGTTTCAAGCCCTTCCATCAGAGCGGAACGCGCTGCTCCGGTAGAATCGAATGCGCCGCATTTGATCAGTGATTCGATCACACGCTTGTTGACCCGCCGCAGATCGACCCGCTCGCAGAAGTCGAACAGTGTCGTGAATTTTCCATCCTTACGGGCCTCCAGGATGGCTTCGATGGCCCCACCACCGACATTTTTGACTGCGCCAAGGCCGAATCGCATTGATGTGCCGACTACCGTGAAGGAAAGTCCCGAACTGTTAATATCCGGCGGCAGGACATCGATACCCTGTTCGCGACAATCGGCAATGTTCTTCATGACCTTGTCGGTGCTGTCCATGTCGCAGGAAAGCAGTGCGGCCATGAACTCCACCGGATAGTGGGTTTTGAGATACGCGGTCTGGTAGGCAATCAGCGCGTAGGCGGCCGAGTGGGATTTGTTAAAGCCGTAGGCCGCAAATTTTGCCATCAGGTCAAAGATCGCCTCCGCTTTTTTCAGGTCAATCCCCTGCCGTGACGCCCCCTCCAGAAACGGGATTTTCTCTTTGGCCATGACCGCCGTGTCCTTCTTCCCCATGGCGCGACGGAGAAGATCCGCCTGGCCGAGTGAATATCCGGCCAGCGAGCGTGCAATCTGCATGACCTGCTCCTGGTAGACGATGACGCCGTAGGTGTCTTTCAGGATGGGCTCCAATTGGGGCAGTTCGTAGACCACCTGCTGTCGGCCATGCTTGCATTCGATGAAATCCTTGACCATTCCCGACTCCAGGGGGCCGGGACGATAGAGGGCGCAGGCTGCGATGACATCCTCGAAACAGGATGGCTTGAGCTTGACCAGCATCTCCTTGATACCGCTGGACTCAAGCTGGAACACCCCGGTTGTGTTGCCGGAGGAGATCAGATCGTAACTGGCTGTGTCATCATCCGGCAGCGTGGTTATGTCAAAACCGGAATCTTTTCCCTGCCGCACGAGCTTGACGGCGTTTTCGATCACAGTCAGGTTCTTCAGGCCGAGGAAGTCGAATTTTACCAGCCCAACCTGTTCGACGTACTTCATGGAGTACTGGGTGTTGATGGAACCGGTTTTTGGATCCTTGTAGACCGGAAGAAAGTCCTCCATGCGCTGGGGAGCGACCACCACTCCGGCTGCGTGGGTGGATGCGTGGCGGGTCAGCCCTTCCAGGCAGAGCGCCGTATCGAGCAGATCCCGAACCTGGGGATCTTTGTCGGCCATTTCGTTCAGGAGCGGTTCCTGCTGCAATGCCTTGGCCAGGGTCATTTCCAGGGCGTCCGGCACCAGTTTTGCGATCCGGTCCACATCGCCGTAGGGGATATTCAGCGCCCTGCCCACGTCCCGCACCACCGCCTTGGCCTTCATGGTTCCGAAGGTGATGATCTGACAAACCCGGTCGCGGCCGTACTTTTCCACGACATACTGGATAACCTCATCACGGCGGTCCTGGCAGAAGTCAACGTCGATATCAGGCATGGAGATACGTTCCGGATTGAGGAACCTCTCAAAAAGAAGATTGTAGGGGAGGGGATCAAGGTCGGTGATTTTGATGGAGTACGCTACCAGCGAACCGGCCGCCGAACCCCTGCCGGGGCCGACCGGGATGCCCTGTTTTTTTGCCCAGATGATAAAGTCGGAGACGATCAGGAAGTAGGCAGGAAACTTCATCTCCCTGATGCAGTCCAGCTCGGTACGCAGACGGTCAAAATATCCCTGCTGCTGTTCCAGGGACATGTCGGGGTACTTGGCCAGGATGGTGGTCATCCGCTCCCTGAGCCCTTCGGTGGCCAGCTCCTCCAGCAGCTCGTCATGATTCTTGCCGGGTGGCGGATCAAAGTGCGGAAAGTGATACTCGCCGGTGTCCAGCGGCAACACGAGGTTGCAGCGCTCGGCAATGGCGACGGTATTGGAAATCGCTTCAGGTGCGTAACTGAAGGCGGCCGCCATCTCCCCAGGCGTCTTGACGTAGAACTCGTCCGCCGAGAACTTCATATGCGTGGCATCGCTCATGGTCTTGCCGGTCTGGATGCAGAGAAGCACCTCGTGAGCGCGGGCATCCTCGCGATTGAGATAATGGCAGTCATTGGTGGCCACCAGCGGCAGCTTCAGCTCGGATGCTATCTCCATCAGGCGCTTGTTGACGGTATCCTGCTCCGGCAGGGTGTTTTCCTGCAACTCGATGTAATAGCGATCCGGGAACATCTCACTGTACCAGCGGGCGGTCTCCCGTGCCTCGTCCATACGGCCGCGTCCGCACTGCATCGCCACTTCACCTTTCAGGCAGGCCGACAGGGCAATCAGGCCTTCAGAGTGACCCGAGAGCAGTTCGCGGTCGATACGTGGACGGTAGTAGAAGCCCTCCTTGAAGCCGGCAGAGGTAAGGTAGGAGAGGTTGCGGTATCCGACCATGTTTTCGCAGAGCAGGATCAAGTGATAGGCCGCATCGGATATGCCCCTGGCGTCTTTGGAAAAGCGCGAGTCGGGCGCCAGATAGAGTTCACAGCCGATGATCGGCTTGACCCCGGCCTTCCTGCATTTGAGGTAGAACTCCACCGCGCCGAACATGTTGCCGTGGTCGGTAATGGCGATTGCGGGCATGTTGTGCTGTTTTGCCTTGGCAATCAGGTCTTCCAGGCGGATGGCCCCATCCAGCAGTGAATACTGGGTGTGCAGGTGCAGGTGAACAAAGGAGGCTGAGGGGGCGTTTTCAGTAATTACGGCAGGTTCCATGGCGGCATTTCTCCCTCTGGGGCTGTGAGGAGATGAGTATGCCTTATCTCAAGATATGGTGTCAAGTGGTGGTGTTGAGCGCAATATTTTGTGTGTGATGGCGATACGTTGGCGAATATTTGTAAGGTGCTCGCATTTTTCCCCTGCTTCGATTATTCTGTCTTTTCTGTTGACCAGCTCCAATAAAATCTATAGGGCTACACTGATTCGGGGTAATGCAATGAAACTGCTCAGAACCAAAACCTGGAGTTGGACAAATATTGCCTTACTGAAGTGGAGTGCGTTGTTTGCAGGTATTGTGATTGGAGCATATTTCCATGAGTTTGTTACGAGGTACGCCTGGGTGATTATCATTTCCGGGCTGCTTCTGGCATTCAGACCTGCCATCTCGTACTGGAAGGATTAGCAACTCATCACGTGCTTCACCGCTCAATGGAGGAAAAATTTTACCAGTGTGGTTTACTCAGATGAATTGTATTACGTCGTTTGCAACCCGGAATAAAATGTTTCTGGTCGGCTTTTTTCTGCTTACCTTGTTCAGCAGCCAGCTAAGCTGCGGTTTCATGATGGTTATGGTGTCACCCCTGGCCATTATCTATCAGTTTGTCAAGCTTGCACGGTGCCGGAGGGATCCCCGGCTAAGGAAAGACAGATACCTTGCCTTGGCTGTCGTCGCGTTTTCCCTGTTGCTGGTTATATCAGCCCATTTGCATCGGCACAATGATGCAAGGAGGGTTGCAAATAAACTTGTTGCGGACATATTGAGCTTCCAGAAAGCTACAGGGCGCTACCCGTCAGATGGAAAAGAGCTGGGACTTCCAGAAATGGCTCGATTGCGGCCTTACAGGCTGACGTACTATAATGTTGAAGGCCAGCCGCGTCTCTTCTATATGGCCACGTTTGGCCCGTTTGACAAGTACCAGTACGATTTCACGGATAAAACCTGGAACTACCTGGCCGACTGAGATGACGTTGGTCCGCAGTTTTGCTACGCCTTGCCGTTAGCTATAAATGTCCAGGAAGCAAAAACTCATTTTTCCTACTATCTCAGTGAGGTAGCAAAGGGCGAGAACTTTATCCTCTGCAAACGGAATAAGCCAGTTGCGGAAATACGTCCTATTGTGAGCAGGGTTGTGACAAAACGCCCGATTGGTCTCGCAATGAAAACATTTACTATGCCTGCCTCATTTTTTGTTGAGTTGCCAGAGGATACCATCGCTTTGTTCTCAAGTATGAGCTGTATGAAGTTTTCTCGAAACCTCCCGGTCGATGAAAAACATCATGAAAAGAGTAATGAGCATCGTACAGGCTGTGACATAGCCAACAGTATCAAAGTGCTGCAGCGGAGCATTTTTTGCTGGTTGGTAAACTATAAGCCCCGCCACAAATGCGGCAATCCCGCCTGATACCTGCTGAATGGAAGAATTTATCCCCATATATGCTCCGCGGTCTTTCATATCAGGTACGCCTGAGATTAGTGCCGAGGATGAAATCATTCGCGAAGAAATCCCTGTGTATAGAACGATATTGATCAAGATGACAACCCAGATTGAGGTGGGGCCAAGATGAGTGTAGATCATCACCATGATTATGGAAAGAATGCTTCCGAAAAGAAACAATCTATATTTACCATACTTGTCAACCTGTTTTCCAAGAAACGGGCCGGTAACTATTGAAACAATGCCTGTTATGAAGAAAATCTCTGAGAGCCGGGTTTCCGGGACGAGGATGTTATTCACCAGAAATGCGGTGCTAAAAGGCATGATCATGAAACCGCCTGTTGCAAGCAGCATTGTCGCTGCGAAGCCTCTGATGTAAAACGGATTCGATGTGGTGTGCCAAAGGTGGATAAATGCGTTTTTGTCATGACTACCCTGGAGATGCCCAATAACTGGTTTTAGCTTGATAGCCATGACCACCCCGATAATTATAGCAAGTGCCGCGATCATCAGGAATGGAGCGTGCCAGTCAAAATGTGTCGCAAGATAAAGACCAACCGGAATGCCAAGAACCTGACTGGCGGCAAATGCCATTTGTACGACTCCCATCACCCGCCCACGTACCTGCATTGAGAACATATCGGTTATTATGGCAAAAGATATTGAGCCAATAACTCCGCCAAATATACCGGTGATGACTCTGGCACAGAGTAGAGGCAGATAACTGTTTGCAATAGCGCAGAAAAGAGTGCCACAGACAAAACCGGAGTAAAAAAACAGCAGCATTTTCTTTCTGTCAAACTTATCCGCGAACCCGGCCGCACACAACCCCGATGCCCCGGCACTGAATGCATATACGGAAACAACCAACCCGAATTGTGAGGTTGAAATGCCCAAACCTGGCATGAGGATAGCCCCAAGGGGCGACAAAACCATGAAATCGAGAACAACCGTAAATTGCAATAGAGCAAGAATGGCGATGACAAACTTATCGTAGGGGGTGAAGATATGTTTAGACTTTTCCAAAAAGGTGACCTTTTCTATATTCGCCCATCTTGTCCCAGATTTCATGCCCCTTTATAAATGACATCAGCCATCGTCCGGGGCGGTCAACATCAATCCGCCATATCATCGCCGTATGCATGCCGGTTTCCATGCGCAGCATGGGTGCGGTGGTTGGTTCGAGGGCGTGGGAGGTTGCAGGCAGTGCGCCGGCCAGAAGAGCAATAAATATCAGGCGGGTTATGATAATTCGGGGCATTTTGCGGACGCTCCTTTGTTTGGCATCTCGTTAGTTGAAGCGGATGCCTGCGCTTCATGCGATACTGTTGTCCCAGCCGGGGTTGCGTCTGTTGATACAACTTCCGCTGTAGCCGTCGCTTCAGAAGCTCCAGCCACAGTTCCTGCAGCTGTATCGCCTTCTGATTTAGTAGCCTCTGCTTTTGCGCCGTAGCCGTCACCGTACCATCCTGCACCTTTGAGACTGAATGAAACTGCCGACACCAACTTACGGACGAACCCACCACATTTGGGGCATTTGTCAGCAGGCGGGTCTGAAAACTTCTGGCGAAGTTCAAATTGAATTTTACAGGAATTGCAACAATATTCGTAAACTGGCATTCTCTCGTCCTTTATCAGTATCAGATTACATCAGGCGGTTAGTGCGTCAAGTGCTTTTATTTTGATTGTTATGGTGTTCATGGTCGTAATTTTTTCGGGTGTGTTGATAGTCTGCCGAATATTGTGCTATACTTAGGATGTGCTTCATTCAGGCTACGGTTTTGAATCCTGTTGGGCGCGCCGATAAACAAGGGCTTGCAGAAATTGTCAGTAAAAATAAATACCTGGGTACTTTATCGAGAGGGGATGTAATGGAAAAAAGATCCGTTAAACGCCATGAGGCTGGAAATCTTCATCAGGATTTGAACAGCGTTCAGCTTGTTTTGCAGGGAAGAGACGAGATTGATGCAAGCGTTGTTGACATCAGTCCCCAGGGTTTCAAGGTCTCCATTCCGCCTTCCGATGTACCCTTTTCTATTCCACAAGTTGACGAGACAGTGGATGTTTTCTTCAATGCCATATATATGCGAATTAAGTGCAGATGCATATATGCTACAGATGATAAGGATGGCAACCTGCTAGTCGGTTTGTATGTCTCCGATCCTGACGACGAAATCAGGCTGCGCATCATACTGGATAAGAACCATCTTCTCTAACGTCAGGGAGTACAATCATTCCTTTGCTTCACCGGATGTCTTGGTGAAGGCATCCCAGAAGCTTTTCTGCAGGGAACTCACTGACAGAAGATGTTCAGGCAGCATAGGTTTCATTATGGAAAGAATATCAAAACCTTCGACACCCTCCAGCATTTTTTTCCGTATCTGATCCATCATCTCCTTCTGGAGGGTCTCAACGTCAGGCAGACCGAAAAAAGTACGTAATTCCTGTGGAGTTGCATCGATATCAAAGTTTATTTTCATACGTATCCCCCGTGTTGGTGGTGGTGCGGTTAATTTTTATCTGGCCAAAACATACGAGCCAGGAGCAGCTTCTATTTCCGGATAGGCCTTGGTGCCGACCTGTTCCGGTGCAGGAATTTCTTTCCCGCCAGTACCCTTCAGCCATCCGTCCCAATGCGTCCACCAACTGCCGGGGACACTTTTCGCACTCTCCAGCCAATGGTCTGCACCTTTTCCTGTTTCACCATTAATCCAGAAATTACGCTTGTTTTTATTGGCCGGATTAATGACACCGGCAATGTGCCCGCTGGCACCCAGGACGAATTCCGTCGGGCACTTCAGAACCTGGGCCGAAATGAACGTCGTTTTCCAGGGGGCGATGTGATCTTCAATGGCAGACAGGTAATAAGCCGGGCAATCAATTTTTCCCAGATCAACCGGAACACCGCACAGTTCTATACCGCCGGGTTCAATCAACTTGTTTTCCAGATACATGTTACGCAGATACCAGGTGTACATTGCTGCTGTCATATTTGTCGAATCAGAGTTCCAGTAAAGAATGTCGAAGGGTGGCGGTGTCTTGCCTTTCAGATAATTATTCACAACGTAGTTCCAGATCAAATCGTTGGCGCGCAACATGGCAAAGGTTGTGGCGAGTTGTTTGCCTGGCATGACTCCGCCTTTTTTTAGTTTCTCCTCAAATTGTTTTACCTGTGATTCATCAATAAATACACGCAGCTCCCCCGGATCAGAAAAATCCAGCAGGGTGGTAAAAAATGTTGCCGAAGCAAAGGGTTTCTTGTTCTTTGCCGCCAGAACTGCAATTGTAGTCGCCAACATAGTGCCGCCAATACACCAGGCAACGCCGTTGATCTTCTTCGCACCGGTAATTTTCTTAACTGCGTTGATGGCCGGGAACGTTCCTTCATTGAGATAGTCATCCCAGGTTTTATCCCCAAGTGCTTCATCCGGATTGCGCCATGACATAATAAAGACGTTGTTGCCCTGTTCCAGACAATAACGCACATATGAGTTATGTTCAGACAAATCAAGTATGTAATATTTGTTAATGCAGGGCGGTATGATCAATAGCGGGCGATCGTTGACTTTTTCTGTCATGGGCTTGAAATGAATCAGCTGAAAAAGTTCATTCTGGAACACCACGGAACCCGGGGTGGCCGCAATATTTCTACCCAGTTCAAACGCAGATTCATCGGTCATGCTGATACGACCTTTATCGAAATCCTGCATTAATTGTTCAAGACCATTGATCAGATTTTGGCCTTTGCTTTCCAGCGTTTCCTTAAGCACTTCGGGATTTGTCATAGCAAAATTGGAGGGGGACATTGCATCTACAAACTGACGTGTATAAAATTCAGTTCTACTCTTTGTTGCTACATCCAGAGGGGAATCCGAAACCATCCCCGTCAGCATGCGTGACGTCAGCAGATATGATTGCTTGAGATAATTGTGCAATGGACTTTCTTCCCATTCCGGGGAGGCAAATCGCCTGTCTCCATGCACCGGTTGAGCTGCACCCTCAGAGGGGGGCTTAAACATGTTGATCCACAAATTAAACTGATCCTGGTAAAAGCCGGTGATTGTTTTCAGCCACTCTTCAGGGTTTTCCATCGAACGCATCATGATCGTATTCCAGGAAGCTCCGAACTGGCCTGCCATTTCCTGTGTTTCAGAAGCGGAAAAATCTTTGAACATGCGATGCCCGGTTGACGCAAATTTTTCAAACAATGCTTGTGGGTCTGTTTTTTCCATAGTAGCCTCTGATTGAATTTATGCCGAATACAGGCGCCGTTGCGCCTACAGCGTACATCACTACCATAAACTGACCGGATTAGTCAAAAAATGACTTCAAGGCATTAATGGAAGGATATGGGCACCCTCATCACATAGGCAGGCTTCTGAACGGTCGAGTTCGAAATCGACTCTGTAAAAAACCTGCTTTTGCAGATCTTTCTGACAACCGCAATTACTGCCGGTTCAAACTCAACCCATAATCCAAAGATGACGATCACTAATCCGCACAGCGTAATTGGTTCCATTTGAGGTCTCCTGTCTTCCTGTTTATTCACTACATATTCTATATGCTACGATACATGCCTATCACCTTGCCGACGATTGTCACTTCACCGTCTTCAGGATAAACGAGGATCGGATCCATGTTCGGATTCGCCGGTTGCAGGCGAATGTGGTCATGCTCCTTATAGAACCACTTTAGCGTTGCCTCGCCATCTACCATGGCAACGACAGTATCCTTGTCATGGGCTGTGGGCTGCGGGCGCACGAGGGCAAGATCACCGTCTAAAATACCGGCGTTGATCATGGAGTCACCGCTTACCTTCAGAAAGAAGCAATCAGAACCTTTGATTGCCATCTGATCGACTGAAAAATAACCCTGAACATCTTCTATGGCCGTTGAAAGTTGACCGGCACGCACAGTCCCCACTATCGGCAGGGAGGTCGGGCGGCTGGTCGGTATTGTCAGAGTGATCCCACGGTTTACGTTGTCCCGCTTGATATACCCCTTACGCTGCAGTGCACCGAGATGTTTCATAACCGGCAGGGTTCCGGATACATTCAAGTGTCCCGCTATCTCCCGTTGGCTTGGAGGATAGCCATTACCGTCAATAAACGAAGTAATGAACTGAAGTACCTGACGTTGGCGCTTTGTGAGCTCATTTTCTTTTTTTATTCCATAGGTAGTCATACGACTACCATAATGGCTTGCCTCATACCTGTCAAGAAATTAATCGCATAACAGAAAATACTGCCTCCTTCCGGTCGATCCTGGAATCAGATTGGCGATGATGCTAACCATTTACCTTCTCTCGTTTTGTGGTATAGTTACAAAAAACGCAGGCATCAAAAAGGAGACGCTATGAAAAACTCACTACGCATGGGAATTGCCTCACTTTTTATGACAACTACGCTTACGGCGTGCATAGTCCCGACAGGCCATGGAGACTATGATGTGATCCTGCCCCCCCCGCTTCCCGTAGTAATTGACTTGGGACCCGATCGTTATTATCAGCGCGACGGGTACTATTATTTTTACGAGGGCGATCGCTGGCAGTATTCGAGAGACAGGAACGGTTACCGCTATGACCTGCCACGCTCACACTGGCCCCATGAAACCAGACCGGGTAGAGACCACGGGTACGACAGGAGATAGTCACCCATATCTCCGCAATTTTTTTTGTGGAATACTGCAGGCCAGTTTGCCGGGGAAATACTGATCGGAGGAGACATCAATGGCTATAGCCATGAAGATTGCAGGTCACATCTCAAAGTCGTCCTGGATTCGCAGGATGTTTGAAGAAGGCGAGCGGTTGCGGCAGGAGTTCGGCGCTGATAATATCTTCGACTTCACACTTGGTAACCCCGACGTTGAGCCTCCCGAGGCCTTTGGCCGTGAATTGCTGGCGTTGGCCCAAAACCCCCTGCCCGGCATGCACCGCTACATGAACAATGCCGGTTACACGGAGACCCGTGCCGCTGTCGCAGCAAAAATTTCCAAAGACTCAGGGCTACCGGTCAGCCACGAGCATGTCGTCATGACCTGCGGCGCCGGCGGGGCACTCAATGTGGTGCTGAAGACAATCCTGAATCCGGGCGAAGAAGTCATTATCCTGGCTCCGTTTTTTGTCGAATACAAATTCTATATCGACAATCACGGCGGCGTACCGGTGGAGGTCTGGACGGATCATGCCACCTTCCAACTTGACATCGGCGCCATCAAGAGAGCCATAACGCAAAAGACGCGCGCCATCCTGATCTGCTCACCCAACAACCCCACCGGCGTGATCTACCCCGCAGAGAGCCTCAAACGCCTGGGTGATGTACTTAAAAAGATCCATCGGGACAACGGGCACCTGATCTACGTTATCTCGGACGAGCCCTACGCCCGTATCGCCTTCGACGGCAAGCATGTCCCCAATATTTTCCCCCTGGTGGAGAGCTCGATCATCGTCACCTCGCACAGCAAGGATCTGGCACTGCCCGGTGAGCGCATCGGCTATCTGGCAGCCAATCCGCGCATGGATACCGCACTGCAGTTCATGGAGGGCGCGGTCTTCAGTAACCGTGTGCTCGGTTTTGTAAACGCCCCGGCGCTGATGCAGCGGCTGGTGGCAAAACTCCAGGACGAGTCGGTCGATGTCGTTGAGTATCAGGCCAAACGGGACCTGCTGGTACGCGAACTGACCGGCATGGGGTTCAGCATGGTCATCCCCGACGGTGCCTTCTACCTCTTCCCCCAATCCCCCCTGCCCGACGATGTGGCTTTCGTCAAACTGGCGCAAAAGCACCATATCCTGCTGGTGCCGGGAGCGGGATTCGGAGCCCCGGGGTTTTTCCGGATTGCCTACTGTTTCGACCGGGGGATGATTGAGCGAAGCCTTCCGGCCTGGAGAAACCTGGCCAGAGAGGCGGGGTTAAAGGAATAAGATTCAATCCTTTGACTTTGCCACAGCTTCATGAGCCCGTTCCTCCAGAAACTCGATGAAGTCAATCGAGCGGTTGACGAAACGGAGATTGAAGCGGCTCTCGTACAGCAGCAGCGCTGATGCGACAAACAGGAACAGGCCGCCCGCAAGGGCAATCAGCGTGGGCATCCAGGCCTGATCAGGGCTGCCATACGCCACGTTGACAGCGATCGCCAGACTGGATGCGACAAAAAGGGCCGTGGCGGTATAGAGCGCCGACAAGGCTTTGTGAATCAGGGTTGCCCTGCGCCTCTGCAGCTCTATATGCCCCTCAAGATGCTGCATCCGCTCTTTCGGATAGGAAATCTTACCGGCAATAATCGCCTCAACCTCCCCCTTCATGACATTAACCCGGTCAAAAATTCGCCCCATCCGTGCAGATGTTGAAAATATGAGGGTTCCGCAGGCTGAAATCAGCACTGCGGGCGTAATCATTGAGGTTAGAATACTGGAGCTGGTAAGCGCCTCAAGAAGCTCTTTGTCGTGCAGTGCCATTCTTCCACCCTCTTTCAGATCATTTCATTCGCTGACAGTTCGGCCTTGATCCAGCCATAGACGACCGGTGCCGCTATCATCCCCGCCATGCCGAATATCGCCTCCATGAACAACATGGCGCATAACAGCTCCCAGGCGCGGGCATGCACCTCCCCGCCAACGATTCGGGCATTGGTAAAGTATTCCAGTTTGTGAATAACGATCAGAAATACCAGAGAGGCCGCACCGATGCCGGGCGACATCCCCAGACTGATCAGCACGATTGCGAAGTTGGAGACCAGGTTGCCAATGACGGGAATGATACCGGCCACGAATGTCAGCAATACCAGCGCCGATACCAGTGGAATATGCACCCCGAACAGGGGAAGCAGAACCAGAAGATACACCGCCGTCAGAGCCGTGTTGAGAGCCGATATCTTTATCTGGGCGAAGACCACCTTGTCAAACGCGCCGGTCAGCGCCTTTGCCCGTGAGTGGAGTTCGGAGGTCAGTGGAGGCCAGGCTCCGGTGTCGCCAAAATGGTGTACAGCAGTCATTCCGCCGATGATCATGCCAAAAAGTATGTGGGCAAAGGTCTTGATCCCCGCCATGCCGGCAGCCGAGATCCGGTGACTGTTCTCATGCAGGATCAAACCGAGCTGGTCGCGCAGCTCATTGATTGATTCCGGCATTGTTGCCGCCAGGTCGGAAGGAAGGGTGCGCTTGATCTTTTCAAGGGTTTCGGCGACGGCCAGCAGCAGGTCTGCCATGCCGTTCTGCCCGTGCAGCAGTGACCAGATGGCAAAGATGACGCCAAATACTACAGATATTACGGAAGCCATGATCAGCGCCAAGGCAACCACCTGGGCATTACGGCTCAGGTGGCTCGGAAGCTTTCTGGCCAGCTTGATGGTCAGCACGTGTACCGCAAGACCGGCAAAAACTGCCGGCAAGAGGTGATAGTGCAGAACCAGCGGGATCGCACATGCAGTCAGAATATAGCTCATCATCATTGGGGTCGGCATACCGTTTCAGCTCCTTCTTGCTCGAATATAGGCAGATTCCGGCCAAACAGCCGATCAGTCCCTGTAGCGTTTAAGAATGTCTCCGTAGGCATCGATGCGGCGGTCACGCAGAAACGGCCAGATACGCCGAACCGTCTCACTGCGTTCCATATCCAGATCGACCAGCAGAATCTCTTCATTATCCCGCGACGCCTCGGCCAGGATTTCCCCTTGCGGCCCAGCTGCAAAACTGCTGCCCCAGAATTGTATGCCGTCTTCCGTGCGGTGCTGCGAGACCTCGAGACCTACCCGGTTAATTGCCAGCACCGGCAGGCCGTTAGCTACCGCATGCCCGCGCTGGACAGTCATCCAGGCATCCCGCTGACGTTTATTTTCATCAGGCGCATCGGCCGGGTTCCACCCGATGGCGGTCGGGTAGATCAGCAGCTCGGCTCCGGCCAACGCCATCAGACGGGCCGCCTCCGGATACCACTGATCCCAGCAGACCATAACCCCCAGTGTGCCGACCGAAGTTTGGACCGGAGTGAAACCGAGATCGCCGGGCGTAAAATAGAATTTCTCATAAAAACCGGGGTCATCCGGGATATGCATCTTGCGATAGGTTCCCGCAATCGAGCCATCCCGTTCAAAAACCACCGCAGTATTGTGGTACAGACCGGGAGCGCGGCGCTCAAAAAGGGATGCTACGAGCACCAGCCCCGATTCAGCCGCCAACTCCCCCAGCACTTCGCTGGATGGACCGGGAATCGTCTCGGCCAGATCGAACAGAGCCGGGGCCTCCACCTGACAAAAATACGTGCCGGTGTGCAGTTCCTGAAGCAGAACCAGTTGAGCGCCTGAGGCTGCAGCCGCGCGAATCATCCCGGATGTTTTCTGCAGATTGTCAGCATGGTTACTGCCGCACGAATGCTGAATCAGCGCAACCTTCAGACGCTTCACAAAAGCACCCCCTGGGGGAGCTGCATCGTGAGACAATGCAGAGAACCGTGCTGTTCAAGCAGTGGCAGACTGTCCACACCAATGATCTCACGACCGGCAAATGCTTGGCCGATGCGCTCAAGGGCGGTTCGATCATTTTCCGGGTCTTGATAGGTGGGCACCAGCACCGCTCCGTTTATGACCAGAAAATTGGCATAGCTGGCAGGCAGACGGTGTGCCCCAGCATCAAACCGGGCTCTGGACCACGGGAGGGGAATCAGGCGATACGGCGAGCCGTCTGGCGCGCTAAATGACTTGAGCTCGGCTTCCATCCGCCTCAGGGTTTCAAAATGCTCGTCCAGTTGGTTGTCACAGGCCTGGTAGACGATGGTGTTGTCCGGACAGAAACGCGCCAGGGTATCGATGTGGGAATCGGTATCATCACCTGCCAGCCGGCCATGGTTGAGCCAGAGGACACGACGGGTACCAAGTAGTGAGGCAAGCGCCTGTTCAATCTCGCTTTTTGTCAACTGGGGATTACGGTTAGGCGACAGCAGGCATTCCGCCGTGGTCAGGATGGTACCCAGACCATCGCTCTCGATGCTTCCCCCCTCCAGGATCAGGCCGATGGTGTTCAGTTTTGGCCGCAACACCCCTTTTCCCTTGAGCTGCCGGGAAATAAGGTTGTCATGGTTGGCAGGGAACTTGAGACCCCAACCGTTAAAACCGAAATCCAGCAGCACCGGCTGTCCGTTATAGATCACGGTAATCGGGCCAAAATCCCGCGCCCAGGTATCGTTGTTCGAAAGTTGGCAGATGGTTACCTTCGCCAGATCGACACCCCCCACGCTAAGGCAGTCGCCCGCCTCGGCAGCATCGGGTGCAGTCAGAAGAACCCTTTCAAAACGGGTTATGTGGCGGATGACCTCGACAAACACCGGGCGGATGCCGTCCAGCATATACGACCAGTCAGTGCCCTCGTGCGGCCAGGCAAGCAGGACTCCATCCTGCACTTCCCATTCCGCCGGAAGTCTCGGGATCATGCTCTATCTCCTCTGCGCCGGTTTCAGGTACAGTTTTTCGCAGTATAGATGCAGAATTTGCAGCATGCAAGCGCTCTGTGCCCCTTGTAGCCTCACGACAGTTTTGCCTTGATTTATCGACCTGCTTGTTTTAGAAAACTACGTGTCTTAAAATGCAACCTGTCAAGAAACGGAGCTTTCGTGAAAAGCCTCACCCTCAATGCACCCGCCAAGGTCAATTACCTCCTCGACGTAATCCGGCGGCGTCCCGACGGATATCACGATCTGCGCATGGTGATGCAGCGGATCAATCTTTGCGACGAGATCAACCTGACACTTACTGACAGCCCTGCCCTTACCGTTACCTGCGGGAAACAGGGGGTGCCGGATGGACCCGGAAATATTGCCTGGAAGGCTGCACGGATCATGCTGGATCTTGCCGGAACCGGTATGGGCGCACGCATTTCAATCACGAAAAAAATCCCGGTTGCCGCAGGTCTCGGCGGGGGAAGCAGCGACGCCGCCTCTGTGCTGATGGGCATGAATGAGCTGCTTGAACTGGGTTTGTCCACGCAGCGACTGATGGAGATCGGCGTGAAACTTGGTGCCGACGTCCCTTTTTTCATCTTTAAGGAACCGGCGCTTGCTGAGGGGATCGGTGAAGAACTGACTGCCATGCCGCAGATGCCACCGGCCTGGATACTGCTGGTAAATCCTGGTGTGCATGTCTCAACAGCCTGGGTCTATCGAAATTTGACGTTGACAAACAGAGGTGAGCTGAATAGACTTCCGGCTTCCTATGGATCTCTTGAGGATGTCTGCTCGATTTTTTCAAATGATCTTGAATCGGTAACCATTCCAGCTTTTCCCGTGATAGCTGAAATACGGGCCGCCATGCTTCAGCAGGGTGCGTTGGGGGTCATGATGTCCGGCAGCGGGCCAACGGTTTTTGGGCTTTTCGCCGCCAGAGACTGTGCGGAACAGGCGAGATTGACCCTCACCAGTGGGAAAAGCTGGTTTGGCGCTGTAGCAGAAACACTGTAACCTTCGATTTTGATGATGGCCAGTGTACAGAGAACAAGGTGCATGATGGGGCGTCGCCAAGCGGTAAGGCATCGGATTTTGATTCCGACATTCCCAGGTTCGATCCCTGGCGCCCCAGCCAAACAAACAAGCGGGTTCACAGACATTGTGAATCCGTTTTTTTGTGCCTAAATTTGGGGTTTGGCGCAAATTTGGCGCAAATAGTCGCAATTCCTTTTTACAACCTCCAACAACAAACAAACAGAGAAACCAGCAAAACAAGCATTTCAGGCAGTCATTTATTTTGATTTGCGCCGATAGTGCGCCGTTTATTAAATATTAAAGTAAATAACTAATAACAACGAATATTTAAATAACACAATCGACGGATTGCATAAACGACACTTGACAATAAATGGCGTTTGTTGTAGTTTTTTGAGCATAGTTTTTAAGAACGGTTTGCGGCGGTGAATCATGGCAACAATTCGGAAGATTGAAGGTGAACGCGGCGTCAAGTATCGGGTCGAGGTACGGCTTAAAGGTTTTCCACCACAGACGGCACGGTTTGACCGGATAACCGATGCAAAGAAGTGGGCGCAAGACACTGAGTCAGCTATCAGAGACCGGCGTTATTTCAAGACAGCCGAAGCATTACGCCACACGGCAGCTGATACGATTGACAGGTACATCAAGGACAAGCTGCCACACCGGAAACGGGTGATTGATGTAATGAAGCATCTTTCCTACTGGAAAGAGCAGATTGGCGCTTATACGCTTGCAGACGTGACACCTTCATTGATTGGAGAGGTCAGAGACCGGCTTTATAACGATCCAATTGTTACCACACGGAAGGAGCAGCAGAGAGTCAAGCCGGAGAGCGGCAAAGGGCGCGGGAAGATCGTTGAAAAGGTGATCGAGACCAAACGGCAGCGCAACACTGCCACGGTCAACCGATACATGGCGGCCTTATCGCACTGTTTGACGGTGGCAGCGAATGAATGGCAGTGGCTTGAAGTCAATCCCATGCCGAAGGTTGCCAAGATGAAAGAGTCACGCGGGCGGGTCAGATTCCTTGATGACGATGAGCGGGCGCGTTTTCTGGCAGCCTGTCAGGAAAGCAAGAATCCTATTCTGTACCCGGTTGTTGTCCTGGCACTGTCAACCGGCATGAGGTTAAGCGAGATCATGAATTTAAACTGGCAGGATGTTGACTTTTCACGAGGGCGGATTCTCCTGGAAGAGACCAAAAACGGAGAACGCCGGGCGGCGCCATTGGTCGGCAAAGCCTTTGAACTACTGGACAGCATGAAAAAGAACAAGATCAGGCGGATTGACACGAACCTGATTTTCCCAAAGCGATTGACAGCTATTGAAGCGGCGAAGCTGAAAGCCGACAGCGCCAAAGATAAACAGCAGACCAAGACAAAGGCAGCGCCGGTCGGTAACTGTTCAGCCAGCTTACGGACGGCGTTTCTTTTTGCGGTAAAAAGGGCAAAGCTTGAGAATTTCAAGTTCCATGATTTACGCCACAGTGCGGCGTCATACCTGGCTATGAACGGCGCTTCACTGACAGACATTGCGGCGGTTTTGGGGCATAAGACGCTTGCAATGGTCAAGCGGTATTCTCATTTGTCAGATTCTCATGTTTCGTCGGTTGTGGAATCTATGAATAAAAAGATTTTCGGATAGGGGGCGGGCATGAAAGCTTTCTTTTGTGGATATGGCGAAGAATGGGAACAGCGGTTCGTCGAATACCTGATAAATTTTGATAATCCGATTGAGCGCCTTTGTGCCTTGCGGGAGATCAGCGAAGTCGAATTTATGAAGAGTGTCAAGAAAGGCATCAAGGCTTTTCGTGATGACTTGCCGCCTTGTGTTGCCGATGCACTCCAAAGAGGTGAAAGACCTGCGGGGTTGGTAGTTCTCTATTTCCCGGCGTTATCGGAAACAGGAGAGATCATAGCAGATAAGCCGGGGCAGGTACGTTTTACAATACCTGAGAGAGCTTACAGGCGGCGGCTTTATAGTCATACTTCCTTCAAATTGGATGACGGCAGGGTGATTGTTCCGATATACGGAGAGAGATATTCATTTTTACATCAAGGGTTGCCACAGCAGATGCACAAAAACGGCGACAGCTTGAAGGTTGCGGATGCAGTCTGGGAGTTGCAGAAACGACACATGGAGAGGTTCGGAACTTGTAATTTATTCAGCAAAGCCGGGAAACGATGGGATAAGATCAAAGGCAAGGTCAGGAGCATCAAAACAGCCTTGACCAGGCTGGAAGGATTTGACCGGATAAACATAGAGCATCCGGCAGCCGATGAAACGTTTCAGGGCATAAAGGCAGCGCGGGCGGCGGTCAGTGATTATTTACACCTGGCAATCATCGAATCAATGTTTGACGATATTCTTGATGACCTGGGGGAAAATATACGCATACTGTCAGAGTTTCCGGACACAAAGCGGTGGCTACTCAATCGGTTGCTATCTTGGGAATATTTGAATATGGAGAATCTCGAAAAGATGCAATCCAAGACAGAAGAGCCAAGCACAAAAGGCCTTCGTATTGGTTGGGATGAGTGCATGAGCAAGATGTTTACCATTATCAAGCCATATGCCGGGAGCGATGGCGCAACGTATAAGGTAATCAAAGAAAACCTTGAAGCAAATTTTCCGGGAATGACATTCGATGTATTGAAAATCAGAAGGGCAAAAGAGCGCGGCCTTGTGAAGCAAGGTGATTGTGATATGGATTGATAACTGATTGATACAGTCGACACGGGCGGCGGGGTGATTCCTTGCCGCCTTTTTGTTTATCAGCGAACCAGAAAGCCGACAGCGGCACTTTTGCCGGGGAGGGCATACCGATGTTAGGGGCGGCATAATCGAACAGCGCCTCGGGTAAAATTTGCCGGTCAGAAAATGAGATGATGAGCATGGAGAGGTTGCCGGGAAGATCAGGCAGCCTTTTTCTATTTTGGCGGGGGTGACGTTTTCGGTCTTTTCATTTTCTTTGTTTCGTCAGGGGGTGACGAAAGCACCTGTTTCATTTTCTGCTTTCCGTCATTTCGACACGGCAAATAAGAGCGTCTATGTTCAAGCCATAGCAACAATCAAACTGAGTCACGGAGGCACTACAAATGGATGCAAGAAATTACATGACTATCAAACAGACGGCGGCCAAGTATCCGGCTTTCAGTGAAGGTTCATTACGTTGGCTATGGTTCAACGCAGATCGTAACGGCTTTGCAGCTTGTGTTCGTAAGGTCGGTAAAAAGGTCTTGATTGTAGAAGAGCCTTTTTGTCAGTGGCTTGAATCAGGCGCAACGGCGGTCAAGTAATGGCGAACGGTGGCTATTTTCTGATTCACCGGCGTTTCTTCAATCATTGGTTATGGGATGAGCGCCGGAGATATAGCAGGGCGGAAGCATGGCTTGACCTGATTCAGCAAGCCAGCTTTGCGGATGGACAGCGTTTCGTTTCCGGGTCGGTTGTACCTTTGCAGCGGGGTCAATTATTCATTTCAACACGGTTTCTTGCGGCGCGGTGGCAGTGGAATATCAAGTCAGTTCACCAGTTTTTGAAGCTGTTAGAGGGTGAACGCATGATAGTCCAAAAGGTGAACGCAAAAGGAAACACTTTAACGCTAGTAAATTTCGATAGTTATCAGACAAATGGAAACGCCGAGGAAACGCTCAGGGGAACAAAACAAAGTAATGGTAATAAAAGGAAAGAAACATTGTCGAATTTGCCGGGGTTGTTTGAAGAAATATGGCGGCGGTATCCGGCGAAGGATGGCAAGAGAGCAGCCTTAAAATCATTCCTGTCAACGGTAAAGGATGAGAGGGGTTATCAAAGGGTTTCGGCGGCGCTTGATAATTACACAAGGCATTTGGAGCAAGAGACGTGGAAGAAACCAAAGAACGGAAGTACCTGGTTCAATAACTGGCAGGACTGGGAAGAGGTCGAGCAGGCGCCGGGCGGGTCGGTCACTACCTGGCAGGATGAGCAGCAGCGGCAAGTGAATGATGAGCTACTACAAGACTGAAAAGGGGGGATCGTATGGAAACGGGCGGCATTGAGAACGAGCTTGACCATTTGTCAAAGGTAATCAGGGAGAATGAAAAGATCAGGGAAGAGCATACCGCCACCATGATTGAGGTTGCGAGGCAGGTCAAGAGCGAAATCGCCGAAATTGCCAGATGTCTGAATGAATTGTCGTGGCAGATCAGGAGCGACAGGCAGACCTTAAAAGCCTGCGAATGCAGTAAGAATAGGGCTTGAAAAGCAAAAGGTACTCCCGGCGCTTGTTCTCTATGCGGGCAGCAAGCGCGCGAGCTATCTCTACGAATTTAATTTTTGCAGTTTGCGGAATTGCGGAGAGTTGCAATATACGGGCACCTCCACACACTACAACATGAGGTGGTAACACCATGAACGACACAAACGACAATACAACGGCACCACGATTGCCGACAGCAGCGCAAGCGGTGGACTCCTTGCGGGATTGCCTGGATACCTTGAAGGTCAGGCGCTTTCTGTTCGGGCATCTCCACGGCGGGCGTGCGGTATGTCCTGCTTGTGGCGTCCAGATTGCCGACGGGCGGGCGGTGGCCTCCTTCTGGCAGGGGCGGCGGGTACGGTGCAAAGATTGTCAACACTATTTCACGGCAGCCACGGGCACGCCTTTGTGTAATAGCAAACTTTCAGGTGAGCAGATTTTCCTTTTACTGGCAAGTAGCGGGTTGAACCTGGACAACCGGACGGCAGCGGCGGTGATCGGCCTTAGCGTGTCGAGTATCAGAGAAAATCGGCAGAAGATTGAACAACAACTTCAAAAGGAAGGTGAACGAGATGGACAAAATTGAGCTTGAATGTTTGCCGTCTGATTGTGAAAGCACCTTGACCGACAGCGAGGCGGCCTTGATTGCAATCGCTCACGCAGTCGACAACATCGGCGCTGCTTTTTCCGATGACACCGGGGAACCGGACACCGGCAGCGCAACGGTCAACATTTATCGCCTGGCAGCGGCAACGGAGCGAGCAGCCACGGCGCTTGAAGAGATTGTCATTATCCTAAAAAATCGAACGGAGCAGACACCATGAGCTACGAAAAAGCACGTCAACGGGCGGAAATCCTGCATTTATCTGGAATGAAAAAAGGGTTTGAGCAGATCGTCGAGCAGCTACAGGCGAACATTGCCAAGATTGAGCAGCGCCTTGAAATTCTCCGGGAGCAGCCAGCCGATGAGTAACACCGGGCAGTTTTTCGACAAGCAGCTAGAATATGAGCTGATAGGCAATCTCCTGAATGAAAATGAATCGTTTCTGGAGATTGCCGACAGCCTGCGGGCGGATGACTTCTACAACGTCGAAATGGGTCAGGCTTTCCGGGCATTTTCGGAGCTGTACGAAAAAGAGAAAATGATTGACCTGGGATACCTGGCACGGACGGCAGGGGTCAACGCCTCACGTCTTGTCGAGGCGATGGACGCCGGTTTTCTTTCAGCAAATATCGTATGGCGGGCGGGTCAGATCAGAATGATGGCGCAGCGCCGGAGAACCTCACAGAAGATCAAGCGTCTTGAAAGCCAGATCGGAACGCTTGCACCTTTGGAAATTGCAAACGGACTGAGCGAGATTGCTTC
Organism: uncultured Desulfuromonadales bacterium; assembly: GCA_903868145.1. Taxonomy (GTDB): domain Bacteria; phylum Desulfobacterota; class Desulfuromonadia; order Geobacterales; family Pseudopelobacteraceae; genus CAIPTY01. Next base: position 20,464 of record CAIPTY010000080.1, on the reverse strand, counting down.
TGAAATCGCATTGTCAGGTGATCGGAAACGGACGTACTCCACGCTTGAACTTTCAGAAATTGTCGAACGGACACAGCACGAACGAGCCACGGAGCCGGGGCATATTAAGGGCATCAAGACCGGCCTGCATTACCTGGACAAGACTTTGAGAGGGTTGCAGTCAAAAAGCTTGACCTTGATTGCAGCGGCAACGGGTTTCGGTAAAACCACGCTTGCACTCAATCTGTTTGCGAACATTGCACGGCAGGGGCGCAAGATTCTTTTTATCTCCAATGAAAATGACGTGGCTATCAACCTGGATAGGCTTTCAGGCATTGCCGGGGGCAGACCATTAAAAGAGATTACCAGCGGTTTCAATCCTGAAAACGTGGTGAATGAGTTTCGGCGGGCATTCGACAGCAAGAGCATGTTTTTAACCGACAATGCGCCACGAACGATTGATGAGGTGTGCGGCCTGATTCGCAAATACTCCATTCAGCAGGGCGTCGAGGTGGTGATTCTGGACTACATCGCGGAAATTGCCATAGCCGACAGTGGAGAGGCGAACCGGATGGAATCAGAAGAGCAGCGTCTTGCTCGGTGGACAGCACAACTCCTGCAAACAGCGCGGGCGCAAGATGTCCACCTGGTTCTTGTTGCTCAATTAAACCGGCAGGGCAATGCAGGCGGAAAGCCGACAAAAACGGAGCTTGCGGGCTGTTTCCGTATGGCACAGAAAGCACACTCCATGCTTTTATTCTGGCAGGATACGAATGGTCAGGACGTCTTGACCGTCGAGAAAAACCGGACGGGAAACGCGGGGGTCAATATCGCAGTGACGTTCAACCGGCCAAGCCAGAAAATATGGGATACCGGGCTATATGACACCAAAGCCAAGCAGGTATTGACCAAACAGGGTACCACACCGGCCAAGTATGACGGCAGGGCAGCGGCAGCGGGTGAAAAGCCAGAGCCGGAGCAGGCAGGTTTTCAGGAATACATTCCATTTTGAGAGGTGACACCATGCACCAGGTCGTAACGATTCAGCACCGGCAGGCGGTGACAACTTCCTTGAAGATTGCAGAGATTTTCGGGAAGAGACACAAAAACGTATTGCAGGCAATCGAGAGACTTTCAGCAGATTTGCCGGAGCGTGACCGGCTTAATTTTCAGCCGGTTGAATATCAGGATTCAAAGGGAGAGTACAGGGCAATGTACCAGTTGAACCGGAAAGCATTCACCTTGATTGCTATGGGATTCACCGGCAAAAAGGCGCTTTATTTCAAGTCGGCATACATTGACGCCTTTGATTCGATGGAAAAGGCGCTACTCAATCAGTTGAATCTTTCCTGGCAGGAACAGCGAGCCGAAAGCAAAGCGGCGCGGCGGATCGAGACCGACAGCATAGCGCGGTTTGTCGAGTATGCAGCCGGTCAGGGGAGCACACAAGCGCGGATGTACTTTGTGAACATTTCCAAGATGACACACAAGGCGCTTTTCATGGTCAAGCAGGCGTCTCCACAGCCTTTCAGAGATATGCTTGACGGTATGCAGCTTGCTTTTCTGACAACGGCGGAATACCTGATTCAGCAGGCGCTTGATGATGGCATGACGGCGGCGCTTCATTACCGGGACATTTACACACTGGTACGGCAGCGGGTCGAAGTATACGCGGCACAACTGCCACAGCAACGGCTATTGATGGCGGGTAATAACTAAACCGAAATATTCGTAAATCAGCAAAATATATGAAACCGGCAGCGCCGGAAATTACCGCCTGATACAGGCAGAAAGAGGCTACGCAATGGCAGTATTTAGAAATCCCACAGAAGTTGAAACATGTTTTTCGGAAATGGAAGCACTTGAGCACGGGCTTGAACGGATGAAAGAGGCGTTATGTCTCATGATAGAGCGCGGCGATTGGGGAAGCACTCCTGTGCACGACAGAGGCAATCATCGTGCGTCGCAGTGGTACAAGGCACAGAGGGGTAAAACCGCTAACGCTAAAGTGGGCGTTTAGATCAGCAGCTTTACGGAGAGGTTGCCATAATCGGCAGCCTCTTTTTGTTTCCGGGTTATTCACCTTGACAGTCAGCCGGTGATGATCGGGAACACGTCGAACCACGGAGCCGACAGCGGCCTTGTTGCTGGTGGCTTCATGCCGATATGACAGGGCCGGCAGCGGTGAACGTCTCCACGGCCACGGCAGCCGGTCGGCATTTTCAAGAACGCAGCACCATTGAGGCGGCCTGAATGAATCGGCGGCCTCTTTTTTGTTTCTGATTCTTGCGCTTCATGGTTTCTTGTTGTATCTTGTCGCACCGGGGGCAACATGGGGCGCTATGAAAAACTGCTACAGCGAGCAATGGAGGCGCCGGGAAATCTCCGTTTTTCGGATTTATGCACACTGGCAGAGATGGCCGGTTTTGTTTATGACCGGGCGGGCGGGTCTCACAAAATCTACAAGCATCCGGCAGGCGGCATGATGAACTTTCAGGACGTGAACGGCAAAGCCAAGCCGTATCAGGTCAAGCAACTTCTGGACTACATACGGCAGAACAGCGGGGAGTGATCGAAAATGGAACATTACGGCTTTGATGTTTTCTGGAGTGAAGAGGATGAGGGTTATATTGCCACATGTCCAGACTTTCCCGGCCTGTCAGCATACGGAGAGAATGAAGAGCAGGCATTGAGCGAGGGCAAAGCGGCCTTGCGGCTGTTTCTGGAATCACTGCAGACAGAAGGAAAGAGAGCGCCACGGGCTACAACGCTTCAAAAGTTTCGACGGCCTGTCAGCAGATCGTCGGCACGGCGGGCGGTTGCGGCGGCGTGATAAATTTGGCGCAAATTTGGCGCAAAACAGCACATAACTCATAGATACTGTGCAATTATACATCAATTTAGCAAACTTTCGATACTTTTAAGCTATCGGTATTTATTGAATCAGTTTGATGTTTTCTTATAGTCTTGATGTTCTGATGAATTTTTATTTCGGCGCAAATCATACCGACAATCTTATTCGCCTTAACGGTATTTTTGACCGATGATTGATGATGTTTTATAGTATTGGATTTGTTTGCAAATATATTTTATGCGCCAAATATACCGATGATTAAAAAGGACAGGATATTCAATCCTCACATTCAAATGGCGCAAAAATGCGCCGTTTTTTTCTGAAAAACCAATAGTTTTTATTTGAATAACAAATGATATAAAATAGTTATTCCATTTACCTATTCCGGTATTTTCAACCGATTATTAAATAAAAAGTTTATGAGATTGATTTTGTTTATAAAAAATATTTCGGCGCAAAAAATACCGTTAATCTAATATGGCGCGAATATGGCGCAAATGCTCTCAAATGGTGGCAACAAGTAATAATAAGCACTAATAATTCAAATGGCGCAAGGTCTTGATAATATGATTGTTTGTTGTTTGGGATTGTTGATAATAATAGGGTTCTGGCTGATTTTGATTCCGACATTCCCAGGTTCGATCCCTGGCGCCCCAGCCAAACTCCGTAGTTGATCTAATATCAACTAGTTAAGCCTTTATAGACTCATTGTGTACACGTTTTGCTACACAAGGGAGGTCAAGGCTTTATGCATTTACAGAACAGGAATGGACATTATCATCTCCGTTTAAGAATCCCCTCCGATCTATCACCCCTCATCCCTCAAAGGGAAATCGTTAAGTCACTCAAGACAACCAGCCTCAAGACTGCTAGAGATTCCTCCTTACAATACATTCAAGGTATCACTCAAACTTCCTCCCTTCTCAGGTCTGGATTCATTACAGCAGATCAAGCTACAGAACGCCTTATGAGCCTCATAGGCAAGAAACGCATAGACTCGCATATGGAGTTGCTACAGTGCCTCAGAAGGCTTGTATGGAGCCTGTTGAGTTTGTTCACTCCTGAGGTTCCCCTGTAGTCAAAACCATTAGTCAACCTGAAGTGTTCCTAAAGTTCCCCCCAGAGATTGAATGTAAACTTATCCGAAACTCGAAACAGAAAAAGAGCGTCACCCGAAAGCAACGCCCTTAAAGTTAAACTATGATTGTAGATCGTCTTATGCTTCTTTGTTCATCCTGCGCTTACCGTAGATTGCAAGACCAGCCATGCCAAGTCCAAGGAGTGCTATAGTTCCTGGTTCTGGTACTGGAGCTAAGGTAGAAGAAAATTGCAGATTGTCGATGCCGTAAGGACTAAAATCACTATTATTCGAGCCGTACAATTCTATATCCGTAATATTTCCAAAATTGAAAGATACTGTTGACCAAGTGTTAATAGAGCCCAGTGTTACTAAATCAGAGCCCAACAGAGTTGAACCATCAAAGACTTGAACTGTCAAAGTTTGACCTGATGAAGAACCATTCGAGCGAGAAACATCTAACGAAACATTATTTACCGGCGATGTAAAAATTATTGAAGTTGTGTAGGGGGCAGAATTATTTCCCAAGAAGTTCGAACCATTGGTACCCTGAAGACTCCAATTGCCTGGGTCTCCATTGGAGGTTCCACCCCATGTGCCAGCATTACTAGCACCAAAAGTTACGCCTGCCGGTTTGTATAAATCAGTAATTGGGACATTGTTGTTGCCTGCCAGGTACTCATCAAAAGTTATTACTGTTGCATTCGCCATTGCCACGCTACTCAATAACATAAGTCCCGCAAGTATCAACTTCTTCATTTTCTTTCCCTCCAGAGTTATTTCAGGCAATACCCGTTGAATGATTTGTTTGTAATGACTCTGAGCAAGCAACATGCCAATTCAATAAGACACTGATATTATTAAAAGTTTATACATGAGATCATCATTAAGAATCCGAGTGTAAACTTTCCTGACAGGCTCCAACAGTGTATGAATGCCACACCTCGGATACTCACTCCTAAACTAACCTCAAGCTACCCTCATCCTCACCTATATGCGTAACTCAGATTGAACTTTATTCGTGAATTTATTCTGTACTCTGCGCAAATGTTATGTTAGTTTTTCTACACAATTTGCTACACAAAACAACTATAATGGTACACAAAGAGCTTCAAGGCATGGTAAAGGGTCACTGGGTTTTAGGAATGTAACTATTTGAGAATCAAGCGGTTTAAACCACCGGTTCCAAACATTCCGATATTCCCAGGTTCGATCCCTGGCGCCCCAGCCAAGTAAAAGAAAGGGCTATGCTGATCGCATAACCCCTTTCTTTTTCTGGATTGTGAAGTGTTTGTCAAGTCAATCCGTTCATTCCCGACTCATATACAGGGGATATAATCTCGAAATTCCTCCACCGGAACAAGACGCCAATCACCTGATCCCTGAAGTTCCAGTACCTTATCGTGATAGGAAAGCAGGCTTGGCCGATGCCCGACGCTTACGTAGGTCATGCCCGACTCCTTCAACTGATTATAAAGTCGTGCTTCATTCTGTATGTCAAGGGCGCTGGTAGCTTCATCGAGAATCGCATATTGCGGCCCGGTGAGCAGCAGCCGGGCAAAAGACAGGCGCTGCTGTTCACCAAGGGATAGCAGTTGCGCCCAGTCCATGACAACCTCAAAACCGCCGAATCTTTCTGCCAGATCCTCAAGATTTACTTTTTTCATAACCATTTTCAGCGCGCAGTCCGAAATTGTCGACTTATCTTCTGGATATAGCAACTGTTCCCGGAGCGTCCCATGAATCATGTACGGACGTTGCGGCAGGAAAAACATCTCACCAAGCGGCGGGCGCGTAATCTGCCCGTCTCCGCAATTCCAGAGCCCGGCAATGGCCCTCAGCAACGAACTTTTCCCGACTCCGCTTCCCCCGGCGATGAGCAGCCCTTTTCCAGGCGAAAGTTCGGCCGTGACATCTTTGATGAGAGTATGGCGGTGATCAGGGGTTTGCAGGGTTACGTGATCCAGTGTCAGCCGGGAGTCCTCCCGTGACCTGATAACCGGCGACTCCAAAGTACCGAGAATGTTTAACGGCTGGTCAAGAACTGCCACAAGTGTCTCGACACGGGTGAACGATGCGGCCAATGCGGTAAGCCCGGATAACTTTCCAATGATCGCATTAAGGGCGCTCAGAACAGTCGTAAACGCCATTGAACCCAGTGTAATGTCACCAAGTGTTATCCTGCCGGCAAAATAATCGGGTGCCAGAATCAAGCCGGGGAGAATCATGGGAGCATATCTGAATACTTCGGTGAAACAGCCCAGATTAAGCTCCCATCTGATAAGCGTCAGTCTGCCGCCAATATAGTCTCCCAGCCGCTTTACAAGGTTATCTTTCTCGCGGGACTCGCCGCGGAAAAAAGCGATTGATTCGGTGTTGTCACGGACATGCACCATATCATGACGGAAATCGGCGCCCAACTGTTGCACCAGGAAGTTCAGGCTGACCAGGCGCTTGCTCAGGAACATGGTGACAATCCCGCTGATACCCACATACAACAGAACCATAAGCAGCAGTTTTGGGGAGAGCCGCAGGAGCATTACTGAAAAAACGCAGAAGCTGAACAGCGATTGGGTGATGGTCGATATGTAATCGATGCTTTTTTCCGTATAGCTTCTGATACCCTCGGAAATCCGCTGGTCCGGGTTATCCACGTCCGCATCGTCGTTGATACGGTAATAGGATCTGTTTGCAAAATATTTTCCAAGGATAGTCGTGGTAAACCAGAGTCGCCAGTTGATATCCAACGTTTTATCCACATAGTTTTTCCATACTTCCAGGGTGATCGAAGCCGTAATTGCGCAAAACATCAGCAGCAGTGAGTGGTTGAAGGCCTCCGGATTCATTTTCTGAAGCGCATCGGTTACTTCTTTGCCGGTATAAGCGATCTTTGCGACAAGAAAAGGGTGCAGTGCCATCATCAGAATAAGCAGGGCAAGTACGCTCCAGGCCTGCCACTTTTCTTCCGAAATCCAGTAGAGCCCGGTTATTCGGAAGAATCGTTTCCACAAATGTGGATCATAGATGTCCGGTTGCGCCAGCGGTTTCTGTATGATGGATACTTTCTCCTGCATGTATTGGGTTCCTATGCCGCCGAGGCTGTCCTGAACTCGTCTGTCGCCATAAGCCGCCAGTTTCCGCCACCTTGCAACTCCAGCACGTTGTCGTGATAGTCGAGCAGGGTCGGCCTGTGCCCGACACTGACATAGGTCGTTCCCGATTCCCTGAGATAACGGTAGAGTCGTGCCTCGTTATTCACGTCCAGGGCGCTGGTCGCTTCGTCAAGCACTGCATACCGGGGCATGGTCAGCAAAAGCCTGGCAAAGGCCAGGCGCTGCTGTTCACCGGGAGAGAGCAGCCGCCCCCAGTCCATTACCACGTCAAACCCTCCGAACCTTTCCGCCAATCCCTCAAGGTTGACCTTTGCCAAAACATCTTCCAGTTCCCCATCCGTCGTTTTCCCATCCAGACGCGGATAGGTGAGTTGCTCCCTCAACGATCCCAGAACCAGATAGGGACGCTGGGGCAGAAAGAACATCTCCTCCAGGGGGGGGCGGGTAATCTGACCGTCTCCGGCGTTCCACAGCCCGGCAATTGAACGGAGCAGTGAACTTTTCCCGGATCCGCTGTCCCCGGCAATGAGTAGTCCGCTCCCGGGTGAGATCTCCGCGGTGGCTTCCCTGAGAAGAATATGTTGATAATCCGGTGTCTGTACCGTGAGATTATCCAGGGCTAGCCTGGAACCAGTCTTTGAGTCTATGGTTGAAGCGCCTGCAGGTATCTTTCCCGTCGCCGCCAGTGACATGGCAGTTTCGAAGGTTTCCAGGCGGGTCGTTTCCGTGGCGAGCTGGCCGAATAATTTCAGATAATTTACAGCGATGACAAGAGCAAAATATACCTGCCCGAAAGACAGAGATGCCCTGGTAATATCACCAAACGGGAGCTTGCCCGACAGGAATAACGGGGCAAGCACAAGACAGGGGAGGAAATAATTATAACCCGCATGGCCGACAGTGAACAGCTCCAGATTTCTCTCCCAGCCGATCAGCATCCTCTGAACACCGATCATCTCCCGGACCTTTTCCATAATCTGGACATTCTCCCTGTTTTCACCACGGTAAAAAGCGATAGATTCAGCGTTTTCCCGGATCTGAAGCAGGCTATATCGAAAATCGGCTCCACTCTGCAGGAACTTGAAATTCAGGCTGATCAGCCGTTTTCCGAACAGAGAGGCAACAACCGTTCCGATGGCGGCATATACCAACAGCAGCAGACAGAGCCTGGCGGAGATGCTCCAGAGAACACCGGTGTGAATTACAAGGGCAACTATGGAGTTATGGCAGATCGTGATAAAACCGATGGCAGTAGCGATAAATGAACCAATACTGTCGCAGATTCGCTGGTCCGGATTATCTATCTCGGGGGTGGTGCTAATGTGATAAAACGCCCTGTTGTCAAAGTATTTTTCCAGGAAGCGCGTGGTCAACCACAATTGCCATTCGTACGACAGCCTGTTCATAAGGTACGTCAAAAAGACACCTGACAGAGCCACGGCAGCTATGGCAACAGGTATCTTAAAAATGACCTCTTTGAATAAATGGGGATCTCTGATCTCAAGAGCTGTCGATGACTGGGCAAGCAAACTATAGAACAGTGCCATTGATTTCTGAAGCGGGATTGGCAGTGCCAGAAGAATTGCAAACAGGGTGAGGGCCTTCCATTTCTGTTCGGAAACCCAGTATGGCCGAGCTATTTCCCAGAAACGTTTCCATAACCGGGGATCATAAATGTTCCTGTTAACCTGTGCTTCTTGCATGCTTCCTCTGACTATTATTTATATGAGTGGGTTCAGAGGTGATCATCAATGCAGGAGAGCAGATCCTCGAGTTTTACCGGCTTAGCCAGAAACGTATGGTGGCCTATCGTGCTTCCCGTAGGCGCAACCTCATTTTTTTTGACGATAGCTGTAAGAAAGACTATCGGCACTTTGGCCAGTTGGGGGTCATTCTCGAAAGAGGCAGCCACATCTCCCCCGTCCGCTCCGGGCATCATCACGTCAAGGAGCACCAGATCCGGTCGAAACTGCCGGGCGGTTTCGAGTGCAATGGCCGGATCATTGATGTCCAGCACTTCAAAGCGGCCAGTTGCCTCAAGGTTACGTCTCATCATCCTGGTTATCCCAGGTTCATCATCCACCAGAAGTATTCTCTTTTTCATCGCTCTCTACCTCCCATTCAGATTTTAAACAGCATTACCGCCTCTGCCCCCTGCCTGTCCACCCTGTTTCTCAACGTTATGGCTGCATGATGCAGTTCGAGAATTTTTTGTGTTACGGAAAGTCCAAGACCGGTTCCGGCCCCAACGGGCTTTGTGGTAAAAAACGGGTCAAACAGTTTCCCTGAGTTCTCCCCCAGGATTCCGGTTCCGGTATCCGCCACCCGTACCATCACCGCCCTATCTCCTTCTTCAAAACTGTCGTCTGATACCCCGCAGAACGCAGTATCTTCACGGGTCACCGTGTACAGGGAAGAACTGACGGTCAGTGTCCCGCCATCAGGCATGGCATGCACGGCGTTCATAAAGAGATTGATGAAAACCTGCTTGAGTTTATTTCTGTCCAGCAGAAGTTCTGAAATACCCGCATCCATTGCCGTTTCGACACTGACATGACTGCTGTGGAGCTCATGCCGGACAAGCAGCAGCGAATCATCTATGACACGCCCAATATCAGCCGGTTGCAGTTCAAGCTGTTCGGAGCGTGAAAAATCCAGCAATCCCTTGATGACACTGTCGGCTCGCTGGACTGCATCAGCCATGTCCATAACCGTCTCACGGCAGAGCCGGTTCTCTTTGAGCTGGCCTGCAAGAAAATCAGTTCCAAGCTGTATGACAGCGAGAGGATTTTTCACCTCATGGGCCACACCAGCCGCAAGCCGTCCCACCGACTCCATCTTTGCCTGCTGGATCAGCTGCATCTGCGCCTGCCGAAGCTCAAGAAGCGATTGCCGAAGTCTTTCATTCGTGACCGTCAGTTCATCTTTTGTTGCGGTCAGATCATCGATAATCTGTTCCAGGCGGAATTCGCGAGCTTCTATCTTTACCGCCATCATGCCGAAAGCCTCTGCAAATCTTGTAATTACCGGAGGATACTGTTCGCTGTTGGTCATGTCGAAAATCCGGTCGAGATTTTCATAACGACCCATCGAGAGGTTTTCAGCAGCACAGGTCAACTGCTCGATCATTTTTTCAATCTGAACGGAATGCACCGTGATCCTCCTGTCAATCCAGCTTATATTCTGCCCTTCATGGCCATGATCCGGTCGAACGATTCATTGATGCGTTTCACCGGAATGGTTCCGCTGTCAACCATGCGTGAGATGAGATCGATCACCTTTGGTGTGACATCCGGATCGTACGAGAGGTTGTTGGGGAACATGATGATGTCAACTCCCGCCATAATCGCCTTTTCCACCGCTGTTTCAAAGCTGTAGTGCTGGATGATGGCGCCCATCTGCATATCATCGGTAACAACCACCCCGTTAAATCCGAGACGCTGCCTCAGGATGCCGGTAATTGTGGAATGTGAAAGAGTTGCCGGGTAGTCGGGATCAAGTTTGCTGTTAAAGATATGGGCCGTCATGACCATTCGGCAGTTTCCCTCGGCAATGAGCGCCCGGTATGGTTCCAGCTCGATCTCCGTCCAGGTATTGGTCACATCGACCAGTCCGGCGTGGGAATCGGCAGAGGCGCTGCCGTGCCCGGGAAAATGTTTGATACAGGTGGCAATGCGATTTTTATCGTGGGTCTCAACGAACACGCGACTTTGCTTGATGACAACGGCCGGATCGGCAGAGAAACTGCGCTCCACCTTCCCGATGGCCGGACTGTCAGGGTTGATATTCAGATCAAGCACCGGCGCAAAGTTCATGTTGAGTCCGTTCTCCGCAAGGGTTGCGCCGATGCTGTCCGCATACATTCGGGTGATGGTCAGGTCGTTGAGAGTTCCCAGATACTGGGCGCTCACCGTAGGCGAAAAACCGCAGTTTTCTTTCAGCCGGGCGACCTTGCCCCCCTCCTGATCAACTGCGATAAAGAGCGGAACAGAGGCAAATGAGCGCAGTTGTCTGGTAAGTTCCTTCAACTGCGCCGGTGAGGTGATGTTGCGACCGTACTGCCCCAGAATCACATCGCGGTCAAACAGGATAGTTCCGCCTATGCCATGGGTTTCGATGTCCCTGACTATGGTATCGCTATCGCCAAGGCTTGTCCCACGGAAGCCGACCATCAGCATCTGGGCAATCTTCTGTCGAAGTGACGGCTCCGTGCCCGTAACAGGCGCCAAATGCCCGCAACCTGTCAGAAACGGGGGCAAAGCGGCAACGGCACAGGTTGCCAGGGCTCCTCTCAGCAGATCTCTTCTTGATATTCCATGTCGCATCTATCAACTCCGCTTTTGTTGATTTGCATGATTCCGGTGTGGCACAGTGATTATGGCAGGGAGTCCCGAGTGCGGCCAAGTACCAGCCGCAGGATGTTCCTCCCGTTTTCCCGGCGGTAGCTGACATCGTCCATCAGTTTGCGGATAAAATAAACCCCCAGCCCCCCGATTTCACGTTCCATGACATCCATTGTTGTGTCAGGATCGGGGAGGGTCAGGACGTCAAACTGTCTGCCTTTGTCCGCAATTTCCAGAACAAAGTCATTGCCTTCACTCCCGCAGGCCACCTCAACCGCGTCTTCTGCCTTTCCTTCGCCATCAGCAAAGGCATAGCTGCAGATATTGACGAAGGCTTCCTCAACGGCAATCAGCAGACCGAATGTTTTTTTTGCCTCCAGGCCGCTACAGCCGGCGCAGCCCTCGACGAATTCGGTTATGAGATGGAGATTCTCAACGGATGCCGCACATGCGATTTTTTCACATTCCATATCAATTCAGGCGAGTTTTGCCAGTGACTCGGCTACCGAATCATCCATCTGAAAAATCGAGCCAAAACCGGAAATATCAAATACCTCCCTGACCGTACCCTTGACATTGGCAAATCGGAGCTGACCGCCTTTTGCCTTCAGAAGCTTGGCCGTCACAAGGAGTCCCCGCAATCCCGCGCTGCTGATGTAGTCAAGTCCGTCAAAATCGACCACAATAATGGTGTCGCCACCCGTAATCAGCTCGTTGACTGATGATTCATACTGTGGCGCGGTAACTGCGTCCATTCTCCCTGTTATCATCACGACAGTGGCATTGGCTTCTTTTTTTACCTGAAATTCCATGCTGACCTCCCTTTTTTGTATGTAGCACGTACAGTTTTGATGGGGACGATATTTTTCAGCCTGATCCTGAACCCCTGTAGGTAATAGCCACCATGGTAACGTCGTCGGATTGCGGTGCGCCATTGGCGTGCAACGCCACTCTGTCACGGATGTGGTGGATCATGTCCGCAAGATTTTCCCTGGGACCTTGCTGCAGATCATACAACAGTTGTGATTCCCCGTACAGAAGGTCCTCACTGTTTTTCGCTTCGGTTACGCCATCGGTATAAAGAAAAAGAGTATCTCCGGGCTGCATGGTGAGGCGCTCGGCTTCATAGACCGTGTCGGTCACCGGGCCCATCACAAATCCCGATTTAAGGGTAAGATACCGTATACCCTGGGATTCCATGATCAGCGGCGGGTTATGTCCGGCGTTGGCATATCGCACCACCCCGCTTCCGGTATCCAGAATGGCGCAGAATACGGTGGCAAACATGCATCTGTCATTGTCAGCAGCCAGAATGTTGTTGACACATGAGAGAATCCGTTCAGGCTCTCCGAGCCTCTGCCCCTCTGACTTCAGCAGGGTTTTTGCCACCATCATGTACAGTGCTGCAGGCACACCCTTGTCGGCAACATCCGCAATCAGGAAACAGAGATTGGTATCGTCGATAAAAAAGAAATCGTAAAAATCGCCGCCAACCTCTTTGGCAGGATCCATGGAAGCGAATATATCGAACTCGGGACGATCCGGAAACGGCGGAAATATGCGTGGCAGGAGGCTGAGCTGGATGTCGGTGGCCACCTTGAGCTCGCTCTGGATGCGCTCCTTGGCTGCAGTGGTCTCGGTCAGATTCCGGATGTATTCTTTAAGAGCCTTGTTCATGGAAATAAATGCCTGGGAAAGTTTTCCCACCTCGTCCTGCGAGCGAACAGGCGGCAGTTCAGCATCAAAATTGCCCGAAGCGATCTCCTCCGTGGCCTCTGCCAGTTCATGGAGGGGTGTGGTAATGGAACGTGCAATCAGTGCGACCGCCAGGGCAAGCAGTAAAATTCCCGCACAGCCCATGCAGGCAACGCGAATGGTGAGCGCACGTACCTCCGCATACAGTTCCGCTTCGGGAAACACGACCGCCAGAGTCCAACCGGTGGAGGAAACCGGCGCGTAATACATCCAGCTTTTGACGCCGCGGGCACCGATATAGGGTGTAAAACCGGACTCGCCGCGAACCATCTTCCTGCCAATCTCGTAAAGTTCCGGATTATTTCGTGATTCTGCGATGCTGAAGACGGTCTCGTTCATGACCATCTCTTTGTCGGGGTGTGTCAGCATGGTTCCGTTACGGGAAATCAGAAAGCAGTAGCCGGTTTTCAGTACCTTGATAGAGGCAACGATATCCTTCAGCCAGGCCAGAGACACATCAGCCACCACAATCCCGCGAAAACGCCGATTATCGCCTGCCCCATCATAGAATGGAACCGAACAGCTGGTCATAAGAATCTCGACATCGGTGTCAAAGTACGGTTCACTCCATTCCTTCTTCCCCAATTCCTTGGGAATCTGATACCAGTCATGAGTGCGAAATTGAAGATCATTCACCGGAACAAAAGATATCTGACCGTTTTTTCTACAAAAATAGTTTACAGGCCGGGTGTGGGTATTGGGAGCGTCAGGCTCGAAGGCGGCGCCGAACCCGTATATATTCGTATTTCCCTCCAAAGTCCCCTTCAGCAGTGTATTCAGTGACTTTTCAGGATAGTTGCCTGTCTCCAGCGAACGAACCACTCCTTCGCCAACCTTGCCGATTGAAGAGAGTTCAGTTTCCATCCTGTTCACGGATGCGAGCACCAGATTCCGGGCAGTTTCCTCCAGTTCCCTTTCCAGGGTGACACGGGAGCTGTGGTAGAAATAGCCTATGGTCACAGCAAAGATTGTGACACTGCACACCGTTATTATCAGGATAAGTTTATAGGCAATGTTTCTACTGCTGAGCATCGTGTCTCCCGATAAAATCCTCGAATCCGGGTACTGTTGTAATAACACCCCTGGTTCGCAATGCCAGCCCCACAGCTTCATAGTCCGATGGACTCAATTGACCCATTTCTCCGCCATTTTTGCGCGGTTTCATCTGGTCGCGCATTTTCTCCAGCATCCATTTCTGATGTAAACGGTTGGCCGGGAGGTGTTCCTTTTTCATGGTGCGGATAACGATGTCCAGGGCCTCATCGGGATGGTCAAAGGCGTATCGCCACCCTTCAAGGGATGCCTTGGCAAAAGAAGCTGCAAAGGCCGGATCTTTGCGGTAGTTCCTTTCAAGGATGTATAATCCGTCTTCAGGGAACCTTATGCCATGGTCATCCAGGAAGAATATATTCAACTCATCCGCCTTGATACCGGAATTGAGTATGGTGTGGTACTCGTTGTGCCACTGGGCTGACACCGCATCGATTCCACCACGAAGAAAGAGATTTACGGTATAGGATTGGGGAATTTGCTGCACACGCACCTGATATTTTGTGAAGAAGGCGTTAGTGGCCAGGTCACCGTTCCACACTCCGACTTTCCTGCCCTGAAAGTCTGCGGGAGTCCTGATGCCGCTGGTTTTCCTGGCAATCAGCATCATGGAGGATTTCTGTATGATTTGAGCAACGTTAACGAGCCTGTTTCCCGCACCGTTTTGTTGAAGAGCGGCTGCAAGCGAGAGAACCGCAAAATCGGCCTTGCCATTCTGTAAATGTTCAGACGGGGAAACGGAAGGCCCACCCTTGAGGATTGTCAGATCAATGCCATGCCTGGCATAGATACCCTTGTCAAGAGCCACATAATACCCGGCAAACTGGGCCTGGGTGCTCCAAAGCGGCATGAGGGTGGCTTTCTTAAGCTCCGCTGCTTCGCCATCAGGCGTCAACAGGATGGAAATGAGAACAAGTATCATCAAATGTAGCACTCCGGCTTTAGCCATACGATCTTAAACCCTTCGGATCAGATTAGGGAAAATAGGTATTTCCAATTCGTGCCGCTTCAATATAAATTGGCGGCATGACAACACCGCGGGCTGCGAGCAGAGAGCTTCTCAGGCCTACCCGGAAATGGGGCGAAGTGCTCACCGGCGGTGGAGCGGCTCCTTTCGGCGCCCCAATCCAATTCAACGCCATCTCCATTGCCTGCTGTCCGAAATCCAGCGGAGCCGGAGTAATTCCAATCCCACCGCCATCTTCAACAAATGTTTCGCAGATTCCCAGCGGCAGCGCCCGGGAATTCTTCTCAATCCATTCGCCAATCTGTCCGCGCGGCATCAAACCGTGGTTCCCGTTGCCCCGCTCCAGCCCATCATAGCTCAACACCAGCAGGACATCCGCCTGATCCGCCGCCTGCAGGGTGAATTTCTGCCATTCTGCAAAATTGTTATGAGTTTGAAGCAGCGTCAGACGATGGGGTGCCCAGTTGAACGAACGCACCTGGGCCAGCTCTGCGCGGCCGGTGTCGTCATCCATCCCGAGCACGGCAATGCGGGCAGTCTTGCCCCTGAGGGCAGTGAGGAGAGCATCACGCACTGCGTCAAGCGGCAACTTCTCGGCTATACCGGAAACATTGCCAGCCTTCAGGTATCCATACTGTTCCGGTGGCAGCAGGGTGGCGACAAAAACAATCTTCGGGCTGCCCTTTCCGGCAAAGTTGCGGGCCACATAGCCGTTGCTCTCATCGTCAACGGCTATCAGTATGTCAGGTTTTATCCGGCTTATGGCACGGAAAGCCTCGTTCACGGCATTTTGCTGAAAACCGGTGTTCTGGCTGGTATCCAGGTCGAGGTAGTGCCATTGCACTGAAACCGGGCTGCGGTTTTTTTTGAGCACTTTCTGCATGCCGGCATCAATGTTGCGACACCAGGGCAGATCCTTTGAAAACGAGTGAAGAACAAGAATGCGCGGCTTGACGGAATTGAAACTGCCAAGAAAAATAATGAATGCGGCCAGGAAAACACCGATCAGAATCTTTATGAGAAGAGGTCTGGTCATATCAGCCCGAGCCATTTCCAGTAGGGAATGGAGAGAAAGGCAACCACTACACGCGCTGCATTCATCAGATGATTGTAGCGCATGAAACCCGGAACATCATACTGTGTGGTAAAACCTGAAGATACAACCTGCATGTACACGGAACTCTGGTAGGGAACAAACCAGATGTCACTGAACAGGGCCGTCAGGAAAACGCAGAGCCAGGGGTGGATACCCTGGGCTACGGCAACCGGCAGCAGGATAATGGTAGCGACCAGCATGCCGGAGGTGACGGGAAGAGCCAGACGGATCGCCAGGGTGGTGACCAGTGCCGCAAGAATGAACACCTCGAAACGTCCGCCGATAAACCCGAACCAGTCGGTCATCACCCGTTCCAGAACCGTGTTGAGTCCAAGGTGTTCCATGATCCGGGTGATCCCGTCCATACCCAGCAGGAAGAAAACCATTGGCCAGTCCAGCTGCTGGCGGAATTCTTTCTTACCCAGAACACCCGATATAAGGAGTCCGATCAGCACGCAGCCGGCAATCCATGAGGGTGGCACATGGTGCCATGAGACGGTGCCGCAGGCTGCCAGGAAAAAAGCGAACCCCGCAAGGGCAATGCGTTCCTCGCCGCTCATCGGCCCCAGGAGGGAGAGCTGTGTGGCGATTCGATCCTTGGGTAACGGTGCGGGATTATCAGCCGGAAACAGCCAGCGGGTGGCCGCCAGATGCAGAAGGGTCATGCCGGAGGCCGCAACCAGGGCTGCCACCAGCCAGTACAGACCGAGAAACTCCTCCTGAATCTGCAGGGGCAGAAAATTGACCGCCGTAATATTGGAGGACTTGCTTGTGGAGAGCATCGGCGAAAACAGCATCGCTCCCGAAAAAGTCGCCGCCATCAGAGCGGTTGCCCCGGGCCCCCCTTTAGGCAGGCGCAGACCTTCCAGCATATCCTTGTAAAGGGGCAGCAGCAGCGATAATCGACTGTTGCCGGACGGTGTGATCGGCGACAGAAGATAGCCGCCAGCCAGCATTGCCGACTGCTGCCAGACCGGCCGGTCTGGAAGTTTAAACAGCAGCCAGAGCATGAAGCGATAGCTTAAGCCCGAGGATCCTATGGCTGCGGAGAGGGCGAACACACCCACCAGCGTCATCAAACCTGCCGAGGCGAAGCCGGCCAGGGCTACGGACGATGGAGCCAGGCCGATGAAGAGCGTTGCCACGACGGCGACCAGTGGTGGAATGAATTCGTCAACCAGCGTGAAAACCCACATGAGAACCGTTGCAGCGAGTATGGCCGAGAAAATGGCTGACTGCTGGGTAAAACCGTTGCTGAGGCAGAAGAGGTACAAAAGCGGCGGTACGACCAGCAGGGTGAACCATCCGATGATTTCTGCCGTGGATACCTCGGAGCCCTTGACAGCTTTTGGTTTGGCGGGCAGCGATAGCGGTTCGCCCCCGATGCTGGAGGTCAGTGAGAGTATTGCATCCGCTGCAAATCCCGGTTTTTCCTTTACCAGTTCGGCAAGAGCTGATTTCGGAAGGCAGAGAGCGTGAACCGCCGAGTCCGCAGTGGCTGTGCAGATGTAGCCGGTCAGTCCGATGGCCGACTCTTCACCGCAATGCGGCTCGAGCAGAGTGATCTCCCGCCCTGCAGGTGTGGAAAGTCGCACCCTCCCATCTGCAATCAGGTACATGAAGAGCGCGGGGTCTCCGCGCCGATACAGCATGTCTCCCGGAGAGAAAGAAACCTCTTCGACCGCACCAAGCAGACGCGAGAGCGGCGAGAGTGATACACCGTCAAACAGTGAATCACTTTTCAGGCGGGTCAGTACCGGGGATCTTGCTTCGGATGTCATAAATCGGCATGCCCCTCCGCAACAACGTCCTCTGCCCATCTGATTCCTGACCGCGAAAGAAGTTCGGCACCGTAATGATTCTGCATCAGGGTGTGAAAACTCTCGGTAAGGGTCGATTCGCTGATGCGTTCAAGATTTTCGTACACCGACGCTGCATCTTTGCTGAATACCTGAAACAATCCGGGATCGAAATGGCTTCCGGCGTCTGCAGCCATGATCTCCATGGCCTTTCCGACCGGGATCGGATCTTTGTAGGGACGTTTGGACGTAAGGGCATCAAACACATCGGCAAGGGCAAATATCCGGGCATTGAAGGGTATCCGGTCTCCGGAAAGCCCGTGGGGGTAGCCGTTTCCGTTGAATTTCTCGTGATGGTGAAGCACTACATCGCCGGCGTCGCTCAGCCATTCGTAACATCTGATAATTTCGCTGCCATGCAGCACATGGGTCTTCATCACCTCGAACTCTTCGAACGTGAGCTTTCCCGGTTTAAGCAGGATTTTATCGCTGATGGCGATTTTACCGACGTCGTGCAGGAACGCACCTTTGATGAGGCTGTTCAAGGCAGTATTGTCCAGTCCCAGTGCCTTTCCAAGATGTGTGGCATATATGGTAACCCTGTAGTTGTGGGCGCTGGTATCGCTGTCGCGCTTGGCAATTGCACTTCCCAGCACCTCCAGCATTCCTGTATTGGCGAGCAGCAGGCGTGATGCGATCTGCTCGAGCTCCATCTTTTTACTGCTCAGATCATCGATCAGCCGCTCAAGGTGCTGTTGTTTTGCATCGATCCTGACAATCATCATGCCGAAGGATTCCGCCAGTGACACGATTTCAGGCGGATACGTGTCTGCCCTGGTCAGTTCGAAGAGTGTCCCGGTATTCTGGTAATCGCCCTGGGCAACTTCGTTGACGATCCCGGTCAGCGTCCGGATCAGATCCTCTGTCTGCTTCTCTTCCACCTACGCCCCCACCTGATTCGTAAAAATACTTGATACTGCAAGGTTTCAAACAATCGAAAAATTTGTATGGATCATTTTCTGCAGCTCCTCAATTCTCATGATGGCATGGCGAATACGCTCGCGCTCCTCTGTCGGCATTTCGTAGGGGTTCAGATAATAGGAATCCTTCGATATACCTTTGATAACCCTTATTTGCAGAAGAATGCGGTGCTTGGTGAGGATGTGATAGGCGGCACGCAGGTCGCGAGCCTGTGTTGACGAAAAACTGCCTTCCTGTTCAAGCAGGTTAATGCGTTCAACAGTATTTGTGGCCGGTATTCCAAGGTTGATGGCCAGAATGCGGACATTCATAACCAGCGGCGCCCATGCCAGGAGTTTCAGATTGAGTTCCCCCTTATGCTCGCCGCTGCTCTCTGTCCAGAGACGATTCAGAAATCCGAGCGCCACTTTCATTTCTGTTGCCGCCTTGGCCATTCCCCACAGAGCCCGGGAATAATCCCGTTCCAGGGAACGTATCAAGTCGACCAGCTCCTTGCCCAGACCGCGGTCACCGGCCACGTAGCGGGCATCAGAGAGCACAATGAGATCCATCATGTTTCTGGCATAATCCTCAACCTCGTACCGGACAATGGCCAGCAACCTTCTGCGCCACTGGGACAAGGAACCGCGCCAGGTCTGGTTCGACGGCATGATACCGCCAGTGCAGCGTTTAAAGCCTGCTTCTTCCAGTCTGTCAACCAGGAGGTTCGAGTAGTCGAGAAAATACTGATCCGCTTCCGTCCCGCCGCCATCACCATACACGATCAGATAGTCCTGATCAGTGATCAGGGTCTGCTCTTCACGACCGTCACTCCCCATGCTGATGAGTGAAAACGGTATGACCGGCATCGGACGTCCATCAGCCTCCATCTCAGCCGCAACAAGCAGCATGGCGCGCCGGGCCAGAATATCACGATAGTGGGTACAGGATTGGTGAAGCGCGCGAACCGAACAGGTAAGGAGAAAACGCTCCATCTCCATACGGTTCATTTCATCATGGATCGCGAGCATTTCCGATCTGTCTGCGTCATCAATGCGCTGGAAGAGATCAGAAAAACCGGATCGGCAGGCGGTCAGGCGCTGGTAATCGGTGGCAAGCAGATTGCTGATGGTTCTCAGAAATGTGCTGACCTCAGGGGCTGAACAGTATCTGGCGATGCTGCGCAGATCGGGAAACAGCCCAAGTGTATCAGGGTGTTGCGGCACAGGTTCGGGTGAATTCACACAACGTTCCTCGCAGGCAAAAAAATGGGGAAGGCCGAAGCCTCCCCCACTATATCACATCGTGGCTGAATTTAAAGTCAAAGCGTCAGTGATCGACAGCCTTGGCCATACCGAGGCCGGTATTCTGCCGTACATACACTTCGTCAAACATCTCTTCGGACCTTCTGTTCGGGAACATCAGGCAGCCGATGATCGCAGCGGCAAAGCCCAGCGGGATCGAGATGAT
>CAIPTY010000079.1 GCA_903868145.1 uncultured Desulfuromonadales bacterium | reverse complement strand
TCATGCCGGCCTGTGCCTGCTTCAGAATTCCAATGATCTGCTCTTCGGTGAATCGTCTTGGTTTCATGTCTAAACTCCTTTTTGGGGTTCTAGACCGAAATCACTAAGTTTGCAATGGTTCAGTTTCTGGGGGGAAGGTCACATCTGCACCTACACACCCATTATTCAATACTTGACAGCACAATTCGCATAGAGAACCTGATCGCAAAGGCT
Organism: uncultured Desulfuromonadales bacterium; assembly: GCA_903868145.1. GTDB lineage: Bacteria > Desulfobacterota > Desulfuromonadia > Geobacterales > Pseudopelobacteraceae > CAIPTY01. Next base: position 8,164 of record CAIPTY010000079.1, on the reverse strand, counting down.
CAGCAATATAATATGCCGGCGATTGCAATCACTGATCATGGCAACATGTTCGGGGTGGTGGAGTTTTATTTCAAGTGCAAGGAAGCCGGCATCAAGCCGATCATTGGTTGCGAACTTTATATTGCCCCAGAATCACGCTTTTTTAATTCTACCAAAGGAATTTTGAACTCGGCTTATCACCTGATACTGCTTTGTGAAAATATGCAGGGGTACAAGAACCTCTGTTACCTGACCAGTAAAAGTTACAAGGAAGGATTTAATAAGGTTCCACGTATTGACCGTTTTTTGCTCTCCAGTTATTCCGAGGGTCTGATCGCGCTGTCCGCCTGCCTCAAGGGAGAGCTGGCCATGCAGTGTGGTCGTGGAATGATGAAAGAGGTGATAGCTACTGCCGAATGGTATAGCAAAGTATTTCAAGGTCGCTACTACATTGAATTACAGGAAAACACCAACAAGAAGCAGAATGCTGTCAACAAACGACTGATGGAGGTGGCAGCAGAGTTGAAGCTGCCATTGGTGGCGACCAACAACTGTCATTATCTCAACCGTGAAGATGCACGTGCTCATAAAGTATTGCTCAGCATCAAGACCGGCAAAAAAATGAGCAAATCTGAACACCTGGAATATTTATCTGATGAACTCTACGTCAAGTCGCCACAAGATATGTGGCAGTCCTTTTCCTACTCGCCAGAGGCGATCTGCAACACTCTGGCTATTGCCGACCGCTGTAATCTTGATCTGCCTATTGATGGAAAGACTTATTACCTACCGCACTTCGAGACACCAGAGGGGATACATCAAGACGACATGCTGCGTGATCTTGCAACCGAAGGCTTAAAAGAGCGGATATCAAACATCCTGGCCAAATACCCGGACGTGACATTGAAGCAGTTGAAGACCTACTCCGATCGATTGGAATATGAGCTGGATTGCATCAGTAAATTAAATATGTCAGGATATATCCTGATTGTCACTGACTATATCAGATGGGCCAAGCGTAGAGGCATTCCGGTTGGTCCAGGCTGGGGTTCAGCGGTCGGCTCATTAGTAGCATACGCAACCAAGATTACCGAACTTGATCCTCTTCGCTACAATTTGCTGTTTGAGCGATTTCTCAATACTGAACGTATTTCAATTCCTTTTTTCTACTTTCATATCTGTCCGGCCCGCCGCAATGAATTGATTGAGTACTTGACAGAGAAGCACGGTCGAGACTGCGTTTGCAAAATAAATACCTTTGAAACCCTGAGCGCCAAGGCAGCAGTGCGTGGAGTGGGCCGGGCACTGTACATGAACTATGGTGACGTTGACCGGATCGTCAAACTGATCCCGGATGATCTAAAGATGCCCCTGGTCACAGCCATGCAGCAGGAACCGCAGTTGAAGGAGTTGTATGAATCTGATCCTCAGGTTAAGGACCTGCTGGATACTGCGCTCTGCCTGGAGGGATTGACCTGTCACGTTTTGCCTCATGATGCTGCCGTAGTGGTGGCGCCTGACAGGCTTGAAGGGTTCCTGCCGCTTTATAAAGACCAGAAGACCGGCTCGATCTACACCCAGTATTCCGATAACTATGTGTATCTGTTCGGCCTGATAAACTTCTACTTCATGGGGGAGGAAGACCTGACCGTGATCGAGAATGCCGTAAGGCTTGTCCTGGCAGGCGAGGCCCCGGACTTCAATATCAACTCCCTGAGGGACGACGACCATGCCGCCTATAACCTGATTGCCGCCGGCAACACCACCGGAGTTTTTTGGCTTGAATCCAGCGGCATGAAAGAGATGCTTATCAAGCTCAAACCATCCTGTTTTGAGGATCTCATCGCAGCCTACGCGCTCTATCGATCCGGCCCGCTCGGATCATGGATGGTGGATGACTTCATCGGCCGCAAACATGGCCGCAAGGAGGTCGTCTTCGAACTGCCGCAACTGGAGCCGATCCTCAACAATACCTACGGTGTCATCGTCTACCAAGAGCAGATCATGCAGATCTCCTGCTGCCTTGCCGGATATTCCTTGGGTCAGGCCGACAGGCTTTGGCGTGCAATGTTCAAGAAAGATGACGATGAGATCACACTCCATAAAGGACTCTTCCTGGAGGGGGCAAAAAACAACACCCTCGACATGAAGAAGGCCGAGGCGATATTCGACCAGATGGCAAAGCTTGCGGTGTATGTCGCAAACAAGTCCTACTTGGCACCCTACGCCCTGATCGCCTACCAGAGCGCCTATCTGAAGGCTCATTATCCTAAAGAATTTCGGAAGGCTCTACTGGGGGCAGAAATTTCCTGAACAAGTTTTGAGGATTTCTGAATATAACCAAAGTTCTTCCTGATTACATTGAAGTGTTTCCTGAACCTACATATGCCTTGGTAAGCAAGATGTTCATTGCCGGACTCTTGATATGGCGGGTGTTCCGAACTTCATACTCAGAATTTCACATTATTCCGTGAAAGATGTTTTTTGGGGACTTGTAAGAATTAAATTTCTTGGGCCTGAAAACAATAGTTACAGGCAAAAAGGATATCAAACTATGAAAATCTGGCTTGATGACGAGCGGCCAATGCCGCCTGAATTTGATTATCATGCAAAAACAGCTGTTGAAGCCATAGAGCTTCTTGCGGCAGGCAGTGTCACCACAATATCGCTTGATCACGACTTGGGTGATGACGGTGGAACTGGGTATGAAGTTGCCTGCTATATTGAACGGGGTGCTTATGACGGGACTCTTTCCGCCATTGCGGTGACAATCCACAGTGCAAATCCCGTCGGACGGGGGCGGATGGAACAGGCGATAGAGCGGGCAAAGCAATACTGGAACTCACAAAGAACAGGAGTCGATCGAAAATGATTGGCGCATTAGCTGGTGATATTATCGGTTCCATCTATGAGTGGGACAACATCAATACAACAGAATTTCAGCTATTTCAGGATACGTGTCATTTTACCGATGATTCTGTACTGACGGTGGCGCTGGCGGATGCCATTTTACACAATACTTCCTACAAAGAAAAACTGCGGGGATATTACAACCTCTATCCTGATGCCGAATATGGGGGACGATTTCGCAAATGGGCGAAAAGCCGGAAACCTAAACCATACAACAGTTACGGCAATGGTTCAGCCATGAGGATAAGTCCGGTCGGATGGGCATATGAAACGCTTGATGAAGTGTTGCGTAAAGCTGAGGAGTATACCGTCATCACCCATAACCATCCTGAGGGGATCAAAGGTGCTCAAGCCACAGCTGCGGCAATATTCTTGGCTCGTCACGGCACATCAAAGGGTGAGATGAGGCGGTATATAACGGCAACTTTCGGATATGACCTTACCATGAACTGTGATGACATTCGACTAACATACCAATATGATGTCACCTGCCAGGGAACAGTCCCGCAGGCCTTGGTCGCCTTTCTGGATTCAAATGGATTTGAGCATGCCATCAGGTTGGCTGTTTCACTGGGGGGCGACACCGATACGCTTGCTTGTATTACCGGCGGCATAGCAGAGGCGTTCTACGGAATTCCCGACACGACCAAAGAAACCACATTGCAGTATTTGTCTGATGACATGAAAGAAATAACGGAGCTATTTTACAATAAGTTCGTCCGTAATCACTGAAATAGCAAACCCGTTTACCGGACTGATATTCAAAATTGAAAAGGAAACCAGCCATGGCCAAGAGAAAATTTACTCTCAGTAAATCCCGCTATATTCGAGGCCTTCAGTGCCACAAGTCACTCTGGCTATATACTCATGAGCCTCCTGAACTTCGTAATGTTTCAAAATCTGCAATGGCATCTTTCCAACAGGGGAATGAAGTCGGCGCGCAAGCTCATAATATATTTCCCGGAGGCACGTTTATAGAATTTGACGGCGTGCCTTTTGATGTGCAGATCAGCGAGACACAAAAGGCTCTGAAAAAGGCCAAAGTCATATATGAGGCGACCTTCAGCTATGGTGGTGTGCTGGTCAAAGCTGACATTATGCGTAAAGTTGGCCGCAATTGGGAACTGTATGAAGTGAAAGCTAGCAATGACGTGAAAGATGTCCATCTGGATGATGTTGCTGTTCAGTATTACGTGATTTCCGGTTCTGGTGTCCCGATCAGCAAAGTGTTTGTGACACATCTCAACAAGGAATATATCCGCAAAGGGGATCTGGACGTACAGGCGCTTTTTACTTCAGAGGATGTCACTGCTGACATCAAAGCAAAGCAGGCGGGAATAAAGACGGAGATTGAGAAGCAGCAGAAAATGCTGGCAGGTAAAAATGCACCTAAGATTGATATCGGTCCATACTGCTCAAAGCCGTATTGTTGCGATTTCATGGGGTACTGCTGGGAGAAAATGCCTGAAAACTCCATCTTTGATCTTGCTGGTAACGGGGTAAAAAAGTGGCCTTTGTATAAAGAAGGCATCGTCAAAATGGAGGACATTCCTCTTGATAAGCTCAAGGGGCAACAGCTTCAGCAGGTTAAAACATTTCTCAATAAAAAACTGGTAGTTGACCTTACAGGACTGAAAGACTTTCTCAATGACATCTGGTATCCGCTTTATTACCTTGATTTTGAGACATTTCGGGCAGCAGTACCGCCTTATGATGGTCTCAAGCCCTATCAGCAGATCCCTTTCCAATATTCCCTGCATATTCAGAAACGAAAAGGTGGCAAGCTTTATCACAAAGAGTTTCTTGCCAAGCCGAAGTGCGATCCTCGGAAAGAATTACTGGATAATCTGCTTGCGGAAATTCCCAGCGATGCCTGCGTGTTGGTGTATTACCAGCCATTTGAAAAAGGGCGGCTTAAAGAACTAGCCGAGCAGTTTCCTAAAAAGGCAAAACATATCAATGCCATTATCAAAAATGTACGGGATCTGCTGGCGCCGTTCAAGGGGCGTGCGCTCTATTCCTGGAAGCAGCAGGGCTCGCATTCCATCAAAAAAGTGCTTCCGGCGTTTGTAGCAGACATGAGTTACGAAGGGTTGGAAGTCGGGGATGGAGGAGAAGCCATCGAGGCATATCAGAAGATGTGCAAAGTGGCAGATGATCCGAAAGAGCTGGCAAAGATTCGTAAAGCACTGCTTGAATATTGCTGTCAGGATACGTTGGCGATGGTGCGGTTGCTGGAAGTGATTGAGAAAAAAATGGCGAAGTCCGGCCCGACATAACCACTATGCAGGTCTCTTGACAGGTGCTATTAAAAGGTCTAAATCAACACAGGAGGTCTCTGTGCAGACCGTTAAATTATCGGAAAATGTAATTCCATTGACTGATGTAAAGATTAATCCCGGTAAACTGGTTAAACAGGCAGTTGACAGCCATCGTCCGATGCTTCTTACCAGCCGGGGACGTGGTGTCGCAGTACTGCAAGGGGTTGCCGACTTTGAGGCAAAGGACGAGGAACGCCGATTCATGCGCGCTATTGTCCAGGGTTTGTTTGATCTGGAAGAAGGGCGTGAGATCAGTCTTGCAGATGTCAAGAAACAACTGAATCTGGGAGACTACCCAAGGCGGCTAGCTCATTAAGGGGCTTTCCTCAAATCATTACAATAACGGGTAATCATAACTTATCAGTCGAAGGAGAAATTTATGTTTAAGGTTGTTAAAGAGTCTGGAAAAAGTAATGGTACTGGAGAATTTCTGAAATCAGTACTTATTGAGGTCGCCACAGAAAATTATCGACAATTGATGCAAGAAAATATGTCACTTGGTGACATACCTTTAGATCCACCCTTAAAAGCAAGTGAAAGAATTATGTCTGGATTGTTTGCAAATGCAATATCAAAGGTGTCCGCTAGGTCTCGACCAGAGGCAAGAATTGATCGAGAAAAAGAATGTGATAATGATCCTGATGCTGATGAAGTGGACGAGAAGAAAAGTAAGGCCGGAAGAGTTGACTTTCTTGCATGGCATGGGAACAGAACAATTGCTATTGAATTAAAGGTGGCGGGCATTAATTGGTCTGATCCTCAAATTACTATTCAAGCAAGAAACAGATGGAATAAGGTCGTCGACCAAGCGACAACTGCTAGAAAAGCATTAATGGAGAGATCTAGGGAGGATAAGAGTAGATATCCAAATATTGAATCAATAGGCTTGATGGTTTTAGTTACTAGATCACCTAAGAAAGCAGAACATCTCAATAAAGAAGAGATTGTTGTAAAAATACAAGAAACCATCACCGAAATAAAAAAGAATCTTGTAACCGAGACCAATGAAAAACTGATTAGGCCCGATTTTATTGCAACCTACACTTTTCCATCTGAGTTCAGGGATTTTATAAAAAAGCGAAGGGGGAAAGAGAACGCCGATGGGAAAATTTCCTCCACTCCCTTTGTTATATTTATGGCATATCGAGCGAAGTAGTTCACGTGTGTGTGGGTAAAGAGCAATTCACAACAAATAAGATTGGAGATATATTATGGATACAAGTGAAAAAGTATATAGACATCCGTATCTAATAAAATATGAAAATGCTCTTGATGAATTTGAGGGGGTTCTCATAGATCACCGCTCTTTTTTTGATGAACTAGATTGCTTTAAGCCGGTGCTTGAGCATATTGATAATTTACTGCGAGTAATTGAAGATTGTCGTGAACATATTGAAGAATATGAAGATGTTGCTGAAGAAGAGGATACTGGCGTAGATATTAATGGGCTTGAAGAACTGATTAAGAATGAAGTAATTGAAACGTTTGAGGAGTTGCTGGATTTCTATCCACAAATAAGTAAGAGAATTCCCAAAGTCCCTATCCCCGACGAACTTAATAAGGTGATAAGTGATTTTGAAGATTTTGTCGAAAGATATTATGAAGAGAATATTCGTATCAAGGGATACAAGCTTTATGATGTGCTGATATGTCCCGCTGGATGAAACCTGGGCGCAGAGCATGTTATGTAATTTGTAAATAGCTTTGACATATTACATAAATTGTACAGAGATAGTATTCACCTGACAGTGCCCTTGAATGGGTCGTGATTTACGCTGCCAGTTTGTAGTCCTCAATATCTGAATCTTCGTTCTTTGGCAAGCCGTCTATGAAAACCGAGTACGGAGTCCTGCCAAGCATGTTTCTGCCTTGGTGCGGGCGGTCGTAGTTGTAGGTCTTGAGATAGCTATCCAGGTCGGTCTGCATCTCATCAAGCGATTCGTACCACTTGGTACGTCCCATAACCCGGAAATGCTCGTCCAGCAAGGTTCTGTGTAGCCGCTCCACAAAACCGTTGCTCTGTGGACGCCTGACCTTGGTAGTGCGGTGCTCGATCTCTTCAAGCTGCAGAAACAGCTCGTAGGGATGATTGTCTGGCCTGCCGCAAAACTCCCGGCCGTTGTCTGAGAGGATTGTGCTGATCCGGGCGTTATGTTCTTCAAAGAACGGAAGTACATCTTCGTTGAGCACATGCACTGCGGTCACTGGCAGTTTGTTGGTGTAGAGTCTGCCCCAGGCATAGCGTGAGTAGCAGTCGATGACCGACTGCAGATAGACCTTTCCCACGCCTTTCAGGGTGCCGACAAAGAACGTATCCACAGCCACCAGATCGCCGGTGTGTTTGGTCTCAATATGCCGTTCCCTAAACTCCGGACTGAATCGCTCAAGGGCTCGAATCTGTTCATCGGACAGTTCAAACGCTTGCTCCCGGACGCTCTTTTCAAGCCTTAGCATCCGTTCCTGCTTGGTCAGCAGGTTGTGCCTGTTCCAGACGCCACGAACGCCACCTGAGCTGACCTGGGTGCCTTTGAGGGCCAGTTCGTTGGCAACACGCAGCGGACCATGACCAGGGTGAGTTAGGCAGTGCTCCAGAATCGTCTGTTCGACAGCTTCATCAACTCTGTTTGGATGCGGGCCTCTGGCACCGGGCATCCGATCCACCAGACCGGCTGAACCGTAGGTCTGATAGTTGCGACGGATTTCATAGAACTGTTGCCGTGAGTAACCCATGATCTTGCAGGCTCGGCTGACATTTGAAAGATCAGCGGCCAAGTCTAGCAAACTGAGCTTTCTACGTGATACTTTCTCTGCGGTGGTCATACTTGCCTCCTTGATGGAAAGATTTAGTCTGAGCAACTTCATCTTTTACCATTCAAGGGCAGTATGGCCACCCCTAGAAAATGACCAACTGTCAGGTGAATACCGTCACACTACACATAAATCAATAGTATTAT
>CAIPTY010000078.1 GCA_903868145.1 uncultured Desulfuromonadales bacterium | reverse complement strand
ATCATCTCGATCCCGCTGGGCTTTGCCGCTGCGATCATCGGCTGCCTGATGTTCCCGAACAGAAGGTCCGAAGAGATGTTTGACGAAGTGTATGTACGGCAGAATACCGGCCTCGGTATGGCCAAGGCTGTCGATCACTGATCTCTCCTCGGGGAAAATTGAAATGAATATGGGGAAGACAGAAATGTCTTCCCCTTTTTTTCTGTAAGTACCGCTTTGTCTCCGTGTCTCCGTGGTTCAACTGCCCTGGATGCCCAACGTCACCTGCAGACACTCTCCAGCAGAGCCCGAGCTCCCTTTTTCCCCTTGAACTTCAGCGCACCCGCAAAGCAGTTGCCCTTCCTCATAACCATAACCGGTCCATAGAGCGGATCAACACCCTCAAGGAATGTCGCGCCGCTCCCACTGTCCTCAAGCGCACCCTGAGGCAGTTGGGAGCGGTAACCCGCGAAGGCCGCCGATGCCGATTCAGCGGTTGTCCCCAGAAGGCGGAATATCTGCACGGTCTCACCATCGACAACGGCATCGGCCATCAGCCCCCTGTTCAGGAAGTCATACCCCAGAAGGCTTTGGGGGAGGTATCGTTCGGTGCCCTTGAGCACCTCCTGGCGGTCAAAAACCGCAAGCTCGGATGGTTTGTTCTGATTGCCCGTCAACAGTGATGCGACTGATCGTCCACAGTCGGCCAGTGTGTCCGCATCGGCAGCATCAGCGCCGGTCGTCTGTATATGGACAAAAAAGCGATCCTGGTAAAAATAGAGCTGTGATCCCGTCTGATTGGAACCGGCGCCAATGGAAAGCGTCCGCCCATCCTTCTGACGGTAGTTGGCAAACATGCCGAAGGCGTCCAGCAGTGAAGCCATGCGGTAGACTTCCACATCAATGCCGGAACCGGTGCCCTTATTCGGCGCATAGCGCGCAGCGGCCATGCGGTCAAAACCGTAGGGCATGTACAGCTCGGCCTCCCCATTGATGCGGTCTGAGAGGGAGTCACGGTCGTAGAGAACCGCTTTTCCCTCGATCTGCCACCCGGAACCGCAGGAGAGGGGCGGAAGCAGGGCATCCATGTCGGTAGCGGCACGTGAAGTGAACGGGAAGGATATGGTAAGCAACAGCACAAGCACCAGCAGTTTCACTGAATGTGTGGTTGAGATGTGCGCCTTCATGCCAGCACGCTCCGGGCACGCTCCATCTTGGCGGAGATATCGAGTCCGTTGATGCAGCGGGCGGTGCATCCCGCACAATCCACACAGGCGGCTGCCGTTGCCAGCTGCGGCAGCTCGGCGTATGTGGCGCGGGCCAGGGAGATATCACGATAGCCCCCTTCGGCGTACATCAGTGCGCGGTTGACGGTTGACACATCCACCCCCCGTGGGCAGCCCGCCTCGCACGTCCCGCAGAAGGTGCAGTAGAAGGGGGCGATGGCTTCGGCATAGCGGTCAAGACGCCGCAGGTCGGCGTATGCGAAAGGCATCCCCATCACGGCGATGTCCTCGCGGAGTTGCGTCATATCCTTCATGCCCGGTATGGCCGCGGTCACCCGAGGGTTCTGCAGCACCCATTTCAGGGCGGCCTGATGGGCGCTGATCCCGCCCAGACCCGTTATGTCATAGCCGCCAACCTGGGTCTTCATGGCGATGATGCCGATACCGGCGGATGCAGCCCGGTCGATGGCGGCTGAAACCGCTTTGTCTACCTTGAAGTTGTACTTGACAAGGCAGGTATCGAAAAACCGGTCAGGATCATCCGCCAGGGCGTTCAGCACCTCGGCCTCGTTTTTGTGAGTAGTCACGCCGCAGAAGCGTACTTTTCCCTGTTTTTTCAGGAGTGTCAGGGCTTCACGCGTCTCTGCGATGAAAATCCGCTCCCTGCCGGTGAGGTGATGCAGCTGAATGACATCGATGTGATCGGTTCCCAGAGTTTTCAGGCTGGTCTCCACGTCCCGGATGATCTCGGCCTTTGTTGTTGATTCGGGCAGGGTCTTGGTTGCAATATGTATCTTGTCACGCACCCCCCTGATGGCTTTGGCAACGATCTCCTCGTTTTTGCCCCCCATATATTTGCGGGCTGTATCGATGTAGTTGACACCCTGATCGATGGCGACGCGGATCACCTCCGGTTCGGGCGTCAGCATGGCTCCGAAGCTGACCACCGAGATCTTCAGCCCGGTGCGCCCCAACGTGCGATAGACCGGTTTGGGAAAAGGTGATTGGTCAGTGGCGGCCATCTGCTGCAGCGCATCTGCGAATGCGGGCGGTGCGATAAGAGCCGTCGCGGTTCCTGCTATTCCCGCCTTTATGAACGTCCTGCGGTTGATCCCCTTCTTTTTCTCGCTAGATTCCATGTGACATCCTCTCCTTTCCTGTATACAGAGCGTTATCGGTTTGCTGCATGCCAGAGCGCCGGACCACTGTCTCGAAAAACGGCCGTTCAATACCACAGAGACACGGATTATACTGAGAAACAAACGGCTTAAAACCAAAAAACTGAAATCCTTCCGGGTGAGTCATACAACCCGCTTTTCAGCTAATACCTCTCCGTTTTACTCTGTGTTCTCTGTGCCCTCTGTGTTTAAAATGCATTTGCAGGATTATTACATTTTGTGTATGACAATCAAACAGAAAACATGTAGATTGGCACCACATAATATTTTGTTCACAAGTCACACAAGGAGAGAACCACATGGCACACATACTGGCAATAGATGACGATGCAGATATTCTGCATATTTTGACGGAAGTCCTCACGGGCGACGGTCACACGGTTGATACCGCCGAAAACGGCAAGGTTGGCCTCAAATTGACGGAACTCAACGACTATGACCTGATCATAACCGATATGCTCATGCCCGAAATGGATGGTATAGAGACCATAATGGCTATAAGGGGAAAATCTCGCACGACGCGGATAATCGTCCTTACCGGGGGGTCGGCCGTTATCGACAAATCATACCTGCTCGCAACTGCCAAGGCGATAAAGGCAAATAAAGTCCTTTCAAAGCCTATCGACCTGAAAGAGTTGAAGGCCACCGTAAACGAACTCCTGGCGAGCTGATACCGTGAGTTTCACCTCCCTCATGTCTGCGGTTTCGCGTCCGCGCCCGTCTCTGCTGGCGATTATCCTCATGTTTGTCCTCTGTACGGTCTCCCCGGCTTCCGCCCTGGAAAACGTCACCCTCCAGCTCAAGTGGCTCCATCAGTTCCAGTTTGCCGGTTATTATGCCGCCGTGCAGCAGGGGTACTACCGCGATGCCGGCCTGAATGTCACCATCAAACCGGCCACAGCGGGCAAGGATCCGGCTCTGGAGGTCATTGACGGCAGGGCAGAGTACGGCGTCGGCACCAGCAGTCTGCTGCTTGAGCGCAATGCCGGCAAACCGGTGGTGACCTTGGCGGTCATCTTTCAGCATTCCGCTCAAATCCTGCTGACCAGAGAACATTCCTCCAGCCAGACAATCCACTCGCTGGTGGGCAAGCGGCTGATGCTGCGGCCGCAGGCGGAAGAAGTGCTGGCGTACCTCACCAAAGAGGGCGTCACGATGCGGCGCCTTGAACAGAGCTATACCATCCAGGATCTCATCAGCGGCAGGGCGGATGCCATTTCCGCCTATATCACCAACGAACCTGATGACCTGATACGTGCCGGTTTCCCCTATCATGCCTATACACCCCGTTCCGCCGGAATCGACTTTTACGGCGACACCCTCTTTACCACCGAAAACGAACTGAAAAACCACCCCGCCCGGGCCAGAGCCTTCCGGGAGGCGAGCCTGAAGGGGTGGCACTATGCCCTGCAGAACCCGGATGAGATCATCAACCTGATCATATCCACCTACACGCCACAGGCCGACCGCGACCATCTGAAATACGAAGCTGTAGAGATCAGAAAGCTGATCCAGCCGGATCTGGTTGAGATCGGCTACATGCACGCCGGTCGCTGGCGGCATATTGCCGAAACCTACAATGAACTCGGCATGCTGCCCAAAAACGTCAATCTCAAGCCATTCCTGTACGATCCCTATCCCCATAAAGATCTGACGCCCGTCTACTGGGTTGTCGCCACGGCGATGGGCTTAGCCCTGCTGTTCGTTGCAGTGCGTTTGCTAAGAACATCCCGCAGACTGAAGAGCAGTGAGGAGAAGATTCGACAACAGTACGACGAAATCCGGCAGATGAACGAAACGCTGGCAGATCAGGTGGTGGCGCGAACCGGAGAGTTATACACACTGAACGAGTTTGAACAGTTTCGCAGCCAGACCCTGGAACTGCTCGCGGAGGATGTGCCGCTCCCCGATATTCTTGAAGCCATTGTGCGGGGAGTAGAGTCACTGAATCCGGCGATGCTCTGCAGCATATTGCTGCTGGATAGCGACGGAAGGCATCTCGGCAGAGGTGTGGCGCCCAGTCTGCCTGATTTCTATAATGAAGCTGTCAACGGACTCGAAATCGGCCTGGGTGTGGGTTCCTGCGGCACAGCCGCCTTTACCGGGGAGCGGGTCATTGTTGAAGACATCGCAACACATCCCTACTGGGCGCCCTACACAGAACTGGCAGCCCGCGCCGGTCTGGGCTCCTGCTGGTCACAGCCGATCCGCTCATCATCGGGTCAGGTACTCGGCACCTTTGCCATCTATCACCTTGAAGCCAGCTCTCCTGATGAGCTTGAAATCAACACCATTCAGCAGGCCGCCAATCTGGCCGGCATCGCTCTTGATAAAAACCGTGTCTCAGAAGCCCTTCGAGCAAGTGAGCAGCGCTTCCGCTCCTTTGTTGAAAATCTCAATGACGTCCTGTTTGCACTGACACCCGAAGGGTGCTTCGATTACGTATCACCCCAGTGGTCGATTGTATTTGGTCACGAACAGAGCGAAACCATCGGCCACCCGTTCAGCCTCTTTATCCATCCCGACGATGTCCCCGGCTGTTTTTTGTTCATGGAGCGCGCCTTTACAACAGGCGAAAAACAGAGCGGAATTGAATACCGGGTGAGATGTAAAGACGGCACATATCTCTGGTACACGGCAAATGCATCTCCGGTAACAGATCCGCTCAACGGCGCCCTGATACTTATCGGTATCGGTCGGGATATCAGCGCGCGTATACAGATGGAGGAAACACTGAGAAGTTCCGAGGAACTCTACCACACTCTGGTGGAAACATCGCAGGATCTGATCTGGCGCTGTGACACCGACGGAAGATTTACCTACCTCAATCTGTCCTGGGCACAGGTTCTGGGTTATGAGATACACGATATGCTCGGAAAGGAATTCAGTGATTTTCAAACCCCGGAAAGCGCCGCACGGAGTCGGATGGAGTTTGCCCGTCTGATGCGCGGCGAATCAGTCGAACAGCATGAGACCACCCATATCGGGAAATCGGGGAAAGAGATCTGTCTGGTATTCAATGGCCTGTATCTGTTTGATGAAAGAGAAGAGATAATTGGCGCCAGTGGAACCGCACACGACATCACACACCGCAAGCTGATGGAAGAGGAGTTGCGCACGGCCAAAGCTGAAGCCGAAGCGGCCAGCAGCGCCAAGAGCCAGTTTTTATCCAACATGAGCCATGAGATCCGCACACCGTTGAACGCCATTATCGGATTTTCGGCTCTGGTGCTGAAGACTGGCCTGCCGACCCGGCAGCATGATTATCTCGGAAAGATACATTCAGCCGGAGAATTGCTGCTCAATATCGTTAACAATATCCTGGATTATTCCAAGATAGAGGCACAGCATCTGCGTCTGGAACAGGTTTTATTCCGGCCGGTTGTCATTATTGCCAATGCGACCGGCATGGTGCAGCAGAACGCTGTGGAGAAGGGTTTGCGCCTGCTGGTCGATACATCGCCCGAAATTGAACCGCTCCTGGTCGGCGATCCGCACCGGCTTGTCCAGATCATAGTCAACCTGCTGGGTAATGCTGTCAAATTCACGCACAAGGGAGAGGTTGAGCTTAAAACCAGCGTCCTGAAACAGGAAGCCGGGCGACAGCAGCTCAAATTCTCCGTCCGCGACACGGGCATCGGACTGTCGGATAATCAGATCAATACGCTCTTTCAACCTTTTACCCAGGCTGATGAAAGCACAACGCGCCGCTTTGGCGGCACCGGACTGGGGCTCTCCATTTCCAAGCAACTGGTGGAACTGATGGGTGGCGAGATCTTCTGCGAAAGCAGTTTTGGGCAGGGGAGTACCTTCAGCTTCACGGTCTGGTTCGACATCGGCCAGGAAAGCGATAGGGAGCATCTTCTGGTGGATGGTGTTTTCGGTCCGGTACCCACGGTGTCATCGTTCGATTTCTCCCCCTTCAGGGTATTGCTGGTGGAGGATAACGAGGCAAACCAGCAACTGGCCATCGAGCTTCTCAAAGACAGTGGCGCTGAGGTTGATGTGGCGGACAACGGACAGGAAGCGGTGGTGAGGGTTATGGATGGAGACACCAGGTATGATCTGGTGTTGATGGACATCCAGATGCCGGTGATGGATGGCCATGAGGCCACTCGGAGGATCAGGGCGGACAGCCGGTTTTCCGCTCTGCCCATCATAGCCCTTACGGCGCACACCATGGAGGAAGAGCGGCAGAAAATACTGGAGTCCGGAATGGATGCCCATGTTGCCAAACCGATTAACGCACAGACGCTGTTGCGGGTCATGAACTTTTTTCTTGGCGCTCAGGAATCAACCGTGCCTCTCGGCGAAACCGGCGGGCGCGCCTGCCGAATCGAAACGCCGGTGCCCGACATCCCGGGTCTCGACGTTGCAAGCGCCCTGAACCGCCTTGACGGCAATCGGAAGCTCTACCACTGGCTGCTCAACTCATTTACCGAGAAAAAGTCAAATGCGGTGGCGATCATTGGGGAGGCGCTGGCTGCCGGAGATAGGGAACTGGCCCGGCGAACCGCCCATACCCTCAAGAGCAGCGCCGCAAGCATCGGCGCAACGAAGTTGGCAACGCTGGCAGAGTCTCTCGAAACCGCACTGGCACAGGGCGAACCGGATTTGGATTGTGGAAAAATATTCGATGCGTGCGTCGCCGAGATAGAGCGCGTGCTGACGGCAGTACGGCATCAGCTGGCCGATACCGCCTCCACACCTTAATCCATCAGACCTTCAACCCGAAGATATCAGCGGCGATGTCCTGCTCCAGGGCAATCTGGGTGTGCTCGATCTGAATGACGTAGGCGGGGAACTTCTGTCGTATCTTCAAGATTTTGCCGGGTGAAACGCCGAATGATACCAGCTTCCCGATCAGCACCGGATCATCTTTTCTGATGAAGGATATCCGCACGTCGTCCCCCACTTCCAGCGCCGCCAGCGACTTTACAAATGACTGCACCGAACTTTCCGCCTTCTGGCAGCACTCCCCGTCCGGTATGGGTGAGCCGTGCGGACATTCGCGCGGGTGACCAAGCAGGGTGCAGATCGCCTCGGTCAAGCCGGGAGCCAGGGTGTGCTCGTACTCGCAGGCCGATTCTTCGATCTCCTCGAAGGGCATGCCGAGCACATCAACAAGCAGTCGTTCCGCCAGCCGGTGACGACGAATGATCGGTCGCGCCTGCGCCTTTCCCTCCGGGGTCAGGGAGATCTGACGGTTGTTAATCGTAACCAGCCCGCTTTTTTCCAGATCAGCCATCAGTTCGTCATCGACAATGTAGTCTTTGCTGTCCTCATGCTCTTTTTTTACATCTTCCAGTGTGCAGCCGCCCCGCTCCTCAAATCTCCAGACGGTCTCGATAACCTCTTCCGTAACATGCACTATTTTCATATTCTACCCCTCAAAACGTAATGGAAGCCCAGCGAAAGATGTGGTTCATAACTCCGCCGGTCAGTATGGCGCAGCTGGTCACTGCAAAGATGATTGCCAGCGCCTTCTTTGTCCCCTGTTCCTTGATAATCAGCATGAAATTGGTGACACAGGGGATAAACAGGATCGTGACGACCATCGCCACGACCAGTTGTGAATGGTTCATGACGCCGGAATCAACCATTTTCTTGAGTACCGCCACGCCGGCCTCGCCCCGTATGAAGCCCAGTATCAGGGATTCGGCGAACTGGGGAGGCAGCCCCAGAAAGCCCTTGATAACCGGTGCGGAGACATTCTCGATGATTGTTAACAAACCGATTTTTTCAGCGAAAAACAGTCCCACCCCGGCAAGGATAAACAGGGGCACCGCCTCCTGAAGAAACAGCAGCGAGCGGTACGACGTCTTGGCCAGCACGTTCATGACGCTCGGGATGCGGATGGGAGGAATCTCCATGATGAAGTTGGTGGTTTCCGTTTTCATCAGTCTGTTCAGGATGATGCCGGTGACGACGGTCAGGGAGAACACAACCCCGGCCACGACCAGAAACCCGGCGAAGGAGACCTGGGCCAGGACCACCAGGATGATGCTCAGTTTTGCAGAGCACGGAACACCCAGCGACAGCAGGAAGATGGCGATGAAGCGCTCCCTCTTGCTGTCCAGAACCCGGGTGGAAATAGTCGCCATGGTGACACAGGAAAAACCGAGCACCATCGGCAGCACCGCCTTGCCGTTCAGGCCCACCTTGCGGAAAATCCTGTCCAGCAGGATCGAAAGGCGGGGGATATAGCCGGAATCTTCGATAAGTCCGAAGGTGAAGAAGAAAACCGTCAGGATCGGGAGCAGCAGTCCGAACACCGGAACCACGGCCATGGTGAATAGCCCGTATTCACCCACGATAATATCGCGGACAAATGGATAGGGTATCAAGGCTACGGCACTTTTCAGCGGCGGGGCCACCATGCCGCCGAAAAAATCATTCATCAGAAAGTCAACCACCATACCCGCAGCAAATTTCCCGACAATAAAATAGAGCGAAATAACCAGGCTGATCAGGATCAGCGATCCCGCCAGCGGCGTTAATGCCAGGTCGCCGATCCTGTTCAAAAGCGGTGTGGAGGTAACGGTTGTAAAATAGACCGACTCCCCGTACAACGACTCCGCCCAGAGGTCATTGACGCGGGACATGATCAGGTCGAGCGGACGGTGAAATCCTCGCTCGGCTTTGTCTATGGCAGTCAGCGCCTCCGGATTGTCGAGGGTGCCGCAGTGGCTCAGGGCCCAGCGTGCGGTCTCCTTGTCACCGGCCAGTGAAAAGAACGCAAGGGCCCGTTTTCCCCATTCCGTGGAGACGACAGAGTCTGTCAGTGCCGTCAGAGTAACGGCAGCGTCAGCCAGTACGGCCGGAAGACGGGAGGGGTAGGAGGGTTTCAGTGCCTTGCCCAGTGCCGATACCAGATGGCCGACACCGACGCCTTCCGAGGCGATGGTTTCCACAACGACCGTGCCCAGCAGCTCTTCCAGTTTGTGCCGCTTGACCTTGATCCCTTTCTGGGCCGCCTCGTCAATCATATTGACCGCCAGCACCAGCGGGATGTGACACTCCGCCAGCAGCGCCGTGAGCATGAATGAGCGTTTGAGGTTCTTGGCGTCGCAGACCTGGATAACGACATCGGGGGCTTCATCTATCAGGATGCGCCGCGCAACGCCCTCCGTTTCGGTATTGGCAAAGAGGTTGTAGACGCCGGGTATGTCAATTAGCTCAACGTCGTACCCGTCAACCTTCAGTACGCCCCTCTTCACCTCAACTGCGGTGCCGGGGTATGAACGCACACTGGCCTTGCTGTCGCTCAGGCGGCTGAATATCGTGCTTTTACCGACATTCGGCACGCCTATCAGTAAAGCTTTTTTCACGTATAAGCCCTTTGCACGATGGTTCCGGCGCCATCGTGATTTTTTGAGAATATACCCGGGAACAGCAAGACCTTTAAGGTTCTAAAAGCCTCAAAGGTCTAGCCTTCACTGCCTGGGTGTCGTTATTGATGGTGCGCAGTTCCTGCCAGTAGTGCGCACGCTACTTTTTGGTGCGGGTGCGCTTCCAGTTGGCGACGTTTTGACCGTGTGCGGCCGGCATGTGAAGCTCTTCGCCCTCATCCCGTACCTGGGGTGCTTCGGCTGAAACGGCCGTTTCTGCCTCTGCCTCCTGGGGAGTTTCAGCTGCCTCCACCGGGCCTGCCGCCTCCTGCTGTATCTCCGGTTCAAGCTGTCCGGCAGCGGGCTGCAGTTCTTCGGCTTCCGGTTCTGCGGCATCGGCGCTGGCGACTTCTTCGAGCACAACCGCCTCTTCCAGCTCCGTGACAGGCTCTATGGGAGAGGGTTCACGCGCTGCCGACCAGCTGTCGAGAGATGCTTTCAGGAGATTAATCTGCGCGGCCAGCGCTTCGCCTTCGGCATTGACATCAAATTCCAGATCTGCTCCGGTAATACTCCTGATCGATTCCAGCGCGGCAATTCTGACCCCTGCATCCGTGTCATTCAGGGATTCGACAAGGGCAGGAAGGGCAGCGCAATCGCCCGTAGTACCCAGGTCTTTAACCAGAATACGACGCAGCTCTGTTTCATTGGACAGGAGATACCTGGCAACCCGCTTGAATATCTCCCTGTTGGACAGGTCTTTAAAGGCGCCGGCTGAAAGTGCCTTTTCACCGGCTAATCTGGCTGACGCACTCCCCAGAACATTCGCGAACAGATTCTCTCTCTTTATTACCGGCAGGTTAAACGACCACAGCGCCTCTCGTTTCGCGTTCCTTTCGCGGGCAAGCTCTTCAATACGCTGCCGGGCTGCGCTGATGGCCTCTTCATACTCTTTGAGTTGAGAGATCAAAGCCTGCACCTGGGCTGCAGCAAAGGCTTCCGCCGGTTCGGTGAATCGGGAACTTTCCCTGCCGATTTCGATAAGCAGGTTGTGTATTTTTGCCTGGTACTCCTTGATGCTGCCGGAAAGAGTTGATTTCTCACACGCCAACAGCTTCGTGCAGGTGCGCTGCAGCAGACTGGCGCCGGTATCATACACGGCAACAAGCGCTTCGCCTCCGGTATTTATGGTTTTAGCGACTCCGTCAAAGAAATTTTCTCGTGTTCCCATGATAATTCTCCTTTATGTGGAAAATATGAACTGTCACACAACTCCTGCAATCAGTTTCAGGGCCAGCAACAGCAGACAGACGGCAATTGAACGCTTGATCAGCAGTGGATGGGTGCGGCGCGCCAGTCTGGCTCCAAGATATGCTCCAAAAATCGCCCCGACACCGATGAACACTGCGTAATCGAGATCAATCTGATGCAGCCCGAAAAAGATGATGACCGCAAACAGGCTGGTGATCGCCAGGATGAAATGGGATGTCGCCGTGGCGATATGAACCGGGAGTCCCAGAACAGAGTACATCAACGGGACGTGGATGATGCCGCCGCCGATGCCGAAGATTCCCGAAAAAAAACCGGTGAAAAAACTGCCGGCCAGTCCAACCGGCATATCGGGGGAGTATGTGTGAACCTCGCCTTCCGCGTCAACCAGCTTCCGCTCAACCGGCTGTTCGTGTGCTTTCGTCCTGATTATGGAGATATCCCGTCCGGTAAAAAGATAATATGACAAAAGCACCAGCAGTACACTGAACGCGAGCGAAAAGCTGAACATGGTGAACTGCTGGGCGACCGCGGCGCCGACCACAACCCCCGGAACAGCGGCTGTGGCGAACTTGAGGCCGATTTCGTAGTCGATCCGTTTGTGGGTGATGTATGAAAAGGTACCGGACAATGCGTTCAGGAAAACGGCCGTGATAGAAGTGCCGATGGCGTGCTGGGGGGAGAAGCCGAAGAAGATCATCAGTACCGGTACGTGGATAAAACCGCCGCCCGCGCCGATCAGTGTTCCGATCAGGCCAACGACGGCGCCGAACACAACGAGACCGAAGGCCTCCGGGAAATCGGCCACCACCTTGTGCCCTTCGATGATCGCCAGAGGCTCGGCTATGGCCACTCCGGCAGTGACAAGCAGGAGAATTGTGATGGAGAAAACGAATCTCATGGTTACGCCTTCATTCTTTCCTTCAGGCTGTTGTAGGCCTGCACGGTCTGCTGAAAATATTTCTTGGCATCATGCTTGAGCGAATCGGATGAAAACCGGTCGGGATGAAAAGCCACTTTCAAAAACTTGTAGGTCTGTTCCATGCTGCTCAAATCGCTGTTAGTATCCGTACGGAAAAAGTTGAAAGCGCCTTCTTCTCCCGGCTGCCTCACACCGGCATCGCCGGAAACGCTGATAAGGCAGAGATCAAATATGTTTTCCCGAATATCGGTGATCTTCAGGCTTAGCTCGTAAAACGAGGTGTCACCCTTTTTAATCTCCGAATCCAGCAGATCAATTTCCCGGGTCAGCACTTCAACTGCGTGGAGAACCTGTTCGTCGGAAACTGAGCGGAGTTCGGCGAGTTGCTCCTTCATTCCCGTAACAATGGCCGTAGCCGCCGTTTTTTTATCGTCCTCGTACTCCCTTATTCTCTTGCGTAATTCACCCAGGTGAGCCTCGGAGTCCCTGTTTTCAAAGAGTTCCAGCCTGTTTTTAATCGCCTTCTCGTTGGCTGTTACCATCGCCAGCTTTTCGGTTATATCGGCAATGGTTGTCTCGCGAGCCTGAAGGGTCTTTTCAATCTGCGATATTTCGTTTTTCAAGCGACCGACGGCTTTCGCCTCTCCGGCCATGAAAACGTGTTTACCTATCAGCAGCGCGCCGGCAAAGGAACTTACCGCCACACCGTACATCGGGGATATACCGGTCAGGAATCCGGGAATGACCGGCGGGTGATGCTTGTCGGCAAATGCCCAGAGCGCCGTCACAAAAGCCGAAGCGTACGCCAGTTGGTCAACAACGGCAGATCGCAGCATCCGGTATATCATGGTCGTTATCTCGTAACCCGCTCAAACAAAAGGGACAGTTTCTCTCCCGCTGCGTGCAAAGCGTTAGTCATTTGGAAGCGCACGGTATTGACGGCATTCCTGCCGCCGATGTCATACACCGCAATTTCCCCGCTTGCAAGAACGACTGCGGCGCTGGCTGCATCCGGGTTGATGCTGACATCCGTTGCGGAAGAGGCAAGGGATACTGTTCTGGTGATCTTCCCGCTGGCTGCGTCAAATGTCACAAGTTTCCGGTCTTCCAGCAGGAGCAATCCCCATCTGCCGTTTGGTTCTACATCGAAAGCCACGACACCCTTTGTCGGGAGCGGGACGAACTCTCTCACGGCGTTCGGCGCACCACGGGAGGCAAGCCCATCGGGGGTCAGCCAGACAAAGCGACTGGAATTACCGATCTTCCTGACCAGGAGCGGCGGCACGGTATCAAGATCACCCATCTTCCTGACCAGGAGCGGCGGCACGGTATCAAGATCACCCATCTTCTTTTGGGTATTCACATCAAAAAGAGCCAGAGAATCGGAAAGCAGAACGGTGCTCCCCCCTCCGTAAAAATAACCGCGCGATGTTGGCGACTCCTTGGGAAGAAGGGCAACCGCAGCGCCGTCCTTTACTGCGATCACTTTCAGGTAGGTGCGGGCAGTTGCCAGCAGATAGTCACCGCCCGGATGAAGATCCAGTGACATAACCGGTTCCGGCTCGTCAATCTGGAGAATCAGTTTACCCGATGTCATATCGAAAAGCCTGACACCACCCGCCGAGCCTTCAATCGTTCTACCGCCAGCTGCCAGAAGGCCTTTTGCAGGAATGAACTTCAGCGCGAGCACCTGAAAATCATCTCCGGTATCGAAGTCGAGCTGGGCTTTTTCGTTCGGAAGCTGCCAGATCTTCAGCGTGTCGGCTGCGGCTGCGGCTGTAAGGTTTTTCGCGGCGCTGTAATCAACAACCGCCTGCCCCTGGAGCCCGCTAAGAAGGTGTGCCGGTTTACGGGAGAGCGAGGGAATCGGTACAGCACCTCCCGATGATTTCTCTTTTTTTGCGCCAGCAGGCAGAACGGATGAAACGTCGAGCGTAGCCGCGGCATATGAAGCTGCGGCAAGCACGCCGATAAATGTCAGATATTTGAGTACCGCGTTCATGGTACTGCGTGTATGGCTTTCGCACCTTTTTCGGAGGCGAACGTCTTTACCGGCTCAAAGAACATGATCTGGCCGAAGAAAACACCCGGAAGCAGCTTCAGACGCGAATTGTAATAGTTGGCCTGCAGGTTGTATTTAATGCGGGCTGCCGCGATGCGGGTTTCCGTATTTGACAGCTCTTTCATCAGGTTCTGATAGGTCTCGGAGGATTTGAGCAGCGGATAATTCTCTGCAACCGCCTGAAATTTGGAAAGCGCCGCCTGAACGCTTGCCACAGGCAGGACTCCCCCTTCTCGCGGAATGTCCTTGATGGTATTGAGTGCGCTGCGCACATCTGCAGCATGCTGAAATACGTTACCTTCAAATGCCATGTAGTCGGTAACCGCCTTCACGAGGCTCGGTATCAGATCATCACGACGCTGCAGTTCGGCCTCGATCTGGGCAGCCTCAAGACGCACCTTGTACGATTCTATGGTAAACAGATTGTAGTAGTAGACCATCGCCGTAACCAACATCATGAAAAAGGCGATTATGCCGACCTTGACCGCAGTGGAGTGGTTGGTCCAGCACTTCTCTTTCAGTACACTGAGCAGACGCCCCTTCTGCTTTAACTGAACCGGTCTGGTGGTAATCAGTTTCAGCTCTTCTGCGTACAGCTTTTTGATCATCTCTTCCACGTGCGCTACCTCGTTTACTCGTTCAAGCTACGGTGCTTCAGACCTGCGGGGTTTTGAAAACCCCGCAGGTCTCGCCTGAAATTACTGTCATCTTGACTGCAAAGGCTACTCAGCCTTTAACCGTTATGTAAAGGGGATTGCCGGCTCTTACCACATCCAGCATGAAACCCTTTTTGAGGTCGAGCGTCTTGGCTATGACCATAAAGGAGTTAAGATCCGTGACCGGCTTGCCGTCGACGCCGACGATGATGTCACCGACCTTCAAACCTGCCAGCGCCATGACCCCCTCAATGTCAGCAACATAGACGCCGTTTTTAACATATGGAGTCAGAGCGGGGCTGAGAGGGGTGAAATCCCCGCCTTTCCACTCAAATTCCCCCGGCTGCCTGACTGGCGGGGCCGCAACTGCGGCTGCCACGGATTTTACACCGGTCTTGATCTTGGTGGTCTGCCGCGAACCGTTGCGCAGGTAGACGATCTCGAATCTCTTGCCGACTTTTTGCGCAGCAATGAAATCCGTAATCGTTTCGATGTCGCGGATTTTCCGACCGTCGATCCTGAGGAGAACGTCACCCCGCTGCAAACCGGCCGCTTCCGCCGGTCCACCCGGCACAACGTTATTCACCAGCGCCCCCTCGGGAACCACAATATTCAACTGGCGGGCATTTATCTCATCCACATTCAGCAGCGCAACACCCAGTGTGGGCTCGGTAGTTGCGACTTTCTGTCCCGGAAGTGCAACCCTGACCGTTCCCTGTTTGGTGCCCTGGGCAACATTGTTGACGCCCGGCGCCGTCTGGCTGAGCAACTGGGGGTGACAGTCTACACAATTGCCCCTGAAGGGGTGGGGTGCGACGATGGTTTGACCGCTCGGCAGCCGGAACGTATTGCCGATCTGTCTGCCGCAGCGGGCCCAGGCGGCCAATTGACCGGTGCCGACATCAGGCGCGGTGTTGTTGAAGTCGATTACGCCGCCGACCAGTTCGGAGGCGCGGTTGATCGGGATGGCAAAGCCGATGCCGTTGAAGACGCCGGTGGGGGCAAAGATGGCGGTGTTGATGCCGATGACTTCACCTTTGACGCTGACCAGAGGGCCGCCGCTGCTGCCACGGTTGATGGGGGAGTCGGTCTGGATCAGGTTTTCGTAGACGACTCCTTCGATCTTGAGGGTACGGTTGCGGCTGCTGATCATGCCGGAGGTGACGGTCTGGTCAAATCCGAATGGGTTGCCCATGGTCAGGATCATGTCGCCGGTGCGGGCTGCGTCGGAGTCACCGAGGGTGGCAAACGGGAAGGGACCGGTGCCCTGGATACGCAGCAATGCCAGGTCGGAGCCCATGTCGGCCTTGACCAGTTTAAGCGGGTACTGCAGAGCGCCGCCGGGACCGTAGACGGTGGCTTTAAGGGCCTGTGCACCGGCGATGACGTGATAGCTGCTCAGTACGTACCCGCGCGGTTCGATGATGACGCCCGAGCCGATCCGGCTGAAGGCGGCAACGGGGATTTCTGCCTCGATCTCGGGCGGAGGCGTCACACCGGCGACCGGTGTGTTGCCGACGGCGTCGATGGTGATGACGGCGGGGCGGACACTATCGATGATCGTGTGATAGGAGGTCTGCAGCCCTTTGGCCTGTTCGGGCGCCAGGGCGGACTGCATGGCGAACTTCTTGGAGTTCCACCCCTGTGGTTTGCCACTGCTGTCACCACCACGGTTAAAGGCGTTCGTAAAGTAGCCGTCCTTCTGGAAACCTTCGTACACCGCCCAGGCAGTGGTGATGGCGGCCATGACGACCAGTGTCCAGATCCAGGGCTTGTAGTTCTGGGGACATTTGCTTATGGGCTGCTGGAGTTTGCTTCCAGCGCTATCGGAATTTTTATCGGTTGCCATCTAGATGCTCCTATTCGTCTTTTTTACGTGACTGGGGAGCGTCATCCCCGCTGGCATCAACACTTTCCTTAGAGCCGTTTTTGTCTTTAAAGGACGTCTTGATGCCGGTGTTCCTGATGCCGGCTATCAGGGCGACGATACCGCTGAATATCAGAACGAGGGGCAGAATGGCGACCAGCAGATCGACCATGTACCACCAGTACTTGATCAGACCCCAGAAGCCGAGGCAGATTGCAATGAGACCGAAAACGATGCTTAACATGTGAACTCCT
>CAIPTY010000077.1 GCA_903868145.1 uncultured Desulfuromonadales bacterium | reverse complement strand
TTCCACATATCTTCGTCTGGTAGCGCGGGAGTAGCTCAGTTGGCTAGAGCGTCAGCCTTCCAAGCTGAGGGTCGCGGGTTCGAGTCCCGTTTCCCGCTCCAGTAAAGCCCACATAGCTCAGGAGGTAGAGCACTTCCTTGGTAAGGAAGAGGTCTCCGGTTCGAGTCCGGATGTGGGCTCCATAACATTTCAATTTAATGTTTGAATGTAAGTAAATCAACTAAGACAGGGCACGTACACAACAACACATCACCACGTTATCGAGGAGGGCCTTACCCATGGCGAAGGCGAAATTTGAGCGTAACAAACCGCATTGCAACATCGGCACGATTGGTCACGTAGACCACGGCAAGACCACCTTGACGGCCGCCATCACGAAGGTACTTGCCGGCAAGGGTCAAGCCGAATTCAAGGCATTCGACCAGATCGACAACGCCCCTGAAGAGCGTGAGCGCGGCATCACCATCGCCACCGCCCACGTCGAATACGAAACCGACAAGCGCCACTACGCCCACGTCGACTGCCCCGGCCATGCTGACTACGTCAAAAACATGATCACCGGTGCTGCCCAGATGGACGGAGCCATCCTCGTCGTCTCCGCCGCCGACGGCCCCATGCCCCAGACCCGTGAGCACATTTTGCTTGCCCGTCAGGTAGGCGTACCGTACATAGTAGTATTCCTGAACAAAGCCGACATGGTAGACGACGCCGAACTGCTCGAACTCGTTGAGCTTGAGATACGCGAACTGCTCTCCAGCTACGACTTCCCCGGCGACGAAATTCCAATCATCATGGGTTCCGCCCTGCAGGCACTCAACGGTGAAACAGGTGAATTGGCCCAACCGGCCATCGAGAAGCTCATGGACGCTGTAGACAGCTACATCCCGCAGCCCGAGCGCGCCATCGACAAACCTTTCCTCATGCCCGTCGAAGACGTATTCTCCATCTCCGGTCGCGGCACCGTCGCCACTGGTCGTGTCGAGCGCGGCATAGTCAAAGTTGGCGAAGAAGTAGAAATCGTCGGCATGAAAGCCACCGCCAAAACCACCGTAACCGGCGTAGAAATGTTCCGCAAACTTCTCGACGAAGGCCGTGCCGGCGACAACATCGGCGCCCTTCTTCGCGGCGTCAAGCGTGAAGACATCGAACGAGGTCAGGTACTTTCCAAACCTGGCAGCATCACGCCGCACACCAAATTCAAAGCCGAAGCCTACGTTCTCACCAAAGAAGAAGGCGGCCGTCACACCCCGTTCTTCAACGGCTATCGTCCTCAGTTCTACTTCCGTACCACCGACGTAACCGGCATAGCCGAACTTCCCGCCGGCACTGAAATGGTAATGCCCGGGGACAACATAGCCATGACCATCAACCTGATCACCCCGATCGCCATGGACGAAGGTCTTCGCTTCGCCATCCGTGAAGGTGGCCGTACCGTTGGCGCCGGCGTCGTCAGCTCGATTATTGAATAAAAGTTAACGAGGATATCAATGCAGAACCAGAAGATCAGAATTCGCCTTAAGGCATATGACCACAAACTGCTGGACGTTTCGGTTGGCGAGATTGTCGAAACCGCAAAGAGAACCGGTGCACGCGTTGCGGGGCCCATACCCCTTCCAACTGTAATTAACAAGTACTGTGTTCTCCGTGGTCCGCATGTGGATAAGAAGTCTCGCGATCAATTTGAGATCAGAACCCATAAGCGCTTGATTGACATCCTTGACCCCACGCAGCAGACAGTGGATGCACTCATGAAGCTTGATCTTTCAGCCGGTGTGGATGTCGAGATCAAACTCTAAATAATTATCACTACTGGATGGGAAGAGCTATGAAGAAAGGTATCATCGGAAAAAAACTGGGAATGACCCAGATATTTACTGAGGACGGAACCAGACTACCGGTTACGGTCATACTGGCTGGCCCCTGTGTGGTCACTCAGAAAAAACTTCAGGATACAGATGGTTATTCAGCCGTTCAGGTTGGTTTTGAGTCGATAACTGCTGCGACTGCCTCCAAACCTCTTCTTGGCCATTGCACAAAAGCTGGACAGGGCGTTTTCAGGTATCTCAAGGAACTGAAGCTTGAAAACTCGTCTGATTTGAATCTTGGAGATCTGTTAACGGTGGAACAGTTTGCCGCCGGTGATTTTGTAGACGTGACTGGGACGAGTATAGGCAAGGGTTTTCAGGGTGTCATAAAGCGTTGGAACTTTAAGGGTGGGCGTGCATCACACGGATCCCGGTTTCATAGAGCCCCTGGTTCAATCGGCGCATCTGCGACTCCCTCACGTGTCTTTAAAAACAAGAAAATGCCCGGTCAAATGGGAAATGAACGAGTTACCATCCAGCGACTTCAGGTGGTGAGGGTTGACACGGCTGAAAATCTGATGTTGATCAAGGGAGCAATCCCCGGCCATAAAAACAATATTGTCATTATCAAACAGAGTATAAAGTAATAGTTCGGGAGTTACGAGTATGCCTTCGATAGCATTATTTGATATGACCAGACAGAAAGTCGGGGAACTGCTTTTGTCTGAAGAGGTGTTCGCTGCCGAGGTAAAAGAGCACCTCATGCACCAGGCTCTCCGTATTCAGCTTGCAAACAGACGTGCTGGAACAGTAGCCGTTAAAAATCGTGCTTCGGTATCTGGCGGCGGAAAAAAACCATTCAAGCAGAAGGGTACGGGCAATGCTCGTCAAGGCTGCAGCAGGGCACCTCAGTATCCGGGTGGTGGTGTTGCGTTCGGCCCTCAACCGAAAACATATGATCTGAGTATGAATAAAAAAGCCCGAAATGCTGCGCTACGTTCCGCATTATCGTTGCAGTTCAAGAACGACCGCATTACGGTAGTTGATAAACTGGCGCTTAATACAATTTCAACCAAAGAGTTCGTTGCTTTTATGAAGTGTTTTGAACTTGAACGTTCTCTGATTGTCACGGATGAGCTTGATAATAACTTCATGCTCTCCGCACGTAATGTTCCTCATGTAAAGTTGCTGAAATATGACGCCTTGAATATACATGATATGCTCAAGTACAAAAATATCATCTTTACCCAGGGTTCAGTTCAGACGGTTGAAGGAGTGTTGCAGAAATGAATATCTATTCCGTTATTAAGAAGCCGCATGTGACTGAAAAAACGTCTCTTGGCAGCGATTCGACGAATACGGTTTCTCTTGTCGTTGATAGGGATGCCAACAAGATCGAGATCAGGCAAGCGGTTGAAGCACTTTTTAAGGTGCAGGTTTCCGATGTCAGAACAGTTAATGTTGCGGGCAAGGTAAAACGTTTTGGAAAAAACAGTGCTAAACGCTCAAATTGGAAGAAGGCGTACGTGACCCTCCAAGAGGGGCAGTCCATAGATTTCTTTGAAGTCTAATTAACACGTTCGGGGTTCACAATGGCAATCAAAAGTTATAAACCAACATCGGCGGGACGTAGGCACCAGACCTGCTCGACATTTGAAGAGATTACAACGGATAAACCTGAAAAATCGCTTCTGGTTTCTCAGACTAAAAGTGGTGGAAGAAACTCTTTGGGTCGGATAACCGCTCGCCATATAGGTGGCGGTCACAAACAAAAGTATCGAATTATCGATTTCCGGCGTGACAAAACGAGTATTCCTGCGAAAGTGGCAAGTATAGAGTACGATCCGAATAGAAGCGCACGAATTGCCCTTCTTCATTACATTGACGGTGAAAAACGGTATATACTCGCACCACTCGACCTGAAGGTCGGCGACACGGTGATCAGTGGTCCTGAAGCTGATATCAAACCGGGCAATGCACTTCCGTTGCGCGCAATTCCGCTTGGTACCATTATTCATAATATTGAGCTCAAAATTGGTAAAGGCGCCCAGTTGGCCAGGAGTGCCGGCACCTTCGCCCAACTTATGTCCAAAGAGGGCAAATATTCGCAGATTAAGCTTCCATCGGGTGAAGTCCGTCTGATATTGCAGGACTGCTACGCTACGATTGGTCAGGTTGGCAATATTGATTATGAGAACGTGAGTATTGGTAAAGCTGGGCGTTCTCGCTGGCTTGGAAAACGTCCTAAAGTTCGCGGTGTTGCAATGAATCCGGTTGATCATCCGCATGGTGGCGGTGAGGGTCGTACCTCGGGAGGTCGCCACCCTGTAACACCATGGGGCATTCCCACCAAGGGTTATAAAACCAGAACAAACAAGTCTTCTGACCGCTTCATTGTGAAGAAGCGCAGTAAATAATATCGAGAGGCTGATATTTATGGCACGTTCAATTAAAAAGGGTCCGTTTGTAGATGGCCACTTGATCAAGAAAGTTCAGACCGAGGGTCCGAACTCAAAAAAAATCATAAAAACGTGGTCGCGACGTTCTACGATTACACCCGACTTTATCGGTTTGAGTCTGGCTGTGCATAATGGTAGAAAGTTCATTCCCGTTTTTGTTACAGAAAATATGGTTGGTCACAAATTGGGCGAATTCTCTCCCACCCGGACATTTCACGGACACGCTGCTGACAAGAAAAGCAAAGTAAAGAAGTAGTAAGGGGAAATACATGGAATCCAGCGCCAAGCTTACATCTGTTCGTCTCTCTCCACGGAAAACCCGTTTGGTTGTAGATCTCGTCAGAGGGAAAAAAATACAGGATGCACTTAATACACTGAAATTTATGCCGAATCCTTCGGCCAAAGTTATCGTGTCACTTCTCCAATCTGCAGTTTCAAATGCAGAGCAGAAGGGTGTCTCTGATGTTGATCGCCTGTTTGTCAAGTCGGTCTGCGTTGATGGTGGGGCAGTGCTGAAACGTTTTGTCCCTCGGGCTATGGGGCGTGCCAGTAAGATTCGTAAGCCGACAAGTCACATTGCTGTTACGCTTTCCGATACGAAGTAGTTTTTATTCTCCTGGAGGTGAAGTTTGGGACAGAAAGTACATCCAATAGGTTTCAGGCTTGGCGTTATAAAGACATGGGACTCCAAGTGGTATGCGGAAGCCGATTACGCGAAGCTTTTGCACGAAGATATTGCCATCAGGAAGTTCCTGAAAAAGCGTCTTTTTAATTCAGGTGTATCTAAAATAGATATCGAACGTGCTGCAAATAAGACAAAAATAAATATCCATACTGCGCGACCAGGTCTTATCATAGGGAAAAAAGGTTCTGAGGTGGAGACGATAAAAAAAGAGCTCTCCGCGCTCACCTCAAAAGAAATATTCATAAATATCCATGAGGTACGCAAACCAGAACTCGATGCGCAACTTGTTGCAGAAAATGTTGCCTTGCAACTGGAACGCAGAATTACTTTCCGTCGTGCCATGAAAAAGAGCGTTACATCGGCTCTCAAGTTCGGTGCAAAGGGAATCCGAATTACCTGCTCAGGACGGCTCGGTGGCGCTGAAATTGCTCGCACAGAGTGGTATCGTGAGGGTCGTGTTCCTCTTCATACCTTGCGCGCTGATATTGATTATGGATTTGCAGAAGCAAAAACAACATATGGACTCATAGGAATCAAGGTTCTTATTTTCAAAGGTGAGATTCTTCCCGGTCAGTAAGACTTTTAATCAGTAAACAGGAGCATGTATCAATGTTAATGCCTAAAAGGGTCAAACATAGGAAGCAGATGAAAGGTCGCATGTCTGGCAAGCCTTGCCGTGGAATAGCGCTTTCATTCGGAGAATATGGTCTTCAGTCAACAGAGTGTGGTTGGCTAGACTCGCGTCAAATCGAAGCGGCTCGTATCGCCATGACCCGTTATATCAAAAGGGGCGGTAAAATCTGGATACGCGTTTTTCCGGATAAACCCCTCACTGCCAAACCTGCCGAAACAAGGATGGGCAAAGGCAAGGGTTCTCCTGATTCATGGGTTGCAGTTGTGAAACCAGGAACGATATTGTATGAAATGGAAGGAGTTAGTGAGGAGATTGCTCGTGAAGCGCTCCGGCTTGCAGCCCATAAACTACCCCTTGCCACCAAGTTCATTGCCAGGGGGGATCTGCATGAAGCCGAATGAGTTGCGTGGACTATCTGCCGAAGAACTTTCGATGAAGCAGGGTGATCTTACAAAGGAGCTTTTTAATCTCAAGTTCCAGCTTCACACGGGCAGGTTGGAGAATACATCCAGGCTGAAAGGTATCCGCAGGGATATTGCTCGGGTCAGTACAATAATTACTGAGAACAAGGCATAGGGAGCAACAGATGAGTGAGCGTGGTCACAGGAAAACCCAGGTTGGTGTTGTTGTAAGCAACAAGATGCAGAAGACCGTTGTCGTCAAGGTTGATCGTCTTGTTAAGCATCAGGTCTATAACAAGTATATTAAGCGTAGTGTAAAATACAAGGTCCACGATGAGCAGAATATAAGCAAGGTAGGGGATCGGGTTCAGATCATTGAATGTCGCCCTCTCAGCAAAGATAAACGATGGAATCTTAAACAGATCATTGAAAGCATTTCTTAGGACAGGGGTATCACGTAATGATACAAATGCAGTCAATATTAGATGTTGCAGACAATTCGGGTGCCAAGAAACTTTTTTGTATTAAAGTTCTGGGTGGTTCCAAGCGCAAATATGCCGGCATAGGTGATATTATCGTAGCCTCGGTTCGAGAGGCTCTCCCTAACTCCAAGGTCAAAAAGGGTGATGTTGTCAAAGCGGTTATTGTGAGAACAGCCAAGGAGCTCGGTCGGCCTGATGGCTCTTATATACGCTTTGATGATAATTCGGGCGTCGTCATTAATAACCAGAAGGAGCCTGTGGGAACGCGCATTTTTGGTCCAGTTGCCAGGGAGTTGCGTGCGAAGAAATTCATGAAAATCATTTCCCTCGCGCCTGAAGTACTTTAAACGGAATCGGAGAAATTGATGCAAGCCACGAAATCTCATGTCAGTAAAGGCGATACGGTGATGATTATTGCCGGTAAAGAGAAAAGCAAGACCGGACAGATACTGCAACTTTTGCCTAAAAAGGACAGCGTTGTCGTTTCCGGCCTTAATATGGTCAAGCGCCACCTGAAGGCAAAAGGAAATGAACCGGGCGGGATCAAGGAGAAAGAGGCGCCTATTCATATCTCCAATGTCATGCCGTTCTGCGCAAAGTGTGCCAAACCGGTCAGGACACGCAGGCAGCAACTGGAAAATGGTGAAAAACAGAGAATCTGCATCAAATGCGGAAGTCCTCTTCAGAAATAGACGGGAGAAATTACTATTATGGCGCGTTTAAAAGAAAAATATAGCACAGAAATTATTCCTAAGTTGCGCTCTGATTTCAACTATAAAAATATAATGGAAGTGCCGCGCATTGAAAAGATTGTTGTGAATATGGGGCTTGGTGAGGCGATTCAGAATGTCAAGATACTCGATTCCGCAACCTTGGAACTCAATGCAATAACCGGTCAGAAATCCGTAATAACCAAGGCAAAGAAGTCTATAGCAACCTTTAAACTTCGTCAGGGAATGCCTATCGGTTGCATGGTTACGCTTCGCCGTGAAAAGATGTACGAGTTTCTGGATCGTCTGGTGAATGTTTCACTGGCCAGGGTGCGTGATTTTAAGGGCGTATCCGGTAAGGCATTTGACGGTAAGGGAAACTACACTCTGGGAATCAAGGAACAGCTGATATTTCCTGAGATCAGTTATGATGCCGTGGATAAGATTAAAGGGCTTAATATTACGATAGTGACCAGTGCCAAGACAGACGAAGAGAGCAAAGCTCTGTTAAAGTACATGGGCATGCCGTTCAGGAACTAAGAAAACTCCGGGAGGATTCCGTGGCAAAAGTTTCAATGATTATAAAGTCGCAACGTAAACCTAAATTCAAGGTTCAGGAACACAGTCGGTGTCTTATATGCGGAAGACCCAAAGCCTTTTACCGGAAGTTTAAGATGTGCAGGATTTGTCTGCGAAAATACGCCTCGGCTGGCCAGATACCGGGTGTGATCAAGTCCAGTTGGTAATATAACTTTAGATTGAAGAAATTGATAGGAGTGCATGCACGATGTCCATGACAGATCCAGTTGCTGACATGCTGACCAGGATACGGAACGCGAATATGGTCAAGCTGCAGAAGGTTGATATCCCTTCGTCTAATCTGAAGGTAAGTATTGCAAACGTTCTCAAGCAAGAGGGCTTTATCAAAAACTATAAGGTTATATCCGACAACCTTCAGGGCATTCTCAGGGTTTATCTTAAATACATTGATGAAAAAGATTCTGTCATCAATGAAATTAAGCGGATCAGCAAACCAGGTGGTCGAGTGTATGTTAAGTCGGAAGACATACCGGTGATAAAGAGTGGTCTTGGGGTTGCTGTTCTGTCCACCTCAAAAGGGATCATAACTGATTCTGCGGCACGTAAGGCCGGTGTAGGTGGCGAACTTATCTGCACTATCTGGTAATTAACAAAGATCAAGGAGCATGTGTAAATGTCAAGAATAGGGAAACTTCCCATAGAGATTCCAACAGGTGTCAAGATAACGCTTGAAAATTCAGCGCTTACGGTACAGGGTCCCAACGGTACCCTCAACCGATCAATTATGGCGTGTGTGACTCTGAACATATCCGATACGCTGCTTGAGGTGATCAGAAATGATGAGACAGCTGCGACTCGTTCAGCTCATGGCCTAACCCGTACATTGATACATAATATGGTTACCGGAGTAACAAAAGGTTTTAAAACTGACCTTGAAATCAACGGAGTTGGGTATCGTGCTGAAGTTAAGGGGAGGGATCTTGTACTAAGTCTCGGCTACTCCCATCCGGTTAATTTTGCCATTCCTGAAGGGATAGCCATAGATGTAGATAAAATGACAAAGTTGTCTGTAAAAGGGTTCGACAAGGAACTGGTGGGTCAGACTGCCGCCAAAATACGGTCGTTCCGTTCTCCCGAACCATACAAAGGTAAGGGTGTCAAGTATGCTAACGAGACTATATTGAGAAAAGCCGGTAAAACAGGCAAGAAATAGTCTTTATAAGGAGAAATGTGTGGCTAAGACTGCTATAAAAACGATTACTAGGCGAAAGCGCCAGGTGCGGGTACGGAAAAAAGTTCGCGGTTCGCTCATACGACCACGTCTCAATGTGTTCAAAAGTGCTCGTCATATCTACGCCCAGATTATTGATGATACCAGGGGAGTTACCTTGGTAGCATGTTCGACGCTATCTTCCGGCGCAAGTGAGCTTGCGTATACGGGAAATACTGTTGCGGCCGTGTCTGTTGGTAAAGAGATTGCGAGACTTGCAATAGAAAAGGGTATACTGACTGTTGTTTTCGACCGGAATGGTTTTCTCTATCATGGCAGAATAAAAGCACTTGCAGACGCCGCCCGCGAGGGTGGGCTTCTTTTTTAAAGTAACAGAGGAGGCTTTCATTGAGTAGAATTATAAATCCAGCTGAACTAAATCTTACAGATCGTGTTGTCCATATCGGTCGTGTTGCCAAAGTTGTAAAAGGTGGTCGTCGATTTAGCTTTTCTGCCCTGATTGTTGTTGGTGACGGTAACGGTCACGTTGGTTATGGTCTGGGGAAGGCGAATGAAGTGCCGGAAGCCATTCGAAAAGGTGTAGAGCAGGCCAAGAAAAACCTTATAAAAGTCCCGGTAAATCAGAACCAGACGATACCTTTTGAAATTGAAGGCAAATTTGGTGCTGGCAAACTATTGATGATCCCGGCTTCTGCCGGAACTGGAGTCATCGCTGGAGGCGCTGCCCGTGCGATCTTTGAGGCGGCGGGTATTAATAACATCCTCTCGAAATGTCTTGGTTCCAATAATCCACATAATGTTATAAAAGCGGCTTTTGCCGGTCTCAGGAGACTTAAAACGCCTGAAGAGATCGCTGCACGACGCGGCATTACAGAGTAAATATTTTCGAGGTGGTCACATGAGCAACAAGCTACAGGTAACGCTCGTTAAAAGTACAATTGGTAAGCCTAAAAAACACCGGGGAATAGTGACGGGTCTTGGGCTGAAAAAACTGAATCACTCGGTTGAGTTGCCTGACACACCCGAGGTAAGAGGAATGATTTCTAAAATCAGTCATATGCTGAGTGTAGCAGAGTAAAAAGGGGCAGATATAATGGATTTAAACACTCTTAAACCAGCACTGGGTTCCACCAAAAAAAGAAAGCGCATTGGTCGCGGGCCAGGATCTGGACATGGAAAGACTGCTACAAAGGGTCATAAGGGTCAAAAGGCACGCTCGGGTGGAAGTATCAAAGCTGGATTTGAAGGCGGTCAAATGCCTCTTCAGCGGCGTTTACCCAAACGTGGCTTTACTCCGCTGACTCGTACCGTCTACTCATTAATCAATCTGGGGCAACTTGATGTTTTTGAAGCTGGCTCGAAAGTTGACACCCAGGCTCTGGTGTCTAAGGGGTTGGTTAAAAGTATGGCCGATTCCGTCAAGATTTTGGCTAATGGCGAGATTTCAAAGTCTCTGAGCGTAACTGTCTCGAAATTTAGCAAGTCTGCTAAAGAGAAGATCGTTGCTGCAGGCGGAACGGCTGAGGAGATTCTTTAAGTGTTTGATGCGTTTCAGAACATATTCAAGATCCCAGAATTGAAGAGGCGAGTGCTCTTTTCATTGGGGATGCTTGCCGTGTATCGCATTGGCTGTCATATCCCGACTCCGGGTATTGACCGTATCGCTCTGGCAACCTTTTTCAAGCAGGCACAGGGAACATTACTTGGCCTTTTTGACATGTTTTCTGGAGGGGCGTTGGAGCGTTTGACGGTATTTGCCCTCGGAATTATGCCGTATATCTCTTCTTCAATTATTTTCCAGCTTCTTACTGTTGTGGTTCCTGCAATTGAGAAACTCTCGAAAGAGGGTGAATCAGGCCGGAAGAAAATTATACAGTATACACGTTATGGAACAGTAGCGTTGAGCGTTGTCCAAGGTCTAGGAATTGCCATAGGACTGGAGAGTATGCGCGGCCCGGCTGGCGAGCTGGTGGTTCCTGTGCCTGGGTGGTCTTTCCGTGTGATGACAGTAATTACCCTTACTGCAGGCACCGCTTTCATCATGTGGCTCGGTGAGCAGATGTCTGAAAAGGGAATAGGCAATGGCATCTCGCTGATTATTTTTGCCGGGATCGTCTGCCGTATTCCTACTGCAATCGGGAATACGATAAAATTGCTGAATGCAGGTCAGATTTCTCTGTTCGCCATCATTATTGTTCTTGCTCTTATGTTTGCTGTAATCGCTGGTATTATTTTTGTGGAACGTGGTCAGCGCCGACTTCCTATACACTACGCAAAAAGGGTGGTTGGCCTCAAGACCTTTAATGCACAGTCATCTCACCTTCCACTCAAAGTCAATATGGCGGGTGTAATTCCGCCTATTTTTGCGTCATCTATCATCATGTTTCCTGCGACGATTGCAAATTTCATTGATGTTCCTTGGGTTCAGCAGGCATCAAAGATGCTTTCTCCCGGTAATTGGGTATATAATGTCTTTTTTGTTGCGTTCATAATATTCTTCTGTTATTTCTACACGGCTGTAACATTCAATCCGATTGATGTTGCAGAGAACATAAAAAAACATGGTGGATACATCCCGGGCATCAGACCAGGGAAAGAAACCTCCGATTTTATGGATAGTGTTCTTACTCGTCTGACTTTTGCAGGTGCGATTTATATTTCGGTTGTGTGTGTACTTCCTTCGGTCTTGATCGGCAAGTTTAATCTTCCCTTCTATTTCGGCGGCACAGCACTCCTTATTGCTGTTGGGGTAGGGATGGACACTGTGGCTCAGATTGAATCCCATTTGATAACTCGTAACTATGAGGGGTTTTTAAAAGGAATCAGGATCAGGGGGAGAAGGTAGAAAATGAATCTGATTCTACTTGGACCACCTGGAGCAGGTAAAGGAACGCAGGCTAAGTTTATTGTCACAACCTTCCACATCCCGCAGATTTCCACTGGTGATATGCTTCGTGCGGCAGTGAAGGAACAAACTCCGCTTGGAATGGTTGCCCAGAAAATTATGGAGTCTGGAGGTCTTGTACCGGATGAAGTAGTACTGGGACTGGTCAGGGAGCGTCTCAGTCTCCCTGATTGTAATTCTGGTTTCATACTGGACGGGTTTCCGCGGACTTTGCCCCAGGCTAACGAACTTGCTGTGATACTGAGTGCCAGCGGCAAAAAAATAAACCACGTAGTGTCGCTTGATGTGAATAATACTGATATAATTCAGCGAATATCAGGCCGGCGCACATGTCCTTCCTGTGGAAAGGGTTACCATCTTCTCAATGACCCACCGCGGATTTCTGATGTCTGCGACTCGTGCGGCACTAAGCTTGTTCAGAGAGAAGATGATCAGGAGGAAACCGTTAAAAATCGCTTGGCAGTATACGATTTACAGACGTCTCCATTAAAAGCATATTACGATGAAGCCGGACTGTTGCGACACATTGATGGAAGCGCACCTATTCAGGTCATACAGGCCCGGATAAGAGATATACTTGAGGGGCAGTCTGGTGATAATCCTTAAGTCTCCCCGTGAGATTGAAAGGATGAAAGTATCGTGTGGAATGGCGGCTGAAATACTGAGTCTCTTGTCCCGACTTGTTGAACCAGGGGTCACCACTTCCGATTTAGAGTCACTAGCTGTCGCAGAGACAGGCAAACGCAAGGCCAAGGCGGCATTTAAAGGTTATAATAATTATCCAAGCTCGCTCTGTTGTTCACTGAACGAACAGGTAGTGCACGGGATGCCGACTAAAGTTCCGCTAAAGTCTGGTGACATTATTAGCCTTGATTTCGGGATTCTGTTTGATGATTTCTATGGTGATGCCGCAATTACTATTCCAGTGGGTGATGTTTCAATTGCTGGACGGGAACTTGTAAGGGTTACGGAAGAGTCTCTTCAGCTCGGTATAGCGCAGGCCTTACCTGGTGCTCGACTCGGCGACATATCCCACGCAATACAGTCGCACGTTGAGAACAGTGGTTTTTCGGTCGTTCGTGATTTTGTTGGTCACGGTATTGGAAAAAAACTGCATGAGGATCCGCAGATACCGAACTATGGCCGCCCCGGTTCCGGTGTCAGATTGAAGCCCGGTATGGTTCTTGCCATTGAGCCGATGATAAATCAGAAGTCTTTTGATGTTAAGGTTCTGGAAGATGGGTGGACTGTTGTAACGTGTGATGGTGGCCTTTCGGCCCATTTTGAACATACTGTGGCCATAACGCACAGCGGGCCTGAAATTTTGACGCGTATCGGAAATGCGTGAAGGAGCAAAACATGAAAGTACGAGCATCAGTTAAAAAGATTTGTGACAAATGTAAAATAATCAAGCGTAAGGGTGTGGTGCGTGTGATCTGCGACATCCCCAAGCATTCCCAACGTCAGGGATGAGCAATTAAAGGAGGATTTTCCATTGGCACGCATCGCAGGTATTGATTTACCCAAAAACAAGCATATTGTGATAGCCCTTACCTATATCTATGGCATCGGCAAATCCACGGCAGAGACGATCATTGCAGCCGCTAAAATTGATCCCGGAACGCGTACGGACAAATTAACCGAGGCTGAGGTTTCAAGGCTTCGTGATGAAATTGACCGAAACTGCAAAGTTGAAGGTGATTTGCGGCGCGAAATATCAATGAATATCAAAAGGCTCATGGATCTTGGCTGTTACAGGGGACTTCGCCACAGGAAGGGTCTTCCGGTCAGAGGACAACGCACAAAGACAAATGCCCGGACGCGTAAGGGGCCTGCTCGCACAGTTGCCGGCAAGAAGAAATAATTCTACCTAGTTTTCTGGAGATCACGAATGGCAAGTCCAGCTAAGAAGGTTGTTCGCAAAAAG
This sequence comes from uncultured Desulfuromonadales bacterium, assembly GCA_903868145.1. Taxonomy (GTDB): domain Bacteria; phylum Desulfobacterota; class Desulfuromonadia; order Geobacterales; family Pseudopelobacteraceae; genus CAIPTY01. The sequence continues at coordinate 22,309 of CAIPTY010000077.1, read as the reverse complement.
AAGGAACGCAAAAATATCAGTAGTGGTGTTGCCCATATCCAGGCAACCTTTAACAATACCATTATCACAATAACCGATCCGGTCGGCAATGTAATTTCATGGTCTACCGCTGGAGCCAAGGGGTTCAAGGGTTCACGGAAAAGTACACCGTTTGCCGCCCAGATCGCAGCTGAAGATTGTGTGAAAAAAGCCCAGGAACATGGTCTGAGAAGCGTCGAGGTATACGTGAAGGGTCCGGGTTCCGGACGTGAATCGGCGCTTCGCGCATTGCAGGCAGCTGGTCTCAATATCAGTTTTATAAAGGATGTGACGCCGATTCCTCACAATGGTTGTCGTCCTCCTAAACGAAGAAGAGTTTGATTCAGCTTTAAACATACAAGGAGGTTTTCATTGGCTCGTTATACAGGACCTTCATGCCGTCAGTGCAGAAGAGAAAACATGGAATTGTTTTTGAAAGGTGAGCGCTGTTATACCGATAAATGCGGTATCAAGCGTCGCAATTACCCCCCGGGACAACATGGACAGGGGAGATCTAAAACCTCGGATTATGGTGTTCAATTACGTGAGAAGCAGAAAGTGCGTCGCATCTATGGTTTGCTTGAGAAGCAGTTTCGCGGTTACTTTGAATCTGCTGATCGCATGAAGGGTGTTACCGGTGAAAACCTTCTGTCACTGCTTGAGCGGCGCCTTGATAACACAGTGTATCGTCTGGGATTTGCTTCTTCGCGCACCGAGTCACGTCAATTGGTCAGGCACGGTCATTTCGTGGTTAATGGGAAAAAAGTGAATATCCCGTCTATTCAGTTGAAGATGGGTGATGTCATAGAATTGCGTGAGAAAAGCAGAAAAATTGTCTCTGTTAATGATTCTCTGGAAGCGGTTGTTCGTCGCGGAATCCCTCAGTGGCTCGAATTGGATCGGGATACGTTCAAGGGAGTTCTTAAGGGACTGCCTGTTCGTGAAGATATTACCACTCCGATTCAGGAACAATTGATCGTCGAGCTCTACTCCAAGTAATTCCCGGGACATCAGTATTTTCTGCCCGTATCGTCGACAACCGGATACTGCTCTCCGGAGGAGGTTTTAATGTATAAAAACTGGCGGGATCTTATAAAACCAAAGCAGCTCCAGGTAGAGAAAGATTCTCTTTCTGTGACATATGGTAAATTTTTTGCGGAGCCTTTCGAGCGAGGGTTTGGTACGACAATAGGTAATTCGCTCAGGAGAATTCTGCTTTCCTCGTTGCAGGGTGCTGCCATTACGTCTGTTCGCATAAAAGGGGTTCTTCACGAGTTTTCAACGATTCAAGGTGTTACTGAGGACGTTACCGACATAATTCTCAACCTGAAGGGTGTTCGTCTTAAACTTCATTCGGCGGATTTTGCCACTATCCACATAAAACATAAGGGTGACGGTATTGTTACTGCCGGCGATATTCTTGTTAATCACAATGTTGAAATCATGAATCCGAATCACCACGTTGCAACCTGTGGAAAAGATGCAAATCTGGATGTTGAGCTGTCAGTGCGTATGGGTAAGGGGTATGTTTCCGCAGACCGTAACAGAGATGAGAAGGCTCCAGTCGGCACGATACCGATTGATGCCATATTCACCCCCATCAAGAAGGTCAATTTTACCGTATCCAATGCACGTGTTGGGCAAATGACGGACTACGATAAACTGACCCTTGAAGTCTGGACCGACGGGAGTGCTAAACCCGAGGATGCTGTGGCATATGCCGCAAAAATCTTGAAGGAACAACTTACGATTTTTATTAATTTTGATGATGACGCTGAGCCTCAAATGTTTGAAGAGTCGCAGGAAGACAAGGATAAGATCAACGAGAATCTCTACCGCACGGTAGAGGAGCTTGAACTCTCAGTTCGATCTGCAAACTGTCTCAAGAATGCGGGAATCAAACTTATTGGTGAGCTTGTTACCAAAACGGAAGCAGAGATGCTCAAAACGCAAAACTTTGGTCGCAAATCACTTAACGAGATTAAGGACATCCTCAATGATATGGGGCTTACTTTTGGTATGAAAATTGATGGTTTTCCTGATCTTGAATTCCTGCGACGCCTTCGTGGTGATCAGCAGGAAGAAGAGTAGTAGCCTGAACAGTTAATTGCACCAGAAAGGATTGTGTCATGCGTCATGCGAAAACAGGCAGAAGGTTGGGCAGGAAAACCAGTCATCGTGAAGCGATGTTCAGGAATCTTGTCACTTCTTTTCTTAATCACGAGAAGATCACTACAACAGATGGCAAGGCCAAGGAAATCAGGATTGTTGCCGAAAAAATGATTACGCTTGGCAAGCGGGGAGACCTCCACGCATTGCGCCAGGCTGCATCGTATATACGGGAAAAATCGGTTGTTACAAAGCTATTCTCGACAATTGCTCCTCGCTACAAAGATCGCCCTGGCGGTTATACCCGTATTATCAAGCTTGGCATTCGACAGGGAGATACAGCGCCGGTTTCTCTGGTTGAGTTGGTTGAGGAAGAGATGAAACAGAAGAAGGTGCGGCAGAAGCCCCTTCGGCCTGTAGCCACCTCCAAAGTATCAATCCCTCAGGTTGAAGTTGAAGCCCCGATTGCCGGAGATGGGCAGGTTGTACAAGCTCCGATTGATTGACGGGGGTGGGCGTATAATTGTGGATAAAAAAAGGCAAGAGCCGTTCTCTTGCCTTTTCCTTTGGTAGTTCGTTTACGGATGTTCACGTGATAAGGTCTACTACAAGTCCCTTTATGCCGATGACCTTTGCTGTAATTGCCATATTATCCTTCTGTTGCTGAACTATCAGATTATATAACCGGTCGGCCTCACCATTTATTATGGTTATTATTTCGAAATACCGGGGGTTTTGAGGAGTCCCCCCGAATTTATCAAGCCGGTAGGCTTCGTTGCTGATCCTTTTGGCAAGTCGGCTCAAAACATCTCTGAAGTTTTTGAAACTCGTCAGCGTCGGTTCCTGCACCAGTTTGTCACCCGCTTTTTCTATCTCTCGCCTCAGTTCGAGAATATCCTCCTCATACGAAGTAACCTCGCTTTCCTGCTGATTGATGTGAACAGAAAAGAGGTTCAATAGTGATGAAGGACCATTACTGGCATTTGTCCTTTTTTTTTGTGCTGTGGCATCTCGAAGAGAGACTGCATCCTTAATCTGCATTGTCGTAACCTACCTGTTGAGTTTCGAGCGTAACCATACCACATTCAACGATGGCTGGCAATTGATGCATTTTTGCAACAATGCTGTTTGATTCATGGCATGTTTGTGATAGTATCCCCGCCCATGGAATTCAAACTCCCGGTATATGAGCGGAAAAAAAGAATCCGTGAGGCCGCGATTATCATCCTTGCGGTGGCACTGATAATTCTGCTGACACGCGCCGAATTCCGCCTGACCCAGCTGAGTGCAATTGCTCCGATGGGGAACAATATTGCCATTTTCGGCGTGATAAATCTCGTAATTCTACTGGTAATTCTGCTGGTATATCTGGTCTGCCGTAATGTTGTAAAGCTCTTCATGGAAAGTCGTTCAAACCCCCTTGCAACAAGACTTCGCACCAAGCTGGTACTATCTTTTGTCGGTCTTTCGCTGGTTCCAACCATGCTTCTCTTCTTTGCCGCAGCCGGTTTCATAAACAATACCATTCATAACTGGTTCAATACCCAGGTTGAAACATCGCTGAGCGAGTCGCTTGAAGTTGCACAGACCTATTATAAAAATTATGCATCCAACTCACTCTATTACGGGCGACAGATCAGCGGTTTTATCAAGGCTAAGAAACTCTTGAATCAGGAGAGCCTTCCTCAGTTGAAGGAGTTGATCCGACAGAAGCAGAAGGAATATAATCTGGGTGTTGTGGAAGTCTATTCTGCCCAGCGTGAGGAACTTGTTCAGGCATCAAACCCTGACGTTCCCAAGGGTGAGTTTACGAGTCCGGACTCTGAGGATATACAAAAAGGGCTCTCCGGAAATGAGCTGATCCGTATCAATCAGGCTGGCAAGGCTGATCTGATACGCGGTATAGTTCCGGTCTATTCAACCTGGAACGAGAAGGATGTGGTCGGGGTTGTGGTGGTGAATTATTACGTTCCTTATTCACTGGTCAATAAGATGAAAGAGATAACGGAGTCGTACCACGAATTCCGTCAGCTCAAAATCTTGAAAAATCCGATCAGGGCCGGCTACATTATTACCCTGTTTCTGATCACGGTCGTGATTGTATTCTTTGCCTACTGGATGGGCATCTATCTGGCCAATAGCATGACAAGGCCTGTTCAGGAGCTGGTTGAGGCAACCCGCGCTGTTGCTGATGGTAATCTCGATGTCCAAATTGAGTCGTATTCTACCGATGAAATCGGCATGCTTGTGCAGTCATTCAACCGTATGACCGATGATCTGCGCTCCAAGCAGCAGGCACTCAACGTGTCGCATGCTGAGTTGTCACGCATCAACCAGGATATCGAGCAACGCCAGCGTTACATGGAAATTGTTCTGCGCAATGTTGCGGCTGGTGTCATATCAGTGGATAGGGAAGGGCTCATCACGACTATCAATACGTCGGCGGAGAAACTCCTCAATATCAATACCGGATCCGTACTGGGAAAAAATTTCCGTGAAATTTTGCGCGAAGCTCACCTGGACATAGTCAAGGAAAGCATGAAGGAGCTACTGCTCGCCAGGCATGATACTATCAATCGGCAGGTAACGCTGGATATCAGGGGCACACGGTTGACGCTGCATCTGCATCTGACCCTGTTGCGCGATGAAGCGGGCGAGTTCGTGGGTACCGTCCTCGTGCTGGATGATCTGACCCAGGTCATGAAGGTCCAACGGATGGCAGCCTGGCGAGAGGTTGCCAGGCGGATAGCCCACGAGATCAAGAATCCGCTTACCCCCATCCAGCTTTCGGCACAGCGCCTGAGAAAGCGCTATCTAACGCGCTTTGCTGATGATGAGAAGGTTTTTGACGAATGTACGGCAATGATCATAACCTCTGTTGACGAGTTGAAAAACCTGGTCAACGAGTTTTCAAATTTTGCCCGGATGCCAGCCATACAGCCCGAACCGAATGATCTTAACGATATCATTCGAGAGACTCTTACGCTCTATCAGGAGGCACACCGGGGGGTCGTCTTCACATTTACCCCCGATGTGCTGTTGCCGCTTCTGACAATTGACCGTAATCAGATCAAGCGAGTTGTGATAAACCTCCTGGAAAATGCCGTGGCGGCCATGCAGGAAACCGGTGCGGTAGAGATCAGCAGCCATTATGATCCGGAACTCAAAATGGCTGATTTCCGTGTATCTGACAACGGCCCCGGGATATCAGCGTCTGATAAGCCGCGTCTCTTCGAACCGTATTTCTCGACCAGAAAAACGGGAACCGGCCTTGGCCTGGCAATCGTCAACAGCATTATTTCCGACCACAACGGTTTTGTAAGGGTCAGGGACAATGTACCGCGGGGTGCATGTTTTGTAGTAGAACTACCAACGGGCACGGTTTAAAACTGCTGCTCCCGAAAAACGGACGTACTGACGGTGCGGTTTCTCGTGCTGGTGAGGTGAAAAATGTCAGCAACAATTCTAGTGGTTGATGATGAGAAGGATATCAGGATTTCACTGAGCGGCATTCTTGAGGATGAGGGGTATCAGGTAGTTACCGCTTCAAGTGCTGTCGAGGCCCTGGACACTGTCCGCGATGAACTGCCTGATCTGGTGCTGCTGGATATCTGGATGCCGGGCATGGATGGACTGGAGGCACTGGAGAAACTGAAATTACTTTTTCCACAGCTTACGGTCATAATGATTTCCGGTCATGGCACTATTGAAACAGCTGTTCGCGCCACAAAACTCGGCGCCTTCGATTTTATCGAAAAACCACTGTCGCTTGACAAGGTATTGATCACGGTGGTTAATGCGCTGAAGCTGAAACAGTTGAGCGCTGAGAATGCCGAACTTAAAATGGCGGCAGGCAACGAACATGAGTTGATCGGTTCTTCGGCTGTGATTATTGCCCTGCGCGAACAGATCATGCGTGTCGCTCCCACGAGCGCACCCGTATTGGTGACAGGCGCTCACGGAACCGGCAAAGAACTTCTTGCGCGATCAGCCCACCATTACAGCCAGCGTCGTGACAATCCTTTTGTAGCCGTCAATTGCGCTGCCATACCTGAAGAGTTCCTTGAGAGTGAACTCTTCGGATATGAAAAGGGAGCTTTTGCCGCAGCAACAGGTCAGAAGAAAGGCAGATTCGATCAGGCTGACGGGGGCACGATCTTTCTTGATGAAATCGGGGATATGCCGCTTAAGGCCCAGGCAAAAATTCTGCGTGTCCTCCGGGAGAACTGTTTTGAGAGGGTTGGCGGTACCAGGCTGATTTCCGTCGATGTACGCATCATTGCGGCCACTACCAAGGAGCTGGATGAAGAAATCCGCCAGGGCAGGTTTAGCGAAGAGCTGTACTATCACCTTAATGTCGTGCCATTCAAGGTGCCACCGTTGCGGGAGCGCTCTGAAGACATCCCACTGCTGGCCGAACATTTCGTCCATCAATTCTATCGCACTGAGGGACGGGAGTCAAAAGAGTTTATCCCTGAGACAATGAGTATCCTGTGTCGATACCAGTGGCCGGGAAACGTACGGGAACTCAAAAATATCATTGAGCGCATCCTGATTATGACCTCCGGCACAACGGTAACTCCCGCCGATGTACCTGATCTGGATGGCACGAACCATGAGGCTGACTTTGGCGGCCTCCCGCCGGATGATTCGCGTGCCCGGCCAACCCTGCGGGTCGCCCGTGAAGGTTTTGAGCGGGAATTCATCATTCAGAAGCTCGAGGAAAACGACTGGAACATCTCGCGCACTGCCGAAATTATTGAACTGGAACGCAGCAATCTTCATCGCAAGATAAAGAGTTACGGCATTGATGTGAAAAAGTAGGAACGCATGCAGAGAACAATTTTAAAATACATGAGGATTGCTGTTCCAGCAGGGATAATTATCTGTCTGGCCCTTGTCCTTTTCAATCGCTGGCATCCCGGAGACAGGCAGCCTGATGCAGCATATCTGTCGCTCCTGCGCGAGGCGTATCGAGCTGTTGCAAGGAGTTATGTTGAGAAGCCGGATTCACAGAAAATTGTCGAGAGCATGGTCAATGGAATGTTGACCTCGCTTGATCCCCACAGTGCCTATCTGCCACCCGAGCCTTACAAGGAGATGGAAGTCCAGATGTCCGGCACTTTTGGCGGGGTTGGTATCGAGCTGGGAACCAGGGACGGGCGGTTGACGGTAATTGCCCCGATTGATGACACACCGGCGCTGCGTGCAGGAATCCAGTCAAATGACCATATCGCGAAGATCAACGACACGTTGACCCGCAGCATGAATATCTCCGCAGCCGTGAAGCTCATGCGGGGTGAGCGGGGGACGGCGGTCTCGCTGACCATCCTGCGGGGAGATTCCCCCAAGCCACTTATTTTCAATCTGATACGCGATATCATCAAAATAAGGAGCCTCAAGTCTCGAATTCTGGCTCCGGGGTATGGTTTCATAAGAATCGGACAGTTTCAGGAGCGCACCGGCAGCGAGTTCAGGCAAGCTCTGCAGGATCTTAAGGCGGCATCGGGAGGTGAACTGAAGGGGTTGGTGCTGGATCTGCGCTATAATCCGGGTGGCCTGATCAACTCGTCCGTCGAGGTTGCCAACTGCTTTATCGGGGATGATCTCTCTCGATCCCTGATCGTGTCGACCAAAGGCAGGATGGCGGGCGCCAGCCGTTCTTTCAATGCAACGGTGGGTGAAAAGGAGCCGCGCTATCCGATGGTGGTTTTGGTCAATGGCGGCAGTGCCAGCGCCTCCGAGATTGTTGCCGGTGCCTTGCAGGATCACAAGCGGGCAGTTGTCATGGGTACGCAGAGTTTTGGCAAGGGTTCGGTGCAGAGCATTTTTCCCCTGCAGGGCAATGCGGCGCTCAAGCTGACTACAGCACGGTACTACACGCCGGGCGGTCGCTCTATTCAGGCCAGGGGGATCGTTCCGGACATTGTGGTAGATGCCGTCAGGCCTGTGTCTCAAAAAGGTCGGGAGATGGGTTTAAAGGAAAAGGATCTGGAAAATCGGCTTGCGCCGGTGGAGGGAAAGGAAACCAGCAAACCGGCAGTCCCGGCTGTTCCACCATCTCCACCTCCCTCTGTTGGCAGGGGGGATGCAGATCTGGAAAAGGATTATCAGCTCCAGCGGGCTTTGGAACTGCTACGGTCGCTGACTCTGGTTAAAGAACAGGGTCTGATGAGCCGCTGACCGGACTTTTACACCATACCACGGTTGCGGAACAGGCGCATCAGCAGGACACCCAGAATGGAGAGACAGAGCCCCACGCAGAGAAACAGGTATCCGATGGTGCGCCCCTCTCCCCACCCCATAAAATCATGTCCTTTCATCAGCAGTATCATGGCGATGCCGCCAAACGTGCCAACACCACCGATGGCATAGGCTGCAAAAGCAAAAACAGCCAGCCCGATGCCCTGTTTCTTCAGCCTTTTATCCGCATCAGTCATTCAGCAGCTCCTGAAGCTTGGCGCCCATATCCTCGTGGCGCATCAGTGATTCGCCGATAAGGAAGGCTGACGCTCCGTCCGCCTTCAACTTGACGATATCGGCCCTGTTTTCGATGCCGCTCTCTGCAACCAGCAGGCGTTCCGGAGAGATCATGCGAGCCAGTCTGGACGTGGTGTCAGGATTGATCTCAAAGGTGTGCAGATTGCGGTTATTGACACCCAGCAGTGTGCAGGTGGTATTCAGCGCAGTTTCCATCTCTGCTTCATCATGCACTTCCAGCAGCACATCCAGGTGAAGTTCTCTGGCAAGTGCATGGAAATCCCGCAGCTGCGATAGTTCCAGACAGGCGGCAATAAGCAGGATCGCATCGGCTCCGGCTGCGCGCGCCTCGTAGATCTGGAAGGGATCAATGATGAAATCCTTGCGCAGGAGCGGCAATGAGACCGTTTCGCGGATCAGGCCAAGAAAGCGCAGGTGCCCCAGAAAAAACTTCTCATCGGTCAGAACCGACAGGCATGTTGCGCCGTTATTCTGATAGATCTCGGCGATCTCCAACGGATCAAAGTCAGGTCGGATGACACCTTTGCTGGGGGAGCCTTTCTTGATCTCGGCAATGATGGCAGTCCAGCCTGAGGAGGCTGCTTCTCGCAGATGCCTCTCAAAACCGCGCGGTACATCCTCCAGGTCGGCAATGTGGGACTTAAGCTCGCCAGACGAAGTGGAAGATTTCGCCGTTGCAACTTCCTCCCGCTTATGGGCGATGATTTTTTTCAGGATGTCGGGTGTGTCGATGGGCATGCGTAATTTTTTCCTATGAGTGAGTAAGGCCCTATATGGGCAGTCTTTATACATGCTTTCAGAGACAAAGGCAAACGCCACGGAATAATCTCACAGCCGGTGCGGGGGCGCCAGCAAAATCAGGATTGACAAAACTGCCCCAATCTGTTTAAGTGCTCGAATAATATTCACCTAACTATTTATAATAACTGCATAATTTTAGTAATACTAAATTATTTTACAAAATCCCCTGACAAGGAGTTCCCATGCAGAAACACAAATTCCGCAAGGTTATGGCTGCAAATCGCGGCGAGATTGCCATCCGTATTTTCCGGGCCTGTACCGAGCTTGGTATCGGCACGGTGGCCATCTATTCCGAGGAAGACAAGCTTTCGCTGCATCGCTATAAAGCGGACGAGGCATACCTGATCGGCAAGGGCAAGGCTCCCATTGATGCGTACCTGGGAATTGATGAGATACTCGCGCTGGCGCTCAAGGCCGATGTTGACGCCATCCACCCCGGCTATGGTTTTCTGGCTGAAAACGCCGAGTTTGCGGAAGAGTGCCGGGTCAACGGTATCGCCTTTATCGGCCCGACATCCGAGATGATGCGTGCGCTGGGAGACAAGGTTGCCGGGCGAAAGGCCGCCATCGCGGCCGGCGTCAACGTGGTACCTGGCACAGAAGAGCCGATTGAGAAGGAAGAGGAGGCTCTCAAATTCGCCAAGGAACATGGCTATCCAATCATCATCAAGGCCTCGGCCGGTGGTGGTGGTCGCGGCATGCGGGTGGCTCATAACAGGAAAGAACTTCTGGAAGGACTGGTCGCGGCAGGGAGTGAGGCCAAGGCTTCCTTCGGGAACGCCGAGGTCTTTCTGGAACGCTATCTGGCCAACCCCAAGCATATCGAGGTACAGGTGCTGGGCGACAATTACGGCAATCTGGTGCATTTCTTTGACCGTGACTGTTCGGTGCAGCGACGCCACCAGAAGGTGGTAGAGTTTGCTCCGTCCCTCTCCTTATCCCAGGCTCAGCGGGATGAACTCTGTGCCGCGGCCATCAAGATTGCCGGTCATGTGAAGTACCGCAACGCCGGAACTATCGAGTTTCTGGTTGATGGAGAGGGCAAGCACTACTTTATCGAGATGAATCCCCGTATCCAGGTGGAGCATACCGTCACCGAAATGATTACAGGCCGTAATCTTGTGCAGAACCAGATCCTGGTGGCCTGCGGCCACAAGCTGTCCGACCCCGAGATCAACATTTCCGGTCAGGAAGCAATCGACATGCGCGGTTATGCCATCCAGTGCCGCATTACAACCGAGGATCCGGCCAATAATTTTGCCCCCGACTTCGGAACCCTGACGACCTACCGTTCCGCGGCGGGGTGCGGTGTCCGGCTTGATGCGGGAAACGCCTTCACCGGCTCCAAGATTACACCGCATTACGACTCGCTCCTGGTGAAGGTAAGCTCCTGGGGTCTCACCTTCAACGAGGCGGCCAATATCATGCACCGTTCGCTGCAGGAGTTCCGGGTGCGCGGTGTCAAAACCAACATAGGATTTCTGGAGAATGTCGTCACTCATCCGGTTTTTCTCAAGGGGCACTGTGACACATCCTTTATCGATAAGCACCCCGAGCTGCTGATGTTTCGCGAGAAGAAGGACCGGGCCAGCAAGGTGCTCGGCTTTCTGGGTGAGGTGATTGTCAACGGCTCACCCGGCATCGTCAAGCCGCTCAAGTCGGCCGAGATGATCGAGGCCCGCGTACCGGAGGTCGATACCAACCGGCCGCGCCCGCTTGGGAGCAAGGATCTCTTCATGCAGTTGGGTGCTGAAGGTCTCAGCAAATGGATTCTGGAGCAGAAGAAGCTGCTGATTACGGACACCACCATGCGTGACGCCCATCAGTCCAATCTGGCCACCCGTGTCCGCAGTTATGACATCCTCAGGATTGCCGAGCCGACATCCTATCTGGGTGCTGATCTCTTCTCGCTGGAGTGCTGGGGAGGAGCCACCTTTGACGTTTCCATGCGATTTCTGCGTGAAGACCCCTGGCAGCGCCTGCACAAGCTCTCCGAACTGGTTCCCAATATCCTGTTCCAGATGCTGCTGCGTGGCTCCAACGCCGTCGGCTATACCAACTATCCCGATAACGTGGTCGAAATGTTCGTTGAAGAGGCTGCCAATTCCGGCGTTGATATCTTCCGCATTTTCGACTCACTCAACTGGACCACCGGCATGAAGGTTGCCATGGAGGCGGTGCGCAAATCAGGAAAGATCTGCGAGGCCGCCATCTGTTATACCGGCGACATTACCGACCCCAAACGCGACAAGTATCCCCTGGAATACTACGTCTCCATGGCAAGGGAACTTGAAAAAATGGGAGCCCACATATTGGCCATCAAGGATATGGCGGGGCTCCTCAAGCCTTTTGCCGGCTACAAGCTGGTCAAGGCGCTCAAGGAGAATATCGGCATCCCGGTCCACCTGCACACCCACGACACCTCCAGCAACGCCGGGGCGATGCTGCTCAAGGCCAGTGAGGCCGGTGTGGATATTGTCGATGCGGCGCTCTCCTCGCTCTCGGGTCTGACCGCCCAACCCAATCTGAATGCCCTGGTGGCAGCTCTGGAAGGCACCGAACGCGATCCGCTGGTCAATTCCCACGGACTGCAAAAGCTCGCCAACTACTGGGAGACGGTGCGTGACTACTACGCTCCCTTCGAATCCGGACTCAAGTCGGGCACGGCCGAGGTCTATCATCATGAGATTCCCGGCGGCCAGTACTCCAACTACAAACCGCAGGTTGCCGGTCTGGGGCTGATCGAGCGCTGGGACGAGTGCAAGGAGATGTACCACAAGGTCAACATGCTCTTCGGCGATATCGTCAAAGTGACACCCTCATCCAAGGTTGTCGGCGACATGGCCATGTTTCTGGTGAAAAATAACCTGCAGCCGGAGGATGTGTTCACCTCGACGGAAGAGCTGGCCTTCCCCGAATCGGTGGTCGGCATGTTCAAGGGGATGCTGGGTCAGCCCTACCAGGGATGGCCACAGGCTCTGCAGAAAGTCATTCTGAAGGGTGAACAGCCGATCACCTGCCGTCCGGGCGAGTTGCTGGAGCCGGTTGATTTTGAAGAGGAGAAACTCAAGCTGGAGGAAAAACTCGGGCACCGGCTTGATGACAAGGCGTTGATCTCCGCGATTCTCTATCCGAACGTATACCCCGAGTTTGATCGTCACCGCCAGGAATACTCGGATATTTCGGTGTTTCCGACCCCGATCTTCTTTTATGGACTGGAGCCGGGGCAGGAAACCTCACTGGACATCGAACCGGGCAAGACCCTGATAATCAAGCTGAACGCCATAGGACGGGTTCAGAAGGACGGTACCCGTGCCGTGTACTTTGAACTGAACGGCAATAATCGCTCGGTCATCATTCGCGACCAGTCGATCGTCACCGACGAAAAGGCGCGTGAAAAGGCTGACAAGGGCAACCCCAGCCACATCGGCGCACCCATGCCGGGCAAGGTGCTCAAGGTCAACGTCAAACCGGGTGACGAGTTCAAGGCTGGCGATGTCCTGATGGTGACCGAGGCTATGAAGATGGAGACCAATATCAAGGCCAGGGCAGATGGTGCTGTTGCAGAGGTGAAGTTTAAAGAGGGAGAGAAGGTGGAAAAAGAGGATCTGCTGGTTGTGACAGCCTGAGGGAACCTGATTGATACAAACGATCAACGCCCCTTTTCCTTCTGGAATCGGGGCGTTATTTTATGCGGGATATCTGTTACCTGCCTGGCGGCGGCGGGGCGTATCCCCCGCTGTCCCACAGGCGATTGCCGGGGCGTCGGGGTGGCGTATCGCAGCCGATTACACCCAGTTTGCACAGGGTGGCGTGCCACTCATACTTGAAATGAATCGTCTCAACAGCCCTGCTCTCCGCCGTAAATGATACAACGTTTACGGGTGAATACTCCTCGCGCCCGTAGCCGGTTCCAGCACTTTCCATAGATTTTTCAGGTCTGGCGGCCTTTTTCCTCATGCTGCTTTCTGCCGGAGAAGGAGCTGCCGGGGCGTTTGAAGACCGGTCGGCCGCTCCTGCAGCGCTCTTGCCTTCGTAACTGCGTTGATTGGATTGCGACAGCGTCACCGGCGGCGGCTGGTGGCGGCGCACTTCAGCATAGGCTGCAACCGAGATCACTCCCATGGCGCTCTCGTCGCCAAATGCCGCAGCGTAGGAATCGGGCACATCTGTGAAGTAGAAGCGGTTGATGCGATCGTTGGAAGCGCGCCATCCCGAGTATGATCCCGATCCGTACGGTTCCAGAATATACATGCGCTCACTGTTTTTCAGCCAGGATTTACCACCGCTTATGATGTTGCGGCCGTCAACCGCTATTACGACACCCACCCGCCGGTCGAGTCTGTTGCGCACCTCGATCCGATAGTGGTCGCCCTTGACCGCCTCGGCATACACTTTTTTCAGCGCACTCCTCGTTTTAACCGGATAAGTTGGCAGGGCACGCCCGTCATCATTGACGATGCGAACCTCGACGGCATCTCCCGCGTTAGCGTTCCAAGCCTGTGTCACACTTACTGCAATTGCCAGAATTACTGCTGCGATGGTCTTCATGATCTGTTCCTCCCGGGGAATAAAGTCTCTGTGATTTCTTTGACAGCAGGATGTTTGAAAAAGTTCCCAAAAAAAATCAGATGCGGTGCGGTTTCGGCAGAAAGAGTGCGAAGAGTGCTGCCGTAGCGGTAATCAGGGAGGCTGCCATATAGGCGTGTGTGAAGGACCCGGTGCCCCTGGCGATCATGCCGGCGGCGGCCGGTCCCACAGTCTGACCGGCCGCGAAGAAGATAGTGACGGTGGCAAAGGCCGAGGCCGCACGTGACATCCCCAGGTAATCCCCCACGGCAGCAGCCATGATGGCCGGAATTGCAAAGACTGCCGAGCCATAGAGGGCGATGGAGACCATCAGCCCAAGGCTGCCGGGTTTGAGTCCTGCCAACAGATAGGCAGCGGTCTGGACGATGAATACCAGTGCCAAACCGTGTCTGCGGCCGATTCGATCCGAGAGGGTTCCGAAGGCTATGCCGGAGAAGAGGCTGAAGAAGCCTGCCCACGACCAGTAGATGCCCGCACGGGCCTCGCTGAAGCCATAGTCGCGCACCATGGTGGTGACGATGAAGGTGCCATAGACCATGAAGGTGGCGCCAAAGGCCAGGTAGAGCAATCCGAGGCGCAGCAGAAGGGCGCCGTCCCCCCTCTGCTCTTGAGGTAGCAGTTGATCAGGGGTTGGGGTCAGTTTTCTGCCGAGCGGCTCCAGCCCCATGTCCGCCGGGGAGTTGCGTACCAGCCAGGTTGACAGGAGGGTTACCAGAAGGGCAATGCCCCCCAGGAGGAACCAGCCCGCCCGCCAGCCGTCCGCACCGAAAGTCCGGTTGAGCAGAGGTACCAGGATACCTGCAAGAACAATAGCGGCTCCGTTGCCGCCGATCATGAGCCCGGCAGCCTTGCCGCGCTGGTCGCTGCGAAACCACTGGCTGATCAACGCCATGGTGGGGATGTTGGCAAAACCGGTACCCATCCCGACTAGAAAATAAAGCGCCAGCGGGAGGAGGAAGCCATGACTGACTCCGATGCCGGACAGGGTCAGTGTAATCAGTGTCAGCCCACCGGCAATCACCGCACGGGGCCGGAAACGCCGGATCATGCGGGGAGCCAGCACAACCGCCAGCAGATAGCCGCAGAAGTTTCCCGTGCCGATAAAGCCCATCCGGTCATCCGCCAGACTCAGTCCTGACTGCATGGCGGGAAGCAGCATGGTGTAGGCATAGCGCGCCAGACCGATGCAGGCGAAGATAATCATGAAGCCGATGGCGGCGATGACCCAGCCATAATGGAAGCTGCGGGGATGGATCACCACAGGATGGTTACCTCCAGCATCTGAACATTGAGGGGCGGCTCGGGCTGTTCGCTGATGTGTCCTATGAGCGCCAACCGGTCGCAGAATTCTTCAAAACGCGCGGCGGGGATCTTCAGCGTTAATCGACCGGAGGAGTGTCGGAATTCATCTACCACCCCGGCGCCACTCCGCGAGGCGGCCAGGCGGATAGCGCGGGCTGCACTGCTTTTATCTGAAACGTCCAGGCGGAGTGTCATCTGGGGGAGTTTATCCTTCACAGCCCTTGCTGTGGCTTTGCTGGCAGCGCCCGGGTTCACGTTTCCGGGCTCAAAACGCATCTCCCCCCGTGCAGACTTTTTCTTTGCAACAGGTGCTGCTTCCATGGCGCGGTTGTTTGTTTTGTCAGCCGGGATACTTTCGGATCGGACGGCGTCGGAACCCCCACTCGGCGAAGGCTGCTCCCGTTTCAAGGCTGGTGGAGCCGGTGCAAAGGTCTGGGGGGCAGCGTGTTGAACGGATTCCTCCCGGCTGGCAGGCGGAGATTGAACCGGCGGCGCAATCGGAGCGGTCTTTGTGCGTGACGGTTCAGGAAGTATCGGTTTTTCCTTGGGCATATCAGGCTTCCGTTCGACTCGTGGTGCCGATGCGGGAGCGGGAGCATCCTGAAGCATCTGCGGCGATCTCAGTTCGGTCTCTACTGTCCGCGTCAGGTAGTAGCCACACAGACAGACCACCAGAAGCGCCGTAAGTTCCAGCGGAATCTTGATTCGCAGCGGGAAGAAGAGGCGTTTCAGCCACCCCTGCTTCTCTGCCTGCTCTTCCCTGACATGGGCCATGATACGTGTCGTCAGCCAGGGGGGCGGTTCAATTCCGGGAGTCGTTCGGATCACCCGCAGTGTGGTCTGGAGTTCCAGCAGCTCAGCACGGCAGTCCGGGCAGAGCTTCAGGTGCTCTTCAACAGCAGTGCGTTCGGATGCTGGCAGGTCATCCCCACAGTAGCCTGACAACAGTGTGCGAATGTCAGAGTGGCTGTTCATGGTGTCCCCACCGATTTCCTGACACAATCCCTGACCGCGTCACGTGCCCGGAACAGGCGCGATTTTACGGTGCCTTCCCGTAAGTTGAGCGCTGCGCCGACCTGATCGTAGGGCATGCCCTGCATGTCTCTCAGCACCAGCACTTCCCGGAATTCCATGGTGAGTGCATCGATGCAGCGCTGCACGGCCTGCCGGATTTCGGCCTCTTCCATCTGGTGCAGCACTGATGGCGCATCGCTGGGCGGATCGGGCATCATCTCGCCTGCACTCCCCGGAATGGGTGCATCCAGAGAGTAGGCTGTGCGGCGTTCCGCAACGTGCAACTGTTTCAGGCGGTTTCGGGACAGATTGAGCACGATTGCGGTCATCCAGGTCGTGAAGCGTGCCTCGCCGCGAAAATCGGCAATCTTGCGCCAGGCCATAATAAATGCCTCCTGGACGACATCGCAGGCATCCTCGTAGACGCCGGTCATGCGGAATGCCACATTAAGCAACATGCGCTGATGCCGCCTTACCAGATACTCAAAGGCGGCTGTATCACCGGCACGGCAGGCGTCAGCAAGGGTCGCGTCATCGCGGGTATCCAATCTCTCCGTACCCATGACTAATCGGACAGATTCATTTCAGTAAAAGTTCCCATCAAATCGTGCGGCATGGAGTTCTCCTCACAGAAATGGTGCAGGCTCACCTATTCTATATCATCAAATCGGAATGGGTGAGACGAAAAAATCGTTGCCATTGCAACCATAATCGTAGCATAAGAATCATCATTGAATAACAGTGGAGGCTTCATGCAGTTCTATATTGATCAGTATTTTCCCGATGACATCAACGCCGTTGGTGACGCCGGTATGGCGGGATTTGAAGAAAAACGGCCGCTTTACTTTTCCGGATGCAAGAGCTTCCTGGCCCGTTATCGCGATGATATCAGGCAGCACCATAACAGCGGTGCATCCGGCGCTGATGTGACTCACCTGTTGTGCGACATGATGGACGAGCTCAACAACAAACTGCTCAACAGCATCATCTTCGATCTCGACGGTAGCGGTGCCCTGATGGATCATATCACTCTGGTGGCGGTGGGTGGCTATGGTCGCGGCGAGTTGAATCCCTATTCCGATGTGGATATCATGTTCCTGCATGATGGCTCCATACCGACCCCACGGATAGAGGACATCGCCCAGAAGCTGCTTTATTTCCTCTGGGACATGCGTCTGGATGTGGGCTATTCGGTGCGGGTCATCGCCGACTGCGTTGAAATGGCCGCATCGGACGGCACTGTTAAGACGGCGCTGATGGATTCCCGCTACCTGTCCGGCAGCAGGCCCCTGTTCGATAATCTGCACAAGGTGATATTTTCCCAGATTCTGCCCAGGTCCAGTGACAAGTTCATCAAGGAAAAACTATCTGACATGAAGGTACGCCGCGAGAAGTACGGCTCGACCGTCTATCTGCTGGAACCTAATCTGAAAGAAGGGGAGGGGGGACTGCGCGACCTGCAGACCGCCATGTGGGTTGCCCGGGTAAAATACAAGTTTTCAGAACCCAGGGAGCTTATTATAAAGGGTATTTTGAGTGAAGAAGAGCTGGATAGCTATAACGATGCCCTTGACTATCTCTGGCGTATCCGTAACGAGCTGCATTATTTCAGTGGCCGTAAAAATGATCAACTGACCTTCGACGCTCAGGTTCATCTGGCGGCTTTCTTCGGATACAGTGATCGCGGCAGGGTTCTGGCGGTTGAGGACTTCATGCGGGATTATTACCGCCATGCCAACCGGGTCGAACATTTTGCCTCAAGCCTGGTTTCCAGCTGTATCTGGCGGGACGAGGGGGCGCTCAAAATCCTGGGTTATTTCGTGCGGCGACCGGTGGGGGATGGCTGCTTCGTGCTCAAGGGGGAACTGATTGTCCCGGATGAATCGGTGGTGGCGGCGAATCACACCGTGCTGATGCGAATTTTCGAGCTGGCCCAGAAACATCGGGCACAACTGAATGTGCGTGTCAAGGGGTTGATCAGGAAAAATCTCGGTCTGGTCAACGACAAATTTCGTCGCAATCGTGATGTGAACCAATCTTTTATGAACATCCTGAGGGCACCCCATCATGTGGCCGAGACACTGCGGTTAATGCACCATCTGGAGTTTCTCAACTGTTTCATACCTGAGCTGGAACATATCTACTGCAAGGTTCAGCATGACATTTACCATATCTATACCGTTGACATTCACACCCTGTTTGCCGTGGAAGAAGCCGAGAAGATGCTCAGTGGCCAATCCAGGAAACTGATTCCCTTTGCCTGCGAGATAGCCGGACAGATCGGCAAGCCCGAGCTGTTGATCCTTTCGGTGTTATTCCACGACATTGGAAAAGGTGAAGGTGGCGGGCATGCCGAGAAGGGCGCCGCCATGATTCCGACCATTGCCCGCAGGATGGGACTTTCAAAAGAGGATAGCGAGCGGCTTGAGTTTCTGGTGCGTCAACATCTGGTCTTTGCCCATATATCCCAGCGGCGCGATCTGCAAGATGAGAAGATGATCCTCCAGTTTGCCCGCCAGATGGAGACCAGCGAAAATCTTAAAATGCTGTTCCTGTTGACGATAGCCGATGTCAGAGCTGTCGGGTCGGAAGTCTGGACTACCTGGAAAGCGCTCCTGTTTCAGGAACTGTACGAAAAGGCCTTCAATATTCTGGAGCGGGGAGATTTTCGTCTTGAGGCCAGCAGCGATCGGGTCAAGGCCGTCATTAAAAAGGTCATCGAACTGCTTGGTGACGAATTTCCCGTGGCAGAAGCCCGCGACGAGCTCAAGGCGATGCCGGTCAGACTGCTCCTCTCCAATAATCTGCCGTTGATCACCGATCATGCCCGTCTGCTGATCGGCCTGCACGATGACCATGTATTAATGCGGCTGGTTCATCAGCCTGAGAGCGGTTATTCGGAGTTCACTATCTGCACTCATGACATGCCGGGACTGTTTGCCCGCATTACCGGTGTCATGGCCGCCAACGGGGTCAATATCCTGGGAGCACAGATCAATACCAGCCGCAACGGCAAGGTTCTGGACATCCTTCAGGTCAATTCGCCCCAGGGGATGCTGATCACGGATGAGCAGCGCTGGCAGAAGCTTCAGGATGAAATGCGGCAGGTTGTCCACGGTGAGGCAAGTGTCACTGAAATGGTGGCAAAACGCCAACGCCCCACCTTGTTGACCGCACGCCCCGCCCCGCGTTTTTCAACCCGTGTCGAAATTGACAACGAGGTTTCCGACAACTACTCGGTCATCGATATCTACACCCATGACAAGGTTGGTCTGCTGTACCTGATCACCAGCACCCTGACCCGTCTGGGGCTCTACATCGGTGTTTCAAAGATTTCCACCAAGGTCGATCAGGTGGCCGATGTATTCTATGTGCGTGATATTTTTGGACAGAAGATTACGGATGCCGACAAGCTCACAGATATAACGGCACAATTGAAAGCGGCCATTGATGAATGGGTGTGAGCTGATGCGTGATGAACGACTTCCTTGATCTCTTCATAAGTTATCTGGCTGTTGAAAAAGGCCTCGCCGCCAACACTCAGGAAGCCTACAGCCGTGATCTGGCGGGGTATCTCAATTATCTGGAACGGCAAGATAGAAACGCACCTGCCGATGTAACATCGGGCGATGTTGCTGCTTTTCTGGGACTGCTAAAAACCGGGGGGCTCGGGGCTCGAAGTCGTGCCCGCTGCCTCTCCGCCATCCGCATGTTCCACAAGTTTCTGATGATCGAGAACTACGCCGAAACAAACCCCGCCTCAATCATCGAAGCCCCCCGAACCCTGCACAAGCTGCCGGATTTTCTCTCCGCACAGGAGGTGGATGCCCTGTTGACCGCCTGTTCCGGCCTATCAGGCGAGAATATACGTGATCTGGCCATGCTGGAACTGCTCTATGCAACCGGGCTGAGGGTTTCTGAACTGGTGAAGCTCAAGCTGCGGGAGGTCAATCTGGCTTCGGGGTATCTGATGACGCTGGGTAAAGGAAATAAGGAACGACTGGTACCGATCGGGGAAACGGCCTGCCAGCGGGTTGCTGATTACCTGGAGAGAGTGCGCTGCAAGCTCGATCCCGCAGGGCAGAACCGCTTCCTGTTTCTCTCCCGGCTCGGGGACGCCATGAGCCGCCAGGCCTTCTGGAACATCATAAAAAAGCGGACGTACCAGGCCGGCATCAGCAAAAATATTTCACCCCACACACTCAGGCATTCGTTTGCCACGCATCTGCTGGAAAATGGCGCCGACCTGCGCAGTGTGCAGGTCATGCTTGGGCACGCCGACCTCTCAACCACACAGATATATACCCATGTCACGCGGGAACGCCTGAAGCGCCTGCATCGGGAGATTCATCCCCGGGGTTGAAGCTATTGCGAGTCGGAGCGTACTGGTAGTTTGTGAAGATCAGATTCGAGGTTGGTGGCAGGTCAAAAGCTCCTCGGTTGGTTCTCTGTTTCCTTAAATTTCTGCCATATTAACCGGAATTGCATTGACATTGCCCGGCGCCGGCTGTATTTTCCGTCCAGTCAAAAAGCACTCAAAAAGCAAATTCCTATCACTCCCTGGAGCAGCGATATGGTCAGTAACAAAAACGATATCATCGTTTTTTTGCAGACACACAAGGATGAAATGGCACAGCGGTTCGGTGTGGTGAGTGTCGGTCTCTTCGGCAGTTATGCCAGGGGAGAGGCCCGTGAAGATTCTGATATCGACATTGCGATTGAGATCATGTCCGAAAAGAAGTCCCTGGGGAATTTCCTCGGCATCAGGCGCTATCTCGAACAGCAGTTCGGCAAGACGGTAGATTTGGGAATTGAGAGTACCTTGAAACCGTTGGTTCGGGAGATGGTAGCCAGGGAGATTATCCATGTCTGAGCGTCCACAGCTTCTCTATTGTCAGGATATTCTGGAATCCGGCGCTGCCATCCAGTCGTATGTTCAGGGCTTGACCTGTGATACGTTCGTTCAGGACCGTATGCGTTACTCGGCTGTGATCCGCGAATTTTAAATTATCGGTGATGCTGTTGGCAGGCTGTGAGAGAAATTGAAGGAAGAATACCCGGAGATCCCATGGCAGGATGTGAAAGATTTTCGTAATCTGCTGGCGCACGAATATTTCGGGGTGGATCTGGAGATAGTCTGGAATACTATTCGCGACAATTTACCGATGTTGCTGGATGCTGTGCAGAAGATATCGAGTGGGATTATGTAATGTGTCCCTGGAACTCTCGCTAAAAGAAAGGAACGGTTATGACACCCACGGTTCAGGAGTTATTCAATACCGCCATCCAACTGCCACTGGATATGCAGTCGCTACTCGCAGAAAAGTTAATCGGATATGTGGAAACTCATATTGATCCCGCTCTTGAAAGAGTTCATCTCGATCTCGCAAAACAGAGAATGGCTGAGGTTGCGAGCGGAAAAGTGTACTCCATTGACGGAGTTGATGCGTTGCAACATGTCCGAAATGCCGTGGTTATCCAGTGAAATTCAGGTTTCATCCGACTGCGCTTGAAGAATACCAGGAATCAGCCCTGTACTATGTGTCGATTAGTCCACTTGTTGCCAGGCGATTTGTTGATGAGGTCGAAGCGTCTATCCGTAAGATGCGTAAGCACCCCAAAGCATTCACGGTAATTGAGGATGACATCAGGCGATGCCTGGTAAAGAGATTTCCATTCAGGCTCTATTTCACTTTGAAAGCGGATCATCTACTGATTGTTGCGGTCATGCATCTGAGCAGAATGCCTGAATATTGGAAAGACCGAATTGAATGACGCATTGCGCCGGTTACGCTGGAGCCCCTGGGGATACATTCCCACAAGTGTGATGAAATAAGGCGTCCCCGGAATTTGCTGTGGCAAGCTGTCAGAGAAGTTGAAGGAAGAATACCCGGAGATCCCATGGCAGGATGTGAAAGATTTTCGTAATCTGCTGGCGCACGAATATTTCGGGGTGGATCTGGAGATAGTCTGG
>CAIPTY010000076.1 GCA_903868145.1 uncultured Desulfuromonadales bacterium | reverse complement strand
TTTAAGTCCCTTGTGTCTACCAGTTCCACCATTCGGGCTGCGGAAAAACGGTCAGACGGGGAATCCCGTTGCGCTCAGCCGTTAACCCGTTCTTTCAATTCTTTACCCGTCTTGAAGAATGGAGTTTTCTTCGATGGTATACGCACCACTTCGCCGCTCTTAGGGTTGCGGGCTTCCCGCCCTACTCTCTCACGTATCGTGAAGCTTCCAAATCCGCGGATTTCTACCTTGTCACCAGATCTGAGCGCCTCTTCGATCGAATCGAAGACCGTGTTTACCAGCAACTCCGATACCTTGATATTCAACATTCCGTGGGACTGTACAACCTTTTCAATAAGTTCACTTTTTGTCATGATATCCTCCAACAATTACGTTTAATTGTTATTTTTATTATTTATTTCCTGTTGCAACAACTGGCCCAGATTCGAGGTTGCCTCTCCCTGCGATCCCATATACTGGGCAAACTCGGCTTTCTCAACCGCTGCATGCATTGACTTGATCGATAGAGAAATACGGCGGTCGCGCGGATCACAACTCAGCACCACAGCTTCAAGAGAGTCTCCTACTGCGGCAAATTCCTTGGCCGAAGCGACCTTTTCTGTAGAAAGCTCCGAAACATGAATCAGCCCCTCTACTCCCTCCTCAAGCTCAACAAACACCCCAAAGTCGGTCAGGGAAGTCACCTTGCCCTTGACAACAGTACCTGAACGATACTTTTCGGGAGCCAGGCTCCAGGGATCCGGCTCAAGTTGTTTGATTCCGAGCGAAAGCCGCTCGTTTTCGATATCCACCTTGAGAACGACCGCCTGAACCAACTGCCCCTTTGTGTAGACATCACCCGGATGTTTTATCCGCTTTGTCCAGGAAATATCAGACACATGAACCAGACCATCGATACCGTCTTCGATACCGATAAACATGCCGAAGTCGGTCATGTTCTTTATCTGCCCCTCAAGCTTGGTGCCAACGGGATACCTGTCAGAAATGGATGCCCAGGGGTTGTCCAGAATCTGTTTCAAGCCAAGTGATATCTTGCGGTTGCCCATATCAATGCCAAGCACCACCGTCTCGACCTCTTCACCGACATTGAGAACATCGGATGCGCGACGTACCCGTTTGGTCCAGGACATCTCTGAAACGTGTATCAACCCCTCAACTCCGGGCTCAAGTTCAACAAAGGCACCGTATTCCATCAGGCTGACAACTTTACCCTTTACACGCGTTTCAACGGCGTATTTTGCAGGAACATCGAGCCACGGATCCGGCAGGATCTGTTTGACTCCCAGTGATATCTTGCCTTTGGCACGATCAAACTTGAGAACTTTGGCCGTAATGGACTGACCCGGCTTAAGGATTTCCGAAGGCTTGCCAACGCGACCCCAGGAGAGATCGGAAACATGTAACAGGCCGTCCACCCCCCCAAGATCAACGAAGGCGCCGTAGTCTGTAACATTTTTCACGCAGCCTTCGATAATCTGCCCCTCTTCAAGTTTTTCGAGAGTGATGGTACGGGTCGAGGAACGTTCTTCTTCAAGAACCGCACGTCGTGAAAGAACGATATTGTCGCGCTTCTGGTTGAGCTTGATGACCTTGAATGTGCCTTTCAGCCCGACGTAGCTGTCTGCATCGGAGGAAGGCCTGATGTCAACCTGGGAAGCGGGAAGAAACGCCTGAAGACCGATGTCCACCGTAAAACCGCCATTCACGCGAGCCGTGATGGTGCCTTCGATAAGACCGCCTTCCTTGCCGGCATCACCGATTTTCTCCCATGCGGCCTGGTAGTCTGCCTTGCGTTTGGAGAGGATATAACCCTTTTTTCCATCCTCACGGGTCATGAGCACTTTTATTCGGTCACCAATCTGCGCGGTAATTTCACCGGCAGCATTGCGAAACTCGGCGGCAGGCACATGCCCCTCCGATTTGAGGCCGATATCCACCAGCACGGTTTCCTGGTCAATGCGAACCACCGTGCCCTCTATTATTTTATCCCGCTCTGGCCTCTCCTTGAGGCTTTCAGTGTAGAGATCTGCAAATTCGCTGCTCTGGTGCTCGGCATCCGGATCTTCATGTTCTCCGTTGTCTACCGTGTCGAGCCTTTTGAAATCAACCATTAAACCATCCCCCCTGACCATTTTTCTTTGTTATCCCTGCGAACCGCTGTCGCATTTGAAGCGAGACAATGTACCACATTCGTACTAAATTTCAATCGCTATTATTAAGTTCCCTGATCCTGGTCATAACCTCGTCAATAATCCACTTGGGAGTCGAAGCGCCCGCTGTAACCCCCACACGTTCCACACCCTCAAACCATGAAGGGTTTAACTCGGCGGCTGTTTCAATATGGTGGGTACGCGGCTGAATCTCGGCGCACACCTCTGAGAGACGCCGGGTGTTTGCGCTATTGAAACCACCGATAACGAGCATGCAGTCGGCCTGGCAGGCCAGTTCCTTGGCCTCTTCCTGACGCACTGCGGTGGCATCACAGATCGTATTGAAGACCCGTATTTCTCCGCCTCGCTGAAGGCACTCAAAGACGACATTTTTGAGATTTTCAAACGATTGTGTCGTCTGGGCAACAACTCCGACCTTGCTCATTTTGGGCAGCTTTTTAACCTCTTCTCCCGACCCGACAACAAAAACCCGATCCCCGCCGTAGGATACGATCCCCTGAACCTCGGGATGATCGGCATCACCGACTACAACGACCCAGTAGCCGGCCTCCGAGAGGCTTTTGACATGTTCCTGCGCCTTCTTGACAAATGGACAGGTGGCATCAACAATCTCAAGCCTCTTCTGTGTGGCCTCGCTGATCTCGTCGGAGGCTACGCCATGGGAACGGATAATAATGGTTCCGCTATCCATATTTTCAAGGCTTTTCAGTGCCTTGACTCCCATCTCCTCCAGCTTTTTTACCACCTGGGGCGAGTGGATGATCGGTCCGAGCGTGTAGGTTTTCTTGTCCATCCCTGCTGCTTCGAAGGCCATCTGTGTTGCACGTTTGACTCCAAAGCAGAATCCTGCACGTTTTGCGAGTATCACTTTCATGACGAGAACCCCACCATTCCGGATCTGATTTTACAGGCTGCCTCCATCATGTCGAGCACTTCAGCCACATCTTTGCCGGATGAGTCAATGGCAATCGCATCGGATGCCATCCTGAGGGGAGCCAGGTCACGCTGTGAATCCTGCGCGTCCCTCTCGGCGACCGCGTTGATTGTTTCCTCAAGGGTAACCTGCTCTCCCCTGGCAACAAGTTCGGCATGACGCCGTCGGCCCCGCTCTTCGGTCGATGCGGAAAGGTACAGTTTGACGTCGGCATCCGGAAATACCACCGTTCCAATATCGCGCCCCTCCAGCACAACGCCGCCGGCAGCCCCCATTCTGCGCTGTGCGAGCATCATGGCATCCCGCACCGGTGCAAGAGCTGAGACGCGCGACGTCATAAGCGACATCTCGGGGGTTCTGATCTGGCGCGTCACGTCCTGGCCATTGGCGATGACACGCTGGACACCTGCAACAGAGTCAAGCCGCACATCCACCGTGGTGCAAAAGCGCCGAACAGCATCATGATCCGCAGGGTCAATCCCGGCCTGGTTCATCAGATATGCAACTGCACGGTACATGGCTCCTGTGTCTATCTGAAGATAGCCGAGCCGCTCCGCGAGTTGGCGCGATACCGTACTCTTTCCGGCGCCGGAAGGCCCGTCAATTGCAATCACCAGCCCCCGAACCTGTTCGCCGGGAGCCTCAACCACGGGCAACCTGCTCAAGCAGTTGAAAAAATGTGGGAAACGATGTGGCAACACATTCCGTGTCGGACACCGTTATACCCCCCTTTGAAACCAGAGCCGCCACCGACAAAGACATGGCTATGCGATGATCGCCGAAACTCTCCACACTGCCGCCAGCAAGCACGTCCACGCCCGTGATGGTCATGCCGTCATCACTCTCTTCCACAGGAACACCCAGCAGGCGAAGGTTCTTCGCCATGGCTGCGATACGGTCGGTCTCCTTGACGCGCAGTTCGCGTGCATCATTAATCGTGGTCGTCCCCTCCGCACAGGCAGCTGCCACGCAGATGGCCGGAAATTCATCGATTGCACGGGGAACCACGTTACCGGAGATGGCGGTGCCGGTGAGACGGGATGACCGGACCAGAATATCAGCCACCGGTTCTCCGGAAATTTCCCGTTCTTCCAACATCTCGATTGAGCCGCCCATGGCTCGGAGAATTTCGATGGCGCCCGAGCGGGTCGGATTGACCCCCACATTCCGTATCAGCAGTTCGGAGCCGGGAGTTATCAAAGCGGCGACAATAAAAAAGGTCGCAGAGGATATATCGCCGGGAACAGTAATCTCCTGGCCGTTAAGCTCGACGCCACCTCTGACCGTCACACCGTTATTGAAGGTTTTCAGCGAGGCACCGAACAGGCGGAACATGCGCTCAGAATGGTCCCGAGAGAGGCTCGGTTCGCGCACGGATGTCTCGCCGTCAGCATACAGAGCGGCGAGCATGATTGCCGATTTCACCTGGGCGCTGGAGATTGGCGAGTCGTACCCGATGGCGTTGAGTGGTCTTCCGCTGATGGCAAGCGGCGCCAGACTTGCCGACTGACGCCCTTGAATTAATGCCCCCATGCGGGACAGGGGCTCAACAACCCGTTTCATGGGACGTTTGCGAAGGTATTGATCTCCCGTTACAATAGAGAAAAAGGATTGTCCCGCCAGCAGACCGGTCAACAGGCGGATGGTGGTGCCGGAATTGCCGCAATCTATGAAATCCAACGGTTCAGTCAAGCCGTGCAGGCCGCGTCCCTTGATCGTTACTACCTCACCATCGTCGGCAATCTGTATACCCATGCCGCGAAAGGCGCTCATGGTGGCCATATTGTCACCGCCACGCAGAAAGCCGCGCACAGTCGTCGTGCCGTTTGCAATCGCGCCCAGCATGATGGAGCGATGGGAGATGGATTTATCGCCGGGAACCGATATCTCGCCCGTAATAGACGCTGCCGGATTGATGGTAATGGACGTCACGTAATCTCCCGCTTGTGTCAGGTTTGTTGACCGGATCAAACGATCCCGTCACGGAACTGCTTGGCAATGGTGAAAAACTCTGCCAGCTCCTGTGGCTCACTGCTGTGAATATGTTGACGCAACTCGAGCAGACTTTTCGAAAAACCGTCAATGCTCGCCAGCAGGGCATGTCTGTTCATCAGGGCGATATCGCGCCACATGACCGGATCCGACGAGGCAATCCGGGTAAAATCTCGAAACCCGCCGGCCGTGTAGGACAGGACATTCTCCCCCTCGACATCGGCAGTTCCAACAGCATGAACCAGCGCATATGCGACCATATGGGGAAGATGAGAAATCTCCGCAAAGATCCGGTCATGATGTCCCGGTTCCATCAAGCAGACTTCGGCGCCGCATATCTGCCAGAGCCGGGTGACAACGTCCAGCGCAGCGGCATCGGTCTGCTTTGTCGGCGTCAGGATGCAGCGCTTGCCGTTATAGAGTGTGGCAAATGATGCGGCCGCTCCCGAATGCTCTGTGCCGGCGATGGGATGACCACCCACAAAAAAACATCCGGTCGGCATGAGTCGTTCGCATTCACTGACAAGAGAAGCCTTGACACTGCCGCCGTCGGTGACGATGCAACCGTCTGTCAGGGCGGGAGAAATTTCTGCCAGCACATCAGGTATGGCACAGACCGGCACCGAGATAAACACCATCTGGGCTCCCCGCACACCTGCAACCGCATCCTGGGTAATCTCATCGACGATCCCCAGCGAAAGTGCTTCTTCCAGGTTGGAGCGGGATCTGCCGATACCGACGACGGTTTTCACGGCACCCGCCTCACGCAACGCACGGGCGAATGAACCACCGATAAGACCCACACCGATTATTGCCAGGCGTTCTATAATCACAGGCATCTCACGATGTCCTACATCGACCGCGGATATGATCCGAGAACCTTGATAAACTGGCAGCACCCTTTAAGCTCTTCCAGGGCCGCCGCAACATCAGGATCGGAGACATGGCCGAAGAGGTCGAGAAAGAAGATGTATTCCCAGGCCTTCTTCTTGAAGGGTCGGGATTCAATCTTGGAGAGGTTGATCCCTCGTTTGGCAAAGGGCTCCAGCATACGGCAGAGAATTCCCGGTTCGTCCTTGACGGAGAAGAGCACCGATGTCTTGTCATTGCCGGAGCGTTCGCAGGTGGTGCGCGAGACCACCAGAAAGCGCGTGAAATTGTTGACCTGATCCTCAATGCGGCTCCTGACCACCTTGAGATCATAAAGGGAGGCCGCCAGCTCGCTTGCGATTGCCCCGGCAGAGTAATCATCGCTGACAATCTGCGCCGCCACGGCTGTGGAGGCAACATCGACGACGGGGATGCCTGGCAGGTTCTCGTCCAGCCATTGACGGCACTGGGCAAGGGGCTGCGGATGGGAGTAGACCTTTTTGATATCCTCCATGCGACCGGTTCGGGAGAGCAGATCGTGATGAACCTCCAGCAGTATCTCCGAGGTAATCGTGAGATTGCTGTCCACAAACATATCAAGGGTGTGGGAGATGACGCCTTCCGTGGAGTTTTCAACCGGCACCACGCCGTACAGGGCCTTGCCCTTCTCCACCTCTTCAAAGACGGCCGGGATCGATTTGAGCGGCACCAGTTCCGCCGACAACCCGAATTGCTGCATGGTTGCCAGATGGCTGAACGTTGCCTTGGGTCCCAGGAATGCAACCTTCATGGGGGATTCCAGCGCAAGGCAGGCCGAGATAATCTCGCGGTAGATGCTTCGCAGGGCATCGTTGGGAAACGGGCCGGGATTCAGGCTCAGCAGACGCTCATAAATCTGGCGTTCCCGCCCCGGGACATGAAACTGCATGTTGTTGCCGGACTTCAGCCTGCCGACCTCAAGCACCACCCGGGAACGCTCATTGAGAAGCGCTACGATGCGGTCATCAATGCTGTCTATGGCGGTGCGAAGCTGATCGATTGTCGAGGTTTTCTGCTGCAAAGGGAACCGTCCGGAAACTGTGTAGAGGTTTTAAAGGAGGGTCACTTTACTGTATGATCGCCCTAAAAGCAATACTTTGTTTTAGAATCGTACATAAATGGGTGGGATCAGGCACAGACGCGTACGCACGGTCTCAGAATTTCAGATCGGCCCAAAACGCTCCAGCCAGATGTCAAAAATTTGAAGTTTATCCGCGCCAAATCTCTCAAGCTTTTGACGCACGTTCACGGGAGACTTCTGCACGGCAATCCTCCCCGCTTTTTTTGAATAGAAGAGATCGGCAAAACAGATGATCTGCTCCGGCAGAGACTGGGGCGTCATATCCCGGTGCGGGAGTGGAAGTCCCTGGGATACGATATCCTCAACCGTCAGTCCGACGCCGGTATGCCGCTCACATACCAGGGCGTGCAGCGGAAATCCCTCCATCTCAAGAATTTCCCGCCCCAGAACGCCGTGCATGATGTAATCGTGCTCACCCACTGCGCCGATCTCAGGAGCATGGACACGACAGACGCCGATGTCGTGCAGCAGAGAAGCCTGTTCAATAAAACTGCGCTCCGACTCCGGCAGGGCGAGCCGGGCGCTCACCTTTCCTGCCAGGCCGGCAACAGCCCAGCCATGAGCTATGATAAGGGCTCGTGCTTCAGCCTTGAAATATCTGCCAAGCAGCTCAATCTCCCAGCGCGCCACAGTCCGCTCCTGTCAATATTTTGAATACTTTGTACATGCCGCGCCTACCGGCCAAGTCAATATATTGTCTTATTCTTTTAAATACCTGTATTTGAAGCATATTTTAGTTGGCACGCGATATGCTTTTATCCAAATCAAGAGTATCGAATCCACCAGAACATAACCAGACGAGGTAACGATCATGTACGCAAAATTTCCATTTTATTCCGTAGCCCAGATGTACGCCATAACCCTTGATTCTCCGGTGGCAATCCTGCTCGGCCGGGATAATCTCTACTGGGTGGTCGAGCAGGGCAAGGCGATCCACTATATCGGGGAAGGCTGCTCGCTGCTGAACGCAAGCGCCTGAAAAAGAGCTGAAACCGGTTGCAAACTTGAATGAGAAAAGACTAGACAAACGCACATGCCGAATCAAACGGCACGTGCGTTTCAGCCTCAGAAAGCTTCTGATAGGTTACGAGCACTGACGCAGCACCTCGGCAGCGATATTCTGCAAAGATATGCTCTTATGCACCCCGCCCGACTTGACCGCCTCCTGCGGCATGCCATAAACCACGCAACTCGACTCATCCTGAGCAATATTGATGGCGCCCGCGTCAAACATCTCCTTCATTCCGCGAGCGCCATCATCACCCATGCCGGTCATGATGACGCCGACCGCATTCCTGCCGGCATAGCGCGCCGCAGAACGAAACAGCACATCAACCGAGGGACGATGGCGCGACACCAGCGGGCCGTCCTTGATCTCCACATAATAGCGGGCTCCACTGCGCTTGAGCAGGGCATGGTGGTTACCCGGCGCAATCAGTGCGCGACCGCGCACGACCGAATCGTTATCTGCCGCTTCCTTGACCGATATGCGGCAGATTGAATCCAGTCGTTTGGCAAACGCAGCCGTAAAGTGTTCCGGCATATGCTGGACAATCACGATACCGGGCGCATCTTCCGGCAGCATCTCCAGAAAGACCTTCAAGGCCTCGGTGCCTCCGGTCGATGCCCCGACAACGACCACCTTCTCAGTCGTCTGAACCATTGCCTTGCTGTTCGGCTTTTCCATAATCACATCGGCGGTCAGTTTGGGGGCAACATCTCGTATCGGTTGAATCGCTCGCTTCCGCCCCTTCGTCATGGCGGCAGCTTTTACCGTATCGCAGATACTGACCCGGGATTCCGCAATAAACTGTTTGGTTCCCATCTTGGGCTTGACGATAATATCGACCGCCCCATACTCCAGCGCCTTCATGGCGGTCTCGCTGCCCGACTCGGTCAGGCTTGAACACATGACAACCGGGATGGGATGCTGGCTCATGATCTTCTGGAGGAAGGTGATACCGTCCATGCGGGGCATCTCCACATCCAGCGTGATCACGTCCGGAACGCATTCCCGCATGCGCTCCGCTGCGACAAAGGGGTCGGGAACCGCAGCCATGACCTCGATCTGCGAGTCTGACGAGAGAATATCGGTCAACGCCTGCCTGACCAGCGCAGAGTCATCGACTATCAGCACCTTTATTTTTGCCATCTGTCATCTCCGCCAGGTGTAACGGCTTACCGCTCTTCAGAAGTGCGTTTTTTGCACCTTTTTCAGGAACACATCCCCGGTATGCGAATTGAAAAAAAGCTTGCGGCCATGCTTCCCTCCCACATCGGACGCCTTGGGCACGAGCCCGAGCAGATCCAGCCCGCGTTGGGCCTCCAGGATATTCTGACACCCTATTGACAGCTTGCTCCCCTGGAGTTCACGGGGCAGCAGCACATCAGCACCGCCAAACATCTTGACCTCGCATACAGCCAGCCGGATTCCCATACCGCCGATTTTCTCCACCATGTAGCCCAGCGTGGAATCTACATACCTGAACCCCTCATGCATCGGGCCTGACGGCAGCATCACATGACACATGGCGCCCAGACAGGCAACAGGCTCAAAAAAGGTTATTGATACGCAGGATCCCAGCACGGTCGAAACGATTGCCGGATCACGGGACAAAAACAGCTCACCCGGCTTGAGAAAAATGTGGGGCAGATGCGTATCGCGCAGACTCTTCATGGCTTGCGATATACGGTCGATGCAACCGGTGTCAGGGGGACGTCCAGACCGCTCAGCGTCTCGGAATGACCCAGAAACAGATAGCCGCCCTTGACCAGGTGTCTGCAGAATTTATTCAAAAGGCGCTCCTGGGTCGGCTTGTCGAAATAGATGATTACGTTGCGGCAAAAGATCACGTCCATCTGCTCGTTCATGGCAAAATCCTCCATGAAGTTCAGACGCCGGAACTGGATCATGGAGCGGAGAGCCGGTGATATGCGCACCAGCGGTTTACTCTTGTCTTTGCTCTTGAGCAGGTATTTTTTTTTAAGTTGCAGCGGAATGGTATCGACGCGGTCTTCGGTGTAGATTGCATTTTTTGCCTTGCCGAGAACATCCGTCGAAATGTCGGTTGCCAGAATTGAGGCCTTGAAACCGGGTTGCGATGCAGCAAACTCCGACAGAACCATTGACATCGTGTACGGTTCTTCACCGGTGGAACATCCGGCGCTCCAGATCCTGAAAGGCTTTCTGAAACCGGCTTCGTGGGAATGTATCAAAGCAGGAATGGCATTTTTGACCAGATATTCAAAATGGGCGGGTTCCCGAAAAAAATCGGTCTTGTTTGTGGTAACCACATCGATCAGGCTGACAAGTTCAACAGTCCTCCCCTCGTCACTGAAAACAAAATCCGCATATTCCTCAAACGTCCTGAAGTCATGAGCCTTGAGACGTTTATTCAGGCGGGCCTCCAGCATGGTCTTCTTTGCATGCGGCAGTTTGATGCCGACCTCATCGTAGATAAAGCTGCTGAAACGGTTGAAGACCCTGTCACTGAGAACAGCCGGTATAGTTGCCGTCTGCGATGTGTTTGAATACCGCGGCATCGTACTCCTTATCTAGCCCTGCACCTTTTCCAGCTCCTCGCTGGTAAAAAGCTTATCGATATCCAGAATCATGATGAAACGACCGTCGTGCTTCCCCATACCCTTGATGAAATCGGTATTCAGGCGGGTGCCGATGTGTGGTGCAGCCTCAATCTGCTCCGGCTCCATTTCAATAACCTCCTGGACACTGTCGGCCAGAGCACCCAGCACGATGATCTCATCTTCCAGTTGAACCTCCACCACGATGATGCAGGTGTTTACCGTCTGACCGGTAGCCATCATTCCGAATTTCAGATTCAGATCGATCACCGGCACAACACTGCCGCGCAGATTAATAACGCCCCGCATGAAATCAGGGGTCTGCGGTACTTTGGTAATGGTGCTGCATTCAAGAATCTCGCGAACCTTGGCCACGTCCAGCGCAAAGGTTTCGTCGGCCAGCTTGAAGGTCAGATATTGCACCGTTTCACTAATGTCGGTTACGCTCATACTCTCACCTCTCAGAATTTTTCAAATTCATCATCCAGATGATCGGGACCGCCACCCATGTCGAGCGCCACCCCGCCACTCTGCAGCCTGCGGGAAGGAGGAGCACTCTTGTGACTGAGATGCGCGATCTGGGCGTGTTTCTTCGGGGCGGAACGACGAGAGCCGCCGGAGGAACTGCGCATCAGGTTGCCGTCGATGCGGAAGAAGCTGATGGTGTCTTTGAGCTGCTCAGCCTGGCCGGACAGCTCTTCGGAGGTGGAAGCCATTTCTTCGCTGGCTGAAGCGTTCTGCTGGATGACGCTGTCTAACTGCTGGATGGCCTTGCTGATCTGTTCGGCTCCGGTATCCTGTTCTTTGCTGGAGGCAGATATTTCCTGTACCAGCTCGGAGGTTTTCTGGATGTCCGGTACCATTTTGTTGAGCATGTCGCCGGCGGTTTCGGCAACCTGGACGCTGCGGGATGAGAGGGTGCTTATCTCACCGGCGGCGGCCTGGCTCCGTTCGGCCAGTTTGCGGACTTCGGAGGCAACGACGGCGAAGCCTTTGCCGTGCTCACCGGCACGGGCGGCTTCTATCGCGGCGTTTAAGGCGAGAAGGTTGGTCTGGCGGGCAATCTCTTCGATGATGGAGATCTTGGTGGCGATCTCTTTCATGGCGCTGACGGTTTCGGTGACGGCCTTGCCACCTTCTCTGGCGTCGGTGGCGGATTTGATGGCGATCTTTTCGGTCTGGCCGGAGTTGTCGGAGTTCTGCCTGATGCTCGAGCTCATCTCTTCCATAGAGGAGGATATCTCTTCGGCGCTGGCGGCCTGTTCTGTGGCCCCCTGGCTGAGCTGCTGCGCGGTGGCGGAGAGTTCCTGGCTCCCGGCGGCAACGTTGTCGGCGGCAGACATGCAATCGCTGACAACATGTTTGAGTTTGTCCACCATGGTGGCGATCGCTGACATCATCTGCCCGGTCTCGTCTGTTGATCTTGATTCAACCTTCATGGTCAGATCACCCTGTGCGAGTGAATTGGCAATCATTACCGCCTCATTCAGCGGACGAACAATGCTGCGGGTAAGAAATACTGCTGTGATTATACTTGTCAGGACAGCCGCTACTCCCAAGGCGAGCATGATATTGCGGGATTTCTCATATTCCTTGTTGGCCTCTTCAAATCGCATCTTACTGCGCTCTGCGTTGTGATCAATCAGTTTTTCCATTTCCTCGGACAACTTTCTTCCCACCGGCGCGGCTTCTTTGGAAAGAAGGGCTCCTGCCTCAGCATCCTTTTGCGCCATGGCAAGCTCAATAACTTTTGTATTGAGTTGTGAAAAGAGAGCTGTTGTCTCTTTTACTTTTGTAATGAGATCCCAGGACAGCTTGTCATCTTTGCTGGTAATGTCTTCAACTTTTTTGAAGTTGGCAGCGTACTCTTCACGGTATTTTGTAATTCGCTGTTGATATTCACTCAACTTTGCAGGTTCATTTGCAATTATCATGTTGCGGATATTGAGAGAAATTTGATCAATGTCTTTATAGACATCGTTACACAGATCAATGCGGACATTGTTTACCTTGACGATGCGCTCAAGATTTTTCTGAATATCGGACATGCTTGACACGCCCTCCCAGATCAGCACAACCGTAATGAGCAGCAACAAGCCGAAAGCAAGCGTCATCCTCTTTCCGATCTTCATATTCCCAAGCATACCCTTCCTCCTTGAACGTCAAACGTATAATCATGACAGCTACGGGTAAAAGTTTATCAGCAAAAACGCCGGGTGCAAGTCCCGGCGTTAAAAAAACAAAAAACTACAGCAACAAAGCGTGCTCCCGTTCTTCCACCGCCCGGCACAGCACACCCATATCAAGGATCAGCGCCACGGTACCGTCACCCAGGATCGTCGCGCCTGAAACCCCCTTGACATCA
The DNA here is from genome assembly GCA_903868145.1 of uncultured Desulfuromonadales bacterium. Classification (GTDB taxonomy): domain Bacteria; phylum Desulfobacterota; class Desulfuromonadia; order Geobacterales; family Pseudopelobacteraceae; genus CAIPTY01. Next base: position 23,991 of record CAIPTY010000076.1, on the reverse strand, counting down.
CGGTACACGCGTCCCAGGGTCTTGATGACGGTCTGGTGTTGGCCGATCACACTATCCACCACAAAACCGACCTTGCTGCCATTGATGCCGGTTATGACGATCTGCTCTATGTCCGGGCGGTTGCTCTCGATCCCGAACTGCTCGCGCAACAGGATGTAGGGGACGATGGCTCCCCGCACGTTGGCCAGGTTGCGGCCATGGGCATTTTTGATATCCTCGCGGGTCAGTTCGACACACTCCTCCACGTGGGACAGCGGCAGCACGAAATAACTGGTGTCGATGCGCACCAGCAGGCTCTCAATTATGGCCAGAGTCAGCGGGATTCGCAGGGTGATGGTGCTGCCGATGCCCCTGGCACTGGTAATTTCGATCGAACCACGCAGCGCCTCTATCCCCTTTTTGACCACATCCATACCGACACCACGTCCGGAAACGCTGGTCACTCTGGCGGCAGTTGAAAAGCCGGGAGCGAAGATCATGGTATAGATTTCCCTGTCCGGCAGCTCGGAATTGGCCGAAATAAGACCACGCTCGATGGCTTTTTCGCGAATCCTGTCCCGATCCAGACCGGCGCCGTCGTCGCGGATGGTGATCAGCACGCTGTCTCCGGAATGTACCGCCCCCAGGTGAACCGTTCCCTGGGTCGGTTTTCCGGCGGCCCGGCGCACCTCAGGCATCTCGATTCCATGATCGATACTGTTCCGGATCAGGTGAACCAGCGGGTCATTGAGCCGTTCGATGACGGTCTTGTCCAGCTCTGTCTCAGCCCCTTCCGTCTCCATCTCGATCTCCTTGCCCAGTTCCTGGGAGAGGTCGCGCACCAGCCGCTTGAATTTGGTAAAGGTGGAACCGATGGGCAGCATGCGGATGTTGAGCGCCGTATCACGCAGCTCTTCCGTCAGTCGCTCAACCTCCTCGGCGATAGAGGCAAAATCAGCGTTGTTCCTGATCGCGGCGGTCTGGCTGAGATGCGCCTGAACGGTCACCAGTTCGCCCACCAGATTGACCAGCTGGTCGAGTTTTTCTGCCGGTACGCGAATACTGGTGGCGGCTTCCTGGCTGGAACGTTCCTGGCGAACTACCTTGACCTGCTGCTGCTCCGCCAGTGCGGACTGGATCTTGTCGTGGGTAACCGCTCCCACCGCCACGGCCAGTTCGCCGAAACGTTTTTGCAGGCTGAGGATCTTCTGGAGCTCTGTCTGCGAGAGGTCGCCCCGCTCCACCAGGATATCGCCCAGCTTTTTGTAGCCATCGTCACTTTCCGACAGACCATCGTCAATCAGGTCAATCCTCAGTTCGCAATCGTCTTCGCAGAAGATGAACACGTCTTTGATGGCGTCCAGCCCGCAGATGCCCGTCAGGACAATATCCCAGTACAGATAGCAATGTTCCGGCTTCATTTCACTCAGATGAGGGATCAGATCGGTGTGGGCAATCACCTGGCAGGTGCCCAGATCACGCAGTTCATTGATCAGGGCCAGCGGGTTGGTGCCGGACAGGAGAATTTCCGGAACCGGCTTAAAGCGGATACGCCAGGTTTTACGGCCACCGGCAGGGGACGGAACAACCGGGGACGGATCCTTGACCGGCCGCATGATTTCCACCGGTTCCCCCTCCGGCAGCAGTTGTTTGAGACCCGCTATAATGGCATCCCCCGCGGCGCGGTCGATACGGATACCCGACACAGAGGCATCCAGCAGCGACTTGATCTGGTCGCGGGCCTGCAGTGTCAGGTTGAGCAACTGTTTTGTCACAGCCATCCTGCCATTGCGGACCAGGTCAAAGACCGTCTCGACCTCATGGGTAAAACCGGCGATCTCGTCAAATCCGAACATGGCGCCTGAACCCTTGATGGTGTGCATGGCACGGAAAACACGCCCGATCAGCTCGGCATCTTCAGGTGTTTCCTCCAGCTCCAGGAGGGACGTCTCCAGTTCGGTCAACAACTCGTTAGCCTCTTCTCGGTACGTGGCTATGTGTGCTTCGATCATGACCTTACCCCAGAACCTTCTTGATCACCGCAATCAATTGCTCCGGTTTGAATGGTTTTACGATCCAGCCGGTGGCTCCGGCAGCCTTGCCTTCGGCCTTCCTGGTATCCTGGGATTCCGTGGTCAGCATGACGATCGGAATAAACTTGTTCAACGTTCCGGCCCGCACCCCTTTGATCAGCCCGATGCCGTCAAGATTCGGCATGTTCAGGTCGGTAATCAGCATGTCAACCTTACGTGCGCCGAGCTTCGTCAAGGCATCACTGCCATCCACCGCCTCAATAACCTCATAGCCATTCTGCCTGAGCGTGAAACTCACCATCTGTCGAACACTGGCCGAATCATCCGCTGTCATGATCAGTTTGGACATTACTGTATACCTCCGTACCAGATACATGGTCTATTGTAGTTCTGACTGCAGGGCAACCCCTTTGGGCCTCCCATGCCCCCGCCGAAAGAAATCATGCTGTCCGGCATGGCACCCGGTTCGCAATCATATCCGCGACCCATTGCAGCCGCAGTCTTGCAGCCGGAGCAGATAACCTGCATGCAGGTCAGGTCGATACTCTCAAGCATTCGGGGATTCAGTACAATCTGCTGGGACTCGTCAAGTGAATCCGAGACCGTTTTGTGCAGCTCGCCACAATTTTCGATGGACAGGGAGCCACCGAGAATGATCGATATCGATCCGTCGGCATTAACGTTTTTTGCTATCGTATATGCGCCCATCAGTACCTCCAAAGGGTCCAAGCCACCCTTCAAAATAGATCCACATTATCACCAAACCCGGAATCCTTATTACCACCGGCAGGGCTCTCCCTGAAACGTGCCGCAGGTGCGACAGGGGTTCCGCCGCTGCGCTTGCGGGCGATGGACTCATGGATATGCCGCTCACTCTGCATGGTGTACCGCTCTTCCATGTGGCGCAGGTTATCCTTGAACTCCGGACTTGCCGGTTCTCGTTCTCGCGCCAGTGAGACAATCCTGTCCAGAACCGACGTGACCTCGACAGCCATGCGTTCGGCTCGATCATACACATTGATGGCGGCAGTGACCCGCTCGATGTCTTCGGTCAAGTGACTGACCCGTGACCCCAGTGAGGTCACCAGGCTCATCAGGTTGCTGTTCATACTGCCCAGTTCCGTCAGGATTCCGGAGATATCATGGTCCATGCTCGCTATTCGGGCGCCAAGCTGTTCTGTCTCTTCTGTGGCCTCCTGGAAGAGGTTTTCGGTAGACTGGTTGATCTGAACCAGGGCCTGGGATACCTGATCCGTCTGGCGAATTGCCTGGTCTGATAAACGTTTTATAGCCTCGGCCAACACTCCGAGAGCCGCGCCTTCCGTTCCGGTATGGGCTGCCTTGATCTGGGAGTTGAGCGCGATCAGGTCGATCTCGGTGCCGATCTCTTCGATATCGGTTACGAAACCGGCAACTTCGTGCATGGTATCGGCAACTTTTGACAACGTAGAGGTCATGTCCCGATCCGAGCGGGCAGACGATGCCAGCACAGCGGTTATCGTTCCCATTCCCCGATCGAGGGCATCCATGAAGGTTCCGTCGGTAGAGTCCGCAACACCGGTGGTGGACAGGGATTCAGACGCAATCATCCCCTGTTTGTTCGCCACATCCCGAAGGTTTTCCGCAATGTCACTCACAGCGCCACACAACTCCGACGCGGCAAAACGGAGCTGGGCTGACTGCAGCTCGCACACGTCCCCGGCCTCAATGACCAGCCTGCGTTGACTGTCCGTATCAGGAGAATCACTCACGGCAGGGTTCCGGAGTTTCTCTGAAAGGTGATCCAGCGCCTCGACAATGTGCTCGATCTGCTGCCGGGTCATGTCATGCATCTGCATCGATGAAACGACTTCACTGATGTTGGCACTCACCTCGCAGGAAACCGATGAAGCCAGTGTCCCAAAGCTGCCGCAACGGCTGTTGACCGCCACAAGTTCTTCGAGGCTGCCCGATACGCCGATGAGCACATCGCCCAGTTGTTTGTCCTGGGCCACCTCGCCGCTGCGCACGATCCGCAGGTTGTCGGCGATCATATTGGAGAGAAGCTGACGATGACTGAGAATATTGGATGATTTTTCACTGACGAGCTGGGAGAGTTTTTCCACATCCATGGCCAGAGTCAGAAATCCGAGCCCCGTTTCTCCCAGGCGCGAACTTTCGATCTTGGTCGATATCCCCAGCATGCGCAAGGTCTTGGTCATTTTCTGAAAGTTTTCAAGGGGATAGGAAACCTGTGACAACAGCTCCAGAATATGTTCCAGGGCGACGCAACTGGCGACACTCTGACTGCGCGCACCGGCAAGATATGCTTTCATATCGCCCAGTATGGTGCGCAGATGGTCGATCAGCAAACGGATCTGCTCGCCCGAAACCGAATCCACAAGTTGGTTGGCCAGAGAGGTAATTTCGGATGAGCGCTGATAGAAGTCCTGCAGATGGGAACCGATCTGAAGAAACTCATCTTCGGTTGCACCAGCCAGTTTCTGCAGTTCCTCCCGGGCAGGCGCAATGATGGCACTCCACTCTTGAAAAATGGCGAATTCGGTCGGGGATGATTTTTCCATGGGTATGTCGTTTGGCGCGATGATCATGAAAAGTCCTTGAGCGATACTGGGGGAGTTGTTTATCAAAGCAGGATTACTATCTTTTGAAATCCTTTAAGGTGGAAATCACGAAGTCCTTCTGGGCGGCGTCCTTCTGGTGGCAGCCGAAACAGTTTTTGACCGGATCAATTCCGCTCGGTTTCCCGTCGGCAGTGAAACCGGCAAACAGCCACCCTCCGGTTTCCGCGCGGCGTTTCTCCTTCTGCATCAGGACAACCATGTTTTTGGAACCATCGACAGCAGGATTTTCCTTGATGTTGAAGAACTCCACCACGATGCGGCTCCCTTCGGCGAATTTGTTTTCGGCCTGATAGCCCTGCATGGCCTTCTTGTCCGCATAGATGTAGTGGATGCCGTAGAAAAGTGAACTTTTATCGGTAACCAGTTTGCGCTCGCTTTTCTGCCATGCGCTGTATCCCTTGGGCAAAACAGGCCCGGCCGCAACAGCGATTATGGGCAAAACAACCGAAACAGCCATGATCCACGCCATCACCTTCAACCTTTTCATACCAATCCCTCCGGTGATTTTTTTTCAAACTATACCACAACACGCGAACTTGTCATCCCGTTACCCGGATTTTTCCGAAACGGTTCCCTCTTTTTTCAGAGTTTCCTCCCGCACAATCGCCAGTTCGATATCCTTCGCACGCACATCGAGACTGGTAAGGGGAAGAAATCTCAGACCGCCTTCGATGGTATTTTCAATGACGCTGAAGGGGCCGGCACGCTCTTCGATCTTATATTTGGGCGTCATCCCCAATCGCAGAAACGTATTGTCATACAATATCGATTTAACATTGACCTTTGCATGGGCATGTTCTTCCGAACGCTGTCGGATGGCCGCCAACTGATCCGTCAGTCCTGCACGCGCCGAGCGAAGCCGATCAATATCATCAAACGACTGGGCCTTTTCCATCTGCGCTTTGACTGTTTCCAGTTCAGTGACGATGCGCACCAGATCAGGCTTGTCACGATAATCGAATCCGGCTCTGAGTATGGTTTTGACCGATGCCAGCGATCCGGCCTTTTTTGTTTCGATTCCACGCAACGCAGTATAACTTCCACCGACGATTGCGCCCTTATTGACCATTATCCGGCCGAGCGTATTAACAAGGCAGGAATGCAGTTCGATATCGGCGATCACATTATCAGCACACGTCACGGTCGCTTCGTGGATAAAGTTGGCGGTAACGGCTCCGCCGCATTCGATCGTACCCCGTTCCTGACCGTCCATACCGCAAAAGCTGACGTTTCCATCACTTTTGATCTGGCAGTCGCCGATATTGCCACTGACGCGCAGCCCATCGGTGGCAGTCACATTGAAACCATCCAGGATGTCTCCGCGAACCTCTACAAAACCGTTAAAAACGATGGACCCGATGCGGAAGTTGACATCACCGACAACGACATATTCCTTTGCCACCAGTATTTCGCCTGAGGTCAAGCAGACCCGGCCGGCAATGTCAGCCACCAGCAGACAGCCATCTTCCTGCAGGGTGATATTTTTGCCGACCTTCATGCTCAGCGGCTTGCCCGGACGGGTCGGAATTACCTGAGCAGTCACGGTTCTGCCCGTGCTGCCGGGTTCGGCCGGGGTGATACGGCCAATCTTGTCACCGGGCATCACATTGATGAAGGTCTGGACATTATGCATATCGATGTCGGACGAATCATCTTCAGTGCCGGATACGGTGATAACGGACGGTTGTGCTATATATGTAAAGACACTGTCCGTGCCCGGGACGGCGGCTGTGCCCAAAGCAAGCAGCACCATCGACAGCATCTGCCCGGCGGCCGCCCTGACGGCAAAATCTTCAACCGCTTCCGCGATAAGGCCCTCTTTGACCCCCGACGTTTTCAGAAAACCGTTCAATTCGTCGCGGGTCATCATGCTCCCCTGTTCGTGCGGGACATAACTGCATCGGCATTCGAGCTTGTCAGGGGACAAGAAGATGTACAGGCTGTAACCGAGGCGCCTGGTCTCTACCCCCGCAATTTCATTTTTTGCATCAGCTGGAGCATTCTTGACAGGTTCTGTCGACACTGCTGGTCTCCCCTCCGCTGCGTGTAGAGATTTGAATGTATTATTACAATGCCGCTTCCGCCTCTCCCAACATCTTCTGCAAGGCATGCCGCAGATGGTCAAGACGATAGGGTTTCTGCACAAAACCAAATTGGCAATCCCTGTCGATGAGTTCAGAGACATCCTCAGCGCTGTAGCCGCTGCAGATGATGATCGGAATATCCGGATCAATTTTCCGAATCTCATGATATGTCTCGACCCCTCCCATCCCGGGCATGATCAAGTCCAGCAGAATCAGGTCTATTTCATTTCCGCGCTCCCGGTAGATGTGGAGAGCATCACGACCATTGGATGCCGTTATGGGGAGATACCCGATGGCTTTCAGCAGGACAGCTCCGATGGTGAGCAGCGAATCTTCATCATCCACCAGCAGGACTGTGCCGATCCCCATCATGGCGGGGAGTGAATCCGCCGCGTGCTCTTCTTTCGAATCGCCACGACGGTGAGCCAACGGGAGGTACACCCTGAAGGTCGTGCCGACACCGGGGCTGCTGCTCAGCTGCAAGGCACCGTCATGGGTTTTTATGATGCCAAGGATGGCCGACATGCCAAGCCCGCGACCGGTAAATTTTGTGGTGTAGAATGGCTCGAATATCCGCATTCTGACCTCATCGTCCATACCGCAGCCATCGTCGGAAACCACCAGGCAGGCATACCTTCCCGGCGGAATGGGCATGCCCATAAAATCGTCGGCAGGCTGTTCCGCCGATATGATCGACTCATCAAACGAAACACGGATCGTTCCGTTATTATCTGCGATCGCCTCCGACGCGTTGATGATCAGGTTCATGACAATCTGCTGAAGCTGAGAGCTGTCGCCCGATATTTCCGGCACCTCATGATTGACATCAAGCTGGATAACCACATTTTTCTTGATGGCGGACTGGAGCATCTTAACAATTTCATCCACCAGCAGCGACAGAGAGATTAATTCCTTGAATTGCGGCCCCTTCCCCGCGTATGCCAACATCTGGCGGCACAGTTCCGCAGCCCGCCCTGCCGCGATCTCGATCTCAAGCACATGGGCCTTTTCGGTCATGCCCCCATCCAGTTCCTCTTTCACCATGTAACAATGCCCCATGATGATCGTCAGGATGTTGTTGAAATCATGGGCTATTCCACCGGCCAGCACGCCGAGGCATTCCAGCTTCTGGGCCTGCTGGAACTGCTGTTCCAGCTTCTGGCGTTCTTCCTCGGCACGTTTACGCTCGGTGATATCCAGAATTGACCAGATGGAACCGTCCTCAATATTCCTGAAGCTTACCGACTGGCCGGTAAGATTGCACCAGATTCGGGTGCCATCCTTCATTTTCATCATCAGATCCTGCGAGAAAACCTTACCTGCTGTCAGCGCGGTATATGCTGCAGAACCGATGTGCACGTATGAAGCCTTGTCGGCATAGAATTCCCACGTCCCCATGTCACGTGTCGCCCCGGTTTCATAGCCGAATATCCTGTCAAAAGCGGGGTTGGCCCAGATCACCTTTCGCCCCTTGAGAAGGGATATCCCCACGGACGAACAGTTAAGAATTATCTGCTGCTCGTTTGCCAGTTTTTTGTACTTTTCTTCACTCTCCCGCAACGACTGTTCCGCCAGCCTTCGTGCCAAAACCAGTGACCAGGATTTCAGGGCGAATGACACGATGTATGGCAGGGTCGCAAAGGTCTGGGGCGATTTAACGATGTAATCCAGAACGCCGATCTTCATGGCCTCGACGGCCACCTGTTCACTTCCGAAGGAGGTCATCATGATGACCGGCCATGCTCCGGCGGCCATCATCACCAGTTCACTGCCATTTCCATCGGGCAGTCGGTAATCGGTCAGAACGATACCGGGCGTCCGATGTTCCATGATCGCCTGCGCTTCCTTCAGGGAGCGGGCAATCTCCAGTCGATAGGATTCCTGCGCGCCTTCAAAGTTGCGCCGGATCAGTTCTGCATGGCTGGAATCATCTTCAACAACCAGTACGAACGTGTCATCAGGGTTATCGGTCAGCATGGAAGATTCCTATTTTCCGGTTCAATCTACCGGTACAGCAGTGGGAAGTGCGTCCGGTCAGGCACTCCAATAACTTCACTTCGGTGCAGAGACCGGATTTGCGGCAATTCTACCACATTTTTTTTTGATGCCGACAAATAAAAAATGTAAAACGGGGCAACAATATTGACCTTGCGGCCAGAGTGGGGTAGTTTGATGTCGACATCTCGCACACGAGGAAACAGCCGTATATGCAGAGACCTTCCTGGGATCAGTATTTCATGGACATAACCCGTCTGGTGGCGACCCGCTCATCCTGCATGCGCAGGCAGGTAGGGGCGCTGCTGGTCAAGGATCGCAACATTCTTGCGACCGGCTACAACGGCGTTCCCTCCGGCATCACCCATTGCCATGCGGTCGGCTGTCTTCGTGAGCGGCTCAAGGTTCCATCAGGTGAGCGACACGAGCTCTGCCGCGGCCTGCACGCCGAGCAGAACGCCATCATCCAGGCCGCCAAACACGGCACCAACATCGATGGCGCAACCCTGTACTGCACCACCATGCCCTGCATTATCTGCACGAAAATGATTATCAACGCCGGGATAACCAGGGTGATCTACGGTGAGGGATATGCCGATGAGCTGGCTCGCGAAATGATCGCCGAGGCTGCCATCGAAGTTATTCATTTCACATCCGATACAGGTGATACGCCATGAAATGCCCGTTCTGCGCTAACCCGGACAGCAAGGTGGTGGATTCGCGCCCCGACAAGGGGGGATCCGGCATCCGCCGCCGGCGTGAATGCGAGGAATGCAGCAAGCGCTTCACCACCCATGAGCGGGTTGAGGAGATGCTGCCGCAGGTCTGCAAAAAGGACGGGCGTCGGGAGTCGTTCGACCGCATGAAGATCATCAGCGGCATCAAAAAAGCGTGTGAGAAGAGACCCATCCCGGTGGAAGACATCGAGCATCTGGTTGATCGTCTTGAAGCCCGACTCCAGGAATCTTCCGATAAGGAGATCTCCACCACCGACATCGGCGAATGGATCATGAAGGAACTGCACGGCATGGATGAGGTGGCTTACGTCCGCTTTGCCTCGGTCTACCGCTCATTCCGGGATATTGGAGAATTCATGCAGGAGCTTCAGGATCTGCTGAAAAGATAGGACGGTGTGCAGATGACAGACATTAAATATATGAAACGCGCACTGACCCTGGCTCGCAAGGGGATCGGAAAGACATCTCCCAATCCGGCGGTCGGCTGCGTGATCGTCAAGGACGGCGTTGTTGTCGGTGAAGGCTGGCACCACAAGGCCGGAGCGCCCCACGCCGAGGCGCTAGCCCTTCAGGCCGCCGGTGATGCGGCTCGTGGCGCGGATGTGTACGTCACCCTCGAACCCTGCTGCCACACCGGCAAAACACCTCCGTGCAGCGAAGCGCTCATCGCGGCAGGTGTCAGACGCGTGGTGGCCGGTATGCTGGATCCCAACCCGGTGGTCAGCGGCGGCGGAATAGCTGCGCTGAATCAGGCCGGCATCCAGACATCCTGCGGTCTTCTGGAGGAGGAGTGCCGCGCCGTCAACCGCCCCTTCATCAAGCAGGTCACAACCGGAATACCTTTTGTAACCTACAAATGCGCCATGACCCTGGACGGCAACATCGCCACGATCACCGGTGAATCCCGCTGGATCAGCAGCGAGGAGTCACGCAAACAGGCCCACCGCATGCGATCCCGCGTGGATGCAATCATGGTGGGGGTTGATACGGTTATTGCGGACAATCCCCAGCTCACCGTCCGTCACGTCCGTGGTAAAAACCCGCTGCGGGTGATTGTGGACACCCGCCTGCGAACCCCCGAAAGCGTTACGATGCTGAGCGGAAAACTCTCCACGCGGACAATCATCGCCACCTGCGAATCCAATCCGCGTGTGCATCTGCGCTACCGGAAGCAGAGTGTCACCATTCTGGTCTGCGATGAATTTGAGGGGCGTGTCTCCATGGATGACCTGCTGCGAAAACTTGGGTCCATGGGGGTGCAGTCAATCCTGCTGGAAGGGGGCAGTCGGCTTGCGGGCAGGATGCTCCAGAACCGACAGATCGACGAACTGGTTTTCTTCGTGGCTCCCAAAATCATCGGTAACAACGGTTTCGCCCCCTTTACCCTGCTGGGGATCACCAGTATCTCCGAGGCAATTCGTCTTGAGTTTACCGACGTCTCTCGAATCGGTTCCGATATTGTTGTGACCGCCCGCCCGGAACAGCCGTGTTTACCGGCCTGATCGAAGATGTGGGTCGGGTGGCGGCCAGTGAGAGACGGGGCGAAGCCGGTCTGCTGCGGATCGAGACCGCTCTTACGGTTTCGGAGATTGCCATCGGTGATTCCGTAGCTGTCAACGGCGCCTGTCTGACGGTGACCGCGGTCGACGGGAAAGCACTGACCTTCGATGTTTCGCCCGAAACACTCTCACGCACAACCGTGGGAACGGTGCGAAGCGGCAGCAGCGTCAATCTGGAACGTGCCCTGAGGTGTGGCGACCGTCTGGGAGGACACATTGTAACCGGTCATATTGACTGCATCGCCAGCCTGGCCCGTCTGCGCGAGAATGCGGGCAACCGGGTACTGGACTTCACCCTGCCGACGGCGTCAGCCCGCTACCTGGTGGAAAAAGGCTCCGTGGCTGTCGACGGTGTCAGTCTGACCCTCAACAGCGTTGGCAGCGACCGCTTTTCGGTCAACATCATTCCCCACACCTTTACCGCGACGAACCTCTCAAAACTGCGCATCGGAGACCAGGTCAACATCGAAACCGACATCATCGGCAAGTATGTGGAACGCCTGACACAGCCGTGGAGCGGGTCGGGCGGATTAAGCATGAAAACCCTTGCGGAAAATGGTTTTGTATAATGCAGAAAGGAACCGGATCCATGTCAGTAGCAACAATAGAAGCGGCAATCGAAGACATCAGACAGGGCAGGATGGTCATCCTGGTTGATGATGAAGACCGTGAGAACGAGGGCGATCTGACCATGGCGGCCGAGGCGGTGACGCCGGAAGCGATAAACTTCATGGCAAAGTTCGGTCGCGGCCTCATCTGCCTGACCCTGACACCCGGCGCCTGCGACAACCTGGGACTGCGCCCCATGGTACGGGACAACACCTCCCCCTTCGAGACCGCCTTCACCATATCCATCGAGGCGAAACGGGGCGTTACCACCGGCATTTCGGCCGCCGACCGTGCCCACACGATCCTGACCGCCGTGGCCGATGGCGCCAGCGGCAATGATCTGGTCAGCCCCGGTCACATCTTCCCGCTGCGTGCCAGAAGCGGCGGCGTACTGGTTCGCACCGGGCAGACCGAAGGGTCTGTCGATCTGGCACGCCTGGCGGGCCTCAAACCGGCCGGCGTGATCTGCGAGATCATGAACGACAACGGCAGCATGGCGCGTATGCCAGAACTTAAAAAATTCGCCCGGGAACACAAAATCAGGATCTGCACCATTGCCGATCTGGTTGCCTTCCGTCTCAGGAACGAAATCCTGGTGCGCATCGTCGCCGATGCACATCTCCCGTCGAGATACGGTGGTGACTGGCGCGCAGTCGCATTCGAAAACGACGTGGACAAGCTCGACCACATCGCTTTGATCAAGGGAACTGTCAACTCCGGTGAGCCGGTGCTGGTGCGGGTGCATTCCGAGTGCCTGACCGGAGATGTGCTGGGGAGCCAGCGCTGTGACTGCGGCGAGCAGCTCCATCGGGCCATGGAGATGATCGAGAAGGAAGGCAAAGGCGTGATCCTCTACATGCGCCAGGAGGGTCGCGGCATCGGCCTGATCAACAAGCTCAAGGCCTACGAGCTGCAGGACAAGGGGCGTGACACGGTTGAGGCCAATCTGGAACTGGGCTTCAAGGCCGATCTGCGCGACTACGGTATCGGCGCACAGATCCTGCTGTCGCTGGGGATCCGCAAGATGCGCCTGATGACCAATAATCCCAAAAAACTGATCGGCCTTCAGGGCTACGGCATCGACGTTGTCGGACGAGTCCCTATCGAGGCTGTGGCAACCAGGAACAACAAGGGCTATCTCAAAACCAAACGTGACAAGATGGGACACCTGCTGGGGAATCTGTGATGCGCATCCTCCTCCATACCTGCTGCGGCCCCTGCGCCCTGTATCCCTTACGGGCATTGCGAAGCGCCGGTCATGAAGTGACCGGCTTTTTCTATAATCACAACATCCACCCCTATCAGGAGTACCTCCGCCGCCGAGATGCCGTTGTGCAGATGGCAGAGCTTGAGTCCATGCCGCTGATCATGCGGGACGACTACGATCTGGAAGGTTTTCTGTCCAATGTGGCCGCCAATCCGCAAACACGCTGCACGTATTGTTACGCCTCACGCCTGAGAGCCACTGCACAGGTGGCAGCCGAACAGGGTTTTGATGCCTTCACAGCCGCCCTGCTGTACAGCCGTTATCAGAAACATGGCGAGATCCGCGAGTTGGGGGAGCAGATTGGCAGGGAGTCCGGCGTTGCCTTCCACTACGAAGACTTCCGCCCCGGCTGGCAGGAGGGTATCCGGTTATCAAAGGAATCGGGGCTTTACCGCCAGCAGTACTGCGGCTGCATCTACAGCGAGAAGGAACGGTATCTGCCGGTGTCAAGATCAGCCGGAGGCACGCAGGATTCCTGAAAATTTCAGATAGTGATGGCCTCTCCGGGACGGAGGCGCTCGTGGCGGGGCTTCTGCGGAGTATTGAACGAAGCGGCCAGCAGGTAGAAAAACAGGAACATGCCGACTACGATCATCAGAAAGACCGGCATAATGCGGGCATCTGCATCACGCTTTTCGGCAGGAAGCACAAAGCCAAAGGCTGCCACCACAACACCGTAGCTTCCCAGGGCAGCCGCCAGGAAAATCCCGATCCGATAACTGCGCAGCTCGACTTCACCTGTCAATGACAACGCATCCCCCACGCTGCCCAGATAAAAACTGGCAATGATAATCAGGGCAAGTGCTGTCAATACCAGACGCAAACCGTTTCTGATTGTACGCTTACGCATCAGGCGCCTCTCCCCCGACCATCACCCGCACCATGACACATCCCCCAGACCTTCCCGCAGCACCTCGGGAAGATCGTTGACCAGACTGACCACAGAGCTGACGTTCGTGGTCAGGATATCGCCGTCGATCACATAGTCGAGTTTCGAGCCGAAGGTACTCTCAATCAGGTACGGGTCGCCGACCGGCTCCTCGCCTGACAGGTTGGCGCTGGTTGTGATGATCGGATTACCCAGGGCACTGACCAGATCCAGGCAGATACGGTTGTCGGGAATGCGTATCCCGACTGTTTTCTGGCGTGTCAGCAGCAGGTCTGGCACATCGCGCGTCGCCTCCAGCACGAAGGTATACGGCCCCGGAAGGTAGCGTTTGAGAAGTTTGAAGCCGACGTTGCTGACCCTGGCATACTGCGATACCTCTGAAAGAGTCGAGCAGATGAACGAAAACGGCTTGCGGCGATCGCGTTCTTTCATGAGATAGATACGCTCGATCCCCTTTTTATTGAAGATCGAACAGCCGATGCCGTAGGTGGTATCCGTCGGATAGGCGATGATTCCGCCCTCTTTCAGGCACTGGACAACCTGCGCAATCTTGTGCGGCTGGGGGTGATCGGGATGTATCGGGAGTATCATGCCTGCTTCCTTGAAATGCCGGATCATCACTGCGCCGGATATACTACAACAGAACCGTCACAAAGGGTAGATGCGAATTTGGAAACTGATCGGGAATTTTAGACTCTTCTCTGATATATTCCTGCTATAGTCTTTAACAATCAAAATTCCCGCTCATCAGGTGTCACCCATGCAAAGCCGCACCGTCGAACCCCGGAAAACAGATTTTTCTGAGGCGTACCGCGTAGCCAACCCTGCCCAGAAACAGGCCATCGACCAGATCGACGGTACCCTCCTCGTGGTTGCGGGACCCGGCACCGGCAAGACGCAGATCATCGCCGCCCGCATCGCCAATATCATCAATCGGGGCAATCCGCCGGAAGCGATCCTCTGCCTCACCTATACCGATGCCGGAACTATTGCCATGCGGGAGCGGCTGCTGCAGTTCATCGGGTCACATGCCTACCGGGTCAGCATCCTCACGTTCCACTCCTTCTGTAATCTTGTCATTCAGGATAACCCGATGCAGTTCGGATACGGCGACCTTCGACCCGTCTCGGAACTGGAACAGCGCGAGTTTGTCAAGCAGACCCTGGATTCGCTCCCGCTTGAAAATCCGCTGGCCAGGGAGAAAGGGGATTTGTACAACGACTGTAAAAAGCTTCTGAACCAGTATGCCACCATCAAACGCGAGGACTGGAACATTGAGGCAGCCTGCGGGGTCATTGACAGGTACATCGAGTCGCTGCCATCCAGCCCTGACATGCGCTACAAACGCAAAACCACCCGCGACGGGATCATCTTTAACGCCGGCGATCTGATGCAGCATAAAATCGATGCCGAAATCAGAAAGTTTGAACGTACCCGGGCGGCCCTGCACACCTATCCGGTCTATCAGCAGATTCTCATCGACAATAGCCGCTATGATTTTGACGACATGATTCTCTGGGTTATCAGTGCCTTCAAACAGAACCAGGCTCTGCTCTTCGACTATCAGGAACGTTTCCAGTATCTGCTGGTGGACGAGTATCAGGACACCAGCACCAGTCAGAACGAGATCGTCAATCTGCTGATGAGCTACTGGGATGATCCGAACCTGTTCGTCGTAGGCGACGATGACCAGTCCATCTACCGTTTTCAGGGTGCCAGTGTCGCAAATATCCTTGACTTTAACACCACCTATCGCCCTGCTCTGGTCACACTGACCCACAACTACCGCTCCAGCCAGCAGATACTGACTGCCGCCCAGGCGCTGATCGGCAACAACACCCGCAGACTTGCGAACCGGGAGCTGTATCCGTATCTGGATATTGACAAAACCCTGACAGCGGTCAAGGGTGACGCCGAACTGCCCGAGATACGAATATTTCCAACAAGCATTCAGGAGAGCATAGCCATCGGGCTTGAACTGGAGCAGCTGCACCGCTCCGGCTGCGACCTGGGCGATATGGCTGTGCTCTACCATACCCACCGGCAGGTCGATGACCTGATTGCCTATCTGTCAGCGGCGGGCGTCCCCTACAGCACCCGGAAACGCAGCAATGTGCTGACCGATCCCTACTGCATGCAGCTGCTCTCCATCCTGAAATACCTGGCCGGGGAGTACAGCCGTCCTCACTCCGGGGAGGGGGAGCTGTTCCGCATACTCCATTATCCGCAGTTCGGCCATGACCCGCTGGAAATCGCCCGGCTCTACGGGAGGGCACCGCGGGAGGAGAGGCGCCTCCCCATCCGCCACCTGCTGCACTCATCCACCTGTTTCTCCCGTATCTCGCAGCTGATCGAATCAACGCTGACACGTATCGAGGCCGTAACCATCCAGGAGCTGGTTCATGAAATCATCAACCGTTTCGGGATGCTGGGCGGTGATGAGGATACGCGGGAAACTCTCTGGCATCTGGAACTCCTCAATACCATCTTCGATTTTGTCAAGGACGGTAGCGCCAAAAACCCGCGACTGTCACTGGCACAACTGGTGGGCATGATCAATTCGATGGAATCCCAGAACATCGAGCTTCCGGCGCAGCGTATCGCGCTCAACAGCACCGGGATCAATCTTGTCACTACACACTCATCCAAGGGGCTAGAATTTGACACCGTCTACCTGATGGGCTGCACCGAATCTGACTGGGAGGGGCAGCGCACCCGGACTGACTTCTCCCTGCCTCCGGGAATAGGCCCCGGCAGCGCGGAGCAGGACGATGACGAGGAGCTGCGCAGGCTGTTCTTCGTGGCCATGACCCGTGCCAAACGCAGGCTGGTCATCAGCTATCCCGAACGTTCCAACAATGACAAACCCCTTTCAAAATCCCGCTTCGTGGCTGAACTCGAACAGTCCGGCAGCGTATCCGTGAACGCCTGTCAGCTGGATGAACAGGAACTTGCCCATGCCCTGAAACTGAGGTTTCAGCCCCCGCAGCCTGATCGTGAGAGCGTATTCAACTCCGATTTTGTGGGAGAGCTGCTGAGCGACTACCGCCTCAGTTTTTCCCACCTCAACCAGTATCTGGAATGCCCCCGGACATTCTTCTACACGCATGTTCTTCGTGTACCGACCCCTAAAAACGCTGCGACGGCATACGGAACGGCGGCTCACAACAGCCTGGAATTCCTGTTCCGCTCCCTGAAAGAATCACCCGGCACAACGTTCCCGCCGAAGGAGGCGTTTCTGGAGTTCTTCACTTGCCAGATGAACAAGCAGCAGGACGCGTTCACAGATGTCGAATTCCAGCGCAGAGTGGCCGGCGGCTCGGCATCCATGGCCCGGCTGTATGATGAAAATATTGACCGCTGGCATCGAAACGTGATGATCGAGCAGTCTTTTGAAGCGGTTATGGGCGATGGAATCTGCATCGTCGGCAGAGTGGACAAACTGGAGCTTTATGAAGAGAAACAGGTCAACCTGGTGGATTACAAGACTGGAAACTACGACCGGAAGAAGTTCCAGCCGCCGAATCCGGACAAGGTGATAAAGGCCGAGAGCGACGGAAAGACCCCCGCGATCGAGGATCGATTTGGTGGAACCTACTGGCGTCAGGCCGTTTTCTACAAGCTTCTCCTTGAAAGCAGCCACGCTGCGGCCTATCACGTCGCATCGGCGCAGTTCTGCTTTGTGGAGCCTGATGCGGCCACCGGGAAGTTCATCAACCAGAAAGTCGCGATCAGTCAGGAGGATATGAAGTTTGTTACAAACCTGATCGAGACGGTTCACCTGGGCATCATGAATCGGGAGTTCGGCACGGAATGCGGCAGAAAATACTGCCGGTGGTGCCAGGAGATAAGCAGGAAATAAGGGTGCAAAGGACAAATCATACGCTGCATTGCAGGCAATGAGCCGATCGTAGATTGTTATATCAGCATACTGGACGCGGAACAAGGCCCGGTGCGTTCGCTCCGGGCCTTGTGTGTCTTTCAGTTCATTTGTCGTTGACTATTGAAGCTTTACGTTATGTTTTTGCGCAAGATCGGCAATATCCTTCAGGAACTTCTGTTCTCCCTGATCAACACCCGACAGTTTGTCTGCTGACGCCTTGGCAAGCTTCTGATCCTGTTTTTCCAAAGCCTCGGCCACACCCCTGATACCGTCTTCCGTATTTTTTATGACGCCAAGATACGCATTATGAATATCCTGAACTTCCTTGGTTGCCGGTTTTACCGCTTCCAACTTTCCTTTAAGATCTACCACTAATGGCAGCAGCTCATTTTTAAACTTAGAACTTATCCGTAAATAAAATATACTTTTTTAGCTTTTCTGGTACTATCACCTTCCAGCATTGATCACATTTGCTGGGAGGATGTTATGGCAAAGATTCAGTCATGGGAAGTCTCTGATGCTTTCTGGGAGAAGGTATCTTCCCTGGTTCCTGCTCCAGAGCGTGACCCGAACAAAGCTTACCGGCGCAAATCTGGAGGCGGCAGGAAACCGATGGAGCATCGTCAGATCTTTGAAGCTATCATGTACGTGCTACGAACTGGGTGCCAATGGAAGGCATTGCCAAAGGAGCGGTTTGGAAGCCCAAGCGCAATTCACACCCATTTCATGCGATGGATGCATGCCGGTTTCTTTGTTTCCATCTGGCGTGCCGGCCTTGCAGAATACGATGAGATGGAAGGCATTGCCTGGCACTGGCAAAGTATTGATGGAGCGATGACCAAAGCCCCAATGGCTCAAGAGACCGTAGGTCGCAACCCGACTGACCGGGGGAAAAAACGGCAGCAAGCGCCATATCTTGGTGGACGGGCGTGGCGTCCCCTTGTCGATAGTCGTAACAGGAGCAAACAGACACGATGTGAGCCAACTTGAACTCGTACTCGATGAGATCATCATCGAACGCCCAGACACTGTTCAGCATCTGTGTGCTGACAAGGGTTACACCGGCGAACCTGCGAAGAAAGCTATCAAAGATCGGAACTACATCCCACATGTAAAGCAGCGGGGTGAAGAAATTCAGGAGAAGAAAGACAACCCGGAGTTTAAATGCCGCCGGTGGATTGTCGAGGTAACTCACTCCTGGTTCAACAGATTCAGAAAACTGCTGGTGCGATACGAAAAAATCACCAATACCTATGAAGCATTATTACACATGGCTGCGGCCATTATCGCCTTTAGAAAAGCAGGCTTTATTTACGGATAGGTTCTTAGTGGCCAATACCTTCGGATCGGTTTCCTTGCCAATCTCCGCACTCTTTTTTTCAATACCCTGAGCCCCCTTTATCACGGGCGCAACCGCTTTGGTATACGAGACAATATCATCCTTGACAGGATCACTGGTACAACCACCAGCAACAAACAAGGCGACAATCAGCAGGGTAACAACAGCAGAAATTCTTTTCATCCGGGTACTCCTTTCCTTTGTGGGTTTGGGTTTATTTCCGTGAGAACGAAGCTCTCGTATCACGTGGGGAGGCAAACTATCCCACTTTTCTGATTATGTACAGTGAAATTCGGTACAGCTCGTTATAGAATTATTCGCAAAAAGAATTTGAAATACAGAAGCACAGAGTAAATCAGAGAGATATAAGCTGAAAACTGGTTTTACAACTCACCCGGAAGGATTACAGCTTTTTTGTTTCAAGCCGTTGATTTATCTGGGATCTCAGCCTCACTGTGGTATTCAACTGCCGCTTTCAGGATTATTGCGTATTATGCTCTTGTGAATTGATGCATTTATGTTAGTATCGCATCGATTTTACATCACTTCTGCTCAGGATCGCGCCATGGCTCAGGAAACAGACGCCCTCAGGCAACAGCTTGAATACCGCAAGCGGCTGATGGACAAGATCAACGAAATCCACTCTGCCGACAATCTCAACACCATTCTTATTCAGATCAAAGACAGCATCGCCGGCCTCTTCAGCGCCGAACGGCTGACCATATTCCTGGCTGATGCCAAGCGTAACATGCTTATTTCAAAGGTAAAGTCAGGAATAGAGGTGCAGCAGATCGTTATTCCGACAAGCGACAGCAGCCTGGCGGGCTACTGCGCCATAACCGGAACGACCCTCCACATAAAGAATGCCTACGATTCCCACGAGCTCTACATGATTGGCAGCAATCTGAAATTTGACGACAGTTGGGACAAGAAAACCGGATTCCTCACAAAACAGGTTCTGTGCATCCCGATGAAGTTCCAGAAAACCCTGATCGGCGTCATCCAGGTCATAAACAAGAAAGATGGCACGCTTTTCGACGACATTGACATCAGCTATGCCCAGGAACTGGCTGCGTCGCTCTCCATCGCCATTCACAATATCTACCGTCTCTCGATCACCACCAAGGTCATCAGGCACAAGGCGCGCTACAATTACCTGCTGGACAAGAATCTTCTGGACGACAAGATACTGGAAAAAGCTGCGGCTCATCCGGATGTGCCAAGAATCGGGATGGATTATGTACTGATGCGGGATTTCAGCATTCCGAAAGAGGAAATGGCCAAAAACCTTTCCCTGTTTTTCGGCACCGAATTCATCGGATACGAGCCAACCTCTCCGCCGCTGGACGACGAACTCCTGAAACGGGTCAGACCCGACCGGCTTGTAAAGGAGCGGTGGGTGCCTTTCAAGATCGAAAACGGCATCCTGCACATCATCATGGATGAGCCGACTGACCTTGCGCGGCACGATACCATCAAGTTCGTCTATCCCGAATACAAGCGCATCAGCTACCTGGGAGCCTTCCGGGACGATATCCAGAACTACGTGAGCCTTTTCTACAACCAGGGCGCATCAATCGCATCGAGCGGCAGCATCAACGATCTGCTCAACAAGCTGGATTCCAGCGACGAACCGGAAATAGAGAACGAGTCCCAAAAGGTTTCGGAACAGGACAGCGTGATCGTGCAACTGGTCAACAAGATCATCATGGACGCTGTACAGCGGAAGGTCTCGGATATCCACATCGAGCCGTACCCCGGCAAGGAAGATGTCCAGGTACGCATGCGCATCGACGGTCGCTGCCAACTCTACCAGCGCATACCCTACAAATACAAATACGCCATCCCCTCACGCATCAAGATCATGTGCGGCCTGGACATCTCGGAACGCCGCAAACCCCAGGACGGCAAGATTGATTTCAAGAAGTTCGGCCCGCTGGCTGTAGAGTTGCGCGTCGCCACCGTTCCGACTGCCGGGCAGCTTGAGGATGTGGTGATGCGCGTGCTGGCATCAGGCGAAGCGGCGCTCCCCTACGACAAGCTGGGACTTACCGAACGCAACTCGCGCGTGCTTGAAAGCTGCGTCAGACAACCCTACGGCCTGATACTGGTTGTCGGACCAACAGGCTCGGGCAAGACAACGACGCTTCATTCGGCCATCTCGGTCATCAATACGCCGGAAACAAAGATCTGGACCGCCGAGGACCCGGTTGAAATAACCCAGCGCGGCCTGCGCCAGGTTCAGGTTCATCCGAAAATCGGTTTTACCTTTGCCGCCGCCCTGCGCTCCTTCCTCCGCGCCGACCCGGACGTAATCATGGTGGGCGAGATGCGAGACCAGGAGACGGCCGAAATCGGCGTGGAGTCCTCCCTGACCGGTCATCTGGTATTCTCAACCCTGCATACCAATTCGGCGCCGGAGACGATCACGCGTCTGCTGGACATGGAGCTTGACCCGTTCAGCTTCTCGGATGCCATCCTCTGCATCCTGGCTCAGCGTCTGGCACGGCGGCTGTGCGGCGAATGCAAGCAGGAATATTCCCCCGAACGGAAAGAACTCGAAGACATCATTATCGAATATGGTATCGAGGATTTTAGAAAAACAGGCATCAAACCGGTGGACATAAAGCTGCATAAGGCGGTCGGTTGTCCAAAGTGCGGTGATTCGGGCTACAAGGGGCGGTTGGGTCTGCATGAACTGCTGGAGGGGACTGATCCGATGAAGGCTCTCATCAAACGCAAGTCGGAGATCGAACTGATCAGGCGTCAGGCCATGGATGACGGCATGACGACCCTTAAACAGGACGGCATTCTCAAGTGTTTTGCAGGTTTGACAGATATTAAAGAGGTGCGGAAGGTCTGCATAAAGTAATACGGAGCCACCTCAGGGGATGGGTGGAGCTGGTGGCGTATCAAGTGACTTTTGCATAGGCTTGTACTGCAACTTGAGTACCAGCAGAAAAAAGGGAAAGATTGCACAGAGAATACCCCATAGGAAAGGGTTCTTGCCCCGCTTCCGAGCCATGATACAGCCGAACAGACCCGGAATTCCGAAGAAAAGTAGCAGAAAAATCATTTCACTCATGAGATCAAGTCCTTGTTAATATAACAACCAGCGGGATTGAATGTATCATCACTTCTCCTGCATTGCAAACCATCCATCACAAGAGTATCACACATTCCACACACGGGAGGAAACACCATGGCTACCTGGAAATGTTCGTGCGGATTCGCTAAGGAAGGGCGCTGCAAACCTCAGAAATGCGAGAAATGCGGAGAGAAGGGGCAATTCGTCAAGGCTGAATAAGCCTGCCGTAACGAGCTGAAAATTACCGGTATCCCTTACCGGCTCCCGTTTTAAGCTGGCACTGATCCCGGTCGGCCAGTATCATGGCGAGGAAAGCAGCAGCAGCCGGAGAGAGTTCTCTGCCTGCACGTTGCGCAGCGTAGAATTTTCGGGAAATATTCACCCCTGGAATACGGACAGTCATCAGTTGACCGTCCGCAAGCTCTTCCGCAATCGATTTGCTGGAGACGAAGGCATAGCCGACTCCCTCCAGAAGTGCCCGTTTCACCGCTTCGCTGCTCCCCAGAACCGCGATGATTCTCAGCGAATCCAGATTGATCCACGTCCCGGACAGGGCGTCATAGACCGCCTGCTGCGTGCCTGAACCCGACTCCCTCACAATCAGGGGAACCTTGCACAACTCGGCCTGGCTCAGACTGGCTTTTGCTGCTTCAACCTTGCCGGGGGATACGGCGCAGACGATCGAGTCCTCACCGATCTCCTCAAAGCGGACGCGGTCATCCTCGTATCGTCCGCCGATGAAACCCAGCTCGATTTCTTCATTCACCAGCTGCAGGGCGACCGACCTGCTGTCGCCCTGTGAGACTTCCAGACGAACACGCGGGCATTCGACCTGGAAGCGGCCCAGCATCCCGGGAATCAGGCAGGTTCCGGGGATATTGCTGGCACCGACCTTCAGCACCACATCCTCCATCCCCAGAAAGCGCCGGATCGCCGAGCGTGACTCGTCACATTCCGACAGTATTCTGGTGGCACGGGAAAACAGTATTTTTCCAGCTTCAGTCAGGAGAGCGCCGCCCCGACCCCGATCAAACAGCTTTGCACCCAGTTCCTCCTCCAACCCCTGGATATGTTGGCTGGCCGTTGACTGGGTAATACAGGTTTTATCGGCACCCCGGGAAAAGCTGCAGGTTTCCGCTACAGCGACGAATACTTCAAGCTGTTTTAACGTCATGTTATTTCACCATTATCGTCATAATCGATACAATCCATCGGCAATATACAAAAATTCGGTCTGTATTACAATAACAATGCATGGTAGAAAAAATTTGGGGGAGATATTTGATGAAAACAGTTATTTTATTTATAATTTTCTTATGTCTACCGCCGACTGTCCATGCCGCCACGATTGCGGTCGGCAGTTTTACAACTGAAGGTCTGTCAGGATGGGATGCAAAGAGCTTTAAAGGTAGTACGGAGTACACTCTCATCCCGGATGGCGAACGGAAGGTGGTAAAAGCCGTGAGCAAGGGGACGGCTTCAGGACTCTTTAAAAAGGTGCAGCTTGATCCGGCCCGGTATCGCTATCTGCGATGGACGTGGAAAGTGGCTGCAACCGTTCGGAATGGAGATGAGAGAAGCAAGGTGGGGGATGATTATGCAGCGCGGGTCTATGTAGTTTTTCCGGGACGTTTTTTCTGGCAGACCAAAGCTGTCAACTATATCTGGGCCAACCGGCTGTCAAAGGGCGCGCACCTCCCCAATGCATTCACCGCCAACGCCATGATGCTGGCCGTAGAGTCCGGATCCGATAAGGTCGGACAGTGGGTCACGGAAGAGCGCGATATTCTCTCGGATTACCGGAAGCTGTTCGGCGAGGAGCCGCGGGAGATCGGTGCAATTGCCATCATGACCGATACTGATAACACGGGTGGGGAAGCAACTGCGTGGTACGGTGACATCACC
>CAIPTY010000075.1 GCA_903868145.1 uncultured Desulfuromonadales bacterium | reverse complement strand
CTTGGCCTTTGCTGCTGGTTTAGCGACTGACTTGGCAGCCGGTTTTGCTGGAGTTTTGGGGGTTGCCTTCACCGGAGCTTTAGCTTTGGCGGCAGGTTTTGCTGCTGCTTTGGCTGGTGATGCCTTGGGCGCTGGCTTGGCCTTTGCGACAGGCTTAGCTGCAGCTTTGGCCGGTGCTTTTGCGGCAGCTTTCACAGGTTTTGCTGCGGGCTTGGCAACAGCTTTAACTGCTTTAGCCGGAGCCTTGGGAGCTGACTTGGCAGCTGCTTTAGCCTTGGCAACAGGCTTAGCAGCAGCTTTTGCAGGTGTTGCTTTCGCTGTCTTGACCGGTTTTACTGCAGGTTTGGCTTTTGGTGGCATAACCCCTCCTTGATGGAATTTAGAGCGTTATATACTCTGGAATCTGCAAAGTCTACCATTCAATAAATGTCCCACCAGATTATGGTGTGTGTGGCGTTTGTGGGATGAGCAATGTCCGGCAGGTTATATACATCCTTTCGAGTAGTTGCATATGCCCACCTCGCTCCAAACCACCTCGACAACGCCGTAAGTAAACTGAATGGACTTACAGGCTCCATTAGCACAGGAAAAGAAAAATGGGCTACGCCTTTTAGTGTAACCCACTTATTTTACTGGAGCCATTTGTCGGAATCGAACCGACGACCTCATCATTACGAGTGATGTGCTCTACCAACTGAGCTAAAATGGCGCTAAAATTTTAAGTGTCGTTTTTCTATAACAAAATTGCTTTACAGTCAATGCATAAAGGAACTTTCACATCTGGTGACGATGTGTACGGAGTTGTAACCTCTGTGGCACAACTGCCGTTTATCGGCTCAATGATTATAAATTCCGATTGTTTATGGGGCGTTATTATGCTATGTTTCGCGCGATCATTACAGAAATGGCTTGTCTCTTTGAAAGAGTGAATGCGCGCAGATTCCCCTCTTCATATTCAATGCTCTGCGCGATGACTAAACCATTCGTAAGGGAACGATGAGCAACGTATTCAGTTTTTACTTCGATGGTTCAATTGTTCAGGCTGTTAAGGCGTCTGTTTCCGGCGGATTCCTTACGGTTATAGATGCCCATACGTTTCCTCAAGATGAATTGGATGCCTTTCTCTCTGCGTGCAAGGAAAAAGAATTCATCGTCTGTTGCAATCCCCTTTTGTTTCATCAGGACGTTGTCCACCTCCCGCCTGCTGCCAGCAGACAGCACGACAAGCTGGCCCGTTCCGAGGTTATGAGGATTCATCCCGAATTAGACGCCTTCACCACCTTTCATACGACTGCCGGTCAGGCAACGATTGACGGCAAGGTGTACAGCAAGATTGCCGTTTTCAGCTATCTTGACGAATCCCTGGACGATTTCATGTCGCTGTTCAGTCGCAACGGCAAAGTGATTTCTCATATCTACGCTGCGCCGTATTCCATTTTCAAGCTCTTCGCCTCGGCCTACCAAGACAACACATCCCAGTCACGCATTTTCATTGCGGCGCTTCCGGGGGAGAAGCTTTTTCTGACCGGAGAAAACAACGAACTTGTCTTTATCCGTAAAATACCCTCATCCGATGCCGCGCTCATGCCTGCGGATATACAGAATATCAACATGACACTGGATTACTGTTTTCAGACCTTGCGTGTGAGACCTGTGGAAGCGGTTACACTCAGTCAGGCGGATGATGTAGATTTTGCACCTCTCCCCCAGCTTTCCATACCTCTTACGAGCACGATCCCCCCGGCGCTGAAGAATGTGCCCGAACACCTGCTCGCCGAGTATATTGCGCCACTTGCCGCCGCACTCCATGCCACATCATTCCCACGCATGGGAGATATTCTGCCTGCGGACTATGTTGCTTTTTCGAGAAACAGGAAAATTTTCATCGCTGCCAGCGCTTTCATGGTGGCTCTTGCACTGCCGCTGGCAGGATATACGGTAATGCAATGGATGGCTGTATCCGATTTGAAATCGGCTGTCAGGACAGTGAGGTCGTCTCTGAACAGTGCCAAGGATGAAATTGCCGCATACCGGAAGCTGGACGCGGAGGTACAGGCTCTCAGCAAGCCACTGGAAATACTTAACAAACAGCGAACATCTCCCCATCCTGCCGCAGCCCTTGCCGCTCTGGTCCTGCCCAGTTCACAGGAGTTTTCCATCAAGGGAATTTCGATCCGGCATGTTGAGGGATATCTGACGGTACAGATAGACGGAAGCATTGACGCAAGCGGCTTCAGCAACGTCCAGGCCACATTTGAATGGGTAATCGAGCAGGTTGGCAAGATCCCCGGATACAAAGTTTTATCCAGCGCCCTCGATATCAAACAGAAAAGCTTCAAGATTCAGGCGCGCTATGACGGCGTTGCCCCAAAAGGAAAATAGGGCGAGTTATGGGCAGCTATGGAACGGACATCAGCCCCCTGAGGAAACGCTTCTGGATAGCTGTGGTGTTTCTGCTGATCACGGCCGTACTCTGTGTGAGCCAGATTCGAAGCAGGCGTGTGCTGGAAAAGACCCGCATTGAGCTGCTTAAGGCCAAAGCCGGACTGGTGCTGCTGCGGGAAGCCAGCAAACAACGCAAACATGCAGTTGAAACGCTCAAGGCCATGTATACGCAGGGCTCCCGCACCTCTGCAGAAAGGCTTGTCTACGGGAAGATTGACGAGCTCAGCGCCCGGCTCAAACCTGATGACGTGACAATTTCCGCAATAGAGAGCAAAGGGGACGAGGTGTCGCTCCAGTTTGTATTCAAATTCATCAACCCGAACCATACCGATTTTCTTAACAATATAAGCTATCTGGAGGGAAATGTCTTCCCGTTGACCATGGTCAGCGCCGTCTCCATCACGCGTACCGAAACGGACGGAAAAAGCGTTTTGACCTGCAGTGTCACCGGTAGAGTGCTGACCACCGGGAAGGGCAAGCCATGAATCTCGATTCGACCATGAAAACCATACTCGTGGCCGTGCTCCTGATCATCAGTGTACCGGTTACGTTCCTGTTCTGGAAAATACCTGCGACCAAGCTGTCCGCACCTGAAAAAGAGCTGATGAAATTCACCAGCCAGCCGCTAGCCATGTCGCCTCCACGAAACCAGATCGTTTTTTCGGCGCTTGACTCTCCGGTGCGGATAACTCCAAAAAATGCCGCGCCTGTTGCCGACACCGTGCCCAAGGCCTTCCCACCCGGTCCCATTCCCGCTGCAAACGCTCCTGCCACCATCGCTCCTGCTGCGGAACCGAAACCGATTCAGCCCGATTCTTTTGGTAGTCACCCTGTTATTTCCATGGTATACAGTGAGGGATCAGTAAAGATGGCCGTCATAGACGGTCAGGTGCTTCATGAAGGATCTCTTCTCGGAAAGCACAAAGTCATTAAAATCGAGAAAACGCGCGTACTGATGAGAATTGCAGGAAAGGATATATGGCTGAACATAGATTGACGACATCTCCCCTCAATTTTCTGTGCGTGCTGCTTCTGGGTGTCGTCATGGCCACCTTGTCGGCCTGTTCTGCGGAGACAAAAGCCGCCAGATCCGATGAGCGTCTCATAAAGGAGAATATCCCCCGTACACCATCATGGAATACGGACGTAAAGCCCCCTGTTGCCGAGCCTGCTCCGCCACCACCCTTTGCCTCCATGACCGAAGAGATCGTGCCGCTCAAAACCAAGGTTGTCAATATCGTGGTCAGAAACAGCAGCCTCGGAGATGTTCTGCATGTCATGGCAGAAGCGAGCGGCCTGAATCTGCTGATCGACCGGGACGTGTACCTTGATCAGCCGGTGACGCTTTCCCTCCGGAACGTCCTGGCAGAAGATGCCCTGAAAATCATCTTCTCCAACCTGGATTGTTTTTATACCATCGAGAACAACGTCCTGAGAGTGGACGCCATGGGAACCAAGGTCTTCGAATTGGGGCACCCCGCTCTGGTCAACACCTATTCCATGTCCGTTGGTGGAGACATTCTGGCGGCTGGTGGATCGGCAAGCGGGCTGAAGGGAAGCATAACATCCGGCAACAGTGCGGATGCCAAGGCATTTGATTTCTGGGGCTCCCTGGAAAAATCCCTGGAGAGCATCATGGGGAAACCGGAAACCCAGGCCCCGGCTGCCGCCAAGGCTGCCGACGCCAAAGCGGCCGACGGCAAACCGCTGGCTCAAGGCCAGCAGACCAAGCAGACTACCGTCACCAGCACCTCCAGCGATGATTCTGCAACCAGTACATCGGTCAGCGTCAGTTCGGGTACCTCCACATCGAGCCGGTACGGAAGGAGCAGACAGCAGCAGAATATCACCATCAACCGCCTTACCGGCACCATCATGGTAACGGCTAACCGCCAGAGTATGGACAAGGTGGAGCGCTATCTGGCAAACGTCCGCAAGGTGCTCGGCAGACAGGTCATAATCGAGGCCCGGATCATAGAAGTCCAGCTTAACGAAAGCTTGAAGTTCGGCATAGACTGGTCGGTGGTCGAACAGAACGCGGTGGGTGTCGGCTCGCTCATGTCCGGTTTTGGAGCAGCCAACGCGGGAACATCGACACTGCAGGCGCTCTCAACGGCAGCGTCCGCCAGTAAGCAGTTCCAGTTCGGGGTCGGCAATGGAAATTTCCAGGCAATGCTGACCGCCCTGCAGAGCCAGGGCACCGTCAGGGTGCTCTCCAATCCCAAGATAAACGTCATGAACGGCCACGCCTCCATCCTGACGGTTGGCAACAACACCAGCTTTATCTCCAAGGTTACCGCTACGACGACCACCACCGCGGCTGGCCCCACCACCGTATTCACCCCTGAAATCAGCAGCGTACTTTCCGGCATGATAATTGGTGTGATCCCGTATATTTCCGAATCGGGCGAAATTTCCCTGAATATAACCCCGATAACATCGGACATGTCCACGACAGAGACGACCATCGGAGCCGGCACCGCAACCGAGACAAAAATCACCATCCCGACCGTTGCCCTGCGGGAGATGACCACCACGGTCAAGATGCGGGATGGCCAGATGGCTGTCATCGGGGGCCTGATCTCGCGGAAAGAGAACCTGAGTGATGACAAGGTGCCGGTACTGGGAGATATACCCCTTCTTGGCAGACTGTTCACCAGAACAAACAATACCGATAACAGAACGGAGCTGGTGCTGCTGCTGCGGCCACGGATAGTGGATAACGAATAGATTCGGAACATGATCTTTCCCACCAGGGAAGAGAATTGTTTCAGCTTTAAAACGGTTGCGGAGAAACTATGGGCGTTTTGTGGGACGATTCACTCGCTGTCGGTATTGATGCGATCGACAACCAGCACAAGGAATTGCTGGCGCGTTTCGACAGGTTGATGAGTGACCGGGAGGCTGGCCGGAGCGCCGGAGAGTTCAGGCAGTCCCTGCGTTTTCTTGAGGAGTATGTCCATACCCATTTTAATGATGAAGAGGCCTTCCAGCGGTTGCACGTATATTCCGGTTATGATGAACATCGCGCCCAGCATGCCTATTTCAGAGAGCGGATCAGGGCGCTGCGCATCGAGATCGACGATAAGGGGATCGAAACCCCGGTACTGATCGAGACTCAAAACAAGCTTCTCCAGTGGTTCCTGAACCATATTGCGACGGTGGACCGCAAACTCGGCTCGCTGAAAAACTCAACGCCTTC
Source organism: uncultured Desulfuromonadales bacterium (assembly GCA_903868145.1). Classification (GTDB taxonomy): domain Bacteria; phylum Desulfobacterota; class Desulfuromonadia; order Geobacterales; family Pseudopelobacteraceae; genus CAIPTY01. The sequence goes on along the minus strand of CAIPTY010000075.1, from coordinate 11,990 downwards.
CCTTGGCGGGATGATGGTTGCCAAAGGGTTGATTACGTCCAAGCAGCTCAATGTAGCCCTCACCCAGCAGCGTGTAACCGGCGCCATACTTGGTGAAACGCTCATATCCCTCGGATTTCTGACCGCACAGGAATTTGCCAAAACCATTGCCGAACATTCAGGTATCGAATATGTGGATCTGCGCAGCTTCACCCTCTCCGATCAGGCTCTGAGGCTTGTTCCCAAAGAAACGGCGCTGATGTACGAATACATGCCTCTGGACATTCGCGACGGAGTCCTCACCATCGGGATCATGAATCCCAGCAACGTTGTTGCGGTGGACAGCGCATTCAAGCTGACCGGCGAACAGCCCAAGGTTTTTCTGATCGATCAGGATGCCTTTGGCGATATTTTTGAAAGGGCCTACTACTTCGCAAAGAACTCCGTGCGCCAGCGGCTGCAGGAGTTATCCGAGAGCATCAATGCCGGCAAAGCCGTGCTGAGCGTAATCATCCCCGAACTTACCGAGCTGATCATCATGGATGCCATCCTCAAAATGGCCTCCGATATCCATTTGACTCCCTCCAACGAGGTACTGCACGTATTCTACCGTATAGACGGCGTTCTGACATACGGTCATTGTCTCCCCCGCATCATTCTGTCGGCGCTGGCCTCACGCATCAAGATCCTGGCCCAGCTTGACATTACCGAGCAGCGGCTGCCCCAGGACGGCGCCTTCACCCAGCCGTTTTTCAACAAGAAGTACGATCTCCGCGTATCCACGGTTCCCACAATCTATGGCGAGAACATCGTCATCAGGATACTCTCCACCCAGGGCGCCCTCAAACACATATCAACCCTGGGGCTGAACCCGGGGCTTGTGGAAACTCTGCGGCATCTTTTCAACAAGAGCCATGGCATCGTACTGATAACCGGACCGACCGGCAGCGGTAAAACCACGACGCTTTACTCCTGCCTGAGGGAGATCGATCTGCTGGAAAAAAATGTCATCACCATCGAAGACCCTGTGGAATATCACCTGAACTTTGTCCGTCAGACCGAGGTCAACGAAAAGTCGGGCTACACCTTTGTCTCATCCGCCAGAACCTTCATGCGTCAGGATCCGGACGTAATGCTGCTGGGCGAGATTCGTGATAAGGAAACCGCACAGATAGCCATTCGCGGTTCCATCACCGGCCATCTGCTGCTTTCCACCCTCCATGCCACCGATGCGGTATCCTCTATCCCCCGTCTTCTGGAACTGGGCATGGATAAACTGCTCCTCTCCTCAACCCTGCTGGCCGTTCTTGCACAGCGTCTGGTGCGCAAGATCTGCCACTACTGCAAGGAAGAGTACGAACTGGGAGACAAGGAACGGGAGATATTTGCCGCTGCGGGCATGAACCTTGCCGTGGCGTATCGCGGGGCCGGCTGCAGCAGGTGCGGCGACACCGGTTACTCCGGGAGGACATCCATCGCCGAGGTCATGGTCATGAGTGTGGAGATCAGGGAACTGATTTATGCCGCCTCATCCACCGAGGCAATCTTTCAGGCCGCTCAGCGGGGCGGCATGGTGCCGATGTTCTCGGAAGGCCTCAATCAGGTAGCTGCCGGACTTACCACCCTGCATGAGGTACAAAGGGTCGTGGGATGAAAAACTACGCCTACCAGGCAGTCGATTATTCCGGTCAGACGATCAAAGGCAGCATCGAATCTCCAACTGCGGAGGCCGCATCCCGGGAGCTGGGCGAAAAGGGGCTCTACATCGTGGCCATCCACGAGAGCACCAACCCACTTGCCCGTTTCAAAAGTCCCCTGCAGGCCTTCCAGGTGGGGCAGGACGACGTTGTGGAGTTTGCCCAGAGCCTTTCGGTCATGCTTGATGCCGGCATGTCGATCATCGTCTGTCTGGATGACATCATCGCATCAACACCCAACCCGGCTTTCAAGAATGTTCTCAAAGACATCCGCCAGAGACTGATGCGGGGAAGTTCCATCTCACAGGCCCTGGAGGCCCATGGGAAAATATTTCCCGAGATCCTCAAAACGCTTGTAGCAGTGGGTGAAGAGGCTGGCACGCTGGTGGAGAGCCTGAAAGAGGCATCCGATCACCTGATGAGAATGCAGAAACTTAAATCCGGTGTCAAAAAGGCGTTGATGTATCCGGCCTTTGCCCTGGTCGCCACCTTGGGAGCCCTGTTTTTCTGGATGGTGTTCGTCATCCCCAGCCTGACATCCACCCTGAAAGGCATGGGGGTAAAACTCCCGGCGCTCACCCTTTTTCTCATCGCATCGAGCAACTTTTTCCAACTTCACTGGAAACTGATGCTCATGGGCATGTTCCTGACACCGGTGGCTTTTTATCTCCTCTGTATGAACTCCAGGGTCAGATACCTGCGCGACCTGGCGCTGATAAAAATGCCGTTCGTAAAAATCGTCGTCTACAACAAGCTGCTGGCCACCTTTTCAGAGCAGTTCAGGATGCTGGTTGCGGCGGGCATCAACATCGGGAGGATCTTTGACCTGCTGATACCGTCACTGGAGAACGAATATTTCGGATCCAACCTGCGGGTAATCAAGGCCAAAATCCTCGACGGCGGTCGCATTTCCGAATCGTTCGAGCAGCATCATATCCTGCCTGCGCTGGTTCTCAGCAAGATCCGCATCGGTGAAACCACCGGAACCCTTGACAACCAGTTCGACTTTCTGGCTAAATACTACACCAAAAAACTGGACGACATCATCGACAACCTGGGCAAGATCATCGAGCCGCTGGTGATGGTCGTCATTGGTGGGCTGTTCGCCATCATCATCATGGGACTCTTGCTCCCGATTTACGATCTCGTTTCCAAGGTTGGGAAAGCGTAGGAGGAACCGGCAGGCATGTCCGTAAAATATCTCTCATTCTTCAACCTCAACGACGATCCGTTTCGCCTTACGCCGGATACCGCTTACTTTTATAACTCTCCCGCCCATGCCACAGCGCTCCAGTCGCTTGAATACTGTGTCACGCACAAAGAAGGTTTCTGTGTGCTTACCGGTGATCCGGGAACCGGTAAAACGACCATCCTGCGGCTCTTCACCGAAAAGTGGAAGGATCGGGCCGAGATTGCCCTGATCATGACCCCCCGGCTTATGCCCGATGAATTTTTCCGGGCGATTCTGGACGATTTCAAGATACCGCTCAGCGAGAGCAAGAATGAGATGCTCAAGTCTTTCCGGGATTTTCTCCTCTACCACGCGGCAGACGACAAGCGGATCGCCATCATCGTGGACGAGGCGCAGGAACTGCCCGATACCACGCTGGAGGAGCTGCGGCTGCTCTCCAATCTGGAGACGGAGAAGGAGAAACTGCTCCAGATTATCCTGATCGGCCAGCCCGAACTGTCCAACAAGCTGCTCAGAAATCCCCTGCGGCAGTTGAACCAGCGCATTACGGTGCGCGTCAAGCTGAACCCGCTTACCGCCGCCGAAACCTCCGACTACATCAATACCCGGCTTATCAAAGGGGGCAACAGCTCGCTGCTGTTTAACCAGAAAGCCAAGGAATTGATCTTCAACCTCTCCAAGGGCATCCCCCGGACGATCAACCTGCTTGCCTCACGGGGACTGATGTCCGCTTTTCTGGAAGGCACGCACGAGGTAATGGAAAAACACATCGAGCAGGGTGCCACAGATGTGATGGAGGCCACAGTTCCGGTGATAACCCCCCGGGCCTTTCCAACCCGCACGCTTGCCGTTGTCGCGGCAGGCGCGCTGACGGCTCTCGCCCTCGCCGCGGGAATATACCTGTTCACCCACAAAGCTCCTGACAGCAAAGCTCCTGCTGCAGATCAGGCTGTCGCCTCAAAGCCGGCGCCGCCAGCGCCCACTCCGGACCCGCCGAAGGCCGCCACTCCGCCCGAAAAGCCGGTTGTCGCCGCGGCACCGCTCTCCTTTGCCGAAACCGTTTCAAAAGAAGTTGCTGTGGCCGATGCCAATCAGACGGTCTTCAACGCCTTCAATGCCATGGCCACGGCCTGGAATCTTTCCCCTATCCCCCAGTTTGCGCGACAGAAAGCGGTGCCGCTCAAGTATCTCGCCAGTCTGGCATTGCAGCGCGGCATGGAACTGATCAATTTCGACGGCAATGCGGAGGGGATCATCGAGATGGGCTATCCCCTGATCCTGCACATCCAGCCATCCGGAAACGACAGGGAGGCTTTTGTCGCTCTGACCGGTGTTGCCAATGGGGAGTTTGTTCTCTCCGCAAGCCTGGCAGGAAAGCAGCGGCTTACGAGAAAGGATCTGGAAAGCGTCTGGCACGGAAAGGCCATTATTCTCTGGAAAAACTACGACAATATCCCGGCCTTCCTCCCCAACGGCGACCGGTCTCCGGCCACGGTTGCTCTCCAGAAACTGCTGGGGAATGCGGGCATTGCGGTAGAGAAAAACGGGATTTTTGACCAGAAGACGGTAGCTGCACTCAAGTCCTTCCAGAGCCTGAAGGGTCTTGAAGTCACCGGGAGGCCGGGTCCCAAGACCATGCTCTATCTCTATCAGGGGGCTTCCGGGTATTTTCATCCCACATTGAAACAGTAATGGGGACTGTGGCTCTCTCAAGAGTGCTTGCCCTATCCATAATCATAGCCATTCTCCTGATCCCCGCCATCTCCAGCGCCTTCTGCTTCGACGAGGCGGGGCGGCAGTATGGCGTCAGTCCGCGTCTGCTGCAGGGAATCGCGCGGGTTGAATCCCGCATGAACCCTGCCGCAACCAACCGTAACCGTAACGGCACTGTAGATCTGGGGCTGATGCAGATCAACAGCTTCTGGCTCAAGACGCTGGGAACATCGGCACAGACGCTTATTGACAAACCGTGCTACAATGTCAGGGTGGGCGCATGGATACTCAGCGACTGCCTGGAGCGTCACGGCAATACCTGGAAGGCGATTGGCTGCTACAACGCAACCAATCATGACAACCGGGTAAAATATTCCTGGAAGATTTACCGTGAGCTGCAGAAGGAAACCAGGCTTGCGGGGCGTTCAGGTCGTTCCGCATCGGCGGCAGCCAGAGCCCGGACGGGTCGCATACCGCCCCGCCTGGATGACTCACCGGACGACCGGGACGGCAGCAGTCCGGTTACGCGAGAAAAGATGGCGCCGCCTGTCTCATCGATAGAGCTGACAGTGACGGACAAAGAATAACCCCGACGAGGACACTCCCATGATATACATCCAGCATATTGCATGAGTCTTCTTGCGGATCTGCTCTCAAGAACCAAAACGGGGTCATCCCGGGATGGCGCCGAAACATCGACGCCCCTTAATGTCCCTCCGACACTTTCCAAGGCGCACGGGATTCCCTCTAAAGTACGTTGGTTCAGTAACCGATACGTAGTAATAGGCGTTGTGTGTGCTGTTTTTATCGGCATCGGCGTCTTTGTTGCCCTGAAGTCCCGGCAGGTAAGCTCTTTGGCAAAAAAAACCGTCCCCGTTCCGGCCAAACCGGCGCCGCCGCTTGCAACGGCCAAGGTCGAGCCGATCGCCCCCGTGCCGCCGCTGGTTCCCTTGGCGCCGCCTGTGCCTCCGAAACCGGCGGCTCCGCCATCAACAGCTAAAATCAAGCTGGAGGAACCACCGGCACCCGTTGCGCCGCAGAAGAAGCCGCGCGTGCACACCGTAAAGCGTACCCGGCACCCCGTGCCCAAACCGGTTGCCAAGGCTGCTGCGGAACCGAAGTCTGACGAACAGGTTCCGGCACAACAGCTTGAGAAACCTCAGAAAAAGCCGCAGCAGACCCGCCAGAAGTCGACCGCTTCGCCACGGATGGACACGGCGGCCAGAGATTCTTTCCTGTATGCGGCGCGTTCGGCGGAGCAGACCGCCGACTGGAAGTCGGCTCTCACCAACTACCGCAGGGCTCAGGAGCTTGATCCCGGGGATTACAAGATCATGAGCAACCTCTCTGCCGTCCTCAACAATCTGGGCATGTTCGATGAAAGCGTAAGGGAGGCCGAGCGGGCGCTGGCGAAAAAACAGGACTATGTGCCGGCCCTGATCAACGCCGCCATCGGTTATTCCTCCCGGGGCAACACCCAGAAGGCGCTGCGGCTGTTCAGCTATGCCAGTGTGCTCGATCCCGGCAACCGGAATCTGGTCATCAATCTCGGCATCCTCTATGAGCGATCCGGGAGCCTGGATGATGCCCTGGCAACCTACCGTCCGCTGGCCGGCTCCGGCGATGTGCTGGTGCTGCAGGGGCTGAGCAGGGTGTACGAGCGCAAGGGCAACAAGACGGAGGCGATGCGGGTGTACCGGCAGATCATGGCGCTGCCCGATGCGAGCGAAAAGCTGAGGAAAGAGGTCAAAGGGAAGTTGACGAGGCTGGAAGAGTAATAATAATGCCAAGTACGTATATTGTTTATAAATTATCTTGACGAAGCAATAATTATGTATTAGTTTAGCTAAACTGCATTAAACCTATTGTCATTTCGACCATACAAGGAGCTGAACATGAAACCCATGGATTCGCCGGAACAGCTTGGTATCATGGCAAAAATCAGAAACAGCAGGGGCTTTTCACTGATTGAAATGGCAATCGTGCTGGTTATTATCGGTCTGATCATTGGTGCAGTTATCAAAGGTCAGGATCTTATCCTCAACTCCCGCGCCAAACAGGTCAACTCTGCTGTCACTACATGGCGCAATCTTGCTGCTGCATACCTTGATCGTAATGGGAGACTCCCTGGCGATTCGGTCAGGGATGGAGTTATTGGAAATGATGCAGCGGAACAGACTGCCACTACTTCAGCGACGTATGAAATTACTAATAGCATGTCGAATACACCTCCAAACCCAGTAATCGTAGGTGGTATGAGCTTCTGGGTTTATTTTGGTAACGTAGCCGGTTCTAGCCTGTTCAGAAACGTACTTATTATTTGTAAAGACGTAGCTTGTGCTAACGTATTCACAGCTGATGAGCTAGAAATAATAAAGACTATCGATACTGCTATTGATGGGTCAGCTGATGCTGGACTAGGTCAGTTCAGAGCGGTTACAGCAGCTCCGACGTTAGTGGGAAGTCTTGCGGCCTTTCAGTCAAGGGATCAGGACGTATTAACCGCTGGCACTGTTGTAAACGTCACCGCTCTTGGCACAACTATTGATTGGGCCGTTACACATAGAGCTGCGGTTTGGTCATTTGATCGCCCCTTCTAAGCAGCCTTTTACTCCACTCATCCTAAAACAATCGAAAAGGGGGCATTCCGGTGTCTCCCTTTTTTTATGGAGTTTCTTCAGTTTGACTGTCTCGGATTATTCGTGGTACAATCCAACTTAAAATTGAGTGCGCATTTTACCCATTGACGCACAGAGGGAACCACATGATGTTCGAGATAATCGGCTCCCTCACTGACGTTGAAACCTTTGCCACATCAAGCACAATCAGGGAACTACCCCGCTTGAAAAAACTGTACGGATTTGGCCGATGGCGCAAACGCAAAGGGATTGCAGATATCAGGCTGACTGACGGTTCGGTGGTTGTAGCGGAACTTCACTGGTATGAAGCCACAGGTATCGGTCGCAAGGAGTTCAAGATCAAGCGCATACTGGAGTAACCAATCATGAAAAAAAGTGCCGATCCTCATTTTGTTATCTGTCTGAATACTGCCGGTTACGAGGTGTCCCTCGTACCCCGTAAAGTGTATGAACTTTTACCGGATCCGGTTTCATCCGCACACGGCCTTTACCGGATAGTGGATGAATCGGGAGAAGATTATTGTTACCCCGCCTCACTCTTCATCCCGGCAATCTTTCCCAAACAGACAGAAGAGCTGCTTCGATCAGCTGGGTAGTGAACGTGCAGTCTTGTTGAGTCGCTAAATACCCATAGGTAACGCTTTCAAGCGTTACAACCTCTCACTTTGTTTATCCCGCCAATTGTGGTATAAAGCTGCCATGCGAACCCTCAAAAACCATACAGGCTTTACCCTGGTCGAACTTGCAGTCGTGTTGGTGATCATCGGTCTGCTGGTCGGCCTGGGTTCCAGCATGGTAGGACCGATGACCAACTTTGTAAGGGTGCGGGAAACAAGGGATATGGAAGACGCCAACCTGCAGGCTATCGTCAGTTGGGCTTCATCGAGGAACATGCTCCCGAATGCAGGAAGCACGGAAACCGGTTTTAAAACAGTCGCAAAATCGCCCCAGGATGCCTGGGGCCAGGACTTCCTCTACCTGTATGACGGCAACTTCTCTCCCACACTGCCGGCATTGCCCACCAAGGATACTATCTGCGGTCGGCGCTCAACTGCCATGAAACTGGCCCTGGACGCCACGACCACCCTGAATAACGTGGCTTTTGCCGTCTTCAGCAGAGCTGACAACACCGCCTTTCAAAGCACAAAGGTATCGGATGGTGCCGTGCCGGTTTCAGGGGCAATTGCCGACACCATACAGACCTACACAACGGGAAAGAACCCCGATGTCGTTCGCTGGGTAACTCTGGACGAACTGCGCAGCAAGATTGGCTGCCAGGGGGCGCCGCTGAAAATTGTGAATAATGAACTGCCGTCAGGAAAAGCGGCCTCAGGCTACTCCGCCGCCTTAACGGCTGATGGCGGAGTTCCTGCCATCGAATGGTGTGTGGAGACACCAACAAGCAACCCTTTTACCGATTCCGCTTTATTCAGTCCCAATGCTTGCAACGATCCAACAAATTCAACCTGGTTGCCTGATCCTCTCACTATCAGTAAAACACTCTCAAATACTGCGGGTTCCTACAAACTGATCGTCTATGTTCGAGACAGCTCCCACGGTGCCGCTACCAGAACAAAATGTGATGCTGCCAATCTTAACTACAACTGTGCCCAGAAAACGTTTGTGATAACTGTCAATTCGCAATAAATTTCTTCGAGGTCAGATAGTGCAATTGTCTCTGCCAATACGCAACCAGCGCGGCATCGCCCTGCTGTATCTGGTGATTATGTTCATGCTGCTTGGTGTTCTGGTCAGCGCAGGTGTAAGAAAATTCGGCTCTACCGTTACGCTTGCCAAAACCAAAGACACCAAAGCTGAACTGGAGCGGGATGTTCAGATGATTACCGCCTGGGCGGCAAAAAAAGAGCGAATGCCCTTTACAACAGCGACACCCGCAACAAACGAATATTTACTCCTGTTTGGAGCTAACCCCCAGGACGCCTGGGGCAGGCCTGTGATCTACCTCTACGATAATAATCTGGCCGATACAACCAAAGGCGGGCTCTGCGGCAGAACAAGCACGGCAATCACCATCAATAGCGGGCAGAATGTGCCCAACGTGGCGTTTCTGCTCTTGAGTGGCGGTGAGAATTCGCCCCTGCAAAGCACCATGACCGGAACCGGCACCTGGAATACTGTCGCATTACCCAGTCCCATCACCTCAGGAGCAATAACCACAGGTGCCGTTACGGTAAATGTCATTAACGACATCGTCCGGTATGTCACGCTTGCTGAACTGAAAGCCCAGGCGGGCTGCGACGCGTCTACCCAGGGAAGTCTCAGGATATTGAATAATGAGTTGCCGAATGCCTGCGCCGGGAGTCTCAGCTATCCGGGAACGCTCTTTCCCGGTGGAGGGGTGCTGACGACAGGATATGCCTGGTCGTTACCGACCCCCTGGAATCTTCAGATAGGCGCGACAACCGGAATTCTGTCTCCTGCTTCCAGAATTACAACAACACCGGGCAGCTACAACGTCACAGCCCAGCTTTCAGATACGTTTTCATCCGTTCAGCGCACCTACCCTGTCAAAGTCACCATCCTGGGGGCATGTGCCACTGCATGCGGAGCGGATTCAGGCTGTTATGACCTGTGCCGTTCAGATACCGCATGCCATGACGCCTGCAATGCCGATGCAAGCTGCAGGACCACCGCCTGCCCGTACTGCGTAAACCCTCCCCCGTAGACCAAATCATTCCGTAGGGTGGATGAAGCGAAGCGCGGTTATTTCCCCGACAATTTCAGATAGCAGTCCGCGATCAGCAGGCTTGCGTCCGCGGCCAGCGGCGAACCGGCATGATCGGCCAGAAAATGGTTGAACTGGATAATCGCAGATTGGCAATCGCCGTTGCGATATGACGTGATCGCCTGCTCGAAGAGCTTCTGCCCGGCTGACGGGTCGCTGGGTTTTGCCTGCGGTTGCGGTTTTTCACTGTTGGCTGAGGGGGGAGGGGCCTGTACGGCAGGCGGCTTGGCGGTTGTCTGTGCGGCCGGCTGTGGCGCCTGGATTTTCTCCGGCACGACAGGTGTGGGCTTTTTATCAGCCACCGTGGGTTTTGCACTGACGGGCGGGGCCGCGCTCACCGCTTTAACCACCGGTTTTTGGGGGGGCTGCTGTTGTGTTGTCTTCGCCTCTGCCGGTTTAGGCGGCTTCACCGGTTTGGGTGTTGCCTGTTGTGTGGTCTTTACCTCTACTGCTTTGGGCGGCTTCACCGGCTTGGCCTGAACCGCCTTCGGCTCCTTCTTTTTCGTGTACAGCGGCACTTTGATGGTCCCGCCGCTGACGATCTGATCCGGATCTTCGATCTTGTTAAACCGCAGTGTTTCGGTGTATGAAGCGCCCTCTGCACGGTATCTGCGGGTGATGCCGAACACCGTATCACCTTTCCGGACGGTCACTTCACGATACGACACGCCATCCTTCACCAGTATCTGATTCTTCTTTATTTCCGCCTTCTCCTTTTTTATCCTCTCCCGTTCCTGTTTAACCCGTTCCCTTTCCTTTTTAATCAGCTCCTTATCTTTTTTTACCTGCTCCTTTGCCTTGTTTAGCTGATCCTTCTCCTTGCCGACCTGCTCCTTGGCCTTATTGACCTGCTCTTTCACCTTTTTAACCTGTTCTTTTTCTTTCTCAACCTGGTCATTCTCTTTTTTTATCTGCTCATTTTTTTTATCAACAGGTTCTTTTTCCTTCTTCGGGGGAGGATTTTCTCTTTCATACTGCTCTTTTTCCTGTGGGGTCCACAACTTGGGCGAATGAAGAAAATAATTTTTTCCCGCCGCCGGGACCGCAGATGAAAGAGTCAAACACACAACCATCATGCCGCACGCCTTGCGGATCATAGAACTCCCGACCGCCTGAAAACAGGTTTCGCAACTGTCAAAGTTGTATCGGATTTGACTCTCATCGGTACCTTCAGCTGGGGGATTATCAAAAAATACCTGCCATAACGCTATGGAATTATAGTCCCACGATGGGATAAACGCATGAGAGTGTAAATCATCAGGATTTTTTTTTCAATGAAGCACTTGCATCTCAGCATGCCTGTGTCGGTAAATGCCCCTATTTTGTCAATGATATCATCTCTGACTCAGTGCTTCCATCGCAGATGTGCGGTATTTGATACAGCTTCGTACCGGCATTTACTCTTTACAACACACTGAAAATTTGATACTCAGAAAAGTCCTGAATCATCTGATACTCACAGTTTTATGTGCCATAGAGAGGTTTTCTTCACCATGCGTATATGTCATGCCCCAAAAGTGGGAATACTTGTATTCATTCTCCTGCTGCTGTTCGCATCCTCAGCCTTTTCGGAAGGTGGGTGGGTGCCATGTTCCGCAGGCAGCACCGCACTCTGTTATGATCCGGCAGCGACGGCTAATGCGACAACACCACCACCTGCTGCGGGTACACAGGCGCCGACTCCAAACGCGGATGGCACCCAGCAGCAGAATCAGGGCAACCTCCCGCAGCAGTATCAGGGCACCACACAGCAATATCAGGGCACCACACAGCAATATCAGGGCACCATGCCGCAGCAGTATCGACAGTACCAGGGCAGCTCCTATCAGATGGTTCCGCAGCCGGCTCCGCCGTATCAGGGCACCATGTACCAGCAGTATCAGGGTAATAACTACCTGCCGTATCGGCAGTATCAAGGGAACATGCCGCAGCAGTATCAGGGGAACATGCCGCAGCAGTATCAGGGGAACATGCCGCAGCAGTATCAGGGGAACATGCCGCAGCAGTATCAGGGGAACATGCCG
>CAIPTY010000074.1 GCA_903868145.1 uncultured Desulfuromonadales bacterium | reverse complement strand
GATCGACCCGCAGGACATCATTGCCGATTCAGCCTCGGGTGTGACCGGTGCCGGACGCGCAGCCAAGGTGGAGAGCCTGTATTGCGAAGTCAACGAGGGGTTCAAGGCCTACGGAGCCGGTGGCGTTCATCGCCACATACCTGAGATTGAGCAGGAATTATCACTCCTGGCAGGAGAACAACTGACCATCACCTTCACGCCGCACCTGGCGCCGATGGACCGGGGCATTCTGTCAACCCTCTACGCCAGGCCATTCAAGGAAATCAGTCAGGAAAAGCTCGACGCACTCTATCGGGAGTTTTATGCCGGGGAACCGTTCGTGCGGATTCTTCCGCCGGGGAGTCTGCCGTCAACGGCCTTCGTCCGTGCCTCAAATTTCTGTGACATCGCTCCGGTTGTGGATCGGCGCAGCGGGCGGGTCGTCATCGTCTCCGCCATCGATAATCTGGTGAAAGGCGCCTCGGGACAGGCGGTACAGAACATGAACATCATCTGCGGCTTCCCGGAGACAATGGGGCTGGATGGGCTGGGGTTGTTTCCTTAAAAGCAAAAAAACTTTACCACGGAGACACAGCGACACGGAGAAAACCAAAATAAAGGCTTAATGTCTTTCGGGTTTAAAACCTAAAAAGCTTTGTTTTTGAATTTCTCCGTGTCTCTGTGTCTCCGTGGTGAAAGATTTTAGTTACGCGAATGGATTCCGCAACGAAATGGTCTGATCCCTGCGCGGGCCGACGGATACCATCACAATCGGGCATCCGGCCAGCTCTTCCAACCTCCGTACATATACCTGAGCCTTTTCCGGCAGTTCCTCAAAGCTTTTGGCAGCGGTGATATCGGCCTTCCATCCCGGCAGTTCCTCATAGACCGGCTGACAGTTCTCGAAGATCTCCAGGGCTGACGGCAGCGTTTCCAGCTTTTTGCCCTGAAAGGTGTAACCGGTGCAGACCTTGATGGTATCAAACTCCGAGAGCACATCCAGCTTGGTCAGGGCGATGCCGGTGAGACCGTTGATCCTTACGGCATAGCGGATGACCATGGTGTCAAACCATCCGCAGCGACGGGGCCGCCCGGTGGTTGCGCCGAATTCCCCGCCGATCCGGCGCAGTTCCTCGCCGGTGCTGTCCAGCAGTTCCGTGGGAAACGGGCCGCTGCCGACACGGGTGATATAGGCCTTGGATATGCCGATGATTTCGTGGATATGGCGCGGGCTGACGCCGGAACCTGTGCAGGCTCCTCCGGCGCAGGTCGAAGAGGAGGTGACGTAGGGATAGGTGCCGTGATCCACGTCCAGCAGCGACCCCTGCGCCCCTTCAAAAAGCACTTTTTTCCCGGCCCCGAGATCCTTGCTCAACACCAGCGCCGTATCCGCCACATACCTGCGCAGCGTATCCGCATAGCCCTGATATTCTGAGAAGATCGCCTCGAAATCACAGGAGGGCTCCCCCAGCATCTTCTCCAGCAGGAAGTTCTTCTCGATCAGGAATTCCTTCAGTTTGCGCGCAAACACCGCCGAATCGAGCAGATCCATCAGGCGAATGCCGCGCCGACCGATCTTGTCTTCATAGCAGGGTCCGATGCCGCGACCGGTGGTTCCGATTTTCCTGTCACCGCTCTGCGCTTCGCGGGCGATGTCGATTTTCTTGTGGTACGGCATGATGATGTGCAGCGACTCGGACAGCAGCAGGCAGGAGTCATCCTTGATGCGGCCGGACTCTTTCAGCTTGGTGATCTCCTTGATAAAAACCTCGGGATCGAGTACCACCCCGTTTCCGATGATGCAGCGCTTCCCCTCGTGCAGGATTCCGGACGGGATCAGGTGCAGTACGATCTTCTCGCTTCCCACCACCAGCGTATGCCCGGCATTGTTGCCCCCCTGATAGCGCACGATATCATCGGCATACTCGGTATAAATGTCCACAACCTTGCCCTTGCCCTCATCGCCCCACTGGGCTCCTACCACGACTACATTTGCCATTTTGGTTCATCTCCCTGGCTTTCTTCGATAAATTTCAACAGCCCGTCCTGCCGGAGCTGTTCTTTGCTGATACTGACCGTGCGGCCGTCGCTGATGCGCACCGCTTCGTAGCTGCCGCCGGAGGAGTGGTCTCCGATAACCAGCATGCAGCGGATGTTCATTTTACGGGCATACTCCCGTGAAGCAGCATACTCGCGGCGGATGATGTCCCGTGCCGCCGTGTAGCCTCTGGATCGCAGCAGATGGGCGACTTCCAGTACCTCGCGGCGGTCTTCACCGACATTGAACAGCAGGAAATCCCGCTGGATGCTGGCTTCAAGCTCGGGCTGTCGCTGCAGCGCCTGGAGCAGGCTGAGCACGTTGAACGTAAATCCGGTGGCAGGAGCCGTAAAACCGTAGCGGGCCGTCAGATTGTCATACCGGCCGCCACTGCAGACCGACTCGCCCAGTCCGGTCACGAAACCTTCAAAGGTAATGCCGGTGTGGTAATCCAGACCGCGCGTCTCCCCCAGATCGATGGTCAGGTACTCCCCGACGCCGTGTATATCCAGAATCTCCAGCACCTGCTGCAGGTTGTCCAGCGCCGCAATGGAGCGGCTGTTTGATGTCACACGGCGCGCCTCGTCCAGCACCTCGCGACCGCCGAACAGGCGGGGCAGGGCCTCAACCTCGCGACGGCTCTGCTCCGGCATGCTGCTTTCGGCCACGATACGACCAACCGCGGTGGCATCCTTGCGCCCCACAGCCTCTCTCAGTTCCTTCATCGCGCTGCCGCACAAACCGGAGGCGGTCATGACACCCGCCAGAAACTCGACCTGCCCCAGATCGATCTTGAAATCAGCAAAACCCAGACCCTGCATGGCCTCTACCGCCATGGCAATCATCTCGGCATCTGCTTCCGGCGAATCCAGTCCGATCAGCTCGACCCCCGACTGGAAGATCTCGCGACTGCGCCCGGCCTGCTGCTCCGTCTGGCGCAGCACCCGGCCGCTGTAGCTTATGCGGTGCGGCAATGGCCAGCCGGTCAGGCGAGTTGCCACGATCCGGGCAATCTGGGGGGTAATGTCGGGCGGAAAAGCCAGCAGTCGACCGGTCTGACGGTCATCAAAGCGGTACGTTCTCCCTTTCAGCTCCTCACCCATGCCGATGGACAGCACATCCTCATATTCCAGCTTGGGGGTAATGACCCGCCGAAAACCCCACAGTTCAAAGATGCGCCGGATCCGCGCCTCGATGAAACCAATCTTGGCAGCGCTCTCCGGCAGAAAATCGCTCACCCCCCGTGGGAGGGAAATGTCGGTCTTGATAGTTGGCATCTAATCCTGAATCGGAATATTTCACCACGGAGACACGGAGGCACGGAGAGAGTCAAAGACGTAATTTCGGGGAAGATCAAAATCCAATAGATTTTAGTTTTACCCCAAAAGATGTAAGGTTTTCTCCGTGTCTCCGTGTCCCCGTGGTAAAAAAGCAGTTTTTTAATTACTCCACCTTTTTGATCGCCAGCGATGCGGCGCCTTCTTCAAACGGCCCCGGTTTCTGCGGCATCTGCAGGATCAACAGTTCGTTACGGGATTCGTCGTACCAGTAATCCGGCATGTAATTCTGGGTGTCCTTGGTGCGCCACACCTCTTCCAGACTCGAACCGTCCCAGGAGAAGTTATAGACAGCGCCCCGTTTGTAATTGCGCGCATTGCCGATGACAAACATGCCGTCATTCTTTCCGATCATGATCTCGTTTTTTGACGTAACCTGGATGCGCTGCTTCAGGAATATCCAGCGACGATCGCCATCGACCCTGATATTTTTCTCATTGCTCTTCTGAAAGTAGAGCGCGGACATCCCGAAGGCGTCGTTACTGCGCCAGAGTTCTTTCAGCTCGGGATTAAAGACGATCAGGTAACCACTGGGATTGATCACGATGGTCAGCAGTTCCCCTTCCGTACCTCGAAACAGGTTGAAAGAGAAGATGTCACCGAAGCGCGGCATCTTAATCACAGCACCCTTCTTGATTGAAGTGCCGGCTCGGGCCACCTCGAAAACATCGCCATAGAAATCATCCTCGCCGCGACCTGACTCCTGGGCGTAGAGTTTTTTCGGACCACCAGCCAGCGCCAGCGCCCGGAAATAGTAGGGTAGATCGGTCGCGATACGAACGAGTTTGTCATTTCTGACTTCCCATATCTGTGATGCCATATCGTCGTTTTTGGCGACCGTGACATAGATCTCCAGGTTGCCGTCGCCGTCGGCGTCTGCGGTATCAAGTGAAATGATCTTTTCGTTGACCTTGAAGTCGGCGCTGGCCATCAGCTTCGTTTCATCCCCCTGCCGGAAATACTGCAGGCGGTTGTTCTGTGCCAGAAAAACCTGCCGTGTCCCGTCGGGCATGGTTGCCCCAACTGCCAGCAGATTGGCCGCACCCGGCAGGCGCTTGCTTACCAGTCCGCTCACGCTCCCCTTCACAAATCTTTCAGGTTTTATGATATCCCCGCTCTGGACACGCTGGACGCCGGACTGGGACTGACTGCGCACAATATTGGTCTGCGATGGGGCTGTCCGGGAGACAGGCGCTATCGCCACACCGCTGGCGTATGCCCTGCCCACCTCGACCGAAAGTTTTTCTGCCAGTTTTCCCACAACCGGTATCAGCTCCTCAGTTGCATCACCCTGGATGAAGGCCCGCCCCAGCGTGGTTCCGCCGGTTGTTTTTGCGATGGCATCAAAACTGTAGACCTTGCCGATCACGATGTAGGTGCCGCTGACCACCGCATCCGCCTCGGCAATGCTCCCCACCGTCAGGATGCTGTCGCCGTTCAGGCGCGACGCCAGCAGCGTCTGCAGCGTGAATTTCATCTCGTCCTTGTTCTGTACGCCGATGGCGTTCATGTCGGTAACGTAGACCCGAACCTGAGCGGCCAGTGCGGGCAGGGCGAGTAATGGCGCAAGCAGTGCCGCCAGCAGGATGATCATCTTTTTCATGGTGCCTCCAATACGGATTTTTAAATGGTAGTCGGTTTAACACAGAGACACAGAGGACACGGAGAAAATCAATCGAATGTCCGATTGTGAAGATCCTCACTATTAGGCATTTTAATAAGACAGAGACACTGAGAGCACAGAGAAATCAGCGGCTTAACACAAAAATCCGTAATCCTTTTGGGTGAGTCATAACAACCTGTTTTTCTGCTTATATCTCTCTGCCTTACTCTGTGTTCTCTGTGCCTCTGTGTTTCAAATACTTTTTCTGGGTTGATCAATTCAGCGACGGTGGATTATGCCAAATCTGCCATCCAAAGTCAAAAAAAAAGGGCGGGATAAAATCCCGCCCTCTCTTTAACTCTGCATTGCTGCTAATTAGAATGCATAGCTCAGAACAAAACGTGCTGTGTAGGGATCGTCAGGAGTTGTCGGTGTCAATCCGGTCAGAACTGCACTGTTTGTATATGTGCCGCCCAGAACCACATACGCGAACTGGAATTTGGCGGTCAGGTTGTCATAGACCTTGTAGCCGGTCTCGACGTTGAACTCTGTGCCGATGAAGTCGGTGCCGTTTGCGGCGCCCAGCCTTCTGTCAACGCCTGAACCAACGCCCACGATATTCTTGTTGTACCATGCGAAGCCCACGTTGCTGTTGAGATACAGTTTCGGAGTGATGGTGGCATCATAACCGAGTGTGTAGATCAACTCACCAGCGCCGCTTGTGGGTGCGCCGGCATTATAGATGATGTTGCGGTCGTTGGTACCGCCCTGTGAGGCGCTGTTGCGATTGAGCAGCATCATGCCGGACTCGTTGTAGGTAGTGACGGATTTACCGGCAAGGGTTGTGGGGGAATACCAGGATGTGTCTCTGGTATCGCGGCCATCATCACCGGTAACCCACAGGATGGCGGTCTTGAGGGTACCCGGTCCTACCGGATACTTGGCTGCTGCATTAAGGGCATAACCGGTTCTGAACTGCTCGGCACCGGCAACTGTCTGCCAGCCGGCCTGACCGGCGGCAAAACCGCTCAGGTTAAGCTTGCCGAGCTGTGCGTCAAAGAACAGACCGTAGGTGTTGTTGATCAAATCGCCGTTACCGTTGCTGCTGTTTGGTCCATAACCGTTATTACCCGCAACTGCCAAATTGCTCCCCAGATAGTTTGCGGCCACATACCAGGCGCCACCGAGAGTCAGGTTCTTGTTTACTTTGTAGCTGAGAACAGCTGCGCCGAGGTCAAAGTTGTCATGACCGGTTCTCTGGGTTGCACCAGCAGGAGCGCCAACCTGAAGGGCATCGTATGCACGGAAGTAGCCGACGTTCAGGGTAGCATTGCCAAGCTTGTGTGTGGTGAGGATACCGGCGATATCGGCGTCGATCAGGATGCCCTTGAAGACGTCCTTGATGGGCTGGATACCGACCTT
>CAIPTY010000073.1 GCA_903868145.1 uncultured Desulfuromonadales bacterium | reverse complement strand
GGTGGGTATCTCCTGCGGTGCGGCAGTGGCAGCGGCTGTCAGGCTTGCCAAGCTGGATGAGTTTGCCGGCAAGACGATTGTGGTGATACTGCCGGACGGAGCGGAACGATACCTCTCAACGGCACTGTTTGAGGGAATCTAAGGTGGCACAGCCAACCCCCGAACCATGGAACCGTGATCTTGAACAGGTAGTGAGAGAGGCGCTGGCAGCAATCCGTTTCGGGACAATCACCCTTGTTGTCCAGGATGGGCGGGTTATACAAGTGGACAAGAGTGAAAAAATCCGCCTTAATCGATCGGGTCACATTGACGGAAGCGGTATTTGACCGGCCAAAATACATGTTCACGCTGACCGGATAAACCGGAGGCCGGAGATGCTACCCGCACAGGTACACTCCGGCCTTTTTATATCGTGCGGCAGACTGTTGAGTTCAGGTATTCCTGGCGATTATTGCCTGGAAGTAACATTAAGATCTACGGGAGTGACGTCATGACCGAACAGATAGTTTTTTACGGCAAGGGGGGTGTTGGCAAGTCGACACTGATTTCACATATCAGCGCCGCACTGGTTGAGGCCAGCTTCAAGGTTCTACAGATCGGTTGCGACCCCAAGGCCGATTCATGCACCACCCTTAACGGCGGTTTTTCAATCCCTACCCTATCAGATCAACTGTTACACAACAGAGTTATTTCGACCGAAACGGCGGTGACACGGGGTTTCAAGGGTGTAAACTGCATAGAACTGGGTGATGCTGTGAATACAGGCGCGTCAGCAAGAGATTCGATAGAGAGCGCCTTCCAGGCCATATCCCGATCCACAATTATTGATGATATACGGCCGGACTACGTTCTGTATGACATATCGGGCGAATCCTCAAGCGTCAGCCTGCTGGCTGCGTTTCGCCAATTCCCTGTCAAACGGGTATTCATAGTGACAACAGCCGATTTTATATCACTGAGTGCAGCCAACGGCATATTTGAGGTACTGGAACAATTCGCTGACTGCAACATCCCGGTTCCGCTTGGCGGTTTGATCCCCAACAGTATCACCAGTTCGTTTGAAGAGTCGTTCATTGCCGATTTTGCACAGAACACCGGGACACATGTAATGGGGCGCATTCCCCGCTCCCTGATGGTCAGGCAATGCGAATTGTACGGAAAAACGGTCATCGAGGCTTCGCCGCTTTCCAACCAGGCATATTTCTATCGGCGCTTAGCAAACCAGATCGTTGATGTAACCAGCACTCTCGCAGTAAAAAATCCTCCGCGCCCCATGACCAGGGAGGGACTGCGCCTGTGGGCGCATGAGTGGGCAGACCGCCTGTTTGCTCTGGAAAATGGCCTGGTCACCGATGGAGCGGCCATCTGATCAGGAAGCATGGAGTGATGAGCCAACGACAACCTGGTAAAAATATATCAGGATTCAGTGCCGATGAAATCTCTGCCGATGCGTGATATGCTGCTTCATATTTTTTGTTGACAAGCAGGGTCAATTGATATATCTATAAAAAACATAGTTTGAATATACAAAACTATCCCGACACATAACAAAGAGACACGTTGAACGCTTCGGCGTCAATATTATCCAGCGGAGGTAACAACCATGAGTGAAACAACGTACAAAGCAGAGACCCTTGCCCTGCATGCAGGACAGAAGCCGGATCCGACCACCAACGCACGTGCGGTACCGATTTATCAGACCACATCGTACGTTTTCAATGATGCCGACCATGCAGCGCGCCTCTTCGGGCTGCAGGAATTCGGCAACATCTACACCCGCCTGATGAATCCGACCTCGGATGTTTTTGAGCAACGTGTGGCGGCTCTGGAGGGTGGTGTTGGCGCGCTGGCTGTTGCATCCGGTCAATCGGCAATCACCCTGGCAATTCTGACCATCGCCCATTCCGGCGACGAGATTGTCTCCGGCACCAGCCTCTACGGCGGGACGTATAACCTGTTTCACTACACCCTGCCCCAGCTCGGCATTACGGTAAAGTTTGTCGATCCGTCCGATCCGGAAAACTACCGCAAGGCGATCACCTCCAAGACACGGCTTTTGTATGGCGAATCCGTCGGCAACCCTAAACTCGATACCCTGGATATTGAAAAAGTGGCCGCCATTGCCCATGAAAACAACATCCCACTGATTATCGACAACACCACGCCATCACCCTATCTGCTCAATCCACTCAAGCATGGCGCCGATATCGTGGTACATTCGGCGACCAAATTCATCGGCGGACACGGCACCTCAATTGGCGGCGTAATTGTTGACGGCGGCACATTCAACTGGGGTAACGGAAAATTCCCTGAAATCGCACAGCCGGATCCATCCTATCATGGCATCAATTTCTGGGAAGCACTTGGCAAGATTGCCTATATCATCAAGATTCGTGTCTCCCTGCTGCGCGATTTGGGACCGGCCGT
Source organism: uncultured Desulfuromonadales bacterium (assembly GCA_903868145.1). Lineage (GTDB taxonomy): Bacteria > Desulfobacterota > Desulfuromonadia > Geobacterales > Pseudopelobacteraceae > CAIPTY01. Next base: position 15,961 of record CAIPTY010000073.1, on the reverse strand, counting down.
GTCGCCCTTCAACTCGTTTTTGTTCCTGCAAGGTTTGGAAACGCTGCATCTGCGAATGGAGCGCCACAGCACCAATGCCCTCAAGGTAGCACAGCACCTGAAGAATCACCCCAAGGTCGGCTGGGTCAATTACCCGGGCCTGCCGGACCAACCAACGCATAAACTTGCGGAGAAATACCACACCCGGGGTTTATTTGGTGCGCTTGTGGGTTTCGGAATCAAAAACGGAACAACCGAAAACGGCAAGAAGTTCATCAACTCACTCAAACTGCACTCACTATTGGCAAATATCGGCGATGCAAAATCGCTGGTAATACATCCGGCATCAACGACCCACCAGCAATTAAGTCCGGAGGAACAGCTTTCCACCGGTGTCACACCGGATTTCATCCGCCTGTCCGTAGGCCTCGAACATGTGGACGATATCATTGCCGACCTTGACCAGGCACTGGCTCAGGTCTGATGACACACTGACAGTAGAACCGGGATGACCAGACATGGCATCCACGGTGGCTGACCAGTGAAACTGGAGGCCGGCTCTACCCACCACGGGGCCGGCCTCATTTTTTTATCTGATACACCGGGATTCAGTCCCGTTATCACGCATTGGAAAGGAGAATAACCATGGGTAAATACAAGGATACACCACGTTACAACGTGATTTCCATGAGGGTCAGCGACGATGAGCGCAAAGAGCTGCACAACATAGCTTCACAGTATTCATTGAGCATTTCCGACATGATGCGTCAGGCCATGGACGTCTATACACGCTACCATGAGCCCGAATCTGTCGGCCGGCGATTGGGATGAAGCGAGGGGAGGTTTGTATGTCGATACGCAAGAATATTCTAGTTAAAGGGTGCGTTCAGGGAGTTTCCTATCGCAAGCAGACACAGCGTGTGGCAAAACATCTGGGCGTCAATGGGTGGGTGCGCAATATCAGCAACGGTAATGTGGAGGCCTGTCTGGAAGGCGATGAAGTCGCGGTGGATGCGGTGATTGCCTGGTGTGCCTTCGGCCCCAAAAAAGGTAAGGTTGACGAGGTGCAGATTCTTGGCGGGCGCTATGGTGGAGGTTATTCGGACTTCAGCATCTGGGATGATCGAAAAGCAGCCTGAAATTGTAAACAATAGATTCATTTCTTGTTGCCAATTTCATTTTTTTCTGCTATTTAACCTATTAAATATATAGATAATAGTTTTAATAGGTGAGAGTGTGAGGAAACCAAATTTTCCCGCCAAAGCGGATGTGATAGCCCGAACCCCTGATCCGGCGGTGCGCGAGATGCTGCGGCACTTGGAGCAGGCAGGCATCGAGACACCCTTTGACCGGTTTGACAGACAGAAACCGTTGTGCGGTTTTGGGTTGAGCGGAACCTGCTGCAAAAACTGCCATATGGGGCCGTGCAGGATTACTCCCAAAAGCCCGAAAGGTGTCTGCGGCGCCGATGCGCATCTGATCGTGGCCCGCAATATCCTGCGCTGGACCGCTGCCGGAGTGGCTGCCCATGGCGCTCGTGGTCGCGAGGTCATGCTGGCGCTCAAGGGCGCTGCCGAGGGAACACTGGACCTGCCCATACTTGGACCGGAGAAAGTACGTGCCACCGCCAAGGCATTCGGTATCTTTGATGAGTCGAAGACGATTCAGCAACTGGCCGGTGAAATCGCCCTGATTCTGCTTGAGGATCTCTGCCGTACACTGCCGGGGCCCTACAAAACCCTGGAAGCGCTGGCTCCGCCGGAGCGACTGGCACGATGGAAAGAGCTGGACATCCTGCCGGTCGGAGCCTACCACGAGGTCTTTGAGGCACTGCACCGCACCACCACAGGAACGGATGGCGACTGGCAGAATATCGTACAGCAGGTGCTGCGCTGCGGCCTTGCATTTGCCTGGAGCAGCGTGGTCGGATCATCGATCGCCATGGACTGTCTCTATGGTCTGCCCAAACGGAGCAGGATCAGCACCAACCTGGGCTCAATAACACTGGATACGGTCAATATCGCCGTGCATGGCCATTCGCCGGTGCTGGTGGCGGCTATCGTCAAGATCGCACGCCGAGCGGATATGATTGGAGAGGCAAAGTCGGCCGGTTCAACCGGTATAAAGCTCTACGGTATCTGCTGCTCCGGGCACTCGGCCCTGGCAAAATTCGGTGACATAACTCCCCTGGCCAATGCCGTCGGCGCGGAACTGACTTTGGCGACCGGCGCGCTTGATCTGTGGGTGGCCGACGTGCAGGATGTCTTTCCCGGAATCATGGACGTGGCAGCCTGCTTCCATACCCGCGTGATCACCACCAGTGATTCGGCACGACTGCCGGGCGCCGAACATATCGCCTTTGACCATCATCACTCAAATCTTGACCAGGCCGATGCTCTGGCGGAACGGATCATCCGGCGCGGAATTCAAGCCTACGGTGAGCGCCAGGCCGGCAAGGTGTTTGTTCCCAAGGCCCGCATGGAGGCGGAAGTCGGCTTCTCGGTGGAAAACATCCTGGCGACTTTCGGCAGTGCCGAAGTTCTGCTCGATCACCTCAAAAGCGGTCGCATCCGCGGCGTGGTCAACCTGGTCGGATGCAACAATCCCAAACTGGTCTATGAAGAGGCCATCGTCAAGGTGGCTGATGAGCTGATTGCCCACGACATCCTGGCCCTGACCAACGGCTGTGCAGCCTTTGCCCTGCTCAAGATGGGGTTCTGCCTGCCGGAAGGCCTTGCCGGCTCCGGCACCGGGCTCAATGCCGCCCTGAATCCCCACAATCTGCCGCCGGTCTGGCATATGGGTGAATGCCTGGACAACGCCCGCGCCTCTGCCTTCTTTCGCACCATCGCAGTCGCTACGGGCGAACCGCTTACGCGATTGCCGCTGGCTTTTTCCAGCCCGGAATGGTCCAACGAAAAGGGTATCGGTGCGGCGCTCGGTTTTCGTCTGCTTGGACTCAACTCCTATCACTGTATTGCGCCACCGGTTGAGGGTTCCGACAAGGTAGCCCGCTTCTTTTATGAAGACACCCGGCAGCTGCTCGGTGGTGTCATGGTGGTCGATCAAAATCCACTCGCCCTGGCAGGCAGGATCATTGCCGATTTTGACACTCGCCGGGCAGCGCTGGGGTGGCAGCCTGCCGCTCCGGCAGCGCCAATCAGGCTCTCGGCGTATAATTTCGACACCATACATGCCCATGCTCACGAGCATTCCCACGAACATGGGCATACACACACCCACGAGGAGGAGCACCACCATGAATAGACGAGATTTTCTGAAGGCATCCGGCCTTGTTCTGGCTGCCGCGGCAACCACCCCTATCAACCGTTTTGCCTGGGCCGGCGGTGCAAAAGTGACCCTGAAGATCGGGTATCTGCCGATTACCGATCACCTGCTGATGATTGCTGCCGAGCGCGAACAGTTCAAGACTGTCGGGATTCAGCCGGTCAAGTTTTCATCCTGGCCTGAAATCGCCGAGGCGCTCAAAGTTGGAGCGGTTGATGGCGCTTTTCTTCTCACCCCCATCGGCCTGACGCTTCGCCAGAAAGGCGTGCCCGTGAAAGTGGTGCTGCTGGGGCATCGCAACGGCAGCGTCATCACCGTCAAAAACAGTGGCGAAATCAGTAAAATTGAGGATTTGAAAGGCAAGACCATCGCCATCCCCAGCCCCTTCTCAACCCACAACATCCTGCTGCGCAAGATTCTCACCGAGAAACACATCGACCCGGTCAAAGACCTGAAGATCATCGACATGGCCCCGCCCGAGATGGTGAACGCGCTGGCCACCGGCCGCATCCACGGTTACATCGTGGCCGAACCCTTCGGAGCCCAGGCCGAAGCCCTGAAGGTCGGCAAGATTCTGACGCTTTCCAAAGACATCTGGCACGACCATATCTGCTGTGTGCTCAACCTGCGGGAAACAGTGATTGCCAAACATCCCGAGGCGATACAGGAACTGGTTTCCGGATTCATCCGAACAGCCGCATTTATCGAGGCCAATCCGGTTCAGGCGGCCAAAGGATCAACCAGAATCCTCGGTCAGAAACCGGAGATCATCGAGAAAGTGCTGACAACTCCTCGCGATCGTTTGAGCTTCCTGAATCTGGTGCCCAACAGGCCCGACTTTGCGGCAACCCAGGATTACATGGTGAAATTCGGCATTGCCAGGGAAAAAGTTGATCTGGCAGGTTACCTGGATGACCGCTTCGCTCGAAAAGCTGTGTAAAAATGTTATTGCTGCCGAAAAAGCTTCTTCTGCCGATAGCCACTCTGCTTGCCTTCGTGGCGATCTGGCAACTGGGGGCTCGACGCTACCCTCCCGAGCTTTTTCCGGCGCCGTCCGACGTTGTCCTGGCCTTCAAGGAACTGGCAGATAACGGCGTCCTGTGGGGACACATCAGCGTAAGTCTGGCCCGATTCAGCGGCGCCTACCTGCTGGCGGTCATCGTGGCAATCCCGCTCGGGCTTTTTCTGGGGCGATTTTCCCGCTGTCACTTTGCGATAGACCCCCTGCTACAGGTTCTCCGCCCGATTTCTCCCATTGCCTGGTTTCCGCTGGCAGTGCTCTGGTTCGGCATCGGCAATGCTCCGGCGGTGTTTATCATCTTTCTGGCCGCCTTCTACCCGGTTCTCCTGACAACCATCAGCGCAGTCCGCGCAGTACCGGCGGTATATCTCAAGGTAGCTACCAACTTTGGCGCGCGTCCGGGGATGACTTTTCTGCGGGTGATCGTTCCGGCTGCCTTTCCCGGCATCATGGTGGGGCTCCACATTGCCGTCGGCACCGCCTGGATTCATCTCGTGGCCGGAGAGATGCTGGGGGCACAGTCAGGGTTGGGCTTTATGATCGTCGATGCCCGTAACTTCCTGAGAACAGACCAGATTCTAGCCGGAATGTTATTGATAGGTGTATTGGGACTGGTCATCTATCGCGGTATGAAGGCGGTTGAGCATGCAATTGGTCGTCGCTGGGGTATTGCGTCATGAGTGACAGCATTCCTAAAATCCAGCTCTCGGCCGTAGAAAAGCGATTCATATCTGCCCGTGGAGATGAACAGATAGCTCTGAGTAACCTTGACCTGGAAATCGGATCAGGCGAAATTGTCTGCCTGGTGGGACCGAGCGGTTGCGGTAAAACAACAATCATCAACCTTATGGCCGGTTTTGAGAAACCATCAAACGGGGTGGTGCAAATCGACGGAAAACAGGTATCAGCCCCTGATCCCGACCACATCATGATTTTTCAGGATTATGGTCTCTATCCCTGGCGTACGGTGCTCGGCAATGTTCTTTTCGGTTTGCAGGCCAGGCGGATATCACCCGCAGAAGCCCTCGACAAGGCGTTGGCTTCTTTGGAACTGGTAGGTTTGACTTCGGCCAGAGACAAGCACCCGCATGAGCTTTCCGGTGGCATGAAACAGCGCGTGTCCATAGCCCGCGCCCTGGCGGTGGAGCCAAGCGTACTCTTTATGGACGAACCATTCGCAGCTTTGGACGCGTTCACCCGTATGCATCTGCAGGACGAACTGTTGCGTATCTGGCAGGAGAAACGCCCGACGATTGTCTTTGTGACCCATGAACTGGACGAGGCAATAACCTTGGGGCAGAGAGTTGTGCTGATGGCACCCAACCCTGGGCGCGTCCAACGCATACTGGATGTAAAGCTCGCGTACCCACGGGAGCGGACTGACGTTGATTTTTCAATTTTCCGTAAAGAGTTGTTCGAGGAGTTTCATCTGGTGCACCGGCAGGCTCTGGACGGGACGGAATATTCCATTTGAGAATGTTTTACATCCGACATCGCTGAATATTTACAGGTAATCCGGTATGTTTGAGAGCATTGCAAGACATAACGACTTCATTACCGCGGGAAGATTACATAAAAAAATATAAAACTATAGATATTATATTTATTTATTGACATTGATATGCTGTTCCTGATATCTTGCTCAAACTGATAGCAGGGCTGACCAGAAAAACTGGAGGCCAGGCAGGGATAGGTTTAGTCGCCTATTCTTGCCTGGCCTTTTTGCATTTTGGATTTGCGTACCTTAAAAAAATGCATCGGAGACACCGTACAATGGCACAAAAAGAGGCTGGAAAACGTAAACCGGAACTCGCGCTGGCAGAAGTAGTCGCGAAATATCCCGGTTTTCCCCGTCTGATAGCGCTGAAGATTGACGTCCAGCGGCGCGGGGTACATTACACCGAGCGGGCACTTGCGGCTGTCGATTACACGATCCATCAGATGCGCAGTCCCTACCTGTTCGGTTCCCGTGACGGCCAGATAAAAGACCTGCCTGAATCACTGCTGCTCCGTGACGGCACGACCATCCTGACGGATCCCACTCCGCTGGACCAAAATCCGTATCACGTGGATCTGATAGACGGCAAATTCGCTTTGGTTGACAAAGGTGAATTTGTCGAGTTTACCGATTTGTGGCCGAAACCGCTCTATTACGACAAGAAGACCAGTACCGGCATCCCCATGAGCCACATCGCCAGCGCCCGCCCGCAACGGCTGAACGTATTTCAATCCAGCTATTGCCATTTCTGGGCTGAGGATCAGGGGTGCAAGTTCTGCGATATCGTCACCCACACCAAACAGCAGAAAAATGAGAAGGGTGTGCCGACCCGCCTCAAGCCATCTGACATCTCGGAAACGATCAGGGAAGCCCTGAAGGAACCGGGGCGCTTTACCAACATCTGCCTGACCTCCGGTTCTGTTCTCAAGGGGAAAGAGTTGTTTGACCAGGAGGTGGATTTCTATATCGAGACTCTTCAGGCCATCGGAGAAAACTTCACAACCAAGAAATTTCCGAGTCAGTTGATTTCATCATCCTTTAACGAAAAACAGTTGGCCCGTCTCTATGAGAATAGCGGTTTGATGAGCTACACCAGTGACCTGGAAGTACTGAATGAAGATGTCTTCAACTGGGTCTGTCCAGGGAAAGCCTCGAAGCTTGGCTATCAGGAGTGGAAAAATCGTCTTGTTCGTGCCGTGGATATCTTTGGTCGCGGCAATGTCGGCACCGGTCTGGTGTCCGGTTCGGAACTGGCACAACCGCATGGATTCAAGAGCGAAAGCGATGCACTGAAGGCGACACTTGAAGAGGCAGAATATCTGGCTGAACGCGGGGTAACCACCGTCTACATCGTCTGGGTACCGCGCCCCGGTTCTTACTTTCACGATCAGCAGAACGCCTCACTGGAATATTACGTCCAGAAGGCGCAAGGACTTCACGACCTGCGTGTGAAATACAAGCTCGGCGTGGACTTTGATGATTATCGCCGTTGCGGCAATCATCCTGATTCTGATTTGTCCCGATTACTATAGCAAGGAGATGATATGGGAACACCACTGACACAGGAACTCTTGACTCTGCTTGCTGATGGGGCAACGACCAAGGTTCTGGCAACGATCGATGAAAATGGATCCCCGCACGCAGTTGCAGGGGTACCGCTCCACGCAGGTGATACGGGCAATCTGCTCTATTCTGAGTATTTCGAGTCGTCTGCAACAAGCAAAAATCTGACACGCAGCATCTGGTTCGACGGGATCGTGGCAATCACACTGTCAAATGCCGGGCAATCATTTCAGATCAAGGGGCGTCCCCTCAAGAACCATATCACCGGGCCGTTGTTTTTGAAGCTCTACCAGGAAATACGCGCAATACAGGGAAATGTGAATCTTGCTGCTGTCTGGGAAATTGAGCCGCTTGAGATTATTGATGAAAGTCTGGACACGCGTCGGAAATATGAAGACACGAAACGTCCTTTCTTTACCCATCTTGACCGGATAGCCCGCTGATCAGAGGAACGTATGGAATACATCGATACCAATAGCGGCGATGACAGTGCGGAAGCGCTTGTAAATTCCGACAAGGCGCAGACTGCAAGGCTGACTCGCAGAGGGGGTTATTTTATTTTACCGCTGATTGTACCGATTCTGCTTCTGGTCGTCTGGGAACTGCTCAGCAGGAAGGGGTTGATCAAGCCGACAATCCTGCCGCCGCCAAGTGATATCTGGCTGGTGTTTGTAGACATGATCAAGAGCGGAGAATTGCTCAATCATCTCCGTATCAGCCTCTGGCGCGTCATCAAGGGATTTTCCGCAGGTGCCGTACTGGGACTGGTCACAGCTGTGCTGATCGGACTATCACCCCGGGTTGAACGTGCCCTCGTGCTGATCACCGGTCTGCTGCGCCCCATACCGATCATCGCCTGGGTGCCGGTGCTGATTCTCTGGATGGGTATCGATGAAGCGTCAAAGATTACCGTCATTGCCATCGGAAGCTTCTGGCCGGTGTTGTTGAACGTGGTACACGGCATCAGAAACACCGATAAAAAATATGTTGAAGTAGCCACTATTTTTGAAAAGAGCCGATGGACCCTGCTGACGAAAGTAGTGCTCCCTTCCGCACTGCCGTCAATTTTTACCGGTATCAGAATCGGCATCGGCATCGCATGGATGAGTGTGGTCGGCGCAGAGTTGATCGCCGCTTCTGCCGGTGTCGGCTACATGATCATGTATGCCCGTGAACTGTCCCAGGCGGACGTCATGCTGGTGGGGGTGATTTCCATCGGCATTACCGGACTGCTTATCGATTACGCCATCCGCACGCTGGAAACACGTCTCCTCAAATGGAGCATCTGAGGAGATGAGCATGTCAGAAAACAACGGTCAGGCGCTTTCGATCAGCCGCCTTTCAAAACAGTTTACCATTGATACCGGGACGGTTCAGGCGCTGACCGATATCAACCTGCGGGTGGAGCCGGGGGAATTTATCAGTATCGTCGGCGCCAGCGGCTGCGGCAAAAGCACCCTGTTGCGTATCATCGTCGGCCTCGACTCTGAAAGCAGCGGCGAGATTCTGCTCGGTGACCAGCCGATCCGTACGCCGGGCGTGGAGCGCGGCATGGTGTTTCAGGAAGCGCGCCTGCTCCCCTGGTTGACGGTAAGTGACAATATCGCCTTCGGCTGCCGCAGCGAAACTCCTTCAACTGAACGGAATCGCCTGGTACGCGAACATATTGAACTGGTGGGACTCGTCGGCTTTGAAAAAGCCTACCCGCATCAACTCTCAGGCGGCATGCAGCAACGGGTCAGTATCGCCCGGGCCCTGGTCAACCGCCCAAAGGTTCTGCTGCTCGACGAACCCTTCGGCGCTCTTGATGCCCTGACCCGCATCAACATGCAGCAGGAGGTGCTGCGCATCTGGGAGGCGGAGAAAACCACCATGATACTGGTGACACACGACATTGATGAGGCCATTTATCTTGGTGATCGGGTAGTGGTTATGTCCAATCGCCCCGGTACGATCAAAAAGATTGTTCAGGTTTCGTTGCCCCGTCCGCGAGACCGCAGTGATTATGACTTTGTCCAGATTCGCAAAGAAATTTATGCAGAATTTTTTGAACAGACCAATAAACCGTTTGCATACGCAATCTGATATCAGGTTGTCAGACAACAGAAACCACACAAAGGAGAGCATCATGAAAAAGAAGTTAATTGCACTGACAGTAGCTGTCGCAAGTTTGGTAGGTTCATTCGCTTTCGCAGCGCCGGAGGGGGGCAAAGAGGTAAACATCGGTTATCAGGCCGCCAGCACCATCATCCTGCTGGGTAAAGCAAAAGGGTATTATGATGAGGAGTTTGCCAAAGAAGGCGTCAAAGTAAAGTACAACCTGTTTCTCGCCGGTCCACCCATGATTGAGGGGCTTTCCGGTGGTCGCCTCGACCTGATTCATACCGGCGATATGCCACCGGTTGCCGGTCGGGCTGCCGGTATCGATCTCAAAGTCATTGCTAATGCCGGGCTTGATCCAGCTCACAACGCGGTTTCCGTGGCGCCGAACTCGTCCATCAAAACTCCGAAGAATCTTAAAGGGAAGAAAGTTGGTGTTCCGGTCGGTTCCAGTGCCCATCATTTCCTGTTCCTGCTGCTTGCACAGAATGGCCTCAAAGCCAGTGATGTCCAAGTGGTGAATCTCCCTGCTCCGGAGCTTGCCAATGCACTGGAAACAAAAAATGTTGATGCCGTAGCGGTGTGGGAGCCAATTACCTCAAATATCGAGCTGCAGGGGAAAGGGAAATTACTTGCCGACTCTACCAAAATCAAGCGGGCAGTTAATGTATATCTGACGCGTAACGAATTCGGCAAGGAGAACCCGAAACTTGTTGAGGCCTTCCTGCGTGCAACCAAGCGTGCGACCGACTTCTACAGGAAGGACCCGAAAGCCGCCCAGAAAGCCATCTCAGACGAAAGCAGATTCCCACTGGCTGTTATTTCCAAGATTACCAAACGGTATGATTTCGGTCTGTCCATCAGCGACAAGGACATCGCTGCCCTGGAGCAGGTAAAGGACTTTCTGCGTGAGCAAAAGGTGCTCAAGAAGGAGTTCGAGATCAAAGACCTGTTTGACCTGAGCTATCTGAAACGGACCGGTTTGAAATAAGACAGGCCGATGCAGCTTGATAACGACGGGAATACGTCTGCTCGGACAATCGGAGAACTGTTCAACAGACAGGCCGTTGAACAGGGGAACAACCCTTTTTTGATTCTACCCGAATCAGGTGAAACCCTTACGTTCTCTCTGGCTGCAGATGTTTCAACAGACGTTGGAGAATTTCTTGTACGGAATGGGTTTGTGCCTGGTGACCGGGTAGCGCTGATACTTCCCAACGGCAAGGAGTCTGCGCTTGCGCTTCTGGGTGTTATGAGTGCCGGAGGGGTTGCAGTTCCTCTCAACCCCCGGTTAACCTCGGATGAGATCGGCCAGGCGCTGCAGCAATCTTCAGCACGCTTTGTCATCTGCCATTCTGGACGGAATCCTGAGCCAGCTCTTGCCAATGCCGGTTTTTACCCGGCACCCTGCGGCACCTTTCAGGGGCTGCAGATAACCCTGCTGGTGCGAGCAACCGCAGGAGTCGGCTGTAGCTCGGCGGTTACTCCCGATTCCGGTCGGTCTCCTGCTCTTATCCTCTTTACTTCCGGGACGACCGGCAGGCCGAAAGGTGTTGTACTTTCACATGCAAATTTGCTGGTAAATGCTTCTTTCGTTCGCGATGCACACCATTTGACGTCAGATGACATCGCACTCTGCGTGCTGGCGCTGTTTCACATTAACGGCCTCGTCGTTACACTGCTGACACCGCTACTGACCGGCATGGCGGTTGTCATCCCGGAGCGCTTTGCTGCAGAACATTTTTGGGGCTGGGTTGCAGATCATCGGGTTACTTGGTTCAGTGCCGTACCAACCATTTTGTCTCTCCTACTTTCACACCCTGCACCTGAAGGGAAAGAGACTGCGTCGCTTCGCTTTGCCCGTTCCGCTTCTGCGCCCTTGCCGGTGGCTATTCTGGAAGAATTCGAGCAGCGCTTCGCGGTCCCGGTAATAGAAACCTACGGCATTTCCGAGGCGGCCTGCCAGGTTACGGCCAACCCTCTGCCACCATTGCTCCATAAGCCAGGTTCTGCGGGACTACCTGTTGGTAATCAGCTGCGGGTGGTTGATGAACAGGGTGCTGAGCTTCCTCAGGGGGGAGTCGGTGAAGTTGTTCTTCGGGGGAAAAACGTCTTCAGTGGTTACCTGGATAATCTAAAAGGCGACCAGGAGGCTCTCAAGGCTGGATGGTTTCACACCGGAGATCTCGGTTTTATTGATAAAGAGGGCTATCTGTTTCTGACCGGGCGGATAAAAGAGTTGATCAACCGTGCCGGTGAAAAAATATCCCCGCGTGAAGTAGAGGAGGTCATCCATCGTCTGCCGCAGGTCGAGGCGGTCGGTGTCGTTGGTGTTCCACACCAGTTGTATGGAGAAGAAGTGACTGCGTTCGTCACCCTGAGACCCGGTTCTGCACTCGATATTGACAGCATTCGACGCTTTTGCCGGGAGCATTTGGCCGGTTTCAAAACTCCCCGGGAAGTGTTTTTTATTGAAGAATTCCCCAAAGGGCCCAGCGGCAAGATCCAGCGGCGGCGATTAGTGGATCTCTATGCAGAAATCAAGAATAAAGGCGGAGCAGATGAAACGAACCTTTGATACCGGCAATGCTGCCATTACGGAAGCAGCCATTCGTGCCGGCTGTAACCTGTTCGCCGGTTATCCGATAACCCCGGCTACCGAGATTGCCGAAAACATGTCGCGTCGCCTGCCTCAAGTGGGAGGTTATTACCTTCAGGCGGAAGACGAAAATGCTGCCCTGCACATCTGCAATGGCGGTTCCATCGGCGGTTTGAAAGCGATGACAGCAACTTCAGGCCCCGGTTTTATCCTTTTTGCCGACGCCTTTGGCTGGGCGGTCAGCAGCGAGGTGCCGGTGGTTATTGTCAACTCGCAACGGGTGGGTCCGGTCAGCGGCATCACCGGAGCGCCGGGGCAGGGAGAATTTTACCTCAGCCGTTACCTGACACATGGCGGTAATTTTGAAACGATTGTTCTGGCGCCCAGTTCAGTGCAGGAGGCGTATCGACTGACGGTGCGCGCCTTTTATCTCGCCGAGCGCTTCCGCACACCGGTTATCGTATTGGCAGATCAGATGGTGACTGACGGCTGGGAAACATTGGAGCTCCCTGAAACCGACGCCGAGTTTCTCGCCATGGGGCTGGAGGTTGTGCCGCGCCGCATCCATCCGGGACCTGAATTCTACCCGGCTACCGATGACATCGACGTGCCGCCGGTGGTGCTGGGGCATAACACCGGCGCTGCCTGCTCTGACTGGACCCCGACTGACCGGGGACACGACACCGAGGATATTACCTGGCAGCATAAACATGCCTGGCGTTTGATTCACAAAATTCTCAATCATCGTGATCTCATTGACGAAGCTGACCAGTGGTACCTGGACGATGACCCGGAAGTGATTCTCGTCGCATATGGCACCCCTTCGCGGGTGGTGCAGAACGCAGTCAATGCCGCCCGGCGTGACGGCTTATCTGTCGGTGGCATCAGACCCATCTCGCTCTGGCCTTTTCAGGATCATCTGTTCAAGCGCAGGGCAATCTACCTGGTGGTCGAGTTGAATTGGGACGGGCAACTGGTGCGTGAGGTGCAGCGGGCAGCAGCCGATGGCAGTCAGGTGCATTTCTGGGGACGCTGTGGCGAGCTGCCAACGTCTGCTGAACTGCTGGAGGACATCACGACACTGTTGAAGCATGAACCGTTGGCCCGTGACGGCTGGCGTACGGAGAAATGGTAATATGAGCGATCTACTGGAAAAATATGTCCGTCCCGAAAAGAACCCTGGCACCGCCTGTAAAGGATGCGGCCTGCGACTGGCTCACCGTAAAGTATTGGAGGCTATCGATGAACTCGGTCTTGCTCAGGGTGATGTCGTCTGGGGTACCGGCATCGGCTGTTCTGGCAGACAGACGTTTGTCACCTGGAAAGGTGATACCTTTGCCGGCACCCATGGCAGGGTCTACGCAATGGCTACCGGCCTGCGTCTGGCGCTGCCTCCGGAGAAGCGACTTATTCTGACTGTCGGTGACGGCGACGCCTTCACCATCGGCTTTCTGCACCTGCTCAATGCCGCCCGGCGGAATGTGGATATGACCGTGGTGGTTTTTGACAACCTCGGCTACCAATCTACCGGGGGGCAGTATGGAGTGACCACTCCACTGGGGAGTAAAACTGACAGCAGTCCGTACGGTGCCTGGGAACCGAACTGGACTCAAGGGGGCTTTGATGTGTTGCGTATTCTCAAAGAATCGGGCGCAACGTTTCTGGCTCGCCATACGGTTCTGCAGGGACACGAACCGGTGGAAAGTTTGAAAAAAGCGATTCAGAACCGCGGTTTTTCTGTGGTGCAGCTTATTTACCCCTGCGTTACCCACTACGGAGTCCAGGCGCTGGGTACTCGCGATCTTGCAAAAATTTATGATTGGTTCCGTGAAAGAACAGCCGACGATCTCTCCGCAGACGCGAATACCCATTTCACTACCGGTATTACCCATGATGCTTCCGGGTCCCGTGTTGAATTTGCGGCAGGTCTGCGGCAATTCGTAGCCAGTGTGCAGAAGGGGGTTGGGAATGGCGAAACGGATTGAGATACTGATAAGCGGTTACGGGGGTCAGGGTGTCGTGCGGATCGGCCAGATTCTGGGGCAGGCTGCGGTTAATCAGGGATTGTACACATCGATGCTTATCAGTCACGGGACCGAGACTCGTGGCGGGTATGTCAGGAGTCAGGTGGTAATTTCTGATGAATTCATCGACAGCCCGGTGGTCGAACGTCCTGACTTTTTTTGTGCTTTTTCAGGCATCGCCTACACCATGTTCAAGGGATTGTGCGGTTCGCAGAGTCTGATTCTGCACAATCCGGACATTGTCTCTCCCGATCCGGGGCTTGCGTCACCTCATTGGGGAATCAAGGCGGAAGCAGTGGCAACAGAGGAGTTGGGAGACGCCGTTTTTGCCAATGTCATTTTTCTTGGTGCCTTGAGTTCACGTCTTGCACTGCTAACTTCAGAGCACATTGTTGAAGCGATTCGAGAACGACTGCCGCAGCGTTTCCATGAAAAGAATCTGCAGGCCTTTGCGTTGGGACGTGCTCGCAAGTAACTATTTTCAGTAGAAAATGTAAGTCCGCGTGAAATTCAGCTTGACTTTTTCCTCTTCCAGATATATCTAGTATAAAGATAGTTTGTATCAGTAGTGTCCCAACGTTGAATAGTCGATGAGCCGTAATGGCCCGTTAATTCTGAGAGAAAGTGACATCATGCCATTAAACGACTTGAAAATTTTCCGGAGGTTCAGCCATCTTCGCGCAGCAATGTGCGGAGGGTTAAACTATGTACACCGGCAAGCTCGTTTTCTCTCAAGTGATGGAGCATCTTCCGCTCCATGTGTTCCATCGATGCGTCGATCGCTACAGCGGCAACTACAAGGTCAAGGAGTTCTCCTGCCTCGAACAATATCTCTGCATGGCATTCGCCCAGTTGACTTACCGCGAGAGCCTGAGGGATATCGAATCCTGTCTACGGGCGCAGAAGAGCAAGCTCTATCACATGGGTATCCGCTCTTCGGTTTCTCGCAACAATCTGGCAAATGCCAACAAGGTTCGCGACTGGCGCATCTACGCCGACCTTGCTTGCTCTCTCATTCAGACAGCCCGCAAACTCTACGCAAACGACAGCTTCGGACTGGAACTGGAGAACACTGTCTACGCTCTGGACGCCACCACCATCGACTTGTGCCTCTCCATGTTCCCATGGGCCAACTTCCGCAGGAACAAGGGAGCCATCAAGCTCCATACGTTACTGGATCTGCGGGGCAGCATCCCAACCTTCATCCACATATCAAATGGCAAACTCCACGAAGTCAACACCCTGGACATCTTGCCGCTGGAGGCGGGGGCTTTCTACGTCATGGATCGCGGCTACCTGGACTTCGAACGTCTGTACACGATCACACGGTCATCAGCATTCTTCGTGATCCGAGGCAAATCCAATCTCAAGTGCCGTCGGGTCTATTCTCATCCGGTGGACAAGGACACTGGCCTACTCTGCGATCAATCGGTACTGCTGACCGGCTTCTATCAAGCCAAAGACTACCCGGACAAGCTGCGCCGGGTGAAGTATCACGACAAAGAAACCGACAAAACCTTGGTGTTCCTGACCAACAACTTCACTCTGCCGGCCATGACTATTGCCGAACTGTATCGATGTCGCTGGCAAGTAGAACTGTTCTTCCGATGGATCAAGCAAAACTTGCGAATCAAGACTTTCTACGGAACCTCGGAGAATGCAGTCAAGGCTCAAATCTGGATTGCCGTGTCGATTTATGTGCTCGTCGCTATCATGAAGAAGCGGCTCAAAATCGAGGCCAGTCTCTACACAATTTTACAGGTACTGAGCGTCACCATCTTCGAGCGAATGCCCTTATTGCAAGCACTTACAGATTCCGATTACAGAAGCGAAACAGACGAAAATAATAACCAACTGTTTTTATTCAACTAAACGTTGGGACACTACTG
>CAIPTY010000072.1 GCA_903868145.1 uncultured Desulfuromonadales bacterium | reverse complement strand
CGGTCTTTTCACCATATCGCTTTGCGTGGGTGCCACATTGATGTCGGGCTACTACTTCCTAAGGAAGGATGAAAAAGAATTTTCAAAACACCTTGATAGCGTTTCCTGGGTTGCCATCGGTATAGGTTACATCGCTGTAAATATTGTTTTGCCTATTGCGGCTTTCTACTAAGAACTACGACGATTATATCAATATTTTGAGCAATATATTATGAACACATTTCGTGCATACAACTATAGCGTAGCAGTATTAATAATTATCGTCTACCTGGTACTTCCTGCAACACTGTTTGCCCATTCAATCGCCCTGGATACCTATGGAAGCATCCCTCCTCACGAATCGGATATCCTCAAACCGTTGATGGAACCGGTTATCTACGGGAAATTATCTATTATTTAAATACCGTGAGCTGACCACACAATAATGTGATTACGGCACGGGACACCGGGTGACATTCCTCGCACAATTTTCGTCACTTAATTACGATAAAGGATTGAATATGCGTACGTTTAACATTTTCTTAGCTGTTCTGCTTTTCGCTTGGTTCGCCGCCGGTTTTGTGCCGATAGCCGCAGCGCAGCAGGACCCAACGGGCACCCGCGAGGTGCCATCGCGCGTGATCCCCGTACCGGACACTGTCAGCCCGCAGATGCAAGCGGTTATTGCACGGCCTTTCGATCCCAGCTTCAATCTCGTACCGCAAACCACCGCAGAGTGGAAGGCGAGAGCCGAAAAAGTGGCAGCTGCCACAGTAGCGCGACTACCAAAGCTCCGCGAGGCTCTCGGCGTTTCGGTGCAGCCTGCCACAATGGCTGGAGTGAAGATCTTCATCGTTGCGCCAAAGTCGATTGCCCCGCAGAACCGCGACCGCGTGTTGATGCATCTACACGGTGGCGTCAGGGTGTTTGGCTTCGGCGAATCGGGGACACGTGAGGCAATTCTGATGGCCGGGTTCAGCGGCTTCAAAGTGATTTCCGTCGACTACCGTATGCCACCCGATTTCCCTTTTCCTGCCGCGCTGGATGACGCCGTGGCAGTGTATCGTGCCATTCTTCAGACAACTGGCGCTAAGAATGTCGGCATCTTCGGCACCTCCGCAGGTGGCAGTCTGACGATCACTACGTTGATGCGCGCCAAAATAGAAGGATTGCCGATGCCGGGGGCTATTGCCCCAGGCACGCCGACAGTGGATCTCACCAAGACCGGCGATACATTGTTCACCAACGCAATGGTTGACAACTTCCTGGGTACACAGGATGGCTTCATACGTTCAACCGCGCTGCTTTACGCCAACGGGCGCGACCTGAAAGACCCACTGCTGTCGCCGATCTATGGTGACGTACAGGGTTTTCCGCCCACTATCGTGACCAGCGGTACGCGGGACCTCTACCTGTCTAACTCTGTGCGCATGCACCGTAAGCTCCGCGCTGCTGGCGTTGAGGCGGTGCTGCAAATCTGGGAAGGTCAATCTCATGCCCAATACATGAGCGATATCACTGCACCGGAGGTCAAGGAATACCACAACGAGATAGCCCGCTTCTTCGATCTGCATCTGGGGAGGTAAGCTTTACTCGAGGTCCCAATACGGGTAATCAGTTCTAAGTACTCAGGTTAATGATGATAAGGAGACAACATGGAAACACTAGAGGCAATCAAAACAAGAAGAAGCATCAGGAAATTTTCCGACCAGTCAGTTGAACCGGAAAAGCTCCAAGCAATCCTGGAAGCAGTTCGCCAAGCCCCCTCATGGTCAAACTTGCAGTGCTGGCATCTGGTTGTTGTGGAGGAGCAGGCAATTCGCGAGAAAATCAGCGAGCTTTCTTTTGTTGAATCATTCTTTGCGACCTATGGTTACAAATCAAATCCTGCCCAGAAAGCACTGGCACAAGCACCGATTGTCATTATTGCCTGTGCAGACCCTTTGAAGTCAGGCAATCTCCATGACCAGCAGTATTATATGGCGGATATGGGTATTGCCACAGAGAATCTTATGCTGGCGGCCCATGACCAAGGCCTTGGCACAGTCTTCGTCGGCGTATACCATGAGGAACACCTCAAGACTCTGCTTGGAATACCTGCAGATATCAAAATCGTTGGCCTATTCCCGCTTGGCTATTCAGCAGGTGAAGCAAAGAGTGGCCCATCACGTAAACAGTTGAGCGAATTTGTCCATTACGGCACATGGTAGTCAGGTAAATAGCGATGGCTGACACCTGGATATCTGACATTACCCATTTTCTTGATGAGGATGGTAAAATAGTATCAGAAACCGCACCGGCAAAAGCGCTGGGTGAATATTTTGCATCCATCATTTTGATGGCATCCTATCCTGACCCTGACTATCCGCCGGAATATAAGGTTTCTTGCCGACGCAGACCGAATAGAAAACCCTGCCAAGAGGAAATAGCCGGATGGATTGAACCTGAATCGGAAGATATTTATTGGATATGCCCGAAATGCAACGACAAAGGAAGAATCAGCAACTGGCGAAGTACTATGTGGGATTTGAGCGATGCAGAACAGCTCTCTCACTGATTCTTTGACTTGCAGCATAACTGGTCACCGTCACAGTTATTTGTAGAACAGGAGCGTCATGAATCTCTATGAAATAGCAGTAAAGACTATTGATGGACAAACCGAGGCGCTGGAAAAATATCGCGGTCAGGTGTTGCTCGTCGTTAATGTTGCCAGCAAGTGTGGTTTCACCAGCCAATATGCGGGACTGGAAGCGATCTATCGACGTTACCTACCCAAGGGTTTTGCTGTTCTCGGCTTTCCCTGCGACCAGTTCGCCCATCAAGAACCGGGTAACGAGGCGGAGATACAAAGCTTCTGTTCTCTCAACTATGATGTTACCTTTCCCCTATTTGCCAAGATAGAGGTTAACGGCAGTGGAGCGCACCCGCTCTATCAATTTCTCAAGAAAGCACAACCGGGAATCTTTGGCAGTGAGACAGTCAAATGGAATTTCACCAAGTTTCTTGTAAACAGGGAAGGCAATGTGTTGAAACGCTATGCACCGACCGACACGCCGGAAAAGATTGAGGATGATTTGAAGGGAATAATTGAATTGTCAACCGGTGATAGGTGTATGCCTGTATGATGAGACAGGTTATCTCCATCATTCTCGTATTTGGAATTTTGCTCACAGGAACTACTACTGCCATGGCAACCGAAGAAGCACCCTACACTGTTATTAAAACTGACGATATTTTCGAGTTGCGCGAGTACGCGCCTCAGGTCCTCGCCGAAATCATTGTCGACGGAGATCTGGAAGGTGCCGGTAACAAGGCTTTCAGACCGCTTTTCCGCTATATCTCCGGTGACAACAAATCACGCGGCAAGATTGCTATGACGGCCCCCGTTTCGCTGGAGCAGACAGGGGAGAAAATATCCATGACCGCTCCGGTCAGTCAGCAGAGTGTGCAGGGAAAGTGGGCGGTAAGCTTTATGATGCCTGCCTCATCTACTACGGAAAACCTGCCGACTCCTGATGATCCAAACATCAAGCTGCGGCAGGTTCCTGCCCGACGGGTTGCTGCCGTTCGATATTCCGGGTTCTGGAGTGAGAAGAAGTTTCTGCGATATAAGCAGGAATTGGAAAACTGGATAACAGCCAACAACCTGAAAGTCATCGGCGAGTCAGTATGGGCACGCTACAACCCACCGTTCACACTCTGGTTCCTGCGTCGAAACGAGATACTGATTCCGATCGCTTCGGAATGACAAGAGATTGTCTTCAAGGAGAAGATATGAACTTGAACGAACTGTTCCAACAGCAAGGCCTAGGGGTCATGCCCTGGTTCACGGTTACCGAAGTGCGTCCCCTTTTTTAAGTGAGAGCGCCACGATTCCCACTCAAGGTGTTCTACGACGGCTCATGCATCGTCTGTGCTACCGAGATTGAGCACTACCTACGGAAAGATCATGGTGAAAAACTGGTGGCAGTAGACATCAGCAGCCCTGATTTCGAGGCGGCGCCCTACCAAATCTCGATTGCCGATTTCATGCATCAACTCCATGCGATTGATCAGGACAGACAGGTTTTCACAGGGGTTGACTCATTCTGGGCAATCTGGCAGGCCTTCCCGACTTCCACAATCTTCGGTCTTATGGGGCGCATCATCCAGTTGCCGGTGGTAAAACAGTTAGCCCGCATCTGCTACTGGCTGTTTGCACGCATTCGCCCTTATCTGCCGAAACGTCATCAATGTGAGAGCGGGACGTGTAGTATCCATCAAAAGAGGTGAACGATCGGAATGTCTGCTCAGGAGGAGAACATTTCCTGCTGATCCAGAATAATTTCATTTTTCTCCCGGTTCTTCCAGGACGGATTATTCCGGCCACTCAGCCAGCCTGATAGTTGTTCCGAGTCACGGAGCATGCCAAGTGTATTGGAATTCATTACCAGGCCAGAACGGCATCAAGCTGCTGCAGTCGGTAATTCGAAGTAGTTCTGAAGGCGCACGACATTGTGGCATTGCAAATTACTGCGCAGGTACCATGTTTAACAGGATAACCAAGGAGCTGCTTCGATGATGGGACTGGATGACAAAATGATAGCAAAAGCGCAGAAGCATCTCTGCCAGGCTGATAGTGTCATGAAAAAGCTTATACAGAGATCAGCGCCTTTTGCCTTGAAACCTGATACGGAACAATCTCCCTTTGAAGCACTCACGCGGGCAGTAGCATCACAGCAACTGCACGGGGCGGCTGCGGAAGCTATCCTGAAACGCTTTATCGCATTGGTGCCGGGAAAAGCATTTCCCGAACCAGGCGATGTCGCCCTGCTGGCAGATGACCAAATCCGTTCTGCAGGCTTTTCATTCGGTAAAATCCGAACACTTCGTGACTTGGTAGAAAAAGTCAGTACGGGTGTCGTTCCTCCCTCTGAAGAAATCAAGTCTATGGTTGATGACGATATTGTAGCAAGGATTACACAGGTACGCGGTATAGGCAGGTGGACAGTAGAGATGTTGCTGATCTTTAGGCTGGGTCGCATGGATGTGTTGCCGGTCGATGACTTTGGCGTCAGGAAGGGCTTCATGCGGGCATACGGCTTGGCGGAGATGCCGAAGCCAAAAGAGCTCCTGTCTCATGGTGAAAAGTGGCGACCATATCGCACTATGGCCAGTTGGTATCTATGGCGAGCAGCCTATGATTAGTGGCCTGTAGCAACTACTTCCACCTATTCATTGAACACCGAACGATTCACGAAGATATTTCAGCACACCAGGATGGATCAATTTTTGACGCAGGGCGACCGCACTCAGATGTGACATCGCAGTGCCGCATGCCTGGGGAATAGCCAAGCACAATCGAGCCTCGCCGAGATGCATTGCGCGAGCGATGCGGTAGGCGACATCATCTGGGAGCGTTGCCCGAGATAAGATAAAGCTCCAGGAACCTACAGAGGTGATGTCGCTATTTTGGCGAGGATAACTACCGGCAGGTACCGCCATCTGCTTCAGAAACGGGTATTTATTGAGGATAAGAGCTATTTCCCCTGCATCCGGTGCAATGAATCGCGCACCACCCGGCGCCTTGGCAGCCGTCATGAACCCAGGCCACCCGTTACCACCGCCCCAGAGAGCATCGACACGACCGTCAGCAAGCATCGCCGGGCCATCTCCGGCACGCTCCAGGAAGACTGCCTGGAAATCTTTTAGCTGATCGAGACCAATGCCATCGAGTACGTAGCGTGCCAGGATCACCAGTCCTGATCCGCTCGCCCCAAAAGCGACGCGTTTCCCCTTTAAGTCGCTGATCCTACGATACGGGCTATCACCTCGCACAACAAACATTCCCGGAGTGGCGTACATTGCTGAGATAATCTTCAGCTTGGCGGGCGGACGACTTTTGTCAGAGAAGGCTTCTGCGACCGCTTCCCCCTGAACCAGGGCGATATCGAGCTTCCCCGATTCAAGCCATCGTACATTCTCACTGCTGCCGTTCGTGTTTACGGAGCGAATAGATAGCGACTGATCTACGGCATTGACAGTGCGGGCAAACACATCTCCGTAGAGGATGAAGCCGCCACCTGGAGTTCCCGTACCCAGTGTCACGCTGCCAGCAGCGTATGTCTGAGCGGCAACAGAAAAACTGACGAGAATGATAACCATGAGATGAATAACGATTTTTGTCATACGATCCTCAGTATTAATGACAGTTCTCCGATCACTGAAAAAATTGTATCAGGAACTACTTGAAAATAATCAAAAATAACGTCGGAAGATTATGGATTATCATAGAGGTATACGCCAGATCTATCAAGGCACATGACAGCGGAGAAGGCGAATTATCAACCTATAAATAGTGGACTTTGTTGATTTCAACGTATATATACGTGAAAAATCCAATTCGGAGGGCGTAAATGACAAAAGCAGAGCTCGTAGCAAAGATCGCTGAGAAGGCCAAACTGACCAAGGCTCAGGCTGAATCTGCACTGGCCGTATTTCAGTGTGCAGTCACAGAGGAACTGGTTAATGACGGTAAAGTGACCCTCGTCGGATTCGGCACGTTCTCGGCATCAAAGAGAGCCGCTCGGACTGGCAGAAACCCCCAGACCGGCAAGCCGCTCAAGATCGCAGCTAAAAGGGTTGGCAAGTTCACCACTGGCAAATTCCTCAAAGACCTGGACGCATGCAAAAGCTCATGTAAAGGTAAGCCAGCTGATAAGGCTGCTGCCAAGACCGCTGCAAAAGCCCCTGCAAAACCCGCAGCAAAGGCAAAGAAGAAATAGCAAGATTACGAACCGGGGGCTCGCAATCTGAAGCCCCCGGTTCTTCAAGTCTCTTTCCTACTGTACTCCATTGCATTCCCCTTTTTCCTGACATTTCCTCTGTTACTGTGCACTATACACAGTACAGGCGAAATAGCCTCCAACAGAGGCTTCAACTGGCCAATGTCCGGCTCTAACTGGCGCAAAATCACCCTTGGAACAGCCTTGTTCTGAGCAGTGTGAAATTGACACGTGGAACGCGGAACAGCCTGTATGAAACGGCTTCAGACCCCTTGCGCGTGGATGATGTTTATTATGACGTAGGCCGCCACGACGTATAACATCAGACTGAACGGATGAGTCAGCGCTATCCTGATGTCCTGCCAGGACGGTGTGCAGGCAGCCGTACAGGCGTAGAGGATCAGCAGGATCAGATATTCCGGTACCCATGCTGGTCTCATATCCCAGAACTGCATCAGGCAGTACCCGATCACCAGCCACCCGAGAGGAGCCAGCGCAGTCGGGGCAGCAGACAGAAGTGTCGGAACTGAGTTAACGCTCCCGAGGACCCAGCCATTTCCAGACCTTCGTGGCCAGACGCTAAATGATGATGGCCGCCCTCCGGTAAGAAAGGCGACCACAAAATGAGAGAGTTCATGCATGATGGTGAAGGGAAGGCAGTACAGAATTGCGAGATAAGATCCGGATGATGAGAGGCGGCGGTGGATCGCCCCCATGACGACGGACGCGATCAGAAAACCGACAATGAGTGGCGGACTATGAAGAGATTGGGAATCAATCACGCCTTCTTGACGAACTCCGATTTCAGCTGCATGGCACCGATGCCGTCAATCTTGCAGTCGATGTCATGGTCACCCGACACGATACGGATGTTCTTCACCTTGGTGCCTACCTTTACCACCAATGACGATCCCTTGACTTTCAAGTCTTTTATGACGGTAAGTGAGTCACCATCTTTGAGCACTGTCCCAAAAGCGTCACGCACGATACTGGCGGAGTCTGTATTCTCCGACGCAGTCTTTTGCCACTCATGGGCGCACTCCGGGCAGACGTACATATCTCCGTCTTCGTAGGTATATTCAGAACTGCAGGTGGGACATTTTGGCATAGTAATCATTCTGGATCCTCATTGTTTTTGTATATGCTCTTGCTCTACCTGGCAAAAGTGAACTTATCTGAGATCGGAATTGATGTGACAAGGATAGCCTTTTTGGACTATCCCTTTACTCTTCCAGAGCCACGCAGTGACTGCAGACCAAATAAACCAGCTGTCGAAGAGACTGAACACTGTAACTCATACTAGCTTTTGGATGTTGTTGCAACTTTCTCGTTTTTAACTACAGCGACAATCCCTTTCACCATTCCGGATGCCAGCAGTATTGCAGGAACTACCTGTGCTACTACGATCATGGCGCAAAATCCCAAGAATACCCACACGAAAAT